>NZ_QKTA01000001.1:0-622624 GCF_003234395.1 Curtobacterium sp. MCLR17_051
TCAGATGTGTATAAGAGACAGTCACGGGACCTCGGCGGTCAGGGGGTCGGACGTCGTCGACGCGGAGCCGACGGCGTAGGTCAGGGTGACGGACCAGGTGCCGCTCGACACCTTCGCCGCGGGGAACGACACCTGCGCGCAGTTCACCGACGAGGCACTCGCCTGTGCGGTGCTCGTGGCGGTGCGGGTGACGCCGTCCTTCGTCGCGGTGAAGGTGCACTTCCCGCTCGTGTCGGTCGTACCGGAGACCAGGCCACCGGCCTGGAGGGTCTTCGAGCCGGTGTCCCAGCCGGCGAACGTGACGACGGACGTGGCCGGGTACTCCGACGGGTCGGTGTCCGGCTGGTTCGTCGCGCCGCTGCCCGGGAACGCACCGGGGGTGTCGTCGTCGGAGGCGCCGGCGTCGTCGCCGTCACCGTCGTCGGACCCACCGTCGGTCGGCGTCGAGGCCGCGTCGGTGGGGACCGAGGTCGCCGAGTCGTCGTCCGTCGGGGTCGCACTCGGGGTGCGCGAGACGGACGCGGACGGCGACGGGGTGGCGTCGTCGCCACCACCGGAACAACCGGCCAAGAGGAGACTGAGTGCACCGACCACCGCGAACGCAGCGATCGGCCTGGATGCGAGGAGCATGCTGACGGGCCGTCCTGTGGATGTTGACAAGGGTCCGGGTTGCAACAACGGTAACTCGAAAGTGAAGGTTGAGGGTTGGATCGGCCGGAATCACCCCCACTCGGGGTGCACGACGACCGTCGCCCAACCCCGTCCCGCGGGCCCGGTGAGTATGCTGTTCCGGTCCTGCCCCCACGAACGAAGAGACGTATGGTCGACCAAGCCCGCATGACCGCGCTCGCGAAGGAACCCCTCGTCGTGATCGGCGCTCCGACGAGCGCCTTCCGCGGGACCTTCCGTGAGCTGCGCGACGTCTTCCGGCAGCGCGAGATGCTCGGCATGCTCGTCCGGCGTGACCTGAAGGCCCGCTACAAGGACTCGGCACTCGGGTTCGTGTGGACGCTCGTGCGCCCGCTGACACAGCTGCTCATCTACTACTTCGTCATCGGCAAGGTCCTCGGCGCCGCCAACGGCATCGACAACTTCGCGATCTACGTCTTCACCGGCCTGACCGCCTACACGCTCTTCAGCGAGATCGTCGCCGGGTCGACCGGGTCGATCGTCGGCAACTCGGGGCTGATCAAGAAGGTCTACGTCCCGCGCGAGGTCTTCCCGCTCGCCAGTGTGGGCGCGGCCCTGGTGAACTTCACCATCCAGTTCGCGATCCTGCTGGCCGCGACGGTCGTCATCGGCGTCTTCCCGTGGCACGAGGGTCTGGTCTACCTGATCCCCGCGCTCGCGGTGATCCTGGTCTACGGCGCGGCCATCGGCCTGGTGCTGTCCGCGCTCAACGTGTACCTGCGCGACGTGCAGTTCGTCATCGACGTCGGCCTGATGGTCCTGCTCTGGGCCTCACCGATCGTCTACTCGTACTCGCGCGTGGTCGCGACCGTGAACGCCGACTGGCTCCTCACCCTCTACACGAACAACCCGCTGACCCTGTCGGTGCTCGGCCTGCAGAACGCGATCTGGCTGCACGACCCGGCCGACGTCACGTACCCGGACCACCTGATGCTGCGGCTGGGGATCGCGTTCGTGATCGGCGTCCTCTGCCTCATCGGTGCGCAGCGGATCTTCTCCCGCCTGCAGGGCAACTTCGCGCAGGAGCTCTAGACCATGGCCATCAGCACCCCCGTCGCCCCGACGACCGCCGGCGAGACCGCCGAGCGTCCCGACGTCATCGTCATCGACCACGTCCGCAAGCGCTTCACGGTCCGCAAGGACAACACCCTGCGCGAGCGCATCGTCACGCTCGGCCGCGCCGGGCGGAAGCACCGCCAGGACTTCTGGGCCCTCGACGACGTCACGGTGTCGATCCAGGCCGGCTCGACCGTCGGGCTCATCGGCCAGAACGGCTCCGGCAAGTCGACCCTGCTCAAGGCCATCGGCGGCATCATCCAGCCGACCTCCGGCACGGTGTCCCGCCGCGGTCGCCTCGCCGCCCTGCTCGAGCTCGGCGCGGGGTTCCACCCCGACCTGTCGGGTCGCGAGAACGTCTACCTCAACGCAAGCCTGCTCGGCCTCAGCCGCAAGCAGACCGACGAGAAGTTCGACGACATCCTGGCGTTCTCGGGCATCGGGGACTTCATCGACACCCAGGTGAAGTTCTACTCATCGGGCATGTACGTGCGGCTCGCGTTCGCCGTCGCCGTGCACACCGACCCCGACGTCCTGCTCGTCGACGAGGTCCTGGCCGTCGGTGACGAGGCCTTCCAGCGCAAGTGCCTCGACCGCATCCGCACCTTCCAGGAGGCCGGCAAGACGATCATCATCGTCACGCACTCCCTCAGCCAGGTGCAGGAGATGTGCGACCGCGTCGTCCTGCTCAACAAGGGCAAGGTGCTGCACGACGGTGACCCCGTCCAGGCCGTGAGCATGTTCCGCGAGGTGCTCGAGGAACGCCGTCAGGGCGAGCTCAGCACCGACGTCGCCGTCGGCCGTGGCAAGGTCATCGGCGCGAGCGTGCACGTCGACGGCAAGCAGCCCCGCGCCGAGGTCATGCCGGGCGACGACCTCGTCGTGGACATGGAGTTCGAGCACCTGGACGGCATCGCCGACTGGGAGGCCGCGGTCCAGATCAACAACGCCGGTGGCCAGGTCGTCTACGGCACCACCACCGGCATCATGGGCCTCGAACTGCAGCCGCTGCACGGTCGCCGGAAGCTCCGCCTGCGGATCGCCGACACCGCGTTCGGCACCGGCAAGTACTTCATCAACGTGTCGATGATGGACTCGGCCGGACGCCACCTGCACGACATGCCGGAGTGCGACTCGTTCGAGGTCCCCGGGTTCGAGCACGCCGTGGGCACGGTCTACGCCGAACCCTCGATCGAGGAGCTCGACTGACCCCGGACGACGGCGACACCGGGACCAGCGCCGACGGCATGCCCCGTGGTGACTCCGCGCCCCGGGCCGACGGCACGCTCCGCACCGCGGTCGTCGTCGTCAACTGGAACCGCGCCGACCTGACCACGGCGGCCGTCCGCGCCGTGCTCGACGAGGGCACGGCCGACGACGTCATCGTCGTCGACAACGGGTCGTCCGACGACTCCGTCGCGGTGCTCCGCCGTGCCCTGCCGGACGCCACCGTGGTCGCACGCGGCGACAACGGCGGCTTCGCGGCCGGTGCCAACGCCGGCATCCGGCACACGGACGCCGACGTCGTCGTCCTCCTGAACAACGACGCCGTGCCCGCACCGGGCTTCGTCGCGGCGCTCCGCGACCACCTGGCGCACGCCGGGCCCGAGGTCGCCGCGGTGACGGGCCGCATCGTGCTCGCCGGACGCTGGACGGGCCTCCCGGCCGGGCTGGAGCCCGCACCCGGCCAGCGCGTGCTGCGCGACCACGACGGCCGTCGCTGGACGCCGTCGGCGGACGGCGAGGTCCGGCTCAACTCGACCGGCGTCCGCGTCGACCGCGACGGCAACGGGATGGACCGCGACTGGTTCGCGCCCGTCGACCGGGTCGCCGACGTCGACGTCTTCGGGTTCTCCGGCGGCGCGTCCGCGCTCCGGCGCACGGCGCTGGAAGACGTCGGCCTGCTCGACGAGTCCCTGTTCATGTACTACGAGGACACCGAGCTCGCCTGGCGGCTGCGCCGCCGCGGATGGCGCGTCGAGCACGCGGCCGACGCGGTCGTCGAGCACGACCACTCGGCGTCGTCCGGCGTGCAGAGCGACCTGTTCGTCTTCCGGAACGCGCGCAACCGCATCGTCGTCGCGCTCTGGCACGCTCCGTGGCCGACCGTCGTGCGGGCGAGCGTCCGCACCCTGGTGCGCGGTCTGCGTGGGCTGGCCTCCGGTCGCACCCGCCGGGAGGCGCGGCTCGTCCTGACGGCGTTCGCGGACGTCGTGGGGACCCTGCCGGTCCACCTCGCGCGCCGGCTGCGCGAGACCCGGCGCGCGTCCGTCCCGCGCCGCAGCGTGGACCCGGGCGCATGAGTGCAGCGGGCTATCCTGGACACTCCCCCGTCGACGGCCCCGGCCACGACGTCCCCGCCCGGAAGGAACCACGCGTGCCGCAGCTCACCGTCCTCGTCGACGGGACCGCGGTACCGCAGGCGCTCGGCGGCGTCGGACGCTACGTCGAGGGGGTCGTGTCCCACCTGACCGACCCGTCGCTCGACGTCCACCTGGTCGTCCGCCCCGTGCACGCTCCGCACTTCGCCGCCGTCGCGCCGCACGCGACCGTGCACACGGCGCCCGGCTGGACCGACTCGGTGCCGCTGCGGTTCCTGTGGGAGCAGACCGGGCTGCCGGCGCTCGGCCGTCGGCTCGGGGCGCAGGTGCTGCACTCCCCGCACTACACGTTCCCGTTCGGCTGGCGCGGCGGGTCCGTCGTCACGCTGCACGACGCCACGTTCTTCTCCAACCCCGAGTGGCACTCGCGCCTGAAGCGCACCTTCTTCACCTGGTGGAGCCGCCGGTCCCTGCGCACCCGACCCGTCGTCATCGTGCCGAGCGCCGCGACCGCGACCGAGGCGACCCGGGTCGTGCGGGGCATCCGCGCCGACGTCCGGGTCGCACCGCTCGGCGTCGACCGCACGGTGTTCCACGAGCCCGACGTCGCCGCGGTCGAGGACGCCCGGATCGCCGCCACCCTGCCCGAGGGTGCTCCGTGGATCGCGTTCCTCGGCACCATCGAACCGCGGAAGAACGTCACGGCGCTGCTCGACGCGTACGCCTCGGTGCGCGCCGCGCGTGCCGCAGCCGGGTCGGACGGTGGCCCGGGTTCGGAGACCCCGTGGCTCGTGCTGTCCGGGGCCCGCGGCTGGGACGAGTCGGCCGTCGCGCGGCTCGACGCCCTGCAGCCCACCGACCACGTCATCGAGGCCGGCTACCTGCCGCTCGAGGACCTCGCCGGGTTCCTCGGCGGTGCCGAGTTCGTCGTCTACCCGTCCCTCGGTGAGGGCTTCGGCCTGCCGGTGGTCGAGGCGATGGCCTCCGGCGCGTGCGTCCTGACCACCCGGCGGCTGTCGCTGCCCGAGGTCGGCGGTGACGCGGCCGTCTACAGCGAGCCCGACGCCACCGCGCTGGCGTCCGCGATGACGGCGCTGCTGGACGATCCCGCGCTCCTGGCCTCGCACCGTGCGGCGGCGCTGACGCGGGCCTCCTCGTTCACCTGGGAGGCCACCGCCGCCGTGCACGTCGAGGCCTATGAGTCCGTCGCCGGGGGTGCGCGGTGATCCGGGTCGCGGTGCTGACGGTCACCTACAACACCGGCGAGACCATCCGGCCGTTCCTGGCGAGCGTCGCCGGTGCCTCGAAGGACCCGGTCGCCGTCGTGATCGCGGACAACGGTTCGGCCGACATCGACGCACTCCGGGCGATCGGTGAGTCCTACGGCGCCGTCGTGGTGTCCTCCGGCGGCAACCGCGGCTACGGCGGTGGGATCGACGCGGCTCTGAGCGCCCTCGACGACGTGCTGCCGGACGTCCGCCCGGAGTTCCTGCTCGTCACGAACCCCGACGTCGTGCTCGGCGAGGGCTCGATCGACGAACTCGTGGCCGCCGCCGACCGGTTGCCGTCGGGTGGCTCGTTCGGGCCCCGGATCCTCGACGACCAGGGCGAGACCTACCCGTCCGCCCGGCAGCTCCCCTCGCTCCGGACCGGCCTCGGCCACGCGGCGTTCTCGCGGTTCTGGCCGGCGAACCCGTGGAGCCAGCGGTACTGGTCCACCACGAAGGTCGTCGAGCGCGAGGCCGGCTGGCTCTCCGGCGCGTGCTTCCTCATCCGGACGTCGCTCTTCCGCGAGCTCGACGGGTTCGACGAGTCGTACTTCATGTACTTCGAGGACGTCGACCTCGGGCAGCGCGTCGGACGGTCGGGCCGGGCGAACGTGTACGTGCCCTCGGCGGTCGTCACCCACACCGGAGCCCACTCGACGTCGTCCAACCGGCGCCGCATGGAGATCGAGCACCACCGCAGCGCCTACCGGTTCCTGTCGCGGAAGTACCGGGCGTGGTGGCTCTGGCCCCTGCGTGTCGTGCTGCACGCGGGCCTCTCTGCCCGCGCCCGCTGGGTCACTCGCAAGTAGCCCGGTCGGGGGCCTGCGGGGCCGTGCGCGACCCCGCTAGGCTCGGCGCCGTGCACCGCGACCCGGAACCCTGGCTCGGCTGCGGCCCGATCGACGCCGCCCGCCGCTACTGGACGGGGGCGTTCACGTTCCGCCGTGCCCGTGCGAGCCGGGCCGAGTTCTGGTGGGCACGCGCCGTCGACGTGCTCGTGGTCTGGCTCGTCGTGACGTTCGTGCCGATGGCCACCGGGATCCCGGACGCCGACGACTCGATGTCGACCTTCCAGAACACCCCCGGGTTCCTCGGGATCGGGCAGTCCGTCCTGAGCCTCAACGGCAGCCCCGACGGCTGGCACGTCGTCGCCCAGGGGCCGCCGTCGCAGTGGGTGCTGTTCGTGTGGTGCGTGCTGACGGCCATCCCGAACCTGGCACTCGGCGCGCGACGACTCCGGGACATCGGTTCGCCGGCGTGGATCGCGCTGTTCGGCGGCTTCCCGATCCTGGATCTGTTCCTGCTGCTCGGTGCCCTGCGCCGCAGTCGGCGCCCGACGCTCCCGTCGGCCCCGGACCCGGAGCCGTCCGGCGCCGAGCTCCCCGTCGCCCACCGCGCCGCGTAGCCGCCCGGGGGCGCCGCGTCGGCCCGCGGAACACCGGTGTTCGTCGATCGCACCGCGGAATGCGGGTGTTCCGAGGACGAACACCGGTGTTTTGCGGCCCGGGTCAGGAGCGGAGGCGGGCGCGGGTGGCGCGCGCGGACTCGAGCAGTACGGCGGCTCGGGCGTCGAAGGAGTGCTCGGCGGCGATGCGCTCGGCCACGGCGGCCCGCTCGGCAGCCGACGGCCACGCGTGCGCCGGGTCGAGCAGGTCGGCCAACTCGTCACGGGAGCGCGCGACCGCGAGCGTCGGAACGTCCAGCACGTCGGACAGCCCGGCCACCGGGTCGGTCACGACGACTCCCCCGGACGCCAGCACGTCGAACACCCGGTTCGACACGAAGCCCCCGGCGGCCATGTCGGGCCAGTGGTCGTTGAGCACCACACGCGCCGAGGCGTAGGCCGCCGCGACCTCGGCCCGGGTCAGCGACGGTTCGCCGAGCGACTCCGCGGGGACGACCTCTCCCCAGCCCGGACCGTGCACGCGCAGGTCGGCACCGAGCGCGACCGCGTCGGACACGATGGGTCGCGCGGCTCCGCGGGTCGAGCCGACGAACACCACGTGGTCGGCATCGGGGCTCGTCGCCGTGCGCGCGACCGGGTGGAACACCGCCGGCTCGGTCGCCTGCAGCAGGGTCCGGACCGGCACGCCCGCACGCGCAGCGGCTGCGGCTGCCCACACCGGGCCGGCTGCGAAGGCCGCGTCGAACGACCGCAGTTCCGTGTCGGCGACGTCGTCGGGGTGGCTGATCACCCAGAGCAGGTTCACCGACGCCGGGTTCGGCGGCACCCGGTCGAGGCCCCGGATCACCAGCGTGACGTCGTCCGAGGCATCGTCGTCCCGCACGTGGGCGTCGCGTCGGTCGATCCGGACCCGCTGCCCGAGCCGCTCGAGTGCCCCGGCGAGCTCGGCGGCGAAGTGCACGTCGCCCCAGCCGTCACCCTCCGGCCCGGCGGGCGCAGCGATCTTGAGCGACCACGTGAGGTGTTCGGCGTCACCGCCGGTCACGCGCGCGGCCGGGGCCACAGGCCGAGCACCCCAGGGCGGCAGGGGCGGTCCGGCGACGACACCGTCGCCCTCGGACGCGCGGTCACGCCAGGCGGTGAACGCGTCGACGGTCGCGGCGTCGACGGTGCGGCCGGCCTCGACCGAGCGGGTCGCCTCGCCGACGACGCGCACCGGTCCGCCGTGGGCATCGGCGGCCGCGCGGCTCCAGGCCGTCAGGGTCATGCGTTCGTCCGGGAGGCACGGTGCCGGCACCAGCGCCGCCCCCGGCACCGAGAGCACCGGCTGGTCCGCCGCGAAGACGGTGTCGATGCCGGTCACGGTGTCGGCGCGGTCGTCCGACCACGGCAGGGCACCGGGGCGCAGCAGCCGGGCACCGGAGCGGAGCGTGCCGTCCGGCATCCGGACCCGGGCCTGCGCGACCGAGCCCGCGGCCGCCAGCGCGTGCAGTGCCGGCACGTCGACCGACACCGAGGTGTCGACCACCACGAGCGTCCGGCCCGCACCGGCTGCGACACCGGCGTTGATCGCCGAGCCGAGGCCGTCGACGGATTCCGGTCGGACCCACGGCAGGCGACGGCCGAACGGGTGGACCGGCGAGGCGTCCGCGACGTAGCTCACGGCGCGGACGTCGACCCCGCGGCCGAAGGCACCACGGGCGACCGACACGAGTCGGGCGACCTCGGCGTGCCGGTCCGAACGGGTCGTGACGAGCACCGTGACGTCGTGGTCAAGCCGCGGCAGGGGACGGTCGAAGCCGGCCACGCGCGCGACGTCAGTCGGCGCTGCGGGCGCGGGACGGGCCTCCCGGTCGGGGTGGTCGGGAGCCGTCGTGTCGCGACGTCGGCGACCGAACCAACCGGGGGTGGGGGTCACGTGCGGAGCTAGACGCCGAGGAGTCGCTGCAGGTAGACGCCGTAGCCGCCCTTGACCAGCGGCGCGGCGAGCTCGGCGAGCTGCGCGTCGTCGATCCAGCCGTTCCGCCAGGCGATCTCCTCGATGCACCCGATCTTGAAGCCCTGACGGTCCTCGATGACCTTCACGTACTCCGACGCCTGCATCATCGACTCGAACGTGCCGGTGTCGAGCCACGCGGTGCCGCGGTCGAGGACCTGGACGCCGAGCTCGCCGGCCTCGAGGTAGCGCTCGTTGACCGTGGAGATCTCGAGCTCGCCGCGGGCGCTCGGCTCGATCGTCTTGGCGATCTCGATGACCTTGTTGTCGTAGAAGTACAGGCCGGGGACGGCGTAGTTCGACTTCGGCTCGGCCGGCTTCTCCTCGATGGAGACGGCGGTGAAGTCGTCGTCGAACTCCACGACGCCGTACGCCTTCGGGTCGGCCACGTGGTACGCGAAGATCGTCGCACCCTGGACGTCGGTGTTCTTCCGGAGGTTCGTGCCGAGGCCGGTGCCGTGGAAGATGTTGTCGCCGAGGACGAGGGCGACGCTGTCGTCGCCGATGAACTCCTCACCGATGACGAAGGCCTGCGCCAGACCGTCCGGGGACGGCTGCACGGCGTACTGGATCTCCATGCCGAGCGCCGAGCCGTCGCCGAGCAGGGCCCGGAACTGGTCGTTGTACTCCGGCGTCGTGATGACCAACACCTCTCGGACGCCCGCCATCATCAGGGTCGACAGGGGGTAGTAGACCATCGGCTTGTCGTAGATCGGCATGAGCTGCTTGCTGATGCCCTTGGTGATCGGCCAGAGGCGCGTGCCGGAACCGCCGGCGAGGATGATGCCCTTCATCGGTGTCCCGTCCCTTACTTCTTCGTCCGGAGCGACTCGGTGTACGCGACGCACTCCTCGTACGTCGGCAGCAGGCCCTGTGCCGCGGCTTCCTCGAGGGTGGGGGCGCTGGTGTCCTTCTCGGACAGCACCAGCTCGCCGAGGCCCTCGGGCAGGTCGAGCCCGACCGTCGGGTCGAGGATCGTGATCCCCTTCTCACGCTCGGGGTTGTAGTGCGCGCTGACCAGGTAGTTCACGGTCGACTGGTCCTCGAGCGCGACGATCGCGTGGCCGAGCCCCTCGGACAGGTAGACGGCCTTGCGGTCGACGTCGTCGATCCGGACGGAGTCCCACTGGCCGAACGTCGGGGACCCGACGCGGATGTCGACGATGTAGTCGATGAACGCCCCGCGCACGGCGGTGACGTACTTCGCCTGGCTCGGTGCGACGAGGGCGTAGTGGATCCCGCGGGCGACACCGGCCGCGGAGATCGACATGTTCACCTGGCGGAGGTCGAGCGGGTGACCGACGGTCTCCTCGAGCACGTCGGCGCGGTACGCCTCGAGGAATGCTCCTCGTGCGTCGCCGTGCTGGACGGGCGTGAACTCCCACGCGCCAGGGATCTTCAGTTCGCGGATCTGCACCGGGGAAGCCTAGCAAGCCGTGAGTTCGCATAGGCTGTCCTGGTTCTGTGCCCCGCGCCCCGCGCGCTGCGACTCCCGAAACGAGACCAAGCGAGCCCGTGAAGCTATTCGTCCAGATCCCCTGCCTCAACGAGGAGAACACCCTCGCCAGCGTCATCGACTCCATCCCGCGGGAGATCGACGGTATCGACGAGATCGAGATCCTGGTGATCAACGACGGCAGCACCGACCGCACCGTCGAGGTCGCCAAGGAGCACGGCGTCAAGCACTTCGTGCACCACACCACGAACATGGGTCTCGCCCGCTCGTTCCGTGACGGCGTCGACTACGCGCTGCTGCACGGTGCGGACATCGTCGTGAACACCGACGGGGACAACCAGTACCCGCAGGCACAGATCGCCGAGCTCGTGCAGCCGATCCTCCGGAAGGAAGCCGAGATCGTCATCGGCGACCGGCAGACGCGCACCATCGAGCACTTCTCCGGCTTCAAGAAGATCATGCAGCGCTTCGGCTCGTGGGTCGCCAGCCGCGCTGCCGGGCTCGACCTGCCCGACGCGGCCAGCGGGTTCCGCGCGTACTCGAAGTACTCGCTCATCCGCCTGAACATCGTGACGCGCTTCAGCTACTGCATGGAGACCATCGTGCAGGCCGGCTACAAGCGCCTGGCGATCGCGTCGGTGCCGATCACGACGAACCCGAAGACCCGCGAGTCGCGGCTCTTCAACAACATCTTCCAGCACATGTTCGAGTCCGGCTCGGCGATCGCCCGCGTCTACCTGATGTACCGGCCGATGGCCCTGTTCCTCTGGGTCGCCGCGGTGCTCGGTGCGCTCGGACTCTGGCCGCTCATCCGCTACCTGGTGCTCCTGGCGATGCAGACCGGCGGCAACCACCTGCAGTCGATCATCCTCGGTGTCGTCCTGCTCATCACGGCGCTCCTCTCCATAGTCATCGGCGTCGTGGCCGACCTCACCCGCCTCAACCGCACGCTGGCCGAGGAGCAGCTCGACCTGCAGAAACTGCAGCGGTATGGCGACTGACACGGCACCGGCCGTGTCGCGCTCCGACGTCCGACCCGCGGTCGGGCGGCGCGAGCGCATCCTCGTGATCGCGTTGACGGTGGCGTTCGCCGCCGTCCTCGCGGTCTGGGCCGTCGTCACCACGACGTACAAGGCCCCGGACGAGCCGACCCACGTCGACGCCGTGCTGCACCTGGCGATCGGTGACGGCTGGCCCGCGCCCGGTGCGATGCACTACCTCAACGCGGTGCACGACACCCAGATCAGCAACATGCGGCAGTCGACCGACGTGAACCAGACGTGGGGTGAGCTGCTCCGCGAGTTCCCGGGCGTGCACCCGACGAGCATCGACCAGATGTCGCAGCACCCCGCCACGTACTACGCCCTGGCCGCCGGGGTCCTGCAGCTGGTGCACTTCGAGGACCTCCGCTGGGACCTCGCCGTCATGGTGCTGCGACTGTTCGACGCCCTGCTCGTCCTGCCGCTGCCGTTCCTGGCGTGGGCGACCGTGCGTCGGCTGACGCGGTCACCACGGGCCGCACTGGTCGGCGGTGCCGCGGTGTTCGCCCTGCCCGAGGTCGCCTCGATCGGCACCTCGGTCACGAACGACGCGCTCATGCTGCCCTTGGCCGGGGCGCTCGTGTACTTCGTGGTGCGACTGCTCACCGGCGACCTGCGGGTGCGCACGACCATCTGGATCGGGCTGCTGCTCGGCGCGATGCTGCTCGTCAAGGGCACCGCACTCCCCGCGATCCCGTTCGTGGGCATCGCCGTGATGGCCGCTGGCTGCACCCGGGCGACCGTCTGGCGGAACGCGCTCCGGACGCTGTGGACCCTGGGGCTCGCCGCCGTCGTCGGTGGCTGGTGGTGGCTGCGAAACATCCTCGTGTACCGCGACATCCAGCCGGACGGCATGGCCGGCGCACGTCCGCCGATGCCGTTCCCGGCCGGCACCGCCGCCAGCCCCGAGGTGTTCCTCCGCGACTACTGGAACGGCGTCACCCGCACCTTCTGGGGCAGCGTCGGTGGTCTCACCCAGTTCCAGCTCGCCCAGGTCCTGATCGACGGGCTGACCATCGCGTCGCTCGTCGGCATCGTCGTCTGGGGCTTCCGCCGCGGCCCGTCGCTCCGCCCGGCGATCGTGCTGGCGTCGTTCCCCGTGATCCTCATCGCCCTGCACCTGCAGAGCGGGTGGGGCGGGTACCTCCGGAGCACCATCGTCGCCGGCACCCAGGGGCGCTACTACTACCCCACCCTCATCGCCCTCATCGCCCTGAGCGCCCTCGCCTGGCGCCGGGTCACCGTGACGGCAGCCGGCACCACCCGGCTCGCCGTCGGGATGTCGATCGCGGCGATGGCCATCGCGCTGTACGGCGTCGTCTACGCGCTGCGGGCCTTCGGGCGCGACGCCGCCTTCTGGGTCGACGAGTTCGCGGTCGGCCGGTTCGACCGCTACGGCATGGTGCCCGCCGGCACGAACTTCACCCTCGTCGCCGTCGCCGCGGTCGCACTGACCGTCACCGCCGTGCTGCTCGTCCGGTTCATGCGCCGTCCAGAGGTCCCCGCGTGAGCGCCCCGCGACCGCTCGTCGGCCGGCACGAGTGGGTCCTGCTCGGCACCGTGACGCTGGCCTGGCTCGCCTTCCTGCTGACCTTCGCCCTGGTCACCCCGGCCTTCGGGGCACCCGACGAGCCCGCACACGTCGACGCCGCGTTCCGCCTCGCGCTCGGACTCGGCTGGCCGCACGGCGGCGAGATGCACTACCTCGCCGCCGTGCGCCAGATCGTCGAGCACCCGGCACCGGCCGTCGACCGCCCCACGGTCGACGCGCTGCTGGCGGCGGTGCCCGGGGACTCCCCGGCGATCGACCCGATGTCCCAGAACCCGCCGACGTACTGGTTGGTGGCCGCCGGGATCCTGCGCGTCATCCGGTTCGGCTCGCACGACTGGGCGACCTCGGTGCTCGCGCTCCGCGTGTTCGACGTGCTGCTCGTCACCGCGCTGCCGGTCCTGGTCTGGGCGACGGTCCGTCGGGTGACCCGCTCGCCCCGCACCGCACTCGTCGCCCCGGTCCTGCTCTTCGCCGTCCCGCAGCTGGCGCAGGTCACCTCCGGCGTCACGGTGTGGGCACCGGTCGTCCTGCTCGGCGCCGTGCTCGTCTGGCTGAGCGCACGCGTGCTGACCGGCGACCGTTCGTGGTGGACCACCGCCGGGCTCGCCGTCGCTGTCACCGGACTGGCGGCCCTGAGCGCGCTGGGGCTCCTGGCGATCCCGTTCGTCGTCCTCGTGTCCGCCCTGGCACCGGGCCGGACGTGGGGTCGTCGTGCTCTGCACGCCGGCGTGGTCGTCCTCGCTGCCGTCGCCGTGTCCGGCTGGTGGTGGGTGCGGACGCTGCTCGTGAGCGGGACGCTCCTGCCCGACGCCCTGCGCGCCGTCACGACTGTGCAGCCGTACCCGGCGGGCGGTGCGAACCCCGGGGCGTTCGCCGGGCGCCAGTGGGACGGCCTGACCGCCTCGTTCTTCGGCGCACTCGGTGCGAACCAGTGGCCGTTGCCGTCCATGGTCATCGACACGCTCGCGGTCGTCGGACTGGCCGTCATCGGGTGGTCGTACGCCCGCCGGGCTCCGGGCCGCCGGGTGACCACGATCCTGCTCGTCTGGCCGACGGTCGTCCTCGTCGCCACCTTCGCCTACAACTGGCGGAACTACCTCGGCACGCACCAGGGCAACGGGCTGCAGGGCCGGTTCCTGTTCGTCGCGGTCGTCGCGCTCGTGCTCGCACAGGCGGTCGCGTGGCACGCCCTCGTCGTCCGTCCGGAGCTCCGCCGACGCCTGGCCCGGCTGGCGGTCGTCGGTTCGCTCGCGATCAGCACGTACGGCATCGGCCTGACCTACCGCGGCGGGTGGGAGAACACGCAGTTCCGCATCACGCCCGGCGGGATCTCCGCGATGGCCGGCGGCGCGGTCGCCGGGCCGTTCGCGATCCTGCTGGTCGCCATCGTGTTCGCGGCCGCCGCAGTCGCGACCGTCGTCCTGGTGTGGCGGACCGTCGCCGAGCCGGGAGCACCCGCCACCGCCGCCGAGCCCGCCGACGCCGACGCCGCCGAGCCCGCCGACCCCACCAGCGGCCCGCTAGAATCGCCGCCGACCCACGAACCGACCGTCAGGAAAGAGAACTCGTGAAGATCCTCGTCACCGGAGGAGCCGGCTTCATCGGCTCGAACTTCGTCCGCCGCACGCTGGAGGACGCGTACCCCGGCCTCGAGGGCGCCGAGGTCGTCGTCTACGACGCACTGACCTACTCCGGCAACGAAGCGAACCTCGCCCCGGTCGCCGACTCCCCCCGCTACACCTTCGTGCACGGCGACATCCGCGACGCCGCGAAGCTCGACGAGGTCGTCCCGACCGTCGACGCCATCGTGCACTTCGCCGCCGAGTCCCACGTCGACCGCTCGGTCCGCGACTCCGGCATCTTCGTCGAGACCAACGTCGTGGGCACCCAGCGTCTGCTCGACGCCGCGCTCCGCCACGGCACCGAGCGCTTCGTGCACGTCTCCACCGACGAGGTCTACGGCTCCATCAGCGAGGGCTCGTGGGACGAGGAGCGCCCGCTCGAGCCGAACTCGCCGTACTCGGCGTCGAAGGCCGGCAGCGACCTGCTCGCCCGCAGCTACCACCGCACGCACGGGCTGAACCTCTCGATCACCCGCTGCTCGAACAACTACGGGCCGTACCACTTCCCCGAGAAGGTCATCCCGCTCTTCGTCACCAACCTCATCGACGACGTGCACGTGCCGCTGTACGGCGAGGGCAACAACATCCGCGACTGGCTGCACGTCGACGACCACACCCGTGGCATCGCGATGGTCCTGACCCGTGGCCGCGCCGGCGAGATCTACAACATCGGCGGCGGCACCGAGCTGACCAACAAGGAGCTCACCCAGCTGCTGCTCGACGCGACCGGCAAGGACTGGTCGTACGTCGACCGCGTCGCCGACCGTCTCGGCCACGACCTGCGCTACTCGGTCGACATCTCGAAGATCCAGGCCGAGCTCGGCTACGAGCCGCTCGTGCCGTTCGAGCAGGGCCTGGCCGACGTCGTGCAGTGGTACCGCGACAACCGCGCCTGGTGGGAGCCGCTCAAGCAGCGTGCGGCCCTGAGCTGAACCGGCACACCGTGACCAGGTACCTCATCACCGGCGCCGCCGGCATGCTCGGCCAGGACCTCCAGGCCGCACTCGCCGGCCGCGACGTCACCGCGCTGTCGCGGGCGGACCTCGACATCACCGACCCGACCGCGGTGGACGCCGCCGTCGCCGGGCACGACGTCGTGATCAACTCGGCCGCCTACACGAAGGTCGACGACGCGGAAGACCACGAGGACGACGCCCACGCGGTCAACGCGACGGGGCCGAAGCTCCTGGCCGAGGCCGCGGTCCGCCACGGCGCGAAGCTCGTCACCGTGTCGACCGACTACGTCTTCGACGGCAACGGCACCGCGCCCTACGCCGAGGACGCCCCGACCGACCCGATCAACGCCTACGGCCGCACCAAGGCCGCCGGCGAGGCGTTCGTGCGCGCGATCGCCCCGGACACCTCGTACGTCGTCCGCACCGCGTGGATCTACGGCGCGCACGGGCCGAACTTCGCCGCGACGATGCTCCGGCTCGCAGGGTCGCACGACACCGTCAGCGTCGTCACCGACCAGGTCGGCCAGCCGACGTGGACGGGCGACCTCGCCGCACGGATCGTCGAGCTCATCGACGGGGACGCCCCCGCGGGCATCTACCACGGGACGAACGCCGGCCAGGGTTCCTGGTTCGACTTCACGCAGGCCATCTACCGCGAACTCGGGCTCGACCCGGAGCGCGTGCTGCCCACCGACAGCGCCGCCTTCGTCCGGCCGGCGCCGCGCCCGGCGTACAGCGTGCTCGGCCACGACGGCTGGTCGCGCGCCGGACTCGCGCCGATGCGCGACTGGCGCGACGCGTTGCACGCTGCGGTCGCGGCGGGTGCGCTGACCGCGTAGGCACGGCTCTCGACCGGGAGGCGCGGGTCGGGTTCCGCACACCGCGGACCCGACCCGCGCCTCCTGTCCGACCACCGACCGCGCCCAGGGGGCGCCGGGACCACCCTGGTAGTGTCGGGCAGCCGAGCGCGGGGCCGGCCCTCGGCCCCCTGACCACGGGTCCACGAACCACGACGAGGAGCACAGCACCATGACCACCCTCCACGTCATCGTCGACCAGATCGTCGCGCCCGTGCCGGGCGGCATCGGGCGCTACGCCGAGGAGCTCGCGCGACACCTCGTCGAGCACGCGCCGAGCGGCTGCGAGGTCGCGGGTGTGGTCTCCGCCGTCGGGTCCGACGAGATGGCGCACCTGCGCACGCTCCTGCCCGGACTGTCCGACCTGCAGCGACTGCCGCTGCCACGTCGTGAGCTGTCGCTCGCCTGGCAGGGCGGGTTCGTGGGCGGCATCGCGAAGGGCATGGTGCACGCGCCGAGCGTGCTCGCACCACTGGTCAAGCACGACCGTTTCCAGGACCCGGGCCGGCAGACCGTGGTGACCGTGCACGACGTGGTGCCGTGGACCAACCCCGAGACCCTCACGCCGCGCGGCGTCCACTTCCACAAGGCGATGGTGAAGCGGGCGTGGAAGCACGCCGACGCCGTCGTGGTGCCGACCCACGCCGTGGCGGGGGCGCTGAACGAGATCCACCGGTTCGACGACCGGCTCCGCGTGATCGGCGGTGCCCCGAGCGGACGCCTCCGCCTGCCCGTCGACGCCGACCTGCGCGCCGAGCGCCTCGGCCTGCCCGACCGCTACGTGCTCGCGGTCGGCACGCTCGAGCCGCGCAAGGCCCTGGCGTCCCTGATTGAGGCGATGGCCCACCCGGATGCCCCCAGCGACGTGCCCCTCGTCATCTCCGGCCCGGACGGCTGGGGCGACGTCGACGTGTACGGCACCGCGGAGCGCGCGGGACTGTCGCGCGACCGGGTGAAGGTCCTCGGCCGCATCGACGACGCGGACCTCGCGGTGGTCTACGACCGTGCGACGGTGTTCGTGTTCCCCAGCCTCGCCGAGGGCTTCGGCCTGCCCGTGATCGAGGCGATGAGCTTCGGCACCCCGGTGATCCACTCCGACGACCCCGCCGTGGCAGAGGTCGCGTCGGACGCCGGCGTCACCGTCGCGCGGTCACCGCGGGAGTCCTACTCCGCACGGCTTGCACAGGCCGTCTACCAGGTCGTGAACGACCCGCAACTGTCCAGCCGGCTGGCTGTGGCGGGGCCGGACCGTGCACGCATGTACGACTGGTCCGACTCCGCCGCGGAGACCTGGCAGCTGCACGCCGACCTCTGACGGCCGGAGCGCGTCAGCCCTTGTACGTGTAGGTGCTGACCCAGTCGATGTACAGGTGCCCCGCGTCGCCCCAGTCGCCCACCTGGAACATGTAGCGGTGCGCGGTCTTCGGCACGTCGTAGGTGATCGTCTTGATCACCTTGCCGTCGAGGCGGTAGCGCACGGACTTCCCGGGGATCCACTCGATCGAGTACGTGTGCCACGAGCGCCACGAGACGCCGGTGCTCAGGCTCGTCGCGTTGGCCTCCTGGCCCGCGATCATCGAGTGGTGGTGCAGCATCGGCTGCTGGTCGAAGTTGGCCTCGGGGTAGTCGATCTCCCCGTCGGCCCAGCGGTCGGACGACGGCCAGAGCATGAATGCTGCGCCGTTGCCGGCGCCGCCCGTGGCCTTGGCGCGGACGATGAACTTGCCGCCCTTGTGGCCCCAGGCTCCCGTCGGTGTGCCGAAGGTGCCGGCGGCGCCGTGCTTGCCGTCGAGCTTGACGTCCATGTACCCGTTGTGCGAGCTGATCTGCGAACCCGAGTAGTACATGCCGCCGGTCCCGTCCGGGTACGGCTGCCACGAGTTGGCGTACTTCTTGGCGAAGGCGCCCTTCGCACTGGCCGCGGTGCTGAACTGCTCGCGGAAGGTCTGCTTGAAGTTCCCGACGTCGCCGAGCGGTGCCGAGCTGGCGGTCGCTGCGGTCCCCTGACCGAGCGGTCCGGCGACGAGTGCTGCTCCGAGGAGCACGACGGCGAGTGCGGCCCTCCTGGTGGTGCGCTTCTGCATGAGGTCGGTCACTCCCTGACGTGACTGTTCGCACCCGTTCCCGTGGGTGCCGGGCGGCCGGATCTCGGCTACCCGGCGTTCACGGTAGTTGCTGTCCACAATCTGCGCCTGGGGGTTGACACTTCAGCGCACCCCCAGTACACGGGGCTTGCGCGAGGATCAGCCGTCGGGCAAGAAGTCCTGGTCAGTGCGCGTGGCGTGGCGTCGGCATCGGTCGGATCAGCCGCGCGCCGACGTCGGGTGGTGGGGTCAGGGACGTGCGCGACGGCGTCGAGCGACCACGGCGACCACGACGGCGGCCACCACGGCGAGGACGGCGACGACCGCTGCGGCTTCGGCGACGTGGAGCGCCGCGAACCACGAATCGAACTGCGACTTCGTCGCCACGACGTCCGGGCCCGCGCCACGGAACCACCCCGCCACGGGGTTCACCGGACCGGCCGCGCGCGCAGCGACCACGCAGACCACCGCGGCGACCACGGCGACCGCGGAGAGGACGAGGACGAGGACGGGGACGGCGCGGCGCATCCCGCTACCGTAGCGCGGCTCGGACCCCACAGCGGCGGCCTCAGAGCGAGTCGCGGAGGCGCGCCGCCTTCTCCTCGACCAGGCGCTCGAGCCCGTCGGCGTACTCGGTCAGGCGAGCGGCGACGACCGGCTCCGAGGAACCGATGATGCGCGCGGCCAGCAGACCGGCGTTGGCGGCACCGTTGATCGCCATCGTCGCGACCGGGATCCCCGCCGGCATCTGCACGATGGAGAGCAGCGAGTCGAGGCCGTCGAGACGCGCGAGCTGCACCGGGACACCGATCACCGGGAGCGTCGTCATCGAGGCCACCATGCCCGGCAGGTGTGCCGCGCCACCGGCCCCGGCGATGACGACCCGGATGCCACGGGCGGCGGCGCCGCGGGCGAAGCGGGTCATCTTGTCCGGCGTGCGGTGCGCCGACACGACGTCCGCCTCGAACGGGATGCCGAGTTCGGTGAGGATGTCCGCCGCGGCCCGCATGGTGGGCCAGTCGGAGTCCGACCCCATGATGATCGAGACGAGCGGCTGTGCGGGTGCGGCGGTGTCGGTCACGCGACGAGCCTAGCCGAGCAGCACGCGTCGCCAGGTGTCGCGGTCACGGCCGATCGTGCGGTCCTCGGCGACCCAGCGGGCCGCCCCCTCGTCCGCCCGGCCACGGTCGACGGCGGTCCGGACGGCGTCCCGCCACGCCGGCACGTCGTCCGGCACGGCCACGGCGCCGTGGGCCCGTGCGACGGCGTAGGACGGACGGTCGGACACCACGGCGGGCAGCCCGAGCGCGGTGTACTCGAGGAACTTCAGGTCGCTCTTCGCGCGGTTGAACTCCTCGTCGCGGAGCGGTGCGACGCCCGCCCGCCAGCGCTCCCGGTGCGCCACGAGCCATCGGGAGAACGCCGGGTAGTGCCCGTCGGGCACCTCGACCCGGCGGAACCAGTCGGCACCGCCCTCGTCGGTCACCCCGATGACCTCGAGCCGGATCGGGGTGCCGTCGGCGGTGGTGAGGTCGGCGAAGACGTCTCGCAGGAGCTCGAGGTCGGCGGCGTGGGTGAGCGTGCCCATGTACAGCACCCGGTGCTCCCCCGCGGGCCGCTCGTCGTCGTCCGCGGTGGGGCCGGCAGTCCAGATCGTCGGGTCGAGGGCGTTCGGCACGACGACGACGTCCCGCGCCACCGGACGGACCACGTCGGCGAGTTCGGGCGTGCTCACGACGACGGTGTCGGCACCGCGCACCAGGGCGTCGATCGAGGCGAGCCGGTCGGGGTCGTACTCGGCGCGGGCCAAGCGAGCGCGTCCGGACTCGGTGAAGAAGTCGTCGTCGACCTCGGCCACGACGCGGATGCCCCGGGAGGCGGCGGCTGCCAGGAACGGCTGCACGCTGTCGAGGGGAAGGATGTCCCGCTGCACCAGGAGTGCGGCGTAGGGCGCCTGGTCGGAGCCGTCGACGAACGCCGCCGGGTCCACCTGGCGCACCTCGGCGGTGCCGCTCGCGGCCAGGTGCTCGGTGCGGCGGACGACACGGACGTGTGCCGAGGCCGGGTGGGCGCCGCCACCGCCCGCGACGACGTACCCGAGGACGGGCAGGGGCGCCGGCTGTGGCGGGGCACCTGCGACGGCGCGGCGCAGGCGTCCGGCGGCCCGGCGGACGAGATCACGCGGCATGCGCCCATCCTCTCGCACGCCGCGCACCGTGCGACGAACGCCGCACGGAGAACGCCGCGCGGAACGCCGCACGGCGGACGCCGCCTCAGCGCACCGTCACCGTCCGGCACGGCGACGCCCTGCGGTCCGCTCCGCTCCCGGTGTTGTGGACGACCGCGCAGACGGTGTGCTTGCCGGCCGCCGCCCGGACGGTGCCCGCGAAGCCGTGCGACCCGCCGGAGCCCCAGGTCGCGTCCACGTCGGCGCGCTTCCGACCGGCGTCCAGCGACGTCACCCGCTTGCCGTCGACGGTGATCGCCACCCGGCTCGCCGAGGCCACCGCGTCGCCGTCGAACGCCCAGCCGCGCACCGCGATGCCCCGGGTCACGGCCTTCGCGGACTCCAGTTCGGCGTACGGGTCGTGCCGGTAGGCGCGGACGGTCGAGCAACCGAGCGGGGTGTCCGACCCCGCGCCGATGTTCACCGCGGTGACGCAGACGCGGCGAGCACCGGCCGCGGTGGGCACCACGACGTCGAAGCCGTGGGTCGCGCCGACCCCGGAGCGTGCGTCGACGTCCGGCCGGTCGAGCCCGGCGGTGGTGACGCCGGCCGGGACACCGTCGACGGTGGCCCGGACCCGCACGGGCTGCGTGGGGTCGTCCTCGTCGTAGGCCCACCCGGACACGCGGACGCCGCCGCCGGTGCCGGCGACGGCCTCGAGCGTGCCACGGGGGGTCAGGTCGGCGGCGGGCACACCCAGGCGTGCGTTCGCGACGAGGGCCTGTGCGTAGGTCGAGAACCACTTGCCGGCGGCCGGCGCCCCGTTGCAGGTGCCGTCGCTCGCGCCGGGGGTCTTGACCCACAGCAGGGCGTCGAGCGCCGTGCCGTCGGACACCACCCGGGGCGAGGTGCCGAGCCCGGCCCCCGGCCCGTTGCACCAGGTGCCACGCCAGCCCTGCCCGTTGCGCGAGGTGTCGATGACGTAGTGCGAGCCCCCGGTGGCAGCGGACACCTTCTGCGCGTACGCCTGCTCCTGCGCGGTCGGGTAGTAGTTCGCCACGTTGGTGAAGAACCCGCGGGCCTGCTGGACGCCCGCGCTGTTCAGCCGCGACGCCATCAGCGCGGGCTGCACCCAGTTCGAGTTGCCCGCGTCCAGGTAGGCGGGGACCCCGGCGGCGGTCAGCCCGGCGACGGTGCGGGAGAGGATCCGGTAGCGCTGCTCGTCGAGCGCGGTGCTGCACTTGGCGTTGCTGAGCATCGCGAGCGAGTCCGGTTCGACGATGACGGCTGCGCGGTGTCCCGCCAGCGCCGCGGTGACCTGGTCGACCCACGCGTCGTAAGACCCCTCGTCGAAGCCGCCGGCGGAGTACCCGCCGCAGTCACGGTCGGGGATCGCGTAGAGCACGAACACGGGGGTGGTGCCGGACTGTTCGGCACCGGTGAGGGCAGTGCTGATGGTCTTGGTCAGCTGCGTCCCCTGGCTCCAGTCGCCGAGCCAGGTCGCGACGGGGTACCCGGCGATGGTCTTCGCCGCCGCGGCCCCGGCCGGGTCGGTGGCGGCCAGGGCGGCCTGCGCCTTCGCGGCCTCGCTCGTCGGCGACCGGTACGGCCCGGCGCCGTAGAGCGACGCGGACGTGGCCGAGCGGATGGTCGAGGCCGAGGTCGCTGCGGACGCGGTCGCGGTCGGCAGCAGGCCGGCGACGGCTGCGACGAGGGCGATGGCTGCACCGCAGACGGCGGCACGACGCGGACGGCGGCGCATGGGGACTCCCTGGACGGTGGGCGCGGACTGTACCAGGGGAACATGCGCTCCCGGCTCCCGCCAGCCTCCCGAGCGGGTGCCACCCGAGGGGGTGTCCGCAGAGCGGCCGACAAGTGTGTCCCGCACCCGTGACGGACGGGAGGCCCGTGGCGGCGTCGCCACGGGCCTCCCGTCCGTCATCCGGTCACGTCGAGGACGCGACCCGGTGTCGCGGACACCGCCTCAGTCGTCGAAGTGCGCCGCGGCCGCGCGGGCGCGGTAGACGACGTCGTCGACGTCGTCGCCGAGCACCGTGACGTGCCCGATCTTCCGGCCGGGCCGGGGCGCCTTGCCGTAGAAGTGGTACTTCGCCTCGGGGAAGGCGTCGAGCGCTGCGGGGTACCGGGCGGCGAGGTCGCCGTCCGCGGGCCCGCCGAGCACGTTGACCATGACGGACGCGGGGGCGAACGAGCCGGTGGCCCCGAGCGGCAGGTCGAGGACGGCGCGCAGGTGCTGTTCGAACTGGCTCGTGGTGGCGCCGTCGATGGTCCAGTGCCCGGTGTTGTGCGGACGCATCGCGAGCTCGTTGATGAGGATGCGCTCGTCGTCGGTCTGGAACAGCTCGACCGCCAGCACGCCGGTCACACCGAGTTCCTCCGCGATGCGGACGGCGATCGACTCGGTCAGGTCGGCGATCCGGCCGGCGCTGTCCGGCGCCGGTGCGATGACCTCGGCGCAGACCCCGTCGCGCTGCACGGTCTCGACGAGCGGCCAGGCGACGACCTGCCCGGAGGGACGGCGTGCCACGGACTGCGCGAGCTCGCGGGTGAAGGGGACGAGCTCCTCGACCAGGAGGGCCTGGTCGCCGCCGGCCTCGGCCACGGCGATGAACCAGTCGTCGACGTCGGACGCGTCGGAGACGACCCGGACGCCCTTGCCGTCGTACCCGCCCCGCGGCGTCTTGACGACGGCACGGCCACCGTGGTCCGCCAGGAACGCTCGGAGGTCGTCGGGTCCCTGCACGGCCGCCCAGTCGGGCACCGGCAGTCCGAGTTCGCTCAGCCGGCGACGCATGGTGATCTTGTCCTGGGCGACGGCCAGCGAGTCCGGTCCGGGGTGGACCGACACGCCCGCATCGACCAGGCTGCGCAGGACGTCCTGCGGCACGTGCTCGTGGTCGAAGGTCACGACGTCGACCTGTCGGGCGAATTCGAGCACCGTGGCGGCGTCGTGGTAGTCGCCCTCGGCGGTGGCGGCGATCGCGGCGGACATGCCCGGCCCCTCGGCGAGCACCCGGATGTCGATCCCCAGTTCGACCGCGGCCGGCACCATCATCCGTGCCAGCTGTCCTCCACCGATGACCCCGACGCGCAACGCCATGCTGTGTGATCCTTCCGGCGCTCCCACCGTGCGGTGGGAACGCGTTGTCTACAATCGCTGTTCGGGTCGCGCTCTGCACGACCGGTCACAACTCTACGGATCCTGGAGGGCTCGTGCGGCGCCTCATCGCCCAGCTGGCACGCTTCGGCGTCGTCGGTGCCGTCGGCTTCGTCGTGGACACCACGGTGTTCAACGTGCTGCGCATCACCGTCCTGAACCCCGAGGACGTCCACTCGGGGCCGTTCTGGGCGAAGGTCATCTCCACCGTCGTGGCGATCTTCGTGAACTGGATGGGCAACCGGTACTGGACGTTCCGCGAGCAGCGTCGCGCCGTGGCCACCCGCGAGGGCATCGAGTTCGTCGTCGTGTCGCTCGGCGGCATGGTCATCGCGCTCGCCTGCCTCGGGGTGTCGCACTACGCGATGGGGCTCACCTCGGTGCTCGCCGACAACGTCGCGAACATCATCGGGCTCGTGCTCGGCACGGTCTTCCGGTTCTGGCTCTACAAGGTCTGGGTCTACCACCCCGAGCGCACGGCCACGCAGCCGGCCGCCGCGGACGAGTCGGTGTCCGACGGCCCGCGGGTCCCCCACGACGTCTGACCTAGGATCGGTGGGGTGACGGCCGAGATGACCACCACCCCCGCCCCACCCCGCACCGCGCGCTGGGAACGTGTCGCGATCGCGGTGATCACGGCGACCTTCGGGCTCTGGCTGGTGGCGTGGGCGTTGCTCGTCCCGGTGTTCGAGGCCCCCGACGAGACCGCGCACATCGACGCCGCCGTGCACGTCGCCCTCGGGGACGCGTGGGCGGCCCCCGGCGAGCTGCACGTCACCAACGCCGTGCAGGCGGCCAAGGTCGAACAGGCGACGAAGCCGTCCAACGAGTGGTCGACGGTGAGCGAGCTGCTGCAGAACGCACCAGGACCCTCGGCGACGGTCAACCAGATGACCCAGCACCCGCCCACCGCGTACCTGGCCGGAGCCGCCGTGCTCCGGGCCGTCGACTTCGGCGAGCTCCGCTGGGACCACGCGTTCGTCGCTCTCCGGCTGGCCGACGTGCTGGCCGTCACCGCGCTCCCGCTGCTCGCCTGGGCGTCGGTCCGCCGGGTGACCCGCAGCCCCCGCGCCGCGCTGATCGGGGCCCTCGCCGTGTTCGCGACGCCCGAACTCGCGTCCATCGGCTCGTCGTTCTCGAACGACGCCCCGGTGCTGCTCGTCGCCGGGATCGTCGTCTGGCTCGCCACCCGTCTGCTCACCGGCGACACCCGCTGGCGCACCACGATCGCACTGGCGGTGGTCCTCGGGGCCCTGGTCTGGATCAAGGGCACCGGGTTGCCGGCGGTGCCGTTCGTCGCGGTGGTGGTGCTGTTCGCCGGTGCCGGGGTGCTGTCCCTGCGGCAACGGATCGTCCGCACGGTCGTCACGATGGCGGTCTCCGGAGGCATCGGTGCCTGGTGGTGGCTGCACAACCTCGTGTCGTACGGCCGGATCCAGCCGAACGGCTACACGGCGATGCGGCCCCCGAAGGACTTCCCGCCGGGCGAGAGCCCCACGCTCGGACACTTCCTCGACGTCAGCTGGGGCACCCTGTCGCGCACGTTCTGGGGCAGCTTCGGCGGTCGCGCCCAGGTGACCATCGGCGACCTGCTCACCGCCGTCCTGACCCTCGTCGCCCTCGTGGTGCTGGTCGGCTGGGCGTTCCGCCGCGGCCCGGACCTGCGGGTGGCCCTGTGCCTCGCGGTGTTCCCGGCGCTCCTGATCGGCATCCAGAACCGCACGAGCGCGCACTCGTACCTCACCACCACCGAGGTCGCCGCCACCCAGGGCCGGTACTACTTCCCCGCGATCGTCTGCCTGATCGTGCTGAGCGCGCTCGCGTGGCGACGACTGGTGCCGGCCGGCCGGGCACGCACCTGGGCCGCGGTGGCGCTGGCCGTCGTGCTGCCCGCGGTGGGCGTGTACGGCTTCGCGGTGGCGTCGGCCTGGTTCTGGAACGCGGCGCTGTTCCCGGTGACCGGCCGCGGGCTGCTGCGGTACTCCGAGATCGGGCCGGTGCCACCCGCGGTGCTCGTCGTCGTCGTGGCCCTGGTCGCGGTGGGGCTCGTCGCGTCGGTCGTGCAGGTCGCGCGCGCCGACCGTCGGACCCTGTCGACGACGGTTCCCGTCCGCTGACACGCCCGGCTGCGGAGCGCCGCGGTGGCACGACGTGCCGCAGGCGCGGCGCCGAGGGGTCGCGAACTGTCGGCAGGCGCGGCCGCAGGCGACACTTCGTGACCCCTCGGCGGACGGCGCGCGGCGTGCGGTGGACGCCCCACGAGACGGACGGGAGGCCCGGTGCCAGCTGGCACGGGCCTCCCGTCCGTCATCACGCGCGACCGGTGCCCCACTCCGTGAGCAGGAATGGTCGGGTCCGTCATCCGGACCCGACCATTGCTGCTCACGAAGCGCTGCGCGCGCCGCGCGTCAGGCGGCGGGGACGCCGCCCTCGACCGCGGAGGGGTCGTCGGTCGGGCGGTTGCGCCGGAACCACGTCGGGGCCGCGGCGCAGAGCAGGAAGAGTCCGTCGACCGCGAGGCTCCAGACACGGGTGACGACGACCACGACCAGTGCGATGGGCGCCGGCATGACGAGCGCCAGCAGGAGGGCCTGCACGCCCTCGCGGACGCCGAGTCCACCGGGGGCGAAGACGGCCAGCATGCTGATCGCCGAGGCCATGCTCGCGGCACCGATCACGAAGGCCGCGTCGGTGAGCTTCAGCGACGGGTACACGCCGAGGGTGATGAAGTAGTACGCCGTGCCGGACAGCACCGCACCCGCGACGTAGAGCCCGGCTCCGCCGAGGACCGTGCCGAGGTTCGGACGGACGTCGGCCTCGAGCGGCTTGCGACGCAGGATCTTCAGCGCGATCCCGATCAGGAACACGAACACGCGCGGGATCAGGCAGACGACGCAGCCCACGAACGCCGCGATCATCAGGACGATGAGCCACGGGTCGAGGTTGTGCGTGCGCGGGTCGATGAGCAGCAGCACGAGCGCCAGGGCCAGGGTCGCGGCGATCTGCAGGGCGCCCTCGAGCAGCCCGCTCACGCCGAGGCGGGCCTTCGAGACGCCGTGCTTCGAGGCGAAGTAGACCTTGCCGATGATCCAGGTCGCGGCACCGGGGATGTAGCGGCCCATCCAGGACTTCGCGTACACGTAGGTCAGGGTGACGCCGCTGCCCTTGAGCCCGGTCGCGCCGAGCCGTCGCAGCAGGTAGAACCAGATGCCGACACCCCAGTACCGGAAGCCGAGGCTGATCACCGTCGCGAGGATCACCCACGACCACTGCCAGTCGAGCCCGGCGAGCTGTCCCCAGTCGACGCTCCGGACGTACAGCACGAGGAACACCGCGAGCAGGACGTAGAAGGCGATGGGGATCGCCTTGCCGAGGAACCGTCGTCGCTTCGACGGACGCTTCCCCTCGGGCGCGGGGGTGTCGCTGGTGCTTGCGGACAAACGGGTCTCCTGCTCAGGTCACGGGCTCAGGTCATGGTAGACGCTGGGGCGGGCCGCTCCCTGCGGTGCTGCCGCAGGGAGCGGGTGCCGGGGACGTCACCGGTCGAGCGTCACCGGGCGAGCTTGACGATCTGCACGCGGCAGGGGATCTCCGGGTCCGTGGAGCGGTCGGCGCTGCACGAGATCGTCGCGTTGTACGTGCCGACCAGCTTGCCGGCCACCGAGTAGTCGCGGGCCGGGGCGGTCGCCGGGTCGAACTGCACGAAGTACTGCACACCCTCGTCGATGAACAGGTTGCGCATCGCGTCCGAGTGGTACGTGTAGCCCTGACCTGAGCGACCGTACACACGCGTGTCGGTCAGGAACGCGAGCGAGGAGAGCGAGCGGTAGTTCGAGCCGATGACGGTGGCGTCCTCGGGCAGCGCGCCGCTCGCCCGGATCTGGTCGGCGAGCCGGACGATCTCCGGCACGTCGGTGGGCCCGAACACGCGCAGCGCCTCGGTGCGGTTGACCGACGGGTAGAACGGTGCCGGGGACCCGAACCAGTTCTGCGTGTACGAGGCGATCGGCACCACGGCGATCGCGACGCACGCCACGATCGTCCGGACCACACCCCGACGGCGCACCAGCCGCCAGACGGCCGGCAGCATGAGCGCCCCGATCATCGCCGTCAGGTAGAACAACGGCCAGTAGTACCGGGCGTTGCCGCCGCCGCTCGACGACGAGGTGATCATGCCGTAGCCGACGAAGTACACCAGGGTCGTCGCCGCGACGATGCAGGTGAACGCGTAGCGGCGGAACCGCACGACACCGATGACGAGTGCCGCCGCGAAGAGCAGGGCGATCGGCGCCGCGAACGGGGCGAAGGTGCTGATCTTCTGCAGGTAGTACGGCAGGGCGAGCATGCGCTCGTGCAGGTAGTACCCGGCGCGGGCCGCGATGCCCGACTCCTTCGTGACCTTCGGCGCGGTGTCCTCGGTGGTCGACTGCGTGGGCGGCGGCACCACGGCGGGGTCCGGGTTGTCCATCGGGCCCTGCTTGTAGACCGACGGGGTGAAGTCCTCGTTGGGCGAGAAGGCGTGGTCGTTGGGCGGGACCGGCAGGAACGGCCAGTCCGTTGCGCGGCCGCCGTCGTCGAACTTCGAACCGATGTTGACCGACAGCGACGACCCGAGCGTCACCGTGCCGTACTTGAGGGTCAGTGCGCCGACCCACGGGGCGATGACGACGGCGAACACGACGATCGTGGCGACCGGGGCCGTCCACCAGTGCCGGACGGGCTCGCGGCGGCGACGGGCGGACCAGACGCGCAGCAGCAGCCAGAGGATCACCGCACCGACGGCCACGGGCAGCAGGAAGAGCTTGGTGAAGTACCCGAGCGCGGCCACAACGCCGAGCACCGCGCCGGAGGCGACCCGCGCACGCGTCGAGCCGTGCAGCGCCTGGTCGGCCCACCGGAGCGCCCAGAGGAACCCGACGATCCACGCGACGACGAGCAGGTCCGGGGTCTGCACCGACACGGCGCTCATCAGGGCGGGGATCGCGGTGACCATGAAGAGCACGGCCGGGACGATGCGGTGGTTCTGCGACCAGACCAGCCACCCGCCGATGCCGAGCACGACGGCCACGGCGAAGCAGTTCACGATCGCGAAGGCCGTCTGCATGCCGAGCCCGAGGGCGATGAACGGCGCCATCATCCACGAGACCAGCGGCGACCAGTACGCGTTGATCGCGTCGGGCAGCCAGCCGTTCGCGTACTCGCGCGCGATGCCCATGTAGGAGATGCCGTCGACGTTCGTCACGCCGAGGCGGTTGTGGTACGCCACGGCGGCGCTCAGGGCGACCCCGATCACCACGAGGACGCCCAGGATCAGGGGTGCGACGACGTGCCGGTACCGTCGCGCACCCGCCCCCGAACGCCGTCGTGCGGGCTCGTGGGTGCTCTGCGGTGCTGCGGTCGTCGTCACGGTCACGTGCTTCATCATGACATCCGTTCGCTTGCCGGACCGCACCGAGGCGGATCGCGGGCCCCGCTCGGCGTGTGGGAGACTGCCGGGGACCCCGCTCCGACCACCTCGAGGACGTTCGTTGGCCACCGAAACCCGCGCAGCCGAATCCGCAGCCGAACCGACGGCGGCCGCTCCCCGCGCAGGGGGCCGGCTCGAGTTCCCGTACCTGGACGGGCTCCGCGGTCTCGCCGCCCTGGCCGTGGTGTTCTACCACGCGTACCTCTTCACCGGGACGACCGGCACCGGGCCGACCGAACTGCCGTGGCTCCGACCGTTCATCGGGTGGGGCTACCTCGGCGTCCCGCTGTTCATCGTCCTGTCCGGCTACGTCCTGATGCTGCCCGTGGTGACCCGGTTCGACCGCTACCGGTTGCCCGGCGGCTTCTGGAAGTTCATCTGGCGCCGCGCCCGACGGATCATCCCGCCGTACTGGGCGTCGCTCGTCGTCTTCGCGCTCATCATCCTGTTCGTCCCGGTGATGGGGCAGCCCGGCGGCACCCAGTGGGACACGAAGCTGCCGATGGGCTGGGGCACCTTCCTCACGCACTTCTTCCTGGTGCACGACTTCTTCCCGCAGTACATCGGCAAGATCAACGGCCCGATGTGGACGGTCGCCGTCGAGTGGCAGATCTACTTCCTCATGCCGCTGCTGATCCTGCCGCTCTGGAAGGTCTTCGGCGGGTGGGCGACCGCGTCCTCGCTGGTCCTCATCGGCATGTGGATGGGCTCCGAGAGCCGCTACTCGTGGATGCACCCGTGGTTCGTCGGCCTCTTCGCGGTCGGCATGCTCGCCGCCGAGCTCACCGTCAAGGCCCGTGACGAGCACCTGACCGGCAAGCTGAACGCCTCGAAGCTCGGCGGTCCGCGGTGGCAGAGCGGCGTGTTCGTGGCCGCGATGTTCGTCGGCATGCTCCTCGTCTTCTTCCGCAACCGCGACTACTGGCAGCACCAGACCTGGCCGTCCGAGGTCGTCCTCGGCATCTTCGCCGGCATCCTGCTGACCTGGATGGGCCGCAAGGCGGTCACCGGGGAGCACACCTGGCTCGCACGCTTCTTCGCGTGGAAGCCGTTCGTGCTCGCCGGCCTCGTGTCCTACACGATCTACCTCTTCCACAGCCCGTTGCTCGGACTCGGCAACCTGCTGCTCCTGCCGATGGGCCTGTACCCGAAGTGGCAGTTCCTGATGATGGTCTTCGTGGTGATCCCGATCACCCTGGCGATCTGCGTCGGGATGTGGTGGCTCGTGGAGCGCAACTTCCTGAACCGCCGGCAGAAGCACGCCACCCGCGAGGTCTCCTCGCGCGGGCGCCTGCCCGAGGTCGAGACGGACGACGAGGGCACCCGCACCGCCCGCTAGCCCCGACAGCGGACACCGCATCCGACGCTGCCCCTGTGCGTCTCACGGACAGGTGTCGCCGAGTCCGGGTAGCATCGCTCGGACCGCGGCGTGGGAGATCAGGCCCACGGCATCTCGACAGGGAAGACGAGACCACATGCGCGCACCCATCAGCAGGATCCTCGGGCTCGGCACCGCTGCCGCCGTCGCCGGGGTCATCACCTTCGGCAGCGGCCCGGCGGTCGGCGCGACCGCCACCGCCGCCGCAGGCACCGACACCGGTCAGCAGCTCTCCATCGCCGAGATGGACCGCACCGGCAACCACACCATGGGTGCCGGCATCGCCGCCCACGCCGGTGAGACCCACATGACGACCTCCCCCGACGCGACCTCGGGCGGCGGCGTGAGCGCACAGTCCCTCAGCTCGTCGGCCGCTGCCGCCACCGCCGGCGGGCCGCCCCCCGGCCGAGTGCAGGGCTTCGACATCAGCGCGTGGCAGCCGAGCGTCAACTTCCTGCAGGCCTACCGCAACGGCGCCCGGTTCGTGTACGTGAAGGCGACCGAGGGCACCTCGTACGTCAGCTCCACCTACAAGCAGCAGTACGCCACCGCCAAGCAGCGCAACCTGTACCGCGGCGGCTACGTCTACGCCCAGCCGAGCCAGGCGAGCGGCGCCGCGACCGCGAACTACTTCTTCGCCCACGGCGGCCAGTGGAGCAAGGACGGCAAGACCCTGCCGCCGCTGCTCGACATCGAGTACGGCAGCGCCGCCCAGGGCACCTGCTACGGCAAGTCGTGGGGCGCGATGCGCACCTGGATCAAGGACTTCAACCGGACCGTCGTCGCCAAGACGGGTCGGTACCCCGCGATCTACACCACGACCGACTGGTGGAAGCGCTGCACGAACAACAGCAACCAGTTCTCGAAGAACCCGCTGTTCGTCGCGATCTACCCGGTGAAGAACTTCACCACCCCCGGCACCCTCGGACGCAGCTGGTCGAAGTGGACCTTCTGGCAGTGGGCGGCCAGCGGCACGCTCCCCGGCGACCAGGACGTCTACCGCAACGACATCACGTACCTGAAGCGCTTCGCGTCCCGGACGAGCTGACGCCCGTCAGGGACGTCGCTGCGATCGACGGCCCTGCCACCAGCCGACGGCGAACAGCACCGCGCCGACGAGCAGGAACGGCCCACCCGCGAAGACGAGGAACGCCGCACCGAACGGGAAGCTCCCGCCGGTCGCGGCGTACACGGTGAGGATCAGCGCCCCGGTTCCGGAGACGGCTCCGCCGATGGCGGCGGTGACGCCGCCGGCGACGGTGAGGGATCGACGCTCGGTCATGTCGTCAGCCTAGGGGCGCGCGCCCCCGGCGCTCGGCCACCGCGAACGGACAGGAGGCCCGTGGCGGTGTCGCCACGGGCCTCCTGTCCGTCACGGGCGCGGGTTCGCACCCGCCGTGTCAGCGCACAGTGTCAGCGGACGTCGCGCGTCGCCTCGGCGAAGTCGGCGTCGAGGGCGGTCGCCATGCGGGCCACGCCCTGCGCGAGCTGCGCGCGGACCGCGTCGCGGTCCGCGTCGAGCGCCTCGAGCTGCGCCGTGACGTCGTCGACGAACGTGGGCTCGAGTGCCGCCTCGATCGGCTTCGAGTAGGCCTGCTGGCCCATCTGCTCGAAGAACAGACGGCCCTTGTCGACGTAGTAGAGCACCGCGGCGGGGACCCCGGCGATGGTCGCGACGATCGCCGAGTGCAGGCGGCTCGCCAGGAACAGGCGGCTGCGCGACATCAGCCCGGCGTACTCGGACGGCGAGAACTCGTCGGCCTCGACCACGTGGGTGCGGTCGGCGTGCCGCATCAGCGCGATGACCTCGCGGGCGAAGGCGGCGTCACCCTCGGACGCCTCCATGTGCATCGGGTAGAACACCACGTCGGCGTCCCAGCGGTCGATCACACGGTCGGCGAGGTCGGCGACGGCCTGCCGGTAGGTCACGAGCTTGTCGCTGTCGACACCGGTCTGGCGGAAGCGCTTCGGCAGGAACCGGAACGGGATCCAGCCGCTGCGCTTGTAGTGGAACCAGCGACGGACGCCGAAGCCGATCGAGCCCTCGAGCTGCTCGGCGGTCAGGCCGGTGGTGCGCTCGAGCCGCTCGAGCACCTCGGCGTCGGGCGGGGTGACCGTCCCGACGACCGCGGGGTCGAAGGACGACACGATCGGCGTCTTCACGCCCCAGGACAGGAGCTTCTCGCGGGACTCGTCGTCGCGGACGGCGAAGGCGCTGCACAGGTCGACGGTGGCGCGGATCAGGCGCTTGCTGACCCCGGCGGTGGTCGGGCCGATGCCCTGGAACGCCCCGACGAGGTTCTTGTTGACCGCACGGACGAGCAGCATCTTGCCGAACCAGTACACGAGGCCGAGCTTGTTCGTGTAGTCCTTCAGGATCTCGCCGCCACCCCAGAGCACCACGTCGGCGCCGCGAGCGGCACGGAGCAGCGCGAACAGGTCGCCGATGCCGGTGCTGTACGGGGAGACCGGCAGGAACCGGATCCCGAACCACGCGGCGTCCCGCTCGGGGTACTGGGACAGGGACACGATCTCGGCGTCCGGCCACCGGCGACGGACGAGCTCGACGTTGCCGGCGAGGATCGCCCGGTCCCCGCGGTTGTGGGGCGAATCGCTATTGTGGATCAGTACGCGCACGGGGTGAGAGCCTACCGGACCGTCCCCCGCCAGCCCCGGAAAGGCACGATGTCCCGCACCACTCGCTCCGCCCGCTCCCGCCAGGACCGCCCCCGCCTGCTCGTCCTGGGCTCGACGTTCCCGGCCCGTCCGGACGACGGCGTTCCGGCGTTCGTGCTCGACCTCGCCCACCAGGAGGCCACCGAGTTCGACACCCTCGTGCTCACCCCCCGCGTGCCGGGCGGTGCCGCGAAGGAGCGCCTCGGCGAGGTCGAGGTGCGCCGCTACCCGTACTTCCCGCGTCGCTTCGAGGACCTGGCCGACGGCGCGATCCTCGACAACCTCAAGGAGCGGCGCTCCCGCATCGTGCAGGTGCCCGCGCTCGTGCTCGCGCAGTACCTGACCGTGCGGCGCGTGGTGCGCTCCGCGAGGCCCGACGTCATCCACGCGCACTGGGCCATCCCGCAGGCCCTCGTCGCGACGCTGGCCGCCCCGGGTGTGCCCGTCGTCGTCACGACCCACGGCGGGGACATCTACGCGCTCCGTGCGGCTCCCCTGGTCCGGCTCAAGCGCTGGATCTTCGGACGGTCGGCGCACGTCACCACCGTGAACTCCGAGATGCGCGAGCGCCTGACCGAGTGGGGCGTCCCCGAGTCGCGCTCGACCGTGATCCCGATGGGTGTCGACCTCGGCCCGGCCCGCGACACCCGTGCCCGCGTCGCGCCGCAGGAGCACCACGTGGTCGCGGTCGGTCGTCTGGTCGAGAAGAAGGGCTTCGGCAACCTGATCGAGGCACTCCGCGGCCTGGGCGACGACGTGCCCTGGCGGCTCACCGTGGTCGGCGACGGCCCGTACCGCGCCCAGCTCGAGCAGCAGGCGGCGGGGCTGCCGGTGACGTTCCTGGGCCAGCGGGGCCGCACCGAGGTGCTCGAGACCCTCGCGTCGGCCACCGTCGTCGCGGTGCCGTCGATCCCCGCGGCGAACGGCGACCAGGAAGGGCTGCCGGTCACCCTGCTCGAGGCCGCGGCGGTCGGGGCCGCGATCGTGGCGAGCGACCTGCCGGGCATCCGGGACGTCGTGCAGGACGACGTGTCCGGCGTGCTCGTGCCCCCGGGCGACGTCCCGGCGCTCCGCGCAGCACTGCAGCGCGTGCTCACCGACGACGCAGCGCGCTCGCGCTACCAGGAGCAGGCCGTCGTCTCGGCAGCGGAGTTCTCCACCGAACGGATCGGCGAGCGTTACCGGGCGGTGCTGCGCGCGGCCATCGGCTGACGACGCGGCGAACACACCGGAGGCCCGGTGCCGGTCCCACGGACCGGCACCGGGCCTCCTGTCGGTCGCGGCTAGCGTCCCATGCCGCGGTACGTGAAGCCGGCGGCGGTCCACGCGTCACGATCGAGGCAGTTGCGGCCGTCGATGACGACGGGCGACGCCACGAGTGCGGCAGCGGCGGTCGCGTCGAGCTCCCGGAACTCGGTCCACTCGGTGAGCACGAGCACGAGCTCCGCCCCGCCCAGCGCCTCGGCCGCGCTCTCGACGTAGTCGAGCTCGGGGTGCACGCGGCGTGCGGTGACGACGGCCTCGGGGTCGTACGCCGAGACGACGGCGCCGAGTTCCTGCAGGCGGGCTGCGATGTCCAGGGCCGGCGAGTCGCGGACGTCGTCGGAGTTCGGCTTGAAGGCCAGGCCGAGCACCGCGACGCGCTTGCCGCTGACGACCCCGCCGAGCAGCTCCTGCGCCAGCTCGACGACGTGGGCGCGACGACGCAGGTTCGTGGCGTCGACGTCGGCCAGGAACGCCAGGGACTCCCCGACGCCCAGCTCGTTCGCCCGCGCCTGGAACGCACGGATGTCCTTCGGCAGGCACCCGCCACCGAAGCCGAGGCCGGCGTTCAGGAACTTCCGGCCGATGCGGGCGTCGTGGCCGATCGCGTCGGCGAGCGCCGTCACGTCGGCACCGGCGACCTCGGCGATCTCGGCCATCGAGTTGATGAACGAGATCTTCGTGGCGAGGAACGCGTTGGCGCTGATCTTCACGAGCTCGGCGGTGGGCAGGTTGACGACGAGTCGGGGCGTGCCGGTGGACAGCGCCTCGGCGTAGACCTCGTCGAGGGCGGCGACGGCCTGTTCGCCGGCCTCGCCGTCCGGCACGCCGTAGACGAAGCGGTCCGGCGCGATGGTGTCCTGCACGGCGAAGCCCTCACGCAGGAACTCGGGGTTCCAGACGAGCGTGGCACCGGGGACGGCCTCGCTGACCTCGGCGGCCAGGCGTGCGGCGGTACCGACGGGCACGGTCGACTTGCCGACGACGAACTCGCCGGCGGACAGGTGCGGGGTGAGCGCGGCGACGGCGGCGTTGACGTAGGTCAGGTCCGCGGCACCGGTGGGGCCCTGCGGGGTGCCGACGGCGAGGAAGTGCACGCGGGCACCGGCGACCTCGGCCATGTCGGTGGTGAACCGGATCCGACCGGACTCGAGGGCCTCGGTCAGGATCTCGGGCAGGCCGGGCTCGAAGAAGGGGGCCTCGCCCGCGGCGAGCCGCTCGATCTTGGTGGGGTCGACGTCCACGGCGACGACCTCGTGTCCGAGTTTGGCCATGGAGGCGGCGTGCACGGCACCGAGGTAGCCGCAGCCGATCACAGAGATACGCACGTCGAAGAAGGTACCGGTTTCTCGCCGAAGTCTCATCACGACGCCCGCGACGAGGCTCGCAGCGGCCGGGTCAGGCCCGCACGTCGCCCCACGGCGGACGGTCCGGACCGCCGACGATCTCGTCCCAGTCCGGCTCACGGTGCCGGCGTCTGGCCTCGTAGGCCTCCACCAGGTCGTGCAGGACGGCGACGACGAGGTCGGCGTGCGGCACGTCGGCGAGGACGACGGCGGGATCGTCGCCGGGGAACACGAGCACGTCGCCGGAGCGGAACAGCCCCTGCAGCCCGCGGCGCCGCACGGTCACGTCGTAGCCGCGGGAGTGCAGGAGCTCCCGCCGGGTCCGCGTGCCGAGTCCGTTGACCACGACCAGGCGACGCGTGGTGACGACGTACCGCTCCGACATCCAGCGGAACAGCGGGACGGCACCGCCGAACACGACGAGCACCACGACGACGAGCGCGACGACGGCGTTCAGCCACGCCAGCTGCGCCTGGAACACGCCGAAGCCGAACCCGCCGGCCGCGGTGACGAGCACGACGAACACCGCCGGGCGCACCAGCCGACGGGCGTGTGGTCGCAGGCGTGCGACGACACGTTCGGGCGGGGGCTCGGCGGTCATGCCGTCATGCATACCGCAGGTGGGTGACGTCCCCCACCGCGACGCCCCTGGTGCCGCCCGCCTGGTCCCGGATCGTGATGCGGCCGGCGTCGTCGATGCCGGTCGCGTCGGCCTCCTCGACGGTGCCGTCCGGCAGTTCGAGGCGGATGCGGCGACCGATCGTGCCGCACGCGGCGCGGACGTGGGACCGGACCGTCTCGGCGGCGGGACCCCCGGTGACCAGGCCGGCCACCGCCTCCAGGACGGACCGCAGGAAGGCGGACAGGACCGCGTCGGCCAGGGCGGGTGCGTCGTCGACCGCGCCGGCGAGCAGGAGCGAGGTGGACGTCGGGGTGGGCAGCCGGTCCGCCGGGATCGTCAGGTTCACGCCGACCCCGACCACGACGCTGCCGTCGGCGGCGACCTGGCAGAGGATCCCGCACACCTTCTCCCCGGCGACCTGCACGTCGTTCGGCCACTTCACGACGACGTCGGCGCCGGCGGGGAGCACCGACGCGATCGCGTCGCGCATCGCCGCCCCGGCGACCAACGGCAACCAGCCGCGGTCGTGGTCGTCCAGGTCCGCACGGACGAGCACGCTGGCGGCGAGCGTCTCACCGGCCGGAGCGGTCCAGGTGCGGTCCAGCCGGCCCCGACCCGCGGTCTGGTGCAGGGTCGCGACGACGCTGCCGTGCTGCTGCTCGGGGGCGGCGGCGAGCAGGTCCGCGTTCGTGGACCCGGTCTCGGCGGGGACGGTGATCGTCGCGCCCGCCGACCGGACAGCCGCGCTGGTGGCGGGGAACGACGGCGACGGGGATGTGGACATGCACGCAAATGTACGGGCAGGAACCGTGGGGGTCCTCCAACCGGCAGCGTGGCACCCGCCGGTAGGGTGAGCGGGTGACTTCAGGAGACACCCCCGATCTGTCGACGACGGCCGGCCGACTGGCCGACCTCCGCGACCGGTACCACGAGGCCGTGACCGCCGCGGGCGAATCCGCCATCGCCAAGCAGCACGCGAAGGGCAAGGGCACCGCGCGCGAACGCATCGAGCAGCTGCTCGACGAGAACTCCTTCGTGGAGTTCGACGAGTTCGTGCGGCACCGCACCACGTCGTTCGGCATGGACGCCAAGCGCCCCTACGGTGACGCGGTCGTCACCGGCGTCGGCACGATCCACGGCCGCAACGTCGCCGTCTACGCGCAGGACTTCACGGTCTTCGGCGGGTCGCTCGGCGAGGTCGCCGGCGAGAAGATCATCAAGGTCATGCAGCACGCGCTGAAGACGGGCGTGCCGATCATCGGCATCCTCGACTCCGGCGGCGCCCGCATCCAGGAAGGCGTCGTCGCGCTCGGCAAGTACGGCGAGATCTTCCGCCTGAACACCCAGGCCTCCGGCGTCATCCCGCAGCTGTCCATCGTGATGGGTCCGGCGGCCGGCGGTGCGGTGTACTCCCCCGCCCTGACCGACTTCGTCATCATGGTCGACAAGACCAGCCACATGTTCGTCACCGGCCCCGACGTCATCAAGACCGTCACGGGCGAGGACGTCGGCTTCGAGGAGCTCGGCGGCGCCCAGACGCACAACGCGGTCTCCGGCGTGGCCCACTACCTGGCCGAGGACGAGACCGACGCGCTCGACTACGCGCGCTCGCTCATCGGGTTCCTGCCGGACAACAACCTGTCCGACCCGCCGGCCTACGACGTCGCCCCGGAGCTCGAGACCACCGACGCCGACCACGAGCTCGACCTCGTGATCCCGGACTCGACGAACCAGCCGTACGACGTCACCACGATCATCGAGCACATCGTCGACGACGGTGAGTTCCTCGAGGTCCAGCCGCTCTTCGCGCCGAACATCCTGATCGGCTTCGGCCGGGTCGAGGGCCGCACGGTCGGCATCATCGCGAACCAGCCGCAGGCGATGGCCGGCACGCTGAACATCGACGCCGGCGAGAAGGCCGCCCGCTTCGTGCGGTTCTGCGACGCGTTCGGCATCCCGATCCTGACCCTGGTGGACGTGCCCGGCTACCTGCCCGGCACCGACCAGGAGTGGACCGGCGTCATCCGCCGCGGCGCGAAGCTGCTGTACGCCTACGCCGAGGCCACCGTCCCGCTCGTCACCGTCATCACCCGCAAGGCCTACGGCGGCGCGTACATCGTCATGGGTTCCAAGCAGCTCGGTGCCGACATCAACCTGGCGTGGCCGACCGCCGAGATCGCCGTCATGGGCGGCCAGGGCGCCGTGAACATCCTGTACCGCGCCGAGATCAAGCGCGCCGAGGAGTCCGGCGAGGACGTCGCCGCGGTCCGCACGAAGCTCGCGAACGAGTACACGTACAACGTCGCGTCGCCGTACCTGGCGGCCGAGCGCGGTGAGCTCGACGGCATCATCCAGCCGCACGCCACGCGCGTGTCGGTCATCAAGGCCCTCCGGTCGCTGCGGGGCAAGCGCGCCACGCTGCCCCCGAAGAAGCACGGGAACATCCCCCTCTGATGGGTCGCCACGCAGCAGCCGTGCCCTCGGACGAACCCGCGTCGGTGGCGGACGTCCGGGTGGTCGCCGGCGACCCCACCCCCGAGGAACTCGCCGCCGTCGTGGCCGTCCTGCAGCGCCAGGCCGACGAGGCCGCTGCCGCCGGACGAGCCGCCGTGGTCGTCGAACCCCGCACCGGGTGGGACGCCGCGGCCCGCGGACTCCGCCGCCCGCTCGACCACGGACCGGGCGCCTGGGGCCGATCGCTCCGCTGATGTACCCCTGGTGCGCGGGCGACCGGAACGGTTGCAGGGCGCACTTCCCGGTCGGTATCCCCTCACTCGGGGGACACGTTCAGTGGATACGGACCGGAAATGGCGGAATTGTCCCCCATAATGACGACTGACATGCGGCTCGTGCGTCGGCATAGTAGTTGGTGTTCGGTGTCCTTCAACGAAAGACATCGCAGGACGGTGGCCGACTAGGGTACGAAGCCACCGCCCGCTGCGAGGCAGGGCGACATTCGGGTTGTCGCTCAGCCTCGGGTCGTGAACGGGCCGGTCGGTATCCGACCGGCCCGTTCCCCGTTTCCGGGGCGTGTGGCGCGTGCGGGCGGGCGTCGGTGCGGTTGGCGGGGCGGCTGGCGAGGCCGATCCGGAACGACACCGTCGACGTCGTACGACAGCGACATGGTCGCTTCCGTGCGCGCGCCCGCCGACGCACCCACGCGGCAGCCTGGAGGCCCGTGGCGGCGCCGCCACGGGCCTCCCGGCTGTCCCCCATCGCGTCCACCGCCGCCCGCACGCCCGGCGCACCACGCGCGTCCGCAGCGCCGTCCGCACCAAGTTCGCGACGATCCACGCGTCGATCACGTGGTGAATGGTCGCAACACGCGCGCACGCGCTGCCGCGCGCTGTACCGGGCGTGCCGCGCGCTACGCGGGCTCGTGCCGCGGGATCTCCAGCCAGAGTGCGACGGAGTCGTCCTCGTCCCCGTCGTCGTCGTCCATCCCGGCTCCGAGCGCCGCGGACTCACTGGCCGCGCCGTCGAGGCGGAGTCCGACGACGGTCACCGCGGAGTCGGAGCCCTCACCGACCGTCCGCACGATGACGTTGTCGGCATCGCGGGCCTGCCGGAGCGCCTCGGCGACACGGGCGTGGATGCGGCGGATGTCCGGGGCGTCCAGGTCGTCGAGCCCGCCGTCGTCGTGCAGCTGGACGGTCGCTCCGCGGCGACGCAGGCGCATCACCTCGTCGCGGACGTCGTCGGACAACAGGGACCGGCCCCGGATCTCGTCGCGGATGGCCTGCTCGAGGTGCAGGCACTCGGCGCGGTCGGCGTCGTCGAGGTCGCCGCAGGAGTCGATGATGCGCTGCAGCATCGGCAGGGCCATCCGGGTGGTCTGACTCAGCCGGAACTGCCGCTCGAACACGTGGGCGTCCTGCGCGGCCTGCCAGTCGGCGGTCTCCTGCTCGGCGAGGACGAGCTCCCGGGTGTTCCGGATGGCGCGGCTCATCGCGGCGGCGAAGACGGTGGCGATCGCGACCCAGGCGACGCTGCCGACCACGCCGAGCCCACCGAGCGAGCCGAGACCGGCCCAGGCGACGGTGTACACGGTCAGGAACAGCACGCCGGCCCACGCGAAGGGGCCCCGGCCGCGCACGACGAGCACCACCATGAGCGTGCCGATGGCCGCGATCCACCAGGTGGCGGAGCCCGGACCACGACCATCGACGAGGACGGGGGCGGCGATCACCGGCATCACGATCGCGGTGGCGAGGGAGAAGCAGGCCGTCCAGACCGGCAGCACCCTGCCGGGGACGAACAGTGCGAGGCCGGTGGCCGCGGCATACAGGACCATGCAGGCGATGATCGGGGCGACCTGGTCGACGCGCGGCAGCGTGGCCGCGGCGAGGACCAGGTGGTAGAGGGAGAACAGCGACGCGAGTCCGAGGGCGATGCTCGCCGGCAGGGAGACCTTCATGCGGTCGTCCTCGCGGCCGGCGACCACGTCAGCACGATGCGGGTGCCCTCGCCCGGGGCGGTGTGCACCTCGGCGCGACCGTCGACGGTCGCGACCCGCTCCACGATGGAGCGGCGGACACCGAGCCGTTCGGCGGGGATGGCCGCGACGTCGAACCCGCGGCCCTCGTCACCGACCTCGACGAGCACCCCTTGGCCCTGCTGCTCGATGCGGACCCAGCGGGAGACGTCTGCGTCGCCGGCGTGCTGCACGCTGTTCACAGCGGCCTGCAGCGCCGCCGAGGCCAGCGCGTCGGCGACCGACGCGGGCAGGCGGACCGACCCGGTCGGCGTCGGGACGAGGCGGACCCGAGCGGGCAACGCACCGACCCCCTCGCGGATGCGCGCCCGGAGTTCCCCGAGGGCGACCGGCGCGACGTCACCGGGACCGTCGGTGGCGGCGGCCTCGAGGTGGTCGATCGCGTTCCGGGCCATCCGCGCGGCGAGGGTCTTGGCCTCGAGCGTGTCGGCACGGGCGGCGGAGAGCAGCGTCGTGAGCACGCTGTCGTGCACGATGGCGTCCACCTGGACCCGTTCGACCTCGGTCGCGTGTTCCCGGATGGCGAGCGAGTACCGCCGCACGGCCGTGGACTGCGCCGTGTCGACCGACGTGGCCGCACGCCGCAGCACCACGGCGATGACGAGCACCGCGCCGCTGAGCAGCGCCGTGTACACGCCGTCGAGCAGGACCGCGAGGACCCCGACGTCGCCGCCGAGCGGGCTGAGCCGGATGACGACGTACACCGCCGGCACGAGCGCCGTGTAGACCGTCGCACGCCACGTGGCGAAGCCCATCGCCGCCGCCGTGCAGCCGACCGTGCAGAACCACCACGGCCACGGCTGCTGCGCCGACGGGATGGGCTCCTGCACGGTGGCCGTCCACGTCACGAGCACGACGAGGAACAGCAGCGCGCAGACGATCTGCGCCAGCTGCGCGACCCGCTGTACGAAGGCCGAGACCCCGATGAACACGAACGACGCCGCGAGGGCGAGCATCAGCGTCGGACCCCAGAACGGGTCGAGGTACGGCAGCTGCTGCAGGACCGCGGGCGCGTCGACGATGCCGAGGCCGATCGCCGCCATCGCGAGGAGGATCGCGAACGCGCGCTCGACCGACGCCTGCGTGATCGAGGCGCGGACGCTGCGCGCCGGATCGGCGCCGAAGGGCGCCGGTTCGACGACCGTCCGCGCCGACTCAGCCGCGGTCGCCATCCGTGTCAGCGACCGTCGCCGTCGGGGTCGATGCCCGAGTCGAGCCCGGGGAGGATCCCGTCCTCGACGGCTCGACGCAGCAGGTCGACCTTCGTCGGGGCCGGGCGACCGACCTCGACGTACTTCACACGGATCCGGTCGAGGTACTCACGGGCCGTCGAGTAGCCGATGCCGAGCTGCTGGGCGGCGAGCTTGAGCGGGAGACCCGAGGCGTAGAGGTGCAGGATCTCGCGCTCGCGACGGCCGAGCTGCGCCTTCGCGAAGTCACGGTCGGCGTCGATGGCGCTCGCCCACTCGAGGTTGTTGAGGACGTCACCGCGCGCGACGGTGGCGACGGCGGCCATCACCGTCTTGGTGGCCGAGGACTTCGGGATGACGCCGGCAGCCCCTGCTGCGAGCGCCTCACGCACGTTGGCGACACGGTCCGCGATGGAGTGCACGAGCACCGCCGATCCCGTCCCCTGCACGCCCTTGACGTTCTCGGTCACGGTCGAACCGTCACCGAGGGACAGGTCGAGGACGACGACGTCGACCTCTCGCCCGTCGAGGTTCTGGACGTACTCGGGGACGCTGGCGGCGGTGAGCACCACCTCGAACCCCTCGTTCTGGCACGCCGCCTGGATCCCGAGTCGGACGGACTCGTGGTCGTCGACGATCGCGACCCGGACCGGCCTGGTGGCCGCCCCTGACGTCTCGGTGCTGGTGGTTGTCGTTCCTGCTGCCACAGTGGCCTCTCGTTCCGATGCGCGACGCCGGCCCCTGAAACCGGAGTGCCATCAACGACCCAGGATACCCAGCCCGGACTCAGGTGCGGGGCTTCTCCGCTGCGCCACGCTGGCCGGTCCGCCGATTGGTGGACACCCCGACACGCAAGGACCCGCGGTCGAGCGACCGCCGGACCTCAGCGTGTGGGGACCAGGCGTGCGACGGCTTCCAGGTGGTGGGTGTGCGGGAACAGGTCGAAGGCCCGCAGTGCTTCGAGCCGGTAGCCGAGGTCGGCGAACGTCGCGACGTCGCGGGCCAGTGCCACCGGGTCGCACGCCACGTAGACGACCTGCTCCGGCTGGAGCGCGGCGATCTGCACGACCACGTCACGACCGGCACCGGCGCGGGGCGGGTCGAGCACGATCGTGCCGGCGCGGAAGCGGTCCTTCTCGGCGCGCGAGGCGTTCGCCACGGTGTTCGTCAGCCAGCGGTCGACGCGGCCGGTCTCGGCGCGGGCGCCGAGCCACTCCGACAGGTTCTCCTGCGCGTGCTCGGTGGCACGGGCGGCGCTCTCGACGCTCGTGATGCGTGCCTTCGGGCCGACCAGGTCACCGAGGGCGGCGGCGAGCAGGCCGACACCGCCGTACAGGTCCAGGTGGGTGCCCTCGGGGTCGAGTCGGTCGCGGTCGACCAGGTCCTGCACGGCCTCGGTGAGCACGGTCGCCGCGGCACGGTGCACCTGCCAGAACCCGTTGTCGTCGACCTGGAACGTGCGCTCCCCCACGACCTCGGTCACCACGGTGGGCTTCTGGTCGTCGATGACGAGCCGCGCGCCCTCGGAGCCACTCGGTGCGAGGACGTCGATGACCGACGAGCCCGGCAGCGCACCACGGCCGAGCGGGGCGCTCTGCTGCACGACGGCGGTCGCGAGCGGCAGGCCGGTCACCGGGATGACGGAGTGGGAGCGGGCCGCGAACGGTCCGGCGGTGCCCTGCTCGTCGACGTGCAGCCGGACGCGCGTGCGCCAGCCGAGGCCGTTCGCCGCGTCGTCGCCGGGCGCGGCCTCGACGACGACGTCGTGGCCGAGCACCTCGGCGAGGTCCATCCGTGCGAACCGCGCGAACGAGTCGACGAGGACGTCGTGCTTGAGCGTGCGCTGGTGTGCGAGGGCGATGTGCCCGAACTCGGCACCACCCGGGCGCGTCTCGGGGTCACGCTCGAGCGCGGCCTCGGGCCAGACGTGGTCGACGCGGTGCTCGCTCGGCGTGATGACGCTGACCGTGTCGGCGCGCCAGAACGACTTCTTGCGGTCCTCGGTCACCCGGGCGACGACGCGCTCCCCGGGGATCGCGTCCGAGACGAAGACCACCCGTCCTTCGTGCCGTGCCACCGAGATGCCGCCGTGGGCGATCCCGGTGACGTCGAGTTCGAGCAGCGTGCCGACGGATTCACCCATGGTGAGATGGTCCCATGCGTCTGTACCTCGCGAGTACATCCCCCGCCCGCCGAGCACTCCTCGCCCAGTCCGGGATCGAACCCGTGCTCGTGTCCCCCGGGGTCGACGAGGACGCCGTCGGCGCCGCAGCAGCGGCATCCCTCGGCCGCGACCTGACCGGTCCGGAGCTCGTCTCGCTCCTCGCCGTCGCGAAGGCGTCCGCAGTCGCCGACTCCGCGGTCGCCGGGTCACCGGTCGACGGCGTGGTGTTCGGCGGCGACTCCGCGTTCGAGGTCGACGGACAGCTGTACGGCAAGCCGCACGACCCCGCGGTCGCCCGGGAGCGCTGGCGGCAGATGCTCGCCGCCGGCGGCGGGACCCTGTGGAGCGGACACTGCGTGATCGATCGACGACGCGACGACCGGCACCGGGCCCCGGAACCGGCCACGGGACGGCCTGGAGGCGCAGCACCGGCCCGCACCGTGCCTCCCGTCCGGTCCCTGGTCACGTCCACCGCCGGCGTCCCGCAGCTGGGTGACGTCGCGCCCGGCGGGTCGGCGCTGGCCGCCGCCGGCGACCGCGTGGTCGCGGTCGACAGCGCGGTGCTGACCTTCGCCGACGACGTGTCCGTCGACGAGATCGACGCGTACGTCGCGACGGGCGAGCCGCTCGAGGTGGCGGGTGCGTTCACCATCGACGGTCGGGCCGCGGCGTACATCACGCGGATCGACGGCGCACCGTCCGCCGTGATCGGGATGTCGCTGCCGGTGCTGCGGTCGATGCTCCTCCGGGGCTTCGGCATCGCCTGGCACGACCTGTGGGCACTGTAGACATCCGCACCTCTTCCGGGTGGTTCTTTGTGGGTGCCAGTCAAAACGCACTCCCGCCGCACGAATACGCTGCTGTGTCATGCCCCGTATCAGCAAGGTCCTCATCGCGAACCGCGGCGAGATCGCCGTCCGCATCATCCGCGCGGCCCGCGACGCGGGCAAGGCATCGGTCGCGGTCTACGCCGACCAGGACCGCGATGCCCTGCACGCCCGCCTCGCCGACGAGGCCTACGCGCTGAACGGCACCACGAGCGCCGACACGTACCTCGTCATCGACAAGATCATCTCGGTCGCCCGCCGCTCCGGTGCGGACGCCGTGCACCCGGGCTACGGGTTCCTCGCCGAGAACGCCGACTTCGCCCGCGCCGTCATCGACGCCGGGCTCGTCTGGATCGGCCCGTCGCCGGAGTCGATCGAGCGCCTCGGCGACAAGGTCTCCGCGCGCCACGTCGCCGAGAAGGTCGGCGCACCGCTCGCCCCCGGCACCATCGAGCCCGTGCAGGACGTCTCCGAGGTCTTCGACTTCGTCGACCAGGTCGGTCTGCCCGTCGCGATCAAGGCGGCGTTCGGTGGCGGCGGTCGTGGTCTGAAGGTCGTCCGCGACCGCGCCTCGGTCGAGGAGCTCTTCGAGTCCGCCACGCGTGAGGCGATCGCCGCGTTCGGTCGGGGCGAGTGCTTCGTCGAGAAGTACCTGGACAAGCCGCGCCACGTCGAGACCCAGTGCCTGGCGGACGAGCACGGCAACGTCGTCGTGGTCTCCACCCGCGACTGCTCGCTGCAGCGACGCCACCAGAAGCTCGTCGAGGAAGCCCCGGCGCCCTACCTGACGTCCGAGCAGCAGACCGCACTGTACGAGTCGTCGAAGGCGATCCTGCGCGAGGTCGGCTACGTCGGTGCCGGCACTTGCGAGTTCCTCATCGGCGCCGACGGCACGGTGTCGTTCCTCGAGGTGAACACCCGCCTGCAGGTCGAGCACTGCGTCTCCGAGGAGGTCACCGGCATCGACCTGGTGCGCGAGCAGTTCCGCATCGCCGAGGGTGGCGTGCTCGACTACTCGGACCCCACGCCGCGGGGACACTCGTTCGAGTTCCGCATCAACGGCGAGGACCCGGGTCGCAACTTCTTCCCCGCGCCCGGCCCCGTGCACGCCTTCAACGCACCGTCCGGCCCCGGCGTCCGTGTCGACTCGGGTGTCGTCTCCGGCGACGTCGTGTCCGGCTCGTTCGACTCGATGCTCGCGAAGCTGATCGTCACCGGCGCCACCCGTGCCGAGGCGCTGGAGCGTTCGCGTCGTGCACTCGCCGAGTTCGAGGTCACGGGCCTGCCGACCGTGCTCCCCTTCCACCGTGCCGTGGTGTCCGACCCGGCGTTCGCGACGGCCGACGACGAGCCGTTCAGCATCTACACGCAGTGGATCGAGACCGACTTCGTGAACGACATCCCGGCGTGGAGCGGTTCCCCCGAGGAACTGCCGGCGCCGGCTGCGCGCGACAGCGTCGTGGTCGAGGTGCAGGGCAAGCGCATCGAGGTCACCATGCCGTCGATCGTCGGTGGCGGTGCTGCCGGCGGCGTCGCCGGTCGTCGTCCGGCCGGCCCCACCGCTCCCCCGAAGCGCCGCTCGTCGGCCATCCGCGGGGGCCTGGCGAAGTCCGGGTCGTCCGTCGCGTCGCCGATGCAGGCCACCGTGGTGAAGCTCGCGGTCGCCGAGGGCGACTCCGTGGTGAAGGGCGACCTGCTCGTCGTGCTCGAGGCCATGAAGATGGAGCAGCCCGTGCAAGCACACAAGGACGGCGTCGTCACCGGGCTGAACGCCCCGGTCGGCCAGACGGTCTCGTCCGGTCACGTGCTGCTCGAGCTCGCGTAGCGCGGGGGTTCCGTCTCGCAAAACACCGGTGTTCGCCGGTTGAACACGCGCAACCCGCGGTTCGACTCGTGAACACCGGTGTTTTGCTTCATCGAACACGGCGCACTCCGGCCGCCTCGAGTGCCACGGGGCCGTTGCCGCCCGGCTGCACGTCCGGCCACGTCACGCGGACGACCCTCCGGACGTGGCGGTGGGCACGGAGCCGGTCCTCCCGGAGCTTCTCGTCGATGACGACGCGCTCGGGCGAGCGACCAGCGCGCGTCGTCCGGTCGCGGTACTTGACCAGCCCGTCGAACTCCACCACGACGCCGGCGTCCTCGAACCAGAAGTCCACCCGGCCGATCAGGCCTGCCGCATCACGGAACTCCTGCTGCAGCACCGGCGCCGGGAACCCCGCTTCTGCCCAGCACAGCCGCGCCAATGACTCACCCGGCGAGTCGGCAGCCGCGTCCGCGAACTCGATCGCCCGTCGCGCGCGGGTGGACGCGCGCGGACGCGGCTCCCGGCTGCGCAGTTCGGCGAGCAGCGCGTCCTGCGACACTCCTCGGGCCAGCACCGCGTCCAACACGACCACCGCCGTGCGGAACGATGCTCGGAGCGCGACGTCGACCCCGGTGACCACGAGGGTCGTGACGGGCAGGCCGCCGACGCTCGCACAGGCGATGGTGCGACCCGCCCCTCCGACCTTCTGCAGGTGTGCGCGACGTTGCCCGGTGGCTCGACGCGGATCGGTGGCGACGACGTGCTCGGGGAACTCCCCGAGCCACGGGAGTCCGAGCATCGCCACAGCCGACTCGTGGGAGATCACGAGGGCAGTGTGGATGTTCGGCGCGACCGCTTCGACCCGTGCTCGATGGCGCTCCGCTGCGCTCGCTGCTTCGAACGCGCCACGTTCGACGTACCGACCCGCCGTCAGGCGGATGAGGGTCCCGCGGCGAGCAGCATCCGCCAGCCGTCGGTGCGCTCTCGGATCGGGATCGCCCGGAGCCGCGCCGAACACCGTGATGTGAGCCATGGCCCAACGGTCACGGCTCCCGCGCGGCCCACACGACGGCAACACGCTCCTTGTGAGGAGCCCTCGCTCCCCTACCCCCTGTGGAGGAACAGCAAAACACCGGTGTTCGCGCTCTGCACCGCGTTGTGCGGGTGTTCAGAGCGCGAACACCGGTGTTTTGCGGACCGCGCCCTACGACACCAAGGGGCGCACCGAGTCGGCGAGGGCGTCGACCAGGCGCTGGGCCTCGGCGGGGGTATCCGCGACGGTGTCGATGTAGACCTTCACCTTGGGCTCGGTCCCGCTCGGGCGGACGATCACCCGGGCGTCGCCGGACAGGTCGTAGCGCAGGATGTCCGAGGGCGGAAAGCCCGCCACCCCGTCGGCGTAGTCCGTCACCGTGTGCACGTCGAGCCCGCCGAGCGTCGACGGCGGCGTGGACCGGAGCGACGCCATGATCTCGCCGATGCGCGACAGGTCGTCGACGCGGGTCGCCACCTGGCCTGACGCGAACGCACCGAACTCGGCGGCGAAGGCCTCGAGGTGGTCGGCGATGGTCGAGCCCGATGCGGCGAGCTCGTCGGCGAGGGACAGCAGTTCGAGCGCAGCCGAGATGCCGTCCTTATCGCGGACGACCGACGGGTCGACCAGGTAGCCCAGGGCCTCTTCGTAGCCGAACAGCAGCTCGGGCACCCGCGAGACCCACTTGAAGCCGGTCAGGGTGTCGCGGTACTCCAGCCCGTGGCGCGCAGCCACCCGGGCCAACGCCGGCGACGAGACGATCGACGCGGCGAGCGTGCCGGTCGCGCCCGACTCGGACGCCCGTGCAGCGGCACGCCACCCGAGCAGCCAGCCGACCTCGTTGCCTGACAGCCGACGGTACGACGGCGCACCGGCGTCCGAGGCCGTCGGGATCGCGAGTGCGAGCCGGTCGGCGTCGGGGTCGTTCGCGATCACCAGGTCGGCGCCGACGGCGAGACCACGGGCGATCGCCAGGTCCATCGCGCCGGGCTCTTCGGGGTTCGGGAACGAGACCGTCGGGAATGCACCGTCCGGATCGATCTGCTCCGGCACCACCGTCGGTGACGCGAATCCGGCGGCGGCGAACACCGCGCGAGCGGTCTCCCACCCGACGCCGTGCATGGCCGTGTAGACGACCTTCGGCTGCTCCTCGACCCCGAGTGCCGGAGCGGGCACGATCGCGGCCGTGGCAGCCACGTAGGCGTCGACGAGGGCCGACGTCGCAACGGTGTAGTCCGTGCCGCGCGGCAGGTCCGTGACGGACCCTGCGGCGACGGCGTCGATCGCGTCCGCGATCTCGCCGTCGACGGGCGGCACGATCTGCGAGCCGCCGTCGTGCTGACCGAGGTAGACCTTGTACCCGTTGTCCCGCGGCGGGTTGTGGCTCGCGGTGACCATGACGCCCGCGCCGACGTCGAGGTGCCGGACGGCGAATGCGAGCACCGGCGTCGGCAGGGCCGAGGGCAGCAGGGTGACCTCGAGCCCGAGGCCGCGCATGACCTCGGCCGAGTCACGTGCGAAGACGTCCGAGTTCACCCGGCCGTCGTACCCGATCACGACGCTGCGCGAGCGCCCGGTGCCGATGAGGAACCGTGCGAGCCCCGCAGCGGCCTGGGTCACGACGACCCGGTTCATGCGCAGCGGGCCCCAGCCGAGCTCCGCGCGGAGTCCGGCGGTGCCGAACTGCAGCCGGCCGTCGAACCGCTCGGCGAGCGCCCGGACAGCGGGACCGTCACCGTCGGCGGCCGCGTCGATCGCCGCGGCCAGCTCGTCGCGGGTCTCCGGGTCGGGGTCCTGCGCCAGCCACGCCCGCGCGGTGCCGAGCACCTGGTCGAGGTCGAGCTTCACGAGGCCGGCTGCCCGAGTGCGGCGACCACGCGTGCGAGCAGGTCGGCGATCACCGGCTCGGCCTGCTTGCCGGCCTCGAGCACCTCGGTGTGCGACAGGGGGGTCTTCTGGATGCCCGCGGCGAGGTTCGTGATGAGCGAGAACCCGAGGACCTCCATGCCGGCCTGACGGGCCGCGATGGCCTCGAGCGCGGTGGACATGCCGACGATGTGCCCGCCGATGGTCTTCGCCATCTGGACCTCGGCCGGGGTCTCGTAGTGCGGGCCGCGGAACTGCGTGTACACGCCCTCGTCGAGCGACGGGTCGACCGTCCGGGCCAGCTCGCGCAGCCGCGCCGAGTACAGGTCGGTGAGGTCGATGAACGTCGCGCCCTCGAGCGGGCTGTCCGCGGTCAGGTTGATGTGGTCGCTGATGAGCACCGGGGTGCCCGGGGTCCAGTGCTCCTTGATGCCGCCGGCGCCGTTGGTCAGCACCATGATCGAAGCACCGGTCGCCGCCGCGGTGCGGACGCTGTGCACGACCCGACGGACCCCGTGGCCCTCGTAGTAGTGGGTGCGGGCACCGATGACGAGCGCGTGGCGGCCGTCGGCGAGGCGGATCGACCGGATCGTGCCGGAGTGGCCGGGGACGGCCGAGGCGCTGAACCCGGGGACCTGCTCGGCCGGGATCTCGGACACGGTCTCACCGATGATGTCGGCGGCCTTGCCCCAGCCCGACCCGAGGGTCAGGGCGATGTCGTGCCGCTCGATGCCGGACTGTTCGGCGATGGCGGCGGCGGCGGCCCGCGCGACCTCGAACGGGTCGGCAGCGGGGTCGTTCAGCGGGTTCTCGGTGCTCATGCCCCAACTCTAAAGGGCGGACGCCCGCCGCAGCAGCCGCCGCAGCGGCCGCCACCGCACCCGCCTCAGTGCTCGCCGAGCGCCCGGTCCACAGCCGCCGTGATCTCACCCTGATCGAAGTGGTTCGCGATGACGATGACCTCGGCGTAGGTGTCACCGATCGCCTCGACGAACTCCTGACTCGTCAGGATCACGTTGGCGTCGTCGGAGACGTCCCGCACGGACGCGACGTCCGCTGCGACGACCGACGCCGACAGCCCGAGGGCGTCGAGCGCCTTCTCGGCGTTCACCTTGAGGATGCCGCTCGAGCCGATGCCGGCGCCGCAGATCGTCACGATCTTCACGCGGAGACCCCCATGATCGCGCGGACCTCGTCCGCCGTGGTCGCCGCCGCGATCCGTCCGGTGACGGTGGCGTCGTTGAACAGGTTCGCGATCTCGCCGATCGACTCCAGGTGGGTGCCGACCTCGGCCACCGCGAGCCCGAGCACCACACGGACGGGGTCGTTGTGCGGGTGGCCGAACGCCACCGGCGTCGCGAGCGTCACGATCGCGAGTCCGTCCCGCACGACGGCGCCACCCGGCCGGGCGTGCGCGAACGCGAGCCCCGGCGAGATGACGATGTACGGCCCGTGCTCCTCGACCATGCCGATCATGGCGTCGGTGTACTCGTCGGTGGTGGAGCCCGAGGCGACGAGCGCACCGCCGACCAGGCGCATCGCGTCACGCCACGCGGGCGCGTCCGCACCGAGGAGGACGGCGGTGTCCGGCAGCGGTGGCAGTCCCATGCGTCAGGCCTCCTGGTACCCGGCCGTGATGGTGGCGATGATCTCCTCGCGGTCCTCGAGCGGCAGGAACGACCCGAGCGCGGCGTTGATCTGGAACGCGGCCAGGTCGTCGAGGTCGTACCCGAACGTGCCGGCGAGCAGTGCGAGCTCCTTCGACAGCGAGGTCCCGCTCATCAGGCGGTTGTCGGTGTTCACCGTGACCCGGAAGCCGAGCTGGTAGAGCACGTCGAACGGGTGGTCGGCGAGGTCGTCGCCCCACGCGGCGATCGCCCCGGTCTGCAGGTTGGACGACGGCGAGACCTCGAGCGGGATCTCGCGGTCACGGACCCACGAGGCGACCTCGCCCAGGGAGGCCAGCGTCGAGCCGTCCCCGGCGTCGGACAGGGCGACGTCCTCGAAGATGCGGACGCCGTGCCCGAGGCGGAGCGCCCGGCCGTCGACCAGGGCGGAGCGGATGGACGCGAGCCCGTCGGCCTCGCCCGCGTGCACGGTGACGGGGAACAGTTCGGACGCCAGGTAGTCGAAGGCGGCGCGGTGGTTCGAGGCGGGGAACCCGGCTTCGGCACCGGCGATGTCGAAGCCGACGACCCCGGCGTCGCGGTGGCGGACGGCGAGCTCGGCGATCTCGAGCGACCGGTCGGCGTGCCGCATCGCGGTGACGAGCTGGCCGACGCGGATGCGCCCACCGGCGGCGTCGACGGCTTCCTCGATGCCGGCCTGCACTGCCTCGACCGTCTGGTCGAGGGTCAGCCCGCCCTGCAGGTGCTGCTCCGGCGCCCAGCGGACCTCGCCGTAGACGACGCCGTCGGCGACCAGGTCCTCGACGAACTCGCGGGCGATCCGGGTGAGCTGCGGTGCGGTCTGCATCACCGACGTGGTGACGTCGAACGTCTTCAGGTACTCGACCAGGGAGCCGGAGTTCGACTGGTCGGCGAACCACTGCCCGAGCTCGGCCGGGTCGGTGGTGGGGAGCGACACACCCGCCGACGCTGCGAGCTCGATGATGGTCGCGGGACGCAGGCCGCCGTCGAGGTGGTCGTGCAGCGAGACCTTCGGCAGGTCGTTGATGACCGCCCCGGCGTCGGGCAGGCGGTAGGTCGGGGCGTCGGCGCTCATGCCCCCAGGCTATCGGTGGTCACCGCCGCCGCGCAGGCACCTGTGCACAACCCACGACGGAAGACACTGGAGGCTCCCCACAGGTGTGCAGGGAGCCTCCGGTCGGTCGGGTGGCCCGGTTCAGGACCCGATGCGCTCGCGCACGATCGGCCCGCGTGCCGCGGCAGCGGAGCCCTCCGGGCCGATGGTCCACGCGCCCTCGAGCGACTCCAGCGCACGCGGGATCCGCGACGCGTCGTCGGAGTGCAGCGTCCAGAGCGGCTGGCCCTCGGTCACGGTGTCCCCCGGCTTGACGTGGAGCTCGATGCCCGCACCGGCCTGCACCGGGTCCTGCGCGCGGGCACGACCGGCCCCGAGCCGCCAGGCCGAGACGCCGAACGGCAGCGCGTCCTGCTGCGTGAGGACCCCCGACGTCGGAGCGGTGACGACGTGCTGTTCGCGGGCCACGGGCAACGCGGCGGACGGGTCCCCGCCCTGCGCCTCGATCATCCGACGCCAGGTGTCCATGGCGCGGCCGTCCGCGAGCGCCGCGGCCGGGTCGGCGTCGGGCAGTCCCGCCAGGGTGAGCATCTCGGTCGCGAGCGCAACCGTCAGCTCGACGACGTCGGCGGGGCCGCCGCCGGCGAGCACCTCGACCGACTCCCGCACCTCGAGCGCGTTGCCGATCGTCAGCCCCAGCGGGACCTCCATGTCGGTCAGCAGCGCCGAGGTCGCGACCCCGGCGTCGTTGCCGAGGTCGACCATGGTCTGCGCGAGCTCCCGGGACGCCTCGTAGGTCGGCATGAACGCGCCGGACCCGAACTTGACGTCGAGCACGAGCGCCCCGGTGCCCTCGGCGATCTTCTTCGACATGATGCTCGACGCGATGAGCGGGATGCACTCGACCGTGCCGGTGATGTCGCGGAGCGCGTAGAGCTTCTTGTCCGCTGGTGCCAGGCCGGACCCGGCAGCGCAGATGACCGCGCCGACGTCCTGCAGCACCTGCATCATGCGGTCGTTCGAGATGGACGCCTGCCACCCGGGGATCGACTCGAGCTTGTCGAGCGTGCCGCCGGTGTGCCCGAGTCCGCGACCGGACAGCTGCGGCACGGCGACGCCGAACGACGCCACCAGGGGTGCGAGCGGCAGCGTGATCTTGTCGCCGACGCCACCGGTGGAGTGCTTGTCGACCGTCGTCTTGCCGAGCGACGAGAACGACATCCGCTCCCCCGACGCGATCATCGCGAGCGTGAGGTCCTTGATCTCACGCCGCTCCATCCCGTTCAGGAAGATCGCCATCGCCATCGCGGCCATCTGCGGGTCCTCGACGTAGCCGCGGGTGTAGGCGTCGACGAGCCAGTCCACCTCGGCGGTGCTCAGGGCCCTGCCGGAGCGCTTCGTGCGGATGAGGTCGACGGTGTCGAACGGCTCGACGGCCATGTGGATCAGTGCTCCTGCTGGTAGGTGGCGAGGGTCCGCGGCCCGAAGGCGTCCGGCAGGACCTCGTCGATGGTGCGGATGCCGGAGAGCGTCTCGAGGAGCATGCCCTCGGTCGAGTGCTCGAACAGCAGCTGGCGGCAGCGGCCGCACGGCATCAGGGTCGCCCCGTCGCCGTCGACGCACGTGAACGCGACGAGCTTGCCGCCGCCGGTCATGTGCAGCTGCGACACGAGGGAGCACTCCGCGCAGAGCGTCACCCCGTAGCTCGCGTTCTCGATGTTGCAGCCGGAGACGATCCGGCCGTCGTCGGTGAGCGCCGCGGCGCCCACCGGGAACGACGAGTACGGCGCGTAGGCGCGCCGCATCGCGGCCGTGGCGGCGTCCCGCAGGGCGCCCCAGTCCACGTCGTCGACCGGGAGGCCCGTGGCGGCGTCCGCCGGGTCGGTGGCGGTGACCGCCTGGTCACCTGGTTGCTGCGTGTCGGTCATGTGTCGTGCCTCCAGGCCGTCAGCTCTTGATGTAGGGCTTGCCGGACGCGGCGGGGCCGCGCGACTGCCCGACCAGGCCGGCCACGGCGAAGATCGTCACCACGTACGGCAGCATCAGCAGGAACTCGCTCGGCACGGGCGAGCCGACCGCGCTGAGCGTGTTCTGCAGGTTCGACGCGAAGCCGAACAGCAGGGCGGCGAGCGTGGCCTTGATCGGGTCCCAGCGGCCGAAGATGACGGCGGCCAGGGCGATGTAGCCCGCGCCCGCGGTCATGTCCTTCGTGAACCCGCCGGTGGCGTCGAGCGTGAAGTACGCACCGCCGAGGCCCGCGATCGCACCGGCGAGGGAGACGTTCCAGAACCGGGTGCTCGTGACGTTGATGCCCACCGTGTCGGCGGCCTGCGGGTGCTCGCCGACGGCGCGGAGTCGCAGACCCCAACGGGTCTTGAACAGGCCGAAGGTGACGACCGCGACGGCGACGTAGGCCAGGTAGACGACGACCGACTGCTCGAAGAAGATCGGTCCGATGATCGGGATCTGGTGGAGCACCGGGACCTCGAACTTCGGGAACCGGATGCCGATGTTGAGCGTCTGCTGGTTCGGGGACAGCACCTGCGAGTACAGGAAGCCGGTCAGGCCCGAGATGAAGGCGTTGATGACGACACCGACGATGACCTGGTCGACCAGGTACTTGATGCTGAACGCCGCGAGGACGAACGACACGAGCACACCCGCGACGAGGGCACCGACGAGGCCGACCCAGGGCGACCCGGTGAGCGAGGCGATGAGCGCCGAGGTGAACGCACCGGCGAGGAACTGACCCTCGATCGCGATGTTCACCACGCCGACCCGCTCCGAGATGACGCCGCCGAGGGCACCGAACACGAGCGGGACGCTCAGGCTCAGCGCGCCGAGCAGCAGGCCGGGGATCGGCAGGGACGAACCGGCCGCGGCCCAGGTCAGGAACCCGATGACGAAGACGACCGCGAACACCGACGTGACCCACAGCGGGACCCGGCGGAGTGCTCGCGTCTCGATGAACGCGTACACGGTCAGGATCGCGAGCAGGGCGATGACGACGATGCCCGTCCCGAGCGCGGGCAGCGGGACGTTCGGCAGCGCGAAGAAGTCACCGGCGTTCGCGAGGCGGAACGTGGTGGTGCCGGAGCGCGGCAGCAGGCCGAACAGCACGATCGCGATGAGCGTGAACACGCCGTACCCGATCGGGAGCTTCCAGCTCCTGGTGGTCTCGACCGGACGGTCCGCGAGCGGCGACGCGGGGGCCGCGGTGGGGCTGATGGTGCTCATGCGGCGACCGCCTTCTTGCTGTTCTTGCTCGTCTTCGTGCGCTTGCGTGCACCCGGCTGCGGGATCCGGAAGATCGCGCGGACGAGCGGCGGCGCCGCGATGAAGAGGACGATGAGGGCCTGGATGACGCCGACGATGTCGATCGGGATGCCGTTGGCGGCCTGCATGGCGTAGCCACCGTTCTTCAGGACGCCGAACAGGATCGCCGCCCAGAACACGCCCCACGGCTTCGAACGGCCGAGCAGTGCCACGGTGATGGCGTCGAAGCCGATGCCGGCGTCGATGCCCGAGGTGAAGCCCGTGGTGACGGCGCCCTGCACCTGGTAGGCGCCGGCGATGCCGACCAGGGCACCGGAGATGACCATGACCCAGATGGTCAGCGCCGGGACGCTCATGCCGGCCACACGGGCGGCACGGGGGTTCTCACCGATGGTGCGGAACCGGAAGCCGAGCGACGACTTGTTGACGAGCCACCAGACGACGACGACCGCGATGATCGCGACGATGAACCCGAGGTCCACGCCGTACCGCACACCGAAGAGCTGCGGCAGGAGCGCGCTGTCCTTCGTGGCGGGCGAGATCGGGTTGCTGCTGCCCGGGGCCTGCAGCAGGCCCGGGGTGCGGAGCAGGTAGCTGACCAGGTAGAGCGCGACGTAGTTGAGCATGATCGTGACGACCACCTCGTTCGCACCCGTCCGGGCCTTGAGCACCCCGACGATGCCGCCCCAGACCGCGCCGCCGACGATGCCGGCGAGGATCGTGAGCGGGATGTGGATCGCGGCGGGGCCGTCGAACGAGAACCCGACCCAGCCGGCGGCAGCGGCGCCCATCAGGATCTGGCCCTGGCCGCCGATGTTGAACAGCCCGGCGCGGAACGACAGCGCGATCCCGAGTCCGGCGGCGATGAGCGGCACCGAGTAGTCGACGGAGCGCGTGAGCGGCCCGATCGCCTGCTGGAACGAGTCCGCGCCGAAGTTGAACACCGAGCCCTGGAACAGCGAGGCGTAGGCGCCGCCGACCGCGGTGCCGATCGCCTGGAGCATGTCGGTGGGGCGGGCGAAGAAGTAGCCGGCCGTGGCACGGACGTTCTCGTCCGTCACCGCGATGAGGATGCCGCACGCGACCAGCGCGAGGACGACGGCGAGGACCGTGACGAGCACGGAGCCGTTCAGGATCCCCTGCAGGGCGGCCTGCCAGCGGTCACCACCGGCGCCGTTGCGGCGCTCGGTGTCCTCCGCCGAGTCCGTCATCAGGTGCGGGGTCGACTCGACCTCCTGCAGACGGTCGTCGGTGAGCGGGGCGTCCGCGGTGCCGTGCGCTGCCGGGGTCGGCTGCTGCGTGTTGTCTGGTTCCTGCGCGGTCACGCGGCCAGCTCCGTTCCTTCGGGGATCTCCCCGGCCATCATGAGGCCGAGGACGTCGCGGGGGGTGGTCGCGGGGACGATGCCGACGATGCCGCCGCGGTACATCACGGCGATCCGGTCGGCCAGGGCCACGACCTCGTCGAGCTCGGTGGAGACAACGATGACCGGGACACCGGTGTCGCGGGTGGCGACGATGCGCTTGTGGACGAACTCGATCGAGCCGACGTCGATGCCACGGGTGGGCTGCGCGGCGACGAACAGCCGCAGCTCACGGCTCAGTTCGCGCGCCAGGACGATCTTCTGCTGGTTGCCACCGGAGAGCCGACCGGCCGCGGTGGTGCGACCCGGCGTCCGGATGTCGAACTCGGCGATCTTCTCGTCGGCGAAGGCGTCGCGCTCGGCCGAGCGGATCGTGCCGGCGCGGACGAACTCGGCGTGGTCGGCCCGGTCGAGCATCAGGTTCTCGGCGATCGTGAACTCGCCGACCAGGCCGTCCTCCTTGCGGTCCTCGGGGACGAAGCCGACGCCGGCGTCGAGCACCTGCTTGACGCTCCGCCCGGTGAGTTCCTTGCCGTCGAGGGTGATGCGGCCGGCGTGGGCGGGCTCGAGGCCGATGATCGCCTCGGTGAGCTCGGTCTGCCCGTTGCCCTGCACCCCGGCGATCGCCAGGACCTCGCCGCGGCGCACCGTGAAGGAGACGTCGTCGACGAGCACGATGCCGGACGGGTCGGTCACGGTCAGGTTCTCGACGACCAGGGCGTCCGCGCCACCGGTCGCGGGAGCCTTGTCGACCACGAGCGAGACGGCACGGCCGACCATCAGCGCGGCCAACTCGTTGTTCGTGGCGGTCGGCGATGCCTCGCCGACGACCTTGCCGAGGCGGATCACCGTGATACGGTCGGCGACCTCGCGCACCTCGCGGAGCTTGTGGGTGATGAAGACGATCGCGGTGCCGGCTTCGCGGAGCTGGCGCATGATGCCCATCAGCTCGTCGGTCTCCTGCGGGGTGAGGACGGCCGTCGGCTCGTCGAACACCAGCACGGAGGCGTCGCGGGACAGCGCCTTGATGATCTCGACGCGCTGCTGCACACCGACGGGCAGGTCCTCGACCTTGGCGTCGGGGTCGACGTCGAACCCGAAGCGGTCGGAGATCTCCTGCACGCGCTTGCGGGCACCGGCCAGGTCGAGCCGCCCGCCGAAGGTGGTCTGCTCCTGCCCCAGCATGACGTTCTCGGCGACGGTGAACACGGGCACGAGCATGAAGTGCTGGTGCACCATGCCGATGCCGGCGCGCATGGCGTCACCGGGGCCGTCGAAGTCCTGCACCACGTCGTCGAGCAGGATCTCGCCCTCGTCGGCGTCGTACAGGCCGTACAGGACGTTCATCAGGGTGGACTTGCCGGCGCCGTTCTCACCCAGGAGGCAGTGGACCTCACCCGGCTCGACGGTGAGCGAGATGTGGTCGTTGGCGACCAGGGCGCCGAACCGCTTGGTGATGCCGCGGAGTTCGAGCTTCATGTTCGGGAGTCTATTTCTGTCTCGCGCGCGCCACGCGGGCGCACGGTGTCGCGTGCAGCCCGCGGATGCACGATGTGGTGTGCGCCGCCGGGCGCACGATGTGGTGTGCGCGCCGGGCGCACGATGGGGTGTGCGCCACCCGGGCGCACGAGAACGCGGGCGAGGGATGCTCCCCCGCCCGCGTTCATCGGGTCAGGACTGGGTCTTGACCTTGATCGAGCCGTCGATGATGCCGGCCTTCACGTCGTCGAGCTCGCCCTGCAGGCCCTTGTCGACCTTGGACTCGAAGTCGTGGAACGGCGCGATGCCGACGCCGTCGTTCTCGAGGGTGCCCACGTACGGGTCCTTCGAGAACTTGTCGTCAGCCGCCTGCTCGACGACGTCCTTCACGGCCGGGCGCATGCCCTTCTCGACCGAGGTGAAGGCGATGTCCTTGTAGCGGGGGTCGGCCTCGTAGAGGTCGCTGTCCGCACCGATCAGGACGGAGCCGTTGTCGGCGTCCTTGATGGCCTCGGCAGCGGACTGGTAGATCGGGCCACCGACGGGCAGGATCACGTCGGCGTCCTGGTCGAGGAGCGTCTGCGCGACCGACTTGGCCTGCGTGCCGGCCTCGAAGCCACCGGTGAAGGAGCCCTTGCCGGTGTCGACGTTCCAGCCGACGACCTTGACGTCCTTGTCCTTCTGCTCGTTGTAGTACTTCACGCCGTCCGCGAAGCCGTCCATGAAGATGGTGACGGTCGGGATCTGCATGCCACCGAAGGTGCCGACGACGCCGGTCTTCGAGTAGGACGCCGCCGCGTAGCCGGCGAGGAACGCCGCCTGCGAGGTGTCGAACGTGATCGGCTTGACGTTCTTCGCGTCGATCGAGTTGTCGTCGATGATCGCGAAGTCGGTGTCGGGGTTCGCCGCGGCCTGCTTCTTCGTGGCGTCGGCCAGGTTGAAGCCGACGGTCACGACGAGGTTGCAGTTCTGGCCGATGAGCTGCTCGATGTTCGAGTCGTAGACGGTGGCGTCCTTCGACTCGGCCTCCTTGTAGGTGGCACCGAGGTCCTTGGCTGCGTCCTTCATGCCCTCGTAGCCGAGCTGGTTGAACGACTTGTCGTCGAACCCACCGGCGTCGGAGACCATGCAGGGGCGGAAGTCGGTCTTCTTCGCCGAGTCGGTGGTGGACGGCGCCGAGGCGCAGCCGGCCAGGACGGCGACGGTGCCGGCGAGCGCGAGGCCGCTGAGGACGACCTGTCGGGTACGAGATGTCACGGGTTGGTTCCTCCGGGGAGCGTGCCCGGACCACGTGCGTTCCGGGCGATCGTGGCGACAGTACACGACCGTCGGGTCGGTACAGGACCCGTTGCGGGGGTCCTGCGGATCGGTTACGGGATCGCGACCCCGCCGAAACGCGCCCGTAACGCGGGGCCATTCATTCACCCCCAGTTCGAGGGGTTTGTCGATGGAGCGCTACAGGACGTCGTCGCGGCCGCTGATCTTCAGGGCATCCACGACGCCCTTGACCCGCTGTGCGTTCGCGCTCGTGGTGACGAGCAGCGCGTCCGGGGTGTCCACGACGACGATGTCCTCGACGCCGATGAGCGAGATAAGCCGCTGGCTGTGCGAGATCACGATGCCGCTCGACGAGTCCGCCAGGATGCGGGCACCGTCCCCGAGCACGGCGAGGTTGTTCGGCCGGCCGCCGGACTGCAGCTTGGCGAGCGAGGCGAAGTCGCCCACGTCGTCCCAGTCGAAGTCACCGGGGACGACCGCCATGCGTCCGGCGGCGGCGGCGGGCTCGGCGACCGTGTAGTCGATCGCGATCTTCTCGAGCATCGGCCAGACGGCGTCGACGACGGCGCCGCGCGCCGAGGTGTCCCAGGCGTCGGCGAGTTCGTTGATGCCCGCCAGCAGCTCGGGCTTCGTCCGGCCGATCTCGGCGAGCAGCACGTCGGCGCGCGCGATGAACATGCCGGCGTTCCAGAGGTAGTTGCCCTGCTCGACGTACGAGCGGGCGGTGTCGAGGTCCGGCTTCTCGACGAAGGACTTCACCGCGTGTGCGGTCGGGGCACCCTCGATGTCGAGCGCGGCGGTGTCGGCGTTGATGTAGCCGAAGCCGATCGCGGGTTCCGTCGGGGTGATGCCGATGGTGGTGACGTAGCCGGCGCGGGCGACGGCGACGGCTTCGCGCACCGAACGACGGAACCCGCGGGCGTCACCGATGACGTGGTCGGCGGCGAACGAGCCGATGACGACGTCGGGCTCGCGGCGCACCAGGATCGCCGCGGCCAGGCCGATGGCCGCCGTGGAGTCCTTCGGTTCGCTCTCGAGCACCACGTTGTGGTCCTCGACGCCGGGCAGCTGCGACTCCACCGCGACCCGGTGCGCACGGCCGGTGACGACCATGATCCGCTGGTCGCCGGCGAGCGGCGCCAGGCGGTCCCAGGTCTGCCGCAGCAGCGAGGTGCCCGATCCCGTCAGGTCGTGCAGGAACTTGGGTGCGTCCGCGCGCGACAACGGCCACAGGCGCGATCCGATGCCCCCTGCGGGGATGATCGCGTAGAAGTCTTCGAGAGCGTCAGCCACGCGCTCACCGTACCGGTCCCACCGGGCGGATCCTGGGTGGTCTCCGCACGATTCCCGCATGCGGCCTCCCGCAGGGCTCCGTCCGGCGTCCGCACCGGAGGGCGTCGCGTTGTTCACCCGGCGCGCGCGTCCCGTTCACGTCGTCGGCCCCGCCGGGTCACGTCACGACCGGAGCATGGGCAGCACCATGAGCGCACGCAGCGTGGAGCGCGGCACGTCCCCCCGGACCGTCGCCGTCGTGACCGAGAGCTTCCTGCCCACCCTCAACGGCGTGACCACCAGTGTCCTGGCGGTCCTCGACCACCTGGAACGACGGGGTCACCGCGCGGTCGTGATCGCCCCGGACACCCCCGGCCTGGCGCAGTTCCGGTCGCGCAGCGCCGTCGAGCGCTACCGCTCCTTCGACGTCCACCGCATCCCCGCCGTCGCCTACCGCCAGTTCCCGGTGGCACTCCCCCACCCGGTGCTCGACACGATCCTCGCCGCCTCCGGCGCCGACGTGCTCCACGCCGCCAGTCCGTTCCTGCTGGGTGGGCGCGCGATCACGGCAGCCGGGAGGCTCGGCATCCCCTCCGTCGCCGTCTTCCAGACCGACGTGGCCGGGTTCGCCCGCCGCAACGGCCTGACCGCGACCGTCCCGTTGGTGCGGAAGATCCTCGGACGCATCCACGCCGGCGCCTCGCTGACGCTCGCCCCGTCGAGCGCGACGGCCGCGATGCTCGCCGAGGAGGGCGTGCCCCGCGTCGCCCGCTGGGGTCGCGGCGTCGACACCGAGCTGTTCCACCCCGCGCGCCGGTCGACCGGGCACGTGCGGGCACTCCGACGCCGCCTGGCACCGAACGGCGAGACCATCGTCGGGTACGTCGGACGCCTGGCCCCGGAGAAGGAGGTCGAGCGGCTCGCCGAACTCGGCGGCGTCCCCGGCATCCGGGTCGTCGTGGCCGGAGGGGGTCCGTCGCGGGCGATGCTCGAACGTCGTCTCCGGCACCTCGACGTCACCTTCACCGGCCCCCTGCGCGGCGACGCACTCGCCGACGCGTACGCGTCGCTCGACCTGTTCGTGCACACCGGTCCGGCCGAGACCTTCGGACAGACCCTGCAGGAGGCCCACGCCTCCGGCCTGCCGGTGATCGCACCGGCGTCCGGCGGCCCGCTCGACCTGGTCGCCCCGGGGCTCGACGGCGAGCTCTACGACGCCGATGCGCCGCAGGCCCTGCGGCACGCGGTCCTGCGGCTGCACCACGACCGCGCGCTGGCGGAGCGGATGGGTTCCGCCGGTCGGCTCCGGGTCGAGGGCACCACCTGGGAGGCCGTCGGCGACCAGCTCCTCGACCACCACGACACGGCCCGCACCATCGGCGCGCCGCCCGTCGGACGGGGCCTCCGGGCAGGTCGGGACGAGAAGGTCAGCGCCCGCGCATAGGATGGGTCGTGTTCCACACGAACACGAACGGCAAGGGCTCGCCGATCGGGCGAGCCCGTCCTATGGAAGGACGAGCTCATGGCTGAGCACACCGGCGGGGGTACGGCGACCGCGGTGCCCGACGTCTCGATCGAAGCCCCGCGGGCTTCTCGGACGCCACAGGGCACGCTCTACCGCGGTTCGATCGGGATGTGGTCGTGGGTCCTCCACCGCATCACCGGCGTCGCGATCTACTTCTTCCTGCTCGTGCACATCCTCGACACGGCGCTCGTGCGGCTCTCCCCAGAGGCGTACAACGCGGTCATCGGCACGTACAAGACCCCGATCATGAACCTCGGCGAGATCGCGCTCGTCATGGCCATCGTTTTCCACGCCTTCAATGGCCTGCGGATCATCCTGATCGACTTCTGGTCGAAGGGCCCGAAGTACCAGCGGGCCATGTTCTGGATCGTCATGGTCCTGTGGGCGGTGGCGATCGCGGGCTTCCTGCCCCGCCAGCTCATGAACCTCGTCGCGGACTTCAACTGAGGGGCACGAAGATGACCACGCAGATCGTCGAACCTCCCCGCTCGGCCGCAGCCGCCCGCAGCACCACCAACTGGGAGAAGTGGGGCTGGATCTACATGCGCGCCTCGGGCGTGCTGCTCGTCGTGCTGATCTTCGGCCACCTCTTCGTCAACATGGTGGCCGGCGAGGGCGTGAAGCAGATCGACTTCGCCTTCGTCGCCGGCAAGTGGGCCAACCCCTTCTGGAAGGTCTGGGACTCGCTCATGCTGGTCCTCGCCCTCATCCACGGCTCGAACGGCATGCGCACGATCGTCAACGACTACGTGTCGAAGCCGGGCATCCGGAAGACGCTCCTCGTCGCGATCCTGGCCGCCTGCGTCGTGCTGATCGTCCTCGGGCTCCTCGTCTGCTGGACCTTCGACCCGTGCCCCGCCGGCGCCGCTGCCGCCGACCTGCCGTCCTTCTGCCCGGCGCAGTAGCACCACCACCGTTGCTGCCCGCGTTCCCACCGTCTACGGAAAGACCCCTGTGACCGAGACCACCGTCCACCACCACCAGTTCGACATCGTCATCATCGGCGCCGGAGGCGCGGGCATGCGAGCCGCGATCGAAGCCGGCCCGAAGGCGAAGACGGCCGTCATCTCGAAGCTCTACCCCACCCGGTCGCACACCGGTGCGGCGCAGGGCGGGATGGCCGCGGCCCTCGCGAACGTCGAAGAGGACTCGTGGGAGTGGCACACCTTCGACACGATCAAGGGCGGCGACTACCTGGTCGACCAGGACGCCGCCGAGATCCTGGCGAAAGAGGCGATCGACGCCGTCATCGACCTCGAGAACATGGGCCTGCCGTTCAACCGCACGCCCGAGGGCAAGATCGACCAGCGTCGTTTCGGTGGGCACACCCGCGACCACGGCAAGTCCCCGGTCCGCCGGGCCTGCTACGCAGCAGACCGCACCGGGCACATGATCCTGCAGACGCTGTTCCAGAACTGCGTGAAGCTCGGCGTCGAGTTCTACAACGAGTTCTACGCGCTCGACCTCATCATGGTCGACGTCGTCGGTGACGATGGTGTCACCCGCCAGCAGCCGGCCGGCGTCGTCGCGTTCGAGCTCGCGACCGGTGAGCTGCACGTCTTCCACGCCAAGGCGATGATCTTCGCGACCGGCGGCTTCGGCAAGATGTACAAGACCACCTCGAACGCGCACACCCTGACCGGCGACGGCGTCGGCATCGTCTGGCGCAAGGGCCTGCCGCTCGAGGACATGGAGTTCTTCCAGTTCCACCCGACCGGGCTCGCCGGGCTCGGCATCCTGCTGACCGAGGGTGCCCGCGGCGAGGGTGCGATCCTCCGGAACGCCTCGGGTGAGCGCTTCATGGAGCGGTACGCCCCCACCATCAAGGACCTCGCACCGCGTGACATCGTCGCGCGCTGCATGGTGCAGGAAGTGGCCGAAGGTCGCGGCGCCGGACCGAACAAGGACTACGTGCTGCTCGACTGCACGCACCTGGGGGCCGAGGTCCTCGAGACGAAGCTGCCGGACATCACCGAGTTCGCCCGCACGTACCTCGGCGTCGACCCCGTCGTCGAGCCGGTGCCCGTCATGCCGACCGCGCACTACGCGATGGGCGGGATCCCGACGAACGTCAAGGCCGAGGTCCTGTACGACAACACCACCGTCGTCCCCGGCCTGTACGCCGCCGGCGAGTGCGCCTGCGTCTCCGTGCACGGCTCCAACCGACTCGGCACCAACTCGCTGCTCGACATCAACGTCTTCGGCAAGCGCTCGGGCAACAACGCCGCCGAGTGGGTCCAGACCGCCGAGTTCCTCCCCCTGCCGGAAGACCCGGCGGCCGGCGTCCGCGGCATGCTCGACCAGCTCCGTGCCTCGACCGGCACCGAGCGCGTCTCCGCCCTCCGCAAGGAACTGCAGGAGGAGATGGACAAGAACGCCCAGGTGTTCCGCACGGACGAGTCGCTCGCCCGCGTCACCGAGACGCTGCACACGCTCCGCAACCGCTTCATGCAGGTCTCCGTGCAGGACAAGGGCAAGCGGTTCAACACCGACCTGCTCGAGGCCGTCGAGCTCGGGTTCCTGCTCGACCTGGCCGAGGTCGTCGTCTACTCGGCGCGCAACCGCAAGGAGAGCCGCGGCGGCCACATGCGCGACGACTACCCGAAGCGCGACGACGAGAACTACATGCAGCACACCATGGCGTACCTGACGGGCGACCCGCACTCGTCACTCGCCGACGACCACATCACGCTCGACTGGAAGCCCGTCGTCATCACGCGGTACCAGCCGATGGAGAGGAAGTACTGAGATGACCGACACCCTGGTCTCCGAAGCACCCCGCACCGACACCGTGCAGGACGCCCCTCCCGGATCCTTCTCCGTCACGGTCATCGTCCGTCGCTTCGACCCCGACGTCGACGACGAGCCGCGCTGGCAGGACTTCGACGTCATGATGCTGCCGACCGACCGCATCCTCGACGCCCTGCACAAGATCAAGTGGGAGCAGGACGGGTCCCTGACCTTCCGCCGCTCGTGCGCGCACGGCGTGTGTGGTTCCGACGCGATGCGAATCAACGGTCGCAACCGCCTGGCGTGCAAGACCCTGATCAAGGACCTCGACGTCTCGAAGCCGATCTACGTCGAGGCGATCAAGGGCCTGCCGCTCGAGAAGGACCTCGTCGTCGACATGGAGCCCTTCTTCCAGAGCTACCGCGAGGTGCAGCCGTTCCTGCAGTCCTCGTCAGCCCCGACGCCCGGCAAGGAGCGTGTGCAGTCCGTCGCCGACCGCGCCCGCTTCGACGACACCACGAAGTGCATCCTCTGCGCCGCGTGCACGTCGTCCTGCCCGGTGTTCTGGACCGACGGGCAGTACTTCGGCCCCGCCGCGATCGTGAACGCACACCGGTTCATCTTCGACTCCCGCGACGACGCCGCGAACGTCCGTCTCGACATCCTCAACGACAAGGAAGGCGTCTGGCGCTGCCGCACGACCTTCAACTGCACCGACGCGTGCCCCCGTGGCATCCAGGTGACGAAGGCGATCTCCGAGGTCAAGCAGGCGATCATGCGCGGCCGCGCGTAGTCCCGGCTCCGTCCAAGGCCCAGCACCACGTCGACCGATAGGCTCCCGACCATGACGTTCGCGGACACCCGCCCCATCCTCGACCAGCTCGGCTACACGACCCGGTACGTGCAGCTCCCCGGCGAGACCCTGCACGAACCGCCGGTCGAGGGGGCGCTCCGCATCGTCCAGACCGACGCCTCCGGCTACGCGCTCGAGGTGGTCGACTACGGCACGGCTCGTCGTCTCGCGCAGGCCACGGGCGAGGACGACGCGGTCGAGATGCTGCGCCGCTTCCTGAACCGTCCGTTCCCGGAGCCGCGCGACATCCCTCGTCATGAGCTCGAGGGGCTCCGCGACCGCGCAGCGTCGACCTACCCGCAGCTCGCGCAGCAGGTCGCACAGGCCGGCGAGCAGGGGCTGACCATCCAGATCCCGGCCGGTGTCCCCGTCGACCGCATCGGGGGCCCGGACGGCTACCTGCTGCACCCGCTCGACACCCCGCTGCCCAGCCGGTCACTGCCCCCGCACGTGACCTCCTCGCCGGAGACCCACCGGTACGTCGTCGACCGGCCGTTCCTGGTGAACGTCCGCTTCGTCCAGCCCTGGTTCGAGCAGCCGGGCGGCGCCCTGCGCTTCCAGATCGCCGACCCGTCGGCCACCGTGCGTGACCTGGTGGTCGACGGCGCGCTCGTCCGCCTCCGGGTCGTCTGACCCCACCGATACACGAACAGCCCGCCCCGCGCTCGATGCGTGGGGCGGGCTGTTCTCGTTCGTGGAGCTACCGCAGGTCGGGGCGGTCGTACTGCGCACCGGCCGGGTTCGACGGCAGGCAGCCGAACACGATTGCCGCGGGGCTCGCGATGAGCGACACGAGCCAGAGCGGGCCCGGCAGGTTCGCGTCGTGGAGCCGGCGCCACGCGAGTGCCAGGTTCGGCACGAGGGTGGCGAGCCACCACAGCCCGAAGAGCCCGAGCAGCACGAAGGCGAACGGTGAAGGCGCCCCCGACACGTCGCGCGAGTACCCGTAGTCGTCCACGACGGTTGTGGTCGGGCTGGTGGCGATCAGCAGGGCGATGAAGCCCCCGTAGAGCACGATCGTGACGATGGCGTTGGCCAGGAACCAGTACCAGTACTCACTGCGACCGGCACGGCCGTCGAAGCGGGCGTACTTCTTGAAGAACCGGAGGAAGGCGTCGAGGAACCCGATGCCGTACCAAGGGGCCCACAGCGGCGGAACGCCGTCCGGGCCGACCGGTATCGGCTCCGCCAGTTGCGGGTACCCACCGACGTACGGCTGGGCGTACTGCTGGTACGGCTGCTGTCCGTAGCCGGGCTGCTGTCCGTAGCCGGGCTGCTGCCCGTAGCCAGGCTGCTGCCCGTAGCCAGGCTGCTGCCCGTAACCCGACTGCTGCCCGTAACCCGACTGCTGCCCGTACCCGGGCTGCCCGACGGAGCCCGGCTGCCCGTGAGCAGGCTGGTCACCGGAGCCCGGCTGCCCCTGAGGCTGACCGCCACCCGGCTGACCCCACTGCGGCGTCCCGTCGTTGCTCATCGACCGACCCCGGGCCGGTCGTACCGCGCGCCCTGCGAGTTCGACGGCAGCAACCCGAAGACGATGCCGACGACGCCGACGAACAGCGCGATGATCCAGAGCGCCCCGGACAGGTTCGCGTCGTGCAGGCGCCGCCAGCCGAGGGCGAGCGACGGCACCAGGGTCGCGAGACCCCAGAGCGCCAGCAGGACGAGCACGACCCAGAAGACCGGCGGGACCGGGTCGACGACGGTGATCTCGTTGCCGTAGTAGTCGACGGTCCGGCTGTTGAGCGTGGTGAGGCGGATGACCGTCCCGATGGCCACGAGTGCCCCGGTGACGATCGTGTTCGCCAGGAACCACCACCAGAACTCACTCCGGCTCGCACGGCCGCTGAACGTGGCGTACTTCGCGAAGAAGCGCGCAACTGCCTTCGGGAACGAGATCCCGTACCACGGTGCCCATCGCGGCGGCGTCCCTGCGGCGTCGGTCTGCTGACCGGGCTGCTGCGGGGGCGCCCACTGCTGCGTGCTCTCGGTCATCGGGCGCCCTGCGGACGGTCGAAGCGCGCGCCCTGCGGGTTCGAGGGCAGCAGGCCGAAGACGATGCCGACGATGCCGACGAAGATCGCGATGATCCACAGCGCGCCCGTCAGGTTCGCGTCGTGCAGGCGGCGCCAGCCGAGGGCGAGCGTCGGGATGATGATCGCGAGTCCCCAGAGCAGGAACAGGATGCCCGAGATGACGAAGAGCGCGGACGGCTCGGTGACGGTGGACTGGACGCTGGCCGACGTCGAGGACGACATCGACACGGTCGAGCGCTCGGAGGTCGCGAAACCGATGGCGTACAGGATGCCGAGGACGATGCCGACGATCGCGTTGGCGAGGTACCACCACCAGAACTCGCTCCGGCTGGCACGACCGCTGAACGTGGCGTACTTCTTGAAGAAGCGGCCGACGGCCTTGCCGAACGAGATCCCGTACCACGGTGCCCAGAGCGGCGGTTCACCGTTCGGTCCGGTCGGCGGCTGCTGGCTGTACTGCGGTGCGCCGCCGAACTGGGCGTTCGGCTGGTTGTTCGGATCCTGCGGGTACTGGTCGCTCACGTGGTCCCCCTCGAGTGTTGGCTGATGTTCGCGTCTGAGTCAACCAGAACTCCTGAGCGGCGGTCAGAACCGGTACCGCGCGTCACCCCTGCAGCGGACGGTCGTACTGCTGCCCCTGCGGGTTCGACGACATCAGGCCGATGATCAACGAGAACAGGATGCCGATCGGCGGGATGATGAACAACAGGGCGAGCAGGCCACTGAGGTTGACGTCGTGCAGCCGTCGCACGGTCAACGCGATGAACCCGAGTGCGCAGGCCAGGCTCCAGAGACTGCCGAGTCCGTCCGAACCGTCGTCGACGAACGGCAGCACGTCGAACCCGCTCCCGATGATGCCGGCGGCAGCCGAACCGATCAGGTACCAGAGCGCCCAGAACCAGTACTCCGACTGGCTGGCCCGACCGTCGAAGCGCACGTACTTCTTCCAGAACCGCAGGAACGCCTGGGGGAAGGGGATGCCGTACCAGGGCGCCCAGAGCGGCGGCTCGGACCTCCCACCACTCGGCCGACCCGGACCGGGCTGCCGGTACTGCCCCGGAGGCTGCTGCCCCCACGGCTGCTGTCCGTACGGGCCCTGCTGCTGGCCGTACCGGTCCCGTGGTGGGTACTGGTCGCTCATCGGTGGGTTCCTTCCGGCGCGGCTGTCGGTCCACACAGAGTGTGGCACTCCCCCGCCCCGGTGAGCGTCATCCGCCCGGACGACACCTGACCCGACCGAGGACCTGGCCCGACGACGCTGTCAGGGCAGGAGCGCGAGCTTGCCCCCGGGGTGCCCGGACTCCAGCAGCTCCGCCGCCACCTTCGCCTCCGCCAGCGGGAAGGTCCGCGCCACCGGCACCTCGAGCTGTCCGGCACCGGCCAGGTCGATGAGCCGCTGCCGCACCGAGTCCCGGAACGCCTTGCTGGCCGGCTGTGCGCCGCCCACCGCGGCGATGCCGTCCGATGCGGCCCGCGCCTGCGCGGCGATCGTCACGATCCGTGACCGGTCCGCGACCAACGCGAGCGAGACGTCGACGGCCTCGTCGGTGCCGACGCAGTCCAGTGCCACGTCGATGCCGGAGGGAGCGAGATCACGGACACGAGCCTCCAGGCCGTCGCCGTACGCGACCCACTCGCCACCGAAGCGTCGCACGACGTCCGCACCACGCTCCGACGCGGTGCCGATGACGCGGGTGCCGAGCAGCCGCAGCTGCTGGAGCAGGCTGACGCCGACCGCGCCCGAGGCGCCGTGCACCAGGACGGTGTCGCGCCCCTCGGCGCGGGTGACACGGAGCATGTCGGCGGCGGTCGAGCCGGCGAGGAGCAGGTTGGCGGCCTCCGGGAAGCCGAGCGAAGCGGCCTTCGCGAAGACGTCGGCCGCGGGCACCGTGACCGACTCGGCCCAGCCGCCGCTCACGCGGAAGGCGAGGACCTCGTCGCCGACCGCTCCCCCGCCGGACGCGATCTCGGTGTCGGGGCCGACGGCGGACAGGACGCCGGCGACCTCGTAGCCGACGGCGATCGGCAGGTCCGCGGGGTCGCCCTGGCGGGTGTGCTTGGTGTCGGCCGGGTTCATACCGGCGGCGCGGACGGCGATCGTGACCGCGCCGGGGCCGGGCGTCGGCACCTCGGTGTCGACGTACTCCAGGACTTCGCTGCCGCCGAACCGTGGGGCCACCCAGTGCTTCGTCATGCGGGCGACGGTACGCGTCGCGACCCCGGAACGGACGGGAGGCCCGTCACCAGCTGGTGACGGGCCTCCCGTCCGTCCGTGCGGACGTCGTCAAGCCGCCCTTGCCGACGTCCTCAAGCGCGCGCGGACCGGATCCGCTCGGTGAACGCGGCGTGCAGCGGGTGCTCCGCAGCGAGACCGGTGATCTGCGTGGCCACGTCCGCGTCGGACGCGTCCGATGCCAACAGCGCCTGCAGTTCGACGCTCTGCTCGTCGTCCGCGACGTCGAAGCGGAGCGCCGCGGCCATCGCGTCGAGGAGCGCGGTCGGCTCGGTGCCGTCCTCGGCCAGCGCGGCGGCGGGCGAGACGAACCGCTCGTCGCGCGACAGCTTGCGGAGCGGCTGACGGCCGACGCGGGTCACCGTGTCGGGCAGGTGCGGGTTCTCGAACCGGCCGATGATCGCCTGCACGTACGCGCGGTGCACCTCGGGGTCGAGCTCGTGCCGGCGGATGAGCAGGTCGCTCGTCTCGGCGAGCACGGACTCGAGCTCGGAGCGCACGGCGGGGATCGCGATGGCGTCCGAGATCTTGTCGGCCCCGGCGACGAAGCCGTGGTACGCGACGGTGGCGTGCCCGGTGTTGACGGTGAAGAGCTTGCGCTCGATCGACGCCGCGAGGCCGTCGACGTAGTGCGCGCCGGGGATCTCCGGCTCGTTCCCACCGAACGGCGTGCGGTCGATGGCCCACTCGAAGTAGGTCTCCACGGTGACGTCGAGTCCGCCGCCCTCGGGCTGCGCGGGCACGATGCGGTCGACGGCGGTGTTCGCGAAGACGGCCTTGGCCAGGGCGGCGTCGCGGCCGTCCTCGGGCAGGGCGGCGACGATGAACTCTCGCAGGCGGTCCGTGGCGTTCAGTGCGTTCTCGCACGCCATGACGGCGATCGGTGCGGCGTCCGCGTCGCGGGCGACGAGCGCACGGGCGATGACTGGGGCGATGAACTTCAGGACGTTCGGGCCGACGGCGCACGTGACGATCGCGGCCTTCGCGATCTCGGCGACCACGCCGTCCTCGTCCTGTGCGCTGTTCATCGCGCGGAAGTTCGTGACCTCGTGGTCCTGGGCGCCGGCCCCGACCTCGTGCACGGTGTACGAGTCGGCTGCGGCCAGGGCGTCGATGAGCGGGGCGGCGACGTCGGCGAAGACGACCTCGTACCCGGCCTCGTGGAGCAGGAGCCCGACGAAGCCACGGCCGATGTTGCCGGCGCCGAAGTGGACGGCGGTGCTGGTGCTCACTCGTTGACCTCGCCGAGGATCGAGAGGATCGCAGCGGTGTCGGCCGCGTCGGTGAGCTTCTGGACCTCGTCCTCGTCGGAGAACACGATCGCGATCTTCGACAGGATGTCGAGGTGCTCGTTGTTCACGCCGGCGATGCCGACGACGAAGCGCACGGGGTTGCCGTCCCAGTCGATCGGGCTGGCGTAGCGGATGAACGACAGGGCGGACGACTTGATGGCGTCCTTCGCGTCGTTGGTGCCGTGCGGGATGGCGAGGAAGTTGCCCATGTAGGTGGACACGCTCTTCTCACGCTCGAGCATGGCCGGGTAGTAGTCGGCCGTGACCGCGCCCGCAGCCTCGAGGATCTCGGCCGCCTCCTTCATCGCTTCCGACTTGGTCGGCGCGGTGTCCTCGGTGTGGATGCGGATCTGGCTCTCCTGCAGGACGGGCATCGGGGGTTCTCCTTGTGTTGAGGACGAGATGGAGGGGACGGGTCAGCCCCGTCCCCTCCGATACTGCACTTCGTTACTGGTTGTGGCGTTACTGGTTCTTCAGCTGCTCGACGACCTGGTCGTACTGCGGAGCGTTCATGAAGTTGCCGACCGACACGTGCTGCGCGTTCGGGTTCTTCTGCTTCGCGCGGTCCGTCAGTTCTTCCTGCGTGATGATCAGGTCCTCGTCACCGGACAGGTTCGCGATCGCCTTGTTGGAGACCGTGACCCCTTCGATGCCCGCCTTCTTGATCTTGTTGCGCAGGACGCTGGCGCCCATCGCACTCGAGCCCATGCCGGCGTCGCAGGCGAAGACCAGGTTCTGGACCTTCGTCGCCGTCGCCGTGCTCGCCGAGCCGACGCCGCCGAGGGAGGCCTCGGCCTCTTCCTCGTTGGCCGGGGAGTTGTTTCCGAGCAGGCCGGCGGTCGCCGAGTTGACGTCGCGGCCCTTGTTCGCCTGGAGCTTCGCCATCGCGGCGCTCATGTCACCGCCACCGTTCGCCAGGTCGCGCTTGCGGCTGGCGAGGAGGAAGAAGGACGAGACTGCGAACGACACCGCGGCGGACAGGATGACCGACAGGATCACGCCGAGGAAGCTGTTGCGCTCCGTGGCGCCGAGCACCGCGAAGATCGAGCCGGGCGACGCCGGGGCGACGAGGCCGGACTGGAACGCGACGTTCGTGGCGACACCCGTGGCACCACCGAGGATGACGGCGATGAACAGGATCGGCTTCTGCAGCACGTACGGGAAGTAGATCTCGTGGATGCCACCGAAGAACTGGATGATGATGGCGCCGGGAGCGGTCGAGCGGGCGATGCCGAAACCGAAGAAGGTGAAGGCGAGCAGCAGACCGAGGCCGGGGCCGGGGTTCGCCTCGAGCAGGAACAGGATCGACTTGCCCGACTCGGCGACCTGCGCCGCACCCAGCTGGTCGAGCACACCGTGGTTGATGGCGTTGTTCAGGAAGAAGACCTTCGCCGGCTCGATGATGACGCTGGCGAGCGGCAGGAGCGAGTGCTGCACGAGGAAGTCCACCGCGGAGCCGAGGCCCTCGGCGATGAGCTTGAACAGCGGCGCGAGCCAGAAGAACCCGATCATCGCGAGGACGAAGCCCAGGATCCCGGCTGCGTAGTTGTTGACGAGCATCTCGAAGCCGGGCTTGATCTTGCCGTCCCAGATCCGGTCGATCTGCTTGATCAGGTAGGCACCGAGCGGGCCACAGATCATCGCGCCGAGGATCATCGTGGTGCCGGAGGCACCGATGATCACACCCATGGTCATGATCGACCCGACGACGGCACCGCGGGTGTCGTAGATCATCCGGCCGCCCTGGATGGCGATCGCGAGCGGGATCAGGTAGGTCAGGATCGGACCGACGAGGCCGGGGTTGGCGACGCCGGCCGTCTCACCGAACCCACCGAGCACGCCGACGGGCGTCCACCCGGTCTCGATGAAGAAGGCCGTGATGATGCCCCACGCGATGAAGATCGCGATGTTGGGCATGACCATGCCGGAGAGGAACGTGCCGAACTTCTGAACGGCGACGCGTGCGCCGCCCCGCGACTTCGCGGGTGCGTCGGGCGCTGCAACGGACGACGTTGTCATGTGCGGTGACTTTCTGTGTGGTGGAGCTGCTGCGTGGTGCTGGGAGGGGTGGTGCTGGGGGTGGTGGGTCAGGCGGCGTGCACCGCGGAGGCGGCAGCGGACTTCGCGGCCGCCGCCGTGCTCGCGGCGAGTGCCGCCGTCGCCATCTCGCGGGCCTGTTCGAGCGTGTAGCGACCGAGTTCGGCGCGCACGTCGGCCAGGGCCGCGGGGGTCATGGAGAGGGTCGTGGCGCCGAGACCGACCAGGACGACGGCGAGCAGCGGGTCGGCTGCTGCCTCACCGCAGATCCCGACGGCCTTGCCGGCGGTGGCGCCCGCGGAACCGAGCTGCGCGACGAGGCGCAGGACGGCGGGGTGCCACGGGTCCTGGTACGACGCGACGGTGCCGAGCATGCGGTCGGCGGCCATCGTGTACTGGGTCAGGTCGTTCGTGCCGATCGACACGAAGTCGGCGTTCTGGAACACCTGCTCGGCCATCAGCGCGAGCGACGGCACCTCGGCCATGACACCCGCGGTGCGGATGCCGAGTTCACGGGCCAGGGTGACGAAGTACTCGGTCTCCTCGGCGTCGGCGACCATCGGGGCCATGACCCACAGGTCGGCCTCGGTCGCGGCGTCAGCCTGGGCGAGCGCGGTGAGCTGGTCGCGCAGGACCTCGGGGTGGTTCCGCAGGGCACGGAGACCGCGGCGCCCGAGGGCCGGGTTCTCCTCGTCCTTGTCGGTGAGGAACGGCAGGGGCTTGTCCGCGCCGGCGTCGAGCGCGCGCACGACGACCTTCTTGCCGGAGAACGCCGCGAGGAGCTGGCGGTACGACTCGGTCTGTTCGTCGACCGTGGGGGCCTTCGGCGAGTCGAGGAAGAGGAACTCGGTGCGGAAGAGCCCCACGCCCTCCGCACCGAGAGCAACGGCGCCGGCGGCGTCGGCGGGGCTGCCGAGGTTCGCGAGCAGGGGCACGACGTGACCGTCGGCGAGGGCACCGGCGGTGAGCGGTGCCGCTGCGGCGGCGAGACGGTCGGCGATGCGGCGCTCGACGTCCGCGACCAGTGCGGCGTCGGGGTCGGTGACGACCGTGCCGGCGATCGCGTCCACGACGACGGACTGACCGTCGGTCAGGTCGTCGGCACCGGTCACGCCGACGATGGCGGTGATGCCCTTGGCGCGGGCGAGGATCGCGGTGTGCGAGGTCGGGCCGCCGTCACGGGTGACGAGTGCCAGGACCTTCTCGAGGTCGAGCAGCGCGGTGTCCGCCGGGGCGAGGTCGCGGGCGACGAGGACGAAGGGGGTGTCCGACTCGGGGACGCCGGGGGCGTGGACGCCGCGGAGCTTGGCGATGATGCGCTGGGCGACGTCGTCGAGGTCGGCCGCGCGCTCCCCCATGTAGCCGCCCATGCCGACGAGCAGGTCGCGGAACTGGGCGAACGCCTCGTACACGGCACGCTCGGCGTTGGTGCCACCGTCGATGCGGGTGTGCACGTCGTCGAGGAGCGTCGGGTCCTGCGCCATGAGCGCCTGGGCCTCGAGCACGGCCTGGGCGTCGCCACCGGCGAGCTGCCCGCGCTTGTTGAGGTCGTCCGCCACGGCGGCCAGTGCGTCGTGCACGGCCTGCTTCGCGTCGTCCGCCGAGCCCACCAGGGCGTCCTTCGACGGTTCGCCGAGCGGGTCAGCCATCCGGAGCACGGGGCCGTGGGCAACGCCACGGCCGACGCCGGTGCCGAGCAGTTCGGACATTCGAGACTCCTTCATCTCACACGCGCTTGCGGTGGGGTGGATCGTTCGGTGCACACGACACGGGAACAGACCACGCCCGTGCGGCTGATCAGCACACTACCCCGCTTCGCGTTGACAAACAAACACATCCGGGGATAAAAATGCAGAAACAGATGCCCGTTTGCGTCTGGCGGATCGAACGCAGGGGGCGACATCGCGGATGTCGTGCCCGAGCATGTCCGTTCCGTTCCGACCCGAGACGACGAGGTCCGATGTACGCACCAGAACGCCACCAGCGCATCGTCGAGCAGGCGCGCGCGCAGGGCCGGGTGGACGTCAAGGACCTGGCCGAGCTGCTCGCCGTCACGCCCGAGACCATCCGCCGCGACCTGACGAGCCTCGAGCGCCGCGGCCTCGTCCGGCGCGCGCACGGCGGCGCGATCCCCGTCGAGCGCATCACCCTGCACCCCGGCGTCGGGGACCGCGGCGGCATCAACCAGACCGAGAAGATGGTCATCGCCGAGGCCGCCCTGGCGGAACTGCCCGAGAACGGCTCGATCATGATCGACGCCGGCACCTCGACCATCTGCCTGGCCGAGCTGCTGCCGACCGACCGCGGACTGACCGTCGTCACGCACTCGTTGCCCGTCGCCACCGCCGTCGCGAACCGCCCGGGCATCGACCTGCACCTGCTCGGCGGCAACATCCGCAGCGACTCCCTGGCCGGCGTCGGCACCTGGACGCACCAGCTCATCGGCATGGTCAGCGTCGACGTCGCCTTCATCAGCATCAACGGCATCACGCCGGAGCGCGGCCTGACGACCCACAACATGGCCGAGGCCGCCGTGAAGAGCGCGATGATCAAGTCCGCCCGACGGAGCATCCTGCTCGCCGACCACACCAAGTTCGGCCGCGAGGAGTTCGGTCGCGTCGCCCCGCTCGCCGCGATCGACACGATCATCACCGACCCCGCCGTCAACCTCGACCTGGTCCGCGAGGTCGAGGCCGCCGGCACCGAGGTCTTCTGGCCCGGCCGACCCTGACCGCGCCCCGTCCCCGCCCACCCAGTGCTCGCTAGCATGAGCCAACCACCCATCGACAGGAGTACATCGATGTCCGAAGCCACCCGCACCGTGACCGTCGCCAGCGCATCCGGCCTGCACGCTCGCCCCGCATCCCTCTTCGTCCAGACCGTGACGGCGTCGGGGCACCAGGTCACGATCGCCAAGGGCGACAAGTCCGGGAACGCCGGCAGCATCCTCGCCCTGCTCGGGCTCGGCATCGAGAACGGCGACGAGGTCACCCTCACCGTCTCGGGCGACGACGCCGAGACCACCGCCGACAGCCTGGTCGAGTTCCTCAAGACGGACCACGACGCGGCCTGATCGCGCAGGTCGCGTCCTGCACGCGACCACCAGACGGACGGGAGGCCCGTGGCTGCGCAGCCACGGGCCTCCCGTCCGTCGTCCGGTCGCCGCTACGGCGCGATGGGCGGGATCGCGCGCAGCTCGCCCCAGGCGAAGGAGCTCTCGGCGATGAAGTCCTGCAGGTCGTCGGCGAGGTCGTGGAGGAGTCCGGGCAGGTCGTCGACGTCCTCGACGAGGCTCCTCGTCCCCTGGGTCTCGCCCCCGATCTCCCAGACGACGCTCATCGAGCCGTCGATGAACTCGTCCTCCTCGTGGTCGAGTTCCCAGTCCCCGTGCGGGCTCACCCAGAAGCGGGCGGAGCGGAACTCGTCCGGACGGAGCATCTGCGCTGCCACGGGTCGGAACGCGGCGAGCAGCTCGCCGACGGTCATCACGACGGTCATGGGCAGATCGTACGACCGAGGGCTGTCGGCACCCGCCGATAAGGTGTTCTGCATGACACGCCTGCGCCTCGCATCCGTCAACGTGAACGGCGTCCGCGCCGCCTTCCGCAAGGGCATGGGCGACTGGCTCGCCACCCGCGACGTCGACGTGCTGGCCCTGCAGGAAGTGCGCGCGTCGAGCGACGACCTGGCGGCGCTGCTCGGCGACGAGTGGGACATCGTGCACGACCCGGCGACCGCGAAGGGCCGGGCCGGCGTCGCGATCGCATCCCGACACTCCGCTCAGATCCACCGCGTCGCGCTCGGCCCGGACGACTTCGACTCGGCCGGCCGCTGGCTCGAGGCCGACTACGAGATCGGCGGGACGACCGTCACGGTGGTCTCCACGTACGTGCACTCGGGCGAGGTCGACACCCCCAAGCAGGACGAGAAGTGGAAGTTCCTCGACGCGATGACCGAGCGGCTGCCGGCACTCCGGGCGCACAACCCGCTCGCCGTCGTCGTCGGGGACCTGAACGTCGGGCACGACGAGCGCGACATCAAGAACTGGAAGGGCAACGTCAAGCGAGCCGGCTTCCTGCCGCGCGAGCGCGCCTACTTCTCGCGGTTCTTCGGCGCCGACGGCGAACCGGTCGAGGGTGCCGACGGCTCCACGGGCCCCGGGCTCGGTTGGGTCGACGTGGGCCGCGCCCAGGCCGGCGACGTCGACGGCCCGTTCACGTGGTGGTCGTGGCGCGGTCAGGCGTTCGACAACGACACCGGTTGGCGCATCGACTACCAGATGGCGACGCCCGACCTGGCTGCCAAGGTCACGGAGTACACGGTCGACCGCGCTGCGGCGTACGACCAGCGATGGTCCGACCATGCCCCCGTGGTCGTCGACTACGAACTCTGACCCCTCTTCTCTCGCTTCACCTGACGCACCGGAGCACCACCATGACCAAGACCCGCATCTTCTCGGGCATCCAGCCGTCCGCCGGATCGCTGCACCTCGGCAACTACGTCGGGGCGCTCATGCAGTGGAGGACCCTGCTCGACGACTACGACGCCATCTACTGTGTCGTCGACATGCACGCCATCACCTCGCCGCAGGACCCGGCCGAGCTCCGCGCGAACACCCGGGCCACCGCTGCGCAGTACATCGCGTCGGGCATCGACCCGTCCAAGGCGACGCTGTTCGTGCAGTCGCACGTGCCCGCCCACGCCGAGCTCGCCTGGGTGCTGAACACCCTGACCGGCTTCGGCGAGGCGAGCCGGATGACCCAGTTCAAGGACAAGTCAGCACGCCAGGGCGCCGAGGCCGCGTCGGTCGGGCTCTTCACCTACCCGATCCTGATGGCCGCGGACATCCTGCTCTACGACACCAAGGTCGTGCCGGTCGGTGACGACCAGCGACAGCACGTGGAGCTCACCCGCGACCTGGCCGGACGCTTCAACTCGCGGTTCGGTGACACCTTCGTCACGCCCGAGGCACGGATCCTGACCGAGACCGCGCGCATCTACGACCTGCAGGACCCGACCAGCAAGATGAGCAAGTCCGCAGCGTCGGACAACGGCCTCATCCGCCTGCTCGACGACCCGAAGCGCACCGCGAAGAAGATCAAGTCGGCCGTCACCGACGCCGAGCGGGAGATCCGGGCCGACCGCCAGGCCAAGCCCGGTGTGACGAACCTGCTGTCGATCCTGTCGGCGTTCACCGGCACCTCGATCGCCGCGCTCGAGGAGTCGTTCGCCGGCAAGGGCTACGGCGACCTGAAGGGCGAGGTCGCCGACGCCGTCGTGGCCGAGCTCGAACCGGTCCGCGCCCGCACGCTCGAACTGCTCGACGACCCGGCGGAGCTCGACCGGCTGCTCGCCGTCGGCGCCGACCGCGCCGAGTCGATCGCGCAGGAGACCCTGGCCCGCGTCTACGACCGCATCGGGTTCGTCCCGCGGTCGCGCGGCTGACCGTGCAGCCCGTCACGCTCGAGTCGGCGCGGGTCCGGCTCGACCTGCCCACCCGCACCGACACCGCGGCGATCACGGAGGCCTGCCAGGACCCGGAGATCGTCCGGTGGACGACGGTGCCGACGCCGTACCGCGAGCAGGATGCCCGGACCTTCGTCGACGCCCTGGTCGGACCGGGGTGGGCATCGGACCGCGAGTACACGTGGGCGATCCGACCGGCCGGTTCGACGTGGCTCGCGGGCATCATCAGCTACCGCACCGCCGGTCGTGACCTCGGGTTCTGGCTCGCACCGTCCGCGCGCGGTGCCGGACTCATGCACGACGCCGTCCGGCTCGTGGTCGACTGGGCGTTCGAGCAGGGCGCGCCGGACGTCTACTGGGAGTGCTACGAGGGCAACGCAGCGTCGGCAGCGGTCGCCCGTGCGGCCGGGTTCTCGTTCACGGGCCTCGGCGCAGCACGGGTGCCGGACCGGGACGGCGGCCCGACCGCGGCGTGGACCGCACTGCGACGCGCCGACGGCACCCCAGCCTCCGAGCTCCCCTGGCCCGTCGCCTGAACGCGCTCACAACCGTGGTGACGTGTCACCCAACCACCGCCGGTAGGCTCGGCCCGTGAGCGACACGGCACGACCCACCGAGGTCCGGGCGATGCGCCGCGGGCTCGAACTCGCGGCCCTCGGGCCCGTCGTCGGCGACCACGCCCGCGTCGGCGCCGTGATCCTCTCCCCCACCGGCGAGGTCCTCGCCGAGGGATGGCACAAGGGGGCCGGCACCCCGCACGCCGAGGTCGACGCGATGGCCAAGGTCGACCCGGCACTGCTGCGCGGCGCGACGGCGGTCGTCACCCTCGAACCCTGCAACCACGTCGGCCGCACGGGGCCGTGCGCCGTGGCCCTGCTCGACGCCGGGATCGCCCGGGTCGTGTACGCGATCGACGACCCCGGAGCCGACGTGCACGGCGGCGCCGACCGACTCCGTGCCGCCGGAGTCCAGGTCGTCTCCGGGGTCCTGGCCGACCAGGCCGAGGCGTTCCTCGAACGGTGGCTGCTCTCGGTCCGGCTCGGCCGACCGTGGGTCACCGTGAAGTGGGCGTCCAGCCTGGACGGGCGCGCCGCCGCTGCCGACGGCACGAGCAAGTGGATCACCGGCGCCGCCGCACGCCAGCACGTGCACGAACAGCGCGCCGCCCACGACGCGATCCTCGTCGGCACCGGCACCGTCCTGGCCGACGACCCGAGCCTGACCGCGCGCGGGGACGCCGGCGAACTGCTCGCCGACCAGCCCCTCGCCGTGGTGCTCGGTGACCGCCCGGTGCCTGCCGACGCCGCCGTCCGTCGGCACCCGCGCGGGTTCGTCACCCTGCCCGGACACGACCTGGCCACCTCGCTCGGCGCACTGCGCGGGCACGGGGTGCACTCGGTGTTCGTCGAGGGTGGCCCCACGGTCGCCTCGGCGCTCATCGCCGCCGGACTCGTCGACGAGTACCTGGTGTACATCGCCCCGGTGCTGCTCGGCGGCCCCCGGGTCGCCCTCGACGACCTGGGGGTGGGAAGCATCTCCGACCGTCGGCGGTTGGACGTACTATCGACCACCAGCCTCGGCCCCGACCTGCTGGTCCGAGCCCGACCGCAGCATCCGCAGCACCAGCACGACCGCCAGCAGCAGCACGACGCGACACCCGGGCTCGGGAACGACGGGCCCACGAACGACCGGAGCACCCCATGACCGATGCGCTGACCTCCCCCACGCCGGGGAGCCCGGTCAAGTTCGAGGTGTCGACGAACGTGCCGACCACCCACGGCACCTTCCAGATGCGCGCCTACCGCGACCTCGTGACGAGCGCGGAGCACGTCGCGATCATCGGCACCCTGCCGGACGGCTCGATGCCCACCGACGGCGCACTCGTCCGGGTGCACTCCGAGTGCCTGACCGGTGAGGCCTTCGGCTCGCTGAAGTGCGAGTGCGGCCCCCAGCTCGACGCCGCGCTCGACACGATCGCGGCCGAGGGCGGTGTGGTCATCTACCTGCGCGGGCAGGAGGGCCGCGGCATCGGCCTCATCAACAAGCTCAAGGCCTACCGCCTGCAGGAGGACGGTCTTGACACCCTCGACGCCAACCTCGCGCTCGGCCTGCCCGCCGACTCACGAGCCTACGGCGGCGCCGCGGGCATCCTCGCCGACCTCGGCATCACCCGGGTCCGGCTGCTGTCGAACAACCCCGAGAAGCGCCGCCAGCTCGAGGAGCACGGCATCACCGTCGACTCCCTCGTGCCGCTCGTCGTCGGCATCTCGGCGCAGAACGCCGGGTACCTCGACACGAAGCGCGACCGGATGGGCCACCAGCTGCCCGAGCACCTCGAAGCGGGGGCGGGCGCGGGCGCCTGAGCGCGCGCAGGCGGCAGACGCTTCGGCCAGCTGACTCTGGGCTGATTCGCAGGCAGACGACATCTGTCGTATGATCGGGCTTCCGTCACAAGCGGTCCCCCTCAGCCGAACGCACCCGATCGGTGCCCGCGCCACCCCGCGCGAACCGATCGGTGTCCGCCGTTTCGGATCCTCGTGCTCTCCGCCGGGAGCACGCAGCACGGAAGACCTCGCCCTGTCATGACCGCCGCCCCGGCACCCGCAACCCCCACCTCTGCTCCGGCACCCGCCGGCAACCCGCGCTCCCGCGTCGTCATCGCGAGCCTCGTCGGCACGTCGATCGAGTTCTACGACTTCTACGTCTACGCGACCGCCGCGGTGCTCGTCTTCCCGACGCTGTTCTTCCCGAACGAGGACCCGACGGCATCGCAGCTGTCGTCCTTCGTCACCTTCGCCCTGGCGTTCTTCGCCCGGCCGGTCGGGTCGATCATCTTCGGGCACTTCGGTGACCGGATCGGCCGCAAGACCACCCTCGTCGCGTCGCTGCTCGTGATGGGCACCGCCACGTTCCTGATCGGCTGCCTGCCGACGTTCGACACCATCGGCGTCTGGGCCCCGGTCCTGCTCGCCGTGATGCGCTTCGCCCAGGGCGTCGGGCTCGGCGGCGAGTGGTCCGGTGCGGCCCTGCTCGCGACCGAGAACGCACCGAAGGGCAAGCGCGGCGTGTTCGGCTCGATGCCGCAGCTCGGTGCCCCGATCGGCTTCCTGCTCGCGAACGGCCTGTTCATCGCGATCAACGCAGCGATGCCTGCCGGTGCCGACGGCACCCCGAACGCCGACTTCCAGGCGTGGGGCTGGCGCATCCCGTTCCTGCTCTCCGCCGTCCTCGTCGTCATCGGCCTCTACGTGCGCTTCAAGCTCGTCGAGTCGCCGGTGTTCCGCGGCGTGCAGGAGTCGGGCACGGTCGCGAAGGTCCCGCTCGGTCGGGTGTTCCGCACCTCGTGGCGGGCCGTCATCGTCGGTACGTTCGGCATGGTCGCCACGTACGTGCTCTTCTACTTCATGACGACCTTCACCCTGTCGTACGGCACGACCGGCTCCGAGGCGAGCGCGCTCGTCCCGAAGGTCGGCCTCGGGTACACCCGTGGCGAGTTCCTGACCCTGCTCATGATCGGCGTCGTGTTCTTCGGCATCTTCACGCCGATCGCGGGGCTGCTTGCCGACAAGTTCGGCCGCCGCAAGACCCTCATCCCGACCACGATCGGCATCGCGCTGTTCGGCCTGACGTTCCAGTTCTGGTTCGCGGCGTCGAGCGGCCCGATCACCGTGGTGACGTTCCTCATCGTCGGGCTCTCGCTGATGGGGCTGACCTTCGGTCCGATGGGTGCGCTGCTGCCCGAGCTGTTCCCGACGAACGTCCGGTACACCGGCTCGGCCATCGCGTACAACGTCGCGTCGATCCTCGGTGCGTCGCTCGCCCCGACCATTGCACTGGCGCTCTGGAAGCCGGACGGCGACATCTTCCTGGTCGGCCTGTACCTGACGATCGCCGCGGTCGTGACGCTGGTCGCGCTGCTCTTCGTGCGCGAGACGAAGTCGAAGGACATCGCCGACGCCTGATCGGCGACGCATCCGCGGGACAGGAGGCCCGGTGCCAGCTGGCACCGGGCCTCCCGTTCGTCGTGCGCGCGCCTCGCCCCCCGCGCAACACGCCGTCGTGTCAGCGGGACGCCGCATGCCCGCCGAGACGCCGCCGGATTCGGCGGCGTCTCGCGCGCGTGGCGGCGTCGAACGAAGACGCCGGCGTCTGCGCACCCGATGCAGCGCGGCGAGACCCGTCAACGCAGGTTGACGGATGTCGGTGCGTCAATGTAGGTTGACAGGCATGGACCGACCGACCATCACGAGCCTCGCGGCCGGAGCATCAGGGGACGACCCGTTCTCCGCCCTCGCCAACGTGCGGGAGCTGCGCCGTGAGCTCGACCGGACCGAAGAGCTCGCCGCGCGACGTGCCCGCACCGCCGGTGCCTCGTGGCAGGAGATCGCGACGCTGCTCGGTGTCAGCCGACAGGCAGTGCACAAGAAGTACGGCAGAAACTAGGAACACGATGAGCTTCCCCTTCGCACGCCCGAAGACCTCCGACGGCCCCCGCGCCACGTTCGGTCGCCTGCTGTCCTACCTGTTCGAGAACAAGCCCGCGATGGTCGTGATCATCGTGCTGAGTGTCCTCGGCGCGGGGGCTTCGCTCGCGCAGCCGCTCCTGGTCAACCAGGTCATCACCGCGGTGCAGCAGGGCAACACCCTCAGCACGCTCGTGTGGCTGCTGGTCGGGCTCGTCATCGTCGCGGGGGTGCTGAACGGCGTCCAGCACTTCCTGCTGCAGCGCGCGGGCGAGGGCGTCGTGCTCTCCACCCGCCGCAAGCTCATCGCCCGCATCCTCAACCTGCCGATCTCGGAGTTCGACACCCGCCGGACCGGTGACCTGGTGTCCCGCGTCGGCAGCGACACCACGCTCCTGCGGGCCGTCCTGACCCAGGGACTGATCGAGTCGATCGGCGGCGCGCTCACGTTCATCGGCGCCATCGTCGCGATGGCGATCATCGACCCGCTGCTGCTCGGCATCGTGATCGTGATCGTCCTGATCGCCATCGTCGTCGTCGGTGGACTGAGCCGTCGCATCCGGGTCGCCTCGAAGCGTGCGCAGGAGAAGGTCGGCGACCTCACCGCCGCCGTCGAACGCGGGATCGGCGCGGTCCGCACGATCCGTGCGGCCGGCGCCACCGAACGCGAGGTGCGCGAGGTCGACGGCCACGCGACCGAGGCCTACAAGCGCGGTCTCGACATCGCCAAGATGTCCGCCTTCGTCGTCCCCGTCGCGAGCATCGTCATGCAGGTCGCGTTCATCGCCGTCCTGGGCGTCGGCGGGGCGCAGGTCGCAGCCGGCACCATCACCATCGCGACGCTCATCACGTTCATCCTGCTGCTCTTCATGATGATCATGCCGCTCGGCCAGGCGATGGGAGCGGCCGTCGCCGTCGCCCAGGCGCTCGGCGCGCTCGGCCGGATCGAGGAGATCCTGCACCTGCCGACGGAGTCCCAGGACGACGAGTCGGTCCGGCCCGCCGCAGCGGTCGCCACCGACGACGCCATCGCGTTCGAGCACGTCTCGTTCCGGTACCGCGCCCAGGCGGATGCCTCGGGTGCCGACGGCGCGGTCGCGTCCGACCCCGCGGACCGTCCAGGAGGCCCGGATCGCGTCGACGACGAGCGCCCGGCCGACGACGTGGTGCTCCACGACGTGTCGTTCCGGGTGCCCCGCGGCTCACGCGTCGCACTCGTGGGTCCGTCCGGTGCCGGCAAGTCGACGACCCTGGCGCTGATCGAGCGGTTCTACGACCCCACCGACGGCGTCATCCGCCTGGGTGGCATCGACGTCCGCGGCATGGACCGCGACGAGCTCCGCGCCCAGATCGGCTACGTCGAGCAGGACGCGCCGGTGCTCGCCGGCACGATCCGCGCCAACCTGCTGCTCGGGTCGCCGAACGCCACCGAGGACGACTGCGTCCGGGTGCTCGAGGCGGTCAACCTCGGCGAGGTCCTGCACCGCGACCCCCGCGGTCTCGACGCGCAGGTCGGTGAGGACGGCGTGATGCTCTCCGGTGGCGAACGACAGCGCCTGGCCATCGCCCGCGCGCTGCTCGCCGCTCCCCCGATCCTGCTGCTCGACGAGTCGACGTCGTCACTCGACGGGGTCAACGAGCAGAAGATGCGGCTCGCGATCGACGCCGTCGCCGAGGACCGCACCCTGCTCGTGATCGCCCACCGGCTGTCGACGGTGGTCGACTCCGACGTGATCGTCGTGCTCGAGCACGGCCGCGTCGTCGGCAGCGGCACGCACTCCGAGCTCGTCGAGTCGACGCCGCTCTACCGCGACCTGGCGAAGCACCAGCTGCTGGTGTGAGTGCCGGTACGGCCGCGAGTACCGCGGCCGTACCGTCGATCCAGGCTCAGGCGGCGAAGGGGTCCGGCGTCAGCACGTAGACGGTCTCGAGGTACTCCTCGATGCCCTCGTGCGACCCCTCGCGGCCGAGGCCGGAGGACTTCACGCCGCCGAACGGGAACGCCGCGTTCGAGACGACGCCCGTGTTCAGCCCGAGCATGCCCGTCTCCAGGCGCTCGGCGAGCCGCTGACCGCGCCGGAAGTCGGTCGTGAAGGCGTAGGCGATGAGTCCGTACTCGGTGTCGTTCGCGAGCCGGATCCCCTCGTCCTCGGTGCTGAAGCGCGTGACCGAGGCGACCGGTCCGAAGATCTCCGTCGTCATGATCTCCGAGCCGGGTTGCACGTCATCGATCACGGTCGCCTCGTAGAAGGTGCCCGGGCGGTCGATCCGGTTGCCGCCGGTGACGAGCCGGGCACCGCGACCGAGGGCATCGTCGACGAGCGAGGCAGCTTTGTCCACGGCGCGGTCGTCGATGAGCGGTCCGAGCGTCGTGCCGTCCTCGGTGCCCCGGCCGACGCGCAGGGCGTCCACCTTCCCGGTGAGGGCCGCGACGAACGCATCGGCGATGCCGTCCTGCACGAAGAACCGGTTCGCGGCGGTGCAGGCCTCGCCCGTGTTGCGGAACTTCGCGAGCATCGCCGCGTCCACCGCCTCGTCGAGATCGGCGTCGTCGAACACGAGCAGCGGAGCGTTGCCGCCGAGCTCCATGCTCGTCTTGAGCACGTTGTCCGCCGCCTGCTTGAGGAGCGCCGAACCGACCGGGGTCGAACCGGTGAACGTCAGCTTCCGCAGGCGCGGATCGGCGATGATCGGCTCGGACAGTCCCTTGGCGTCACTCGACGGGATCACGTTGAGCACGCCGTCCGGCAGCCCGGCACGGCGGAACAGCTCGACCAGGAACAGGGTCGTCAGCGGGGTGAGGTCGGCCGGCTTCGCGACCACCGTGCAGCCGGCGGCCAGGGCCGGGCCGATCTTCCGCGTCGCCATGGCGAGCGGGAAGTTCCACGGGGTGATCGCGTACACGGGGCCGACCGGACGCTTCAGCACGATCGCGCGGCCGGTGCCCTCGGGGTTCGTGCGGTAGTCGCCGGTGATGCGGACCGCTTCCTCCGAGAACCACCGCAGGAACTCGCCGCCGTAGACGACCTCGCCGCGGGCCTCGGCCAGGGGCTTGCCCATCTCGAGCGACATCAGGGCCGCGAGGTCGTCGGCGTGCTCGTGCACCAGGTCGAAGGCCCGGCGCAGGATGTCCGAGCGCGTGCGCGGGGCCGTCGCTGCCCACGACTCCTGCGCCGCGGCGGCTGCGTCGAGGGCCGCGAGGCCGTCCTCGGGGGTGGCGTCGGCGACCTCGGCCAGGACGGCACCGGTCGACGGGTCGTGCACGGCAAAGGTGGACCCACTCGACGAGGCGCGCCAGGTGCCGCCGATGAAGAGTCCGGTGGGGACGTTCTCGACGCGGACGTGCTCGTCGGCGACGGTGGTGGTGGTGGTTTCGTTCGTGGTGGTGTCGGTCACAGTCGTGCTCCTCCTGGGTTCGCGAGGCCCTCGTCCATGTCGCTGCGGTCGACGTGTCCGCCGGCCGCCCGGATCTCGTCGAGCGCCCGGGCGCTGCGCTCGACGTCGACGCCGGCCACCAGGTCCTCGTACACGGCGACGTCGAGGCCCGCGGCACGGGCGTCGAGCGCCGAGGCACGGACGCAGTGGTCGGTGGCGATGCCGACGACGTCGATCGTGTGCACGCGGCGCTCGGCGAGCACCTCGGCCAGCGGGACGCCCGCCTCGGTCCGGGCCTGGAACGCCGAGTAGTCCGGCGTGCCCTGCCCCTTGCGGACGTCGACGTCGACCAGTGCGGTGTCGAGATCGGGGTGGTAATCGGCGCCGGGCGTGCCGGCGACGCAGTGCACCGGCCACGTGTCGACGAAGTCGGGTCCGTCGGGTCCGGCGAAGTGTCCGCCGTTGTCGTCGTCGCCGTGGTGCCAGTCGCGGGACGCCACGATCAGGTCGTACTCGTCCCCGTGCCGACCGAGGAACGCGGTGATGCGCTTCGCGAGCGCCGCTCCCCCGGTGACCGCGAGCGCACCGCCCTCGGTGAAGTCGTTCTGGACGTCCACGACGAGCAGTGCTCTTGCCATGGGTCCATCCAACACCCGTCGGCTCAGGAGCCGGTGAGCTTGCTCCCGCACGAGTAGGTCGCGGCGGTCACCGCGTCGAGTGCCGGCAGTGCCGCTGCACGCGGTGATCCGATGGCGTAGAAGGCGAAGGTCAGCCGCGACCCGTCGGCGGCGTCGATGTAGCCGCCGAGGGTGTTGGCGCTGTCGATCCAGCCCGTCTTCGCGTGCACCTTGCCGCGGGCGACCGCGTTCGCGCCGGTGAACCGGCTGGCCAGGGTGCCGGACTGGCCGGACACCGGCAGGGCGTTCGCGAGCGTGCCGAGGCCCTTCGCGCCGGAGGCGACCTGCACCATGAGGTGTGCGACGAACTCCGGCGACACGGCGTTCGAGGCGCTCTCGCCCGAGCCGTCCTTGATCACGATGCCGGCCGGGTCGAGGCCGTAGGAGCGCAGTGCCGACTGGTACACGGACGACAGCGACGCCGCCGAGCCGTTCGAGCCGGACTCCTTCGAGGACACCCGGGCCAGCATCTCGGCCAGGGTGTTGTCCGAGTTCGGGATCATCTGCCCGATGAGCGTCGACACCGGCTGCGACGACACCGTGGCGATCGTCTCGGTGCCGGTGGTCGCCCGCTTGACGATCTGCGCGGACCCGGCGCCGGCGACGCCAGCGTTCGCCAGTGCCGTCCGGAAGGCGATGCCGGCGCGTCCGACCGGGTCCTCGGACCGGGGCGAGGTCGCCGCTGCGGGGTTCGCCCGGTCACCGTCGACCATGAGCGCCGTGACCTTCGGCTGGTACCCGATGGTGCGCTCGGACACCGGCCACGTGGGGTCCCAGGCGTCGGCGTCGCTCCAGTACGAGTCGTCGGTGACGATCGTGGTGACCGGGGTGTCGCCGACCTTCGCCTTCACCTGCTGCGCGAGCTGCGCGAGGGTCGGGGCGCCCGGGTACACGGTGCCACCGCCGGCGGACAGCGTCGCATCGCCGTGGCCGACCAGGGCGACGGTGTTCGCGGACTCCCGTGCGACGGTCGTCGGGATGCGGTGGTCGCCCCCGAGCACCGAGAGCGCGGTCGCCGAGGTCAGGGTCTTCATCACGCTGCCGGTCTGGGCGGCCCGCTCGCCGTGCTTCGAGAACAGGACCTTGCCCGTCTTCGCGTCCATCACGTACCCCTCGAAGTCGCCGAGGCCGCTCGCGGACGCAGCCGTCGCGATCGAGCAGGTCCGGAGCGCGGACGGACCGGCGAGGTCGTCCGGCACCGCGCGGGCATCGGGGGTCGGGGTGGGGGACGGCTTCGTGGTCGGGCGCTTCGTGGTGGTCGTCCGGTCCGGAGCCGAGGACGCGGTCCGGGTCGGACTCGGCGCCGCAGCGGTCCGGGAGTCCGGGGTCGTGGCCGCCGCGACGGCGACGGCCCCACCGGAACCGACCACGAGCAGCGCCGCGAGGCCACCGGCGATCCAGGGGACCGGGCGTCGCGCGGCGGAGGCGCGCACCGCGGTGACGGCGGCGCGGAACCGCTCCGGGACGGAACGCGGGGTGGGCTGCTGCTCGGACATCGCGACCGATCCTACGGAACTGCGGCAGGAGCCTCCAGGCCGGATCCGGGATCCGTGGCGGACGGGAGCCGGATCAGGGAGCCGTGACGGGACCGTCGGCCGGGTACCGGACCCCGACCTGGCGTCGTGCCTCGTCCAGCACCGCCATGATCGCGACGGTCTCGTCTGGGTCCATCGGGCCGCCGTCGTGGCGGCCCGACGTGATCATCGTCTCGAAGGCGCGGGCCTCGTGCGCGTACCCGGCGAGCTCCTCGCGGCCGTCGAACTCCTCGGCCACGGCACCGTCGCGGTCACGGATCCGCCAGGTGGTCGGCGTGTACCAGGTGGAGTCGAGGTCGATGCGGCCGGTCTCACCGATGATCGACGCCGTGTTCGGGCTCCGCAGGTCCATCCCGAAGTGGATCATCGACTGCGCACCGCCCTCGTGCGTCATGACCAGACCCATCTGCTCGTCGACGCCCTGCTCGCTCAGCGTCCCGGCTGCGACCAGCGCGGTCGGCACCCCGAGCACGTCCACCGCGAAGGACACCGGGTAGATCCCGAGGTCGAGCATCGCGCCCCCGCCGAGTGCCGGGTCGCGCAACCGGTGGCCGGGGTCCGTCGGGAGGGCCTGGTGGTGGGTCGCCTCGACCACCAGCGGGCGGCCGATTCGTCCCTCGGCGACGATCTCGCGGATCATCGCCATCTGCGGCAGGAAGCGGGTCCACATCGCCTCCATCACCGCGACGCCCGCCTGCCGAGCCGCGTCGACGACCGTCCGGGCCTCGTCCGCGGTCATCGTGAAGGCCTTCTCGACCAGGACGTGCTTGCCCGCCCGGATCGCGAGCAGGGCGTCCTCGGCGTGCCGGACGTGCGGGGTCGCGACGTAGACCGCGTCGACGTCGTCGTCCGCCACGAGGTCCTCGTAGGAACCGTGGGCCCGTTCGATGCCGAACTCGGCGGCGAAGGCCTCGGCGTGTTCACGGGTGCGGCTGCCCACGGCCGTGAACACGATGCCGGCCGCGGTGCAGTCACCCACGAAGGACCGTGCGATGCCGCCTGTGCCGATGACTCCCCAGCGAACCGTCATGGGTCCTGTCTACCAGCGCGGGGTGTGGCGCGGCCCGCGGCGGTCGTCAGCGGGGTCCGCGTCAGGCGGTCAGCGGCGGTGCCCGCCTCGGGTCGTCAGCGGCGGTGCTTGCCGAGCGCGGCGTCCGGGGCGGCCATCGGGTGGTTCCGGAACCAGCGCAGGAGCTCACGGGCACGGCTCGTGTCGGCGCTCGCATCGCCCTCGGCGAGGAACGAGTCGAAGCCGTCGGGCAGGTCGGCGTCCGGTTCGCGGTGGAACGCCATCTTCCACTCGCCGAAACGCCGGGTGTGGATGCGCTCCTCGACGAGCAGGCCGACGTCGGTGTGCCGCGGGTCGTCGATGATGCGCTGGTACGTCTCGAGCACGGCTGACTCCGGGCCCTCGAGCAGCTGCATGAACCGGCCGTCCTTGTAGACGAGCAGACCGGACAGGCCGGACGCGGTGTTGCGGACCCGTGCGTGCTCGAGCAGTGCGTCGAGCCGCTCCTGGTCGAACACCTCGTTCGCTGCGCTCATGTAGACCAGGGACAGCAGCATGACGACCTCTCTTTGACGACGGAACGGGTTCGTGTCCCATCGTTGTCCGAGTGGCCCGGCAAGGGAATCCCCAGAACGGGGATCGTTCCCGCCCGCGCACCCGCGTCGAGGTTCGGGTCATCGACGCGAGCACACGGGTGTCGGGTCGTACGACCGGACTGATTCGGAGCCCCCGTCCGGGGGGTTTGGTCACTCCGCGTCGTAGGTGCGCACCCAGTCGATCTGCACGTGCCCCGGGTCGCCCCAGTTGCCGATCTGGAACATGTAGCGGTGCGGCGTGGTGGGCACGTTGCGCGGCACCGTGAACACCAGCTTGCCGTCGAGGTAGTACCGGATGATCTTCCCCGGCACCCACTCGGTCGTGTAGGTGTGCCAGTCGTTCCAGGACACCCGGGTGTTGTAGTGCTCGGTCCGCTTCTCGAGCCCCTGGAGCATCGAGTGGTGGAAGACGCGCGGTGAGCCGTTGAACTGCCCCTCCGGGTAGTTCAGCTCGCCGTCCGCCCAGGCGTTCGACGTCGGCCAGAGCATGACCGCGATCCCGTTGCCGTCGCCACCGGTCGCCCGCGCACGGATGCTGAAGGTGCCGCCGACGTGTGACCAGGCGCCGGTGGGCGTGCCGAACGTTCCGGCAGCGCCGTGCTCCCCGTCCATCGCGACGTCCAGGTAGCCGTCGTGGGCGCTGATGAGCTTGTCCGAGTAGTACTTGCCGCCCGTACCGTCGGGGTACGGCTGCCACGAGTTCCGGTACGTCTCGGCGAACGGGCCGCCCGCTGCTGCGGGGGTGTCGAAGTCCTCGGAGAAGGTCGGCTCGCGGTCCGCGAGGTACGCGGGGCCGGTCGCGGACGCCGTCGGGGTCGCGGACGGACCGGTGCTCGGCGACGAGGTCGAGGCGGACGTGGCACGGGACTCGGGCACGGCTGCCGCGGTGACGGCGAGGGCTCCGGCGGTGGCAGCGACCACGACGATGACCAGGACACGCTTCAGCACGGCGGCACCGCCGGTGGAGCGCTGGGCTGGTGGTCGGTCATCGTGTCCCCCGTTTCGCGGACAAGGGTAGCCCGCGAACGCGCCCGACGTCTGTCCCTCGGGCGAGGGACACCGGTTTCGTCCGGAATACGAAAACCCCGGTCAGAGCCACTTCGAGTGGGCCTGACCGGGGTGTTCACGGAGCCGCCTGTCGGAATCGAACCGACGACCTATTCATTACGAGTGAATCGCTCTACCGACTGAGCTAAGGCGGCGCACACTCCATGTCCGGAGTGGCACGAGCAATGACTATACAGGTTCAGACGAGTGAACGCGAAACCAGCACGCCGAGCTCGGAGAAGGACCGTTCGAGCTCGTCGACCAGGTGTGTTCCGGCCTCGGAACCCGACCACTCCCACCACGCGTGGCGCAGGGCGGCGAGGGCGACGATGGCCGCGAGACCCGCGCGGCGGCGGAGTGCCTCGGCGTCGGCGGCGAGCTCCGGGTCGGCGTGTTCGAGCCGGCGCGCGACGGCCGCCTGCAGCTCCGCCTGGAACTCCTTCATGGACGCCATGCGACGGCTGAACAGCTCCGGGTTCGCGCGGAGGACCTGCTGCCGCTCCTCGATGAGCCCGCGCTCCTCGATCAGTTCGCGCGTGGAGTGCACGAGCAGCGTGCCGATGTCGGCGAGCAGGTCACCGCTCGGACCACCGTCGACGAACGCCTGCAACGCCGCGTCGTCGGGCAGCTGCGGGTCGTCCCCGAGGATCGCCTGCTCCTTGCTCGGGAAGTAGTTGAAGAACGTCCGGGGCGAGACGTCGGCCCGCCGGGAGATCTCGTCCACCGTCACCGCGCCGAGGCCGTCCTCGATGGCGATCCGGAGCGCAGCCTGCTGGATGGCGCGCCGAGTGGCGCGGCGCTTCCGTTCGCGCAGGCCGGGTTCAGCGTCGGGCATGCCGTGATTGTCGCACGCCGTGCCTCAGCGGCGGGCGCGGGCGATGGTGACGAGCAGTGCTTCGAGCGCCAGGAGTGCCGCCACGTTCGCCGCGATGCGCTGGCGCGCCAGGGCCACGGCGTCGAGGACCTCGAGCGCGGCAGCGGGCGGTGTCGTCGGCAGCGCGTGTTCGAGCTGGTCCTGCATGGCCAGGTTGACCGGTTCCGCCGGGGCTCCGAGCCCCAGCAGGAGCAGGTCGCGGTACAAGGACGAGACGTCGACCAGGATCCGGTCGAGGCCGTCGCGCAGGCTCCGGGTCGCCCGGCGCTTCTGGTCGTCCTCGAGGGCGCGGAGCTGCGACCGGAGCGCCGGCGGGATCGTCCCGCCGGGTTCGACCCCGAGCGAGCGCAGGGCCGCGTCGCGCTCTTCGGAATCGCGCTGCTCGGTGATGGACTTGGCGTCCTCGTCGGCGACGGCGAGGAGTTCAGCGGCCGCCATGACGGCGTCACCCACGCTCCGCACACCGAGCACGGTCGTCAGGGTCCGGCGGCGACGGTCTCGTGCCGGCTCGCTCGTGGCGAGGCGCTGCGCCATGCCGATGTGGCTCTGCGCCTGACGAGCAGCATCCATCGCGAGGGCACGGTCGACACCGGTGCGGGCGACGAGCAGGTCGGCGACGGACTCGATGCCGGGCACGCGCAGGCGGACCGAGCGGACGCGCGACCGGATCGTCGGCAGCAGGTCGGCCTCACTCGGAGCACAGAGGATCCACACCGTGCGCTCCGGGGGTTCCTCGAGCGCCTTGAGCAGCAGGTTCGAGGTGCGCTCGGTCATGCGGTCGGCGTCTTCGATGATGACGACCCGGTAGCGGCCGACCGACGGCGAGTAGTACGAGGAGGTGACGAGCTGCCGGATCTCGTCGATCGTGATGATCACGCGTTGGGTCGTGAGCACCGAGACGTCGGGGTGGGTCTTCGCGGTGATCTGCCGCAGGGTGTGGTCGTCGTCGGGGCCGTTGCCCACGAGCGCCGCGGCGAAGGCGGTCGCCACGTTCGACCGACCCGATCCGGGCGGGCCGGTGATGAGCCACGAGTGCGTCATTCCGCCGGTGCCGTCGGTGGACTCGGCCGCGTTGCGCAGCGACGCGACCGCTTCTTCCTGCCCGGTCAGGCCGTCCCACACGCTCACGGGACCATCCTGTCAGTGACCACCGTCATGCCGGGTCGATCCCGACGAGCGGGGCGACCGCTCGACGGACCGCGTCCTGCACGGCGTCGGTCGGGGCTGAGGCGTCGACCACCAGGAAGCGCGCCGGCTCGGCCTCGGCCATCGCCAGGAAGGCCTGACGGACGGACTCGTGGAACGCCGCAGCCTCGGACTCGAGACGGTCGAAGGTGTCGCCCCGCGCCGCGGCCACCCGGGCGCGTCCGACGGTGACGTCGAGGTCGAGCAGGATCGTGAGGTCCGGTGCCAGGCCGTCCGCCGCCCACTCTGAGACAGACCGGACCTGCTCGGCGCCGAGCCCGCGCGCGACGCCCTGGTAGGCGACGGACGAGTCGATGTAGCGGTCCTGCAGGACGACCTCGCCGCGTGCGATCGCCGGACGGACGACCGTCTCGACGTGCTGGGCTCGGTCGGCCGCGTACAGCAGCGCCTCGGCCCGGGGCGCGACGTGGCCCCGCTCGTGCAGGACCATCTGCCGGATCTGGACGCCGAGGTCGGTGCCGCCGGGCTCGCGGGTGCGGACCACGGTCCGACCGTGCGCACCGAGCCACGCCGAGAGCAGCTCCGCCTGGGTCGTCTTGCCCGCGCCGTCGCCGCCCTCGAGCGTGATGAAGCGACCGGTCACTTCTTCTTGGCCGCCGTCCGACGAGCCGGGGTCTTCTTCTTGACCGGCCCCTTGGCACGCTTGTCGGCGATGAGCTGGACCGCGCGGGCGTGGTCGACGGCCTCGACGTCCTCGCCCTTCGGGATGGTCGCGTTCGTCTCGCCGTCGGTGACGTACGGGCCGAACCGGCCGTCCTTCATCTTGATCGGCTTGCCGGACACCGGGTCGGCGTCGAACTCCTTGAGCGCGGCGCTCGCGGTGCGGTTGCCGCCGTACTTCGGCTGCGCGAACAGCTCGAGTGCGCCGGGCAGGTCGATGTCGAAGATCGCGTCCTCGCCGGGCAGGGTCCGGGTGTCGGTCCCCTTCTTCAGGTACGGCCCGTACCGGCCGTTCTGCGCCGTGATGTCGTTGCCCGTCTCCGGGTCCTGGCCGACGACGCGGGGAAGGTCGAGGAGCTTCAGCGCGGTCTCGAGGTCGACGGTCTGCGGGTCCATCGACTTGAAGAGCGAAGCGGTGCGTTCCTTCGGCGCCGCGGCCTTCTTCGTCGTCTTCTTCGCAGGCGCCTTCTTGGCGGGGGCCTTCTTCGCGGTCGCCGACGCCGTCTCGCTCGTCGCGGTCGCAGCAGCCGCGTCGGCCACGGGGGCCTCTGCCGCTGCGGGCGCTTCTACGACCTCGCCGGTCTTCGGGTCCACGGTGGGTTCGGGCTCCGGGGTGCGCTCCGTGACGTAGGGGCCGAAGCGGCCGTCCTTCGCCAGGACCTCCTTGCCGGTCTCCGGGTTGATCCCGACGACGCGGTCGCCGATCACCGGGGCGTCGACGAGTTCCTTCGCCTTCTCGACGGTCAGTTCGTCGGGAGCGAGGTCCTCGGGCACGTTCACGCGCCGCGGCTTCTCGGGGTCGTCGCTCGGCACCTCGATGTAGGGGCCGTACCGACCGATCCGGAGTGTGAGGCCCGGAGCGAGCTCGACCGAGTTGATCTCGCGGGCGTCGATCTCACCGAGGTTGTCGATGACCGTCCGGAGGCCCCGCTGGTCGTCCTCGCCGCCACCGAAGTAGAAGCCCTTGAGCCAGTCCACCCGGTCGGCGTCGCCGCGGGCGATGCGGTCGAGGTCTTCTTCCATCTCGGCGGTGAAGTCGTACTCCACGAGCTCGCCGAAGTACTCCTCGAGCAGGCGCACGACGCTGAACGCGATCCAGTTCGGCACCAGCTGCGTGCCGCGGAGCGAGACGTAGCCGCGGTCGATGATCGTCGGGCTGATCGTGGGGTAGGTCGACGGACGCCCGATCCCCAGCTCTTCCAGCGTCTTGATGAGGCTCGCCTCGGTGAAGCGCGGCGGCGGGGTGGTGTCGTGCCCCTTCGCCTCGACGTCGGTGACCGCGAGGTGTTCGCCCTGGGCCACGTTCGGCAGGGCGACGTCCTGGCCCGCACGCTCGGACGACTCGTGGCGGTCCTCGTCACGGCCTTCTTCGTAGGCGCTGAGGAAGCCGCGGAACGTGATGACGGTGCCGGATGCGGTGAACTCGGCATCCGTGCCGTTCGCGGTCGAGGCGATGCCCTCGACCGACTCGGTGGAGGAGATGCCGAGCACGATCGACGCGGTCGAACCCTTCGCGTCCGCCATCTGTGACGCGATGGTGCGCTTCCAGATGAGGTCGTAGAGGCGCCACTCGACACCGGTCAGGGTGCCCTGCAGGTCCTGCGGGGTGCGGAAGGAGTCGCCGGCGGGACGGATCGCCTCGTGCGCCTCTTGCGCGTTCTTGCTCTTGCTCGCGTACAGGCGGGGCTTGTCGGGCACGGTGGCCGAGCCGTACAGGTCCGCTGCCTGCTTGCGGGCCGCGTCGATGGCCTGCTTCGAGAGCGAGACCGAGTCGGTACGGATGTAGGTGATGTAGCCGTTCTCGTACAGGGTCTGCGCAGCGCGAGCCGTCTGTCGCGGGGACAGACGGAGCTTGCGCGCGGCTTCCTGCTGGAGCGTCGACGTGGTGAACGGCGCGGCCGGGCGTCGCGTGTACGGCTTCGAGTCGACGCTGCGGACGGTGGCGTCACCGGCGCGCTCGAGGACCGTCGTCAGCGACGCGGCAGCGGCCTCGTCGAGCCGGACGACGTCACCGCTGAGCGTGCCGCGGTCGTCGAAGTCACGGCCGGAGGCGACGCGGGTGCCGTGGATCCGGGCGAGTCGCGCCGAGAAGGAGGACTCGCCGGCCTTCTCGAACCGGGCGGAGAGGTCCCAGTAGTTGGCGGACACGAAGGCCAGGCGCTCGCGCTCGCGGTCGACGACGAGACGGGTGGCGGCGGACTGCACACGGCCGGCGGACAGACCGGGGGCGACCTTGCGCCACAGGACCGGGGAGACCTCGTACCCGTACAGACGGTCGAGGATGCGGCGGGTCTCCTGCGCGTCGACGAGGGCGGTGTCGAGCTCACGGGTGGCTTCCTGCGCGCGCTGGATCGCCTCCTTCGTGATCTCGTGGAAGACCATCCGCTTGACGGGGACCTTCGGCTTCAGGACCTGCAGCAGGTGCCACGCGATCGCTTCACCCTCGCGGTCTTCATCTGTTGCGAGGTAGAGCTCGTCGGCGTCCTTGAGGGCGCGTTTCAGCTCGGAGACGGTCTTCTTCTTGGCGTCGGACACGACGTAGTACGGCTCGAAGCCGTTGTCGACGTCCACCGAGAACTTGCCGAGGGAGCCCTTCTTGAGCTCGGGCGGCAGGTTCTTCGGCTCGACGAGGTCGCGGATGTGTCCGACCGAGGCCTGGACTTCGTATCCGTCACCGAGGTATTGCGCGATCGTCTTCGCCTTCGCAGGGCTCTCGACGATCACGAGCTTCTTCGTGCCTGGCACGTGTCTCCTTGATCGATGGTGCTGATCGGCCCTGGCCACGAGCGTGTCCGGGTCGACCGGGACATCGGTGACCGCGGGCCGACAGGCACACCATACACATAGTGTTCGGGCGGGTCGCCTGCCGGACCGGCCACCGCGAGTGCGCCGACGACGAACGGTCCGGTGCCCACGACCACGCGGACGCGGGCCGTGGTGGCGACGAGTTCGCAGGCGTCGAGGGCGGCCCCGTTCGCCGTGGCGATCCGGGTCGCGACCGCACACGGCTCCCCCGGTACCAGCCCGGTGGCGGCCGCCGCGGTGCCCACGGCGGCGGCGTCGGCGGCGCCCTGGGCGCGGAGGGCCTGCGTGCGGTGGCCGGCGGCGGCGAGCGCCGTCGACCCGACGAGGACCCCCACGCCGAGGACCGCCACGAGCAGCACGGTCGCCGAGCCGCGTTGGCCGTCGGGGATCGTCACGTCAGCCCCCTCGGGCCGCGGCACACCCCGTCGCGGTCAGTGGGAGCGCCGCGAAGGGACCGGTCCCGCCGCGCGTGGCGTCGACGCAGACCAGGTCACCGTCCGACCGGACGACGACCGAGACCCCCGGAGCGATCCGGTCGGCCGCGGACCGGCCCTGGTGCTCGTCGTCACGCCCGATCGCCCGGGCGGCGGTGGCTGCGGCGAGTTGCAGACGGCCCTGCGCGTCGACGACGAGGACGGCTGCGACGAGGGCGGTCAACACGATCGCCACCACGGGGAGCGCCACCGCGAACTCGACGGTCACCGAGCCGCGCTCACAGCGAGAGCGCGCCACGGACGAGGTCGGTGAGGATGGTCTGGACCTCGCCGGAGCGCATGACCGCGACGAGCACACCCGCGAAGGCCACGGCGGCGAGGATGACGACCGCGTACTCGGCGGTGGCCGATCCCTGGTCGTCCCGCAGCTGGGACGACCACCGGGCGACGAGGGGACGCGGGCGACGGTGGTGGCGGATGGCCCGACGGGTGCGGCGGTCGGGGGATGGCGTGGTGCTCATGGAGTCCGTCCTTTCTGTTCGGTGGGACCAGCGTGTCCTGGCTGGGGTGTCGACGAGGAGGCCTCGGCGCCATCTGTGGACAGGTCACGCGGCCCCGCCCACCGTGGAGGAGAGGACCCCGACCACCACGGGCACCACCCCCACGAGCACGAACGCCGGCAGGATGCAGACTCCGAGTGGCAGCACCAGTCGGACGGCCAGTCGTTCCGCCGCCACGAGCCCGTCGGCAGCGGCCTCGTCACGCACGTCCTCGGCGGCGCGGCGGAGCAACCCCGCGGCGGGCACCCCCGCACGCCGGGCGAGGTCGAGGACCTCCTGCAGCCGGTGCACGTCCCCGGCGGGCGGGGTGGCTCCCGCGCACGCCTCGGCGACTGCCTGCCCGGCGGTGGTCCACGACCCGCCTCCGGCGACCGCCACGGCCCAGGCGTCGAGGAGCACCCCGGGGACTCGGCCGTCGGGGGTCGCGGAACGGACCAGCCGGGCGGTCCACCGTCGCCCTGCCAGGACGAGGGCGGCCGCGGTGCACGAGCACGCCCAACCGGCCGGTGAACCGACCAGGACCTCGACGGCACCGGCACCCCAGGCCGCACCGAGCCCCAACCCGAAGAGCGGCAGCGCGAGCACGACCCGGGCGCTCGTCCGCGGGCCCGCCAGGGCGACCCGGATCGCCCGGTCCGATGCTGCGGCGCGTCGGAGCGCGCCGGCGAGCCCGCGGAGGGTCTCCGCGACGGGAGCTCCCGTCCGGTCCGCCACGCGGAGGACGACGAGGATGTCCTGCTGGGAGGGTCCTCCGACCCCGGGCAGCCCGCCGACGAGCCGCCAGGCCCGCGGCGGCGGGACGCCTGCCGCGACCAGCGTCGCCACCCGGTCGAGCACCCCGGCCACCCGCGCCGGGCCGTCGGGTGTGGGTCGTCTCACCGCAGCCCGTCCGCCGGGCGCACCTCGAGCCTCCCGTCCGGGCCGACGCGCAAGGTGCCCACGCCACCGAGCCGCCGCTGGCCTGCGCGTCGCTCCACGTGCAGGACCAGGTCGAACGCGCTGACGGCCTGCCGGGCGAGCGCCTCGGCACCGAGGCCGGCGAGTGCCCCGAGTGCTTCGAGGCGCGCGGCCACGTCGGCGATGCCGTTGGCGTGCACGGTGCCGGCTCCCCCGTCGTGCCCGGTGTTCAGGGCGGAGAGGAGTTCACGGACCTCGGCGCCGCGGCACTCCCCCACGACGATCCGGTCGGGGCGCATCCGCAGCGCCTCGCGCACGAGCCGGTCGAGTCCGAGTGCGCCGACCCCCTCGGCGTTCGCCTGCCGCGCCTCGAGCGCGACGACGTGCGGATGGGCGATCCGGAGCTCCGCGACGTCCTCCACCGTCACGATCCGCTCGTCGACGGGGACGTTCCCGAGCATCGCCGCGAGCAGCGTGGTCTTGCCGCTGCCGGTCGCGCCGGTGACCAGGACGTTCCGGCGCGCCGCGACGGCGTCCTCGACGACCGACCGCGGGACGAACGCGAAGGTCCCGCCGCGCTCGAGGGTGGCGAGGGAGGGGCGCTGGACCTGTGGCAGTCGGATGGACACGGCGGTGCCACCGACGGACACCGGGGCGAGGACGACGTGGACCCGGACACCGTCCCCGTGCCGGACGTCCGCGCACGGGGTGGTCTCGTCGACGTGGCGACCGCCGAGCGCGACGAGCCGCGTCGCGAGTTCGCGGGCACGCGCCTCGGTCAGTCGCGGCTGCACGGCTTCGAGGCCGGTGCCGCGGTCGACCCACGTCCCCACGCCGCCGAGCACCAGGACGTCCGTCACGGTGGCATCGGCCACCAGGGCGGCGAGTTCCTCGAACTCGACGACCACGGACGCCCGGCGACGAGCCGGCGGCGCTGCCCCGGGCAGGAACGGCGCCGACGGAACATGCGCCCGCGCCGGTGCCGGTGCCGGTGCCGGTGCCGGTGCCGAGAACGCAGGCGATGTCGACGCGGAAGGCGCCGACGCGCGGGGAAGCAGTGGAGCACGGTGCAGGGGCATGCCGCCGACGGTAGGGAGCCCGTCGGCCTTCAGCCGAGACGGTCCCCACTTCTGTGGACAACGTCGGAGTGCCCCACCAACGGACCGGTTTGTCCCCCGAAACGGAAAGCCGTACCCCGGTCGATGATGCGACACCGACGCGCTCAGGGCTACCCACCACCCCCGCTTCGCCCGGCCGGACTGTGCGTAGCACCTGCTACGCAAGAACATGCAGAATGCATGCACGAGCATGGACCGGTCTGTCCACGCGACCGGCGTGCCTGCGCGGATCGGGGCACACGGCGGAGCCCGACGAGCCACCATCGCTCGAGTCGGACCCCGGGAAACAGAAGAGGCGGCACCGGTTGGGGGGAACAGGTGCCGCCTTGACATCGAGGGATTGGGGGGAATCCGATTCGATGCCGCCGGAAACGAGTCCAGCGGGATCTACTGTACCCCACGATCGGCCCTCCAGGGCAACCCCGGACACGACCTCCGGGCGTGCCGCGCCCCGACCCGACCGAGGGGTAGTCTCCGGATGCACGCAGGCACCGGCGACGGATGCTCGCACGCACCCGCCGCGGATGCACGCACGCATCCACGACGGACGCACGCATGCATCCACGACGGATGCCACCAGAGGCCGCAACGACGCGAAAGGACATCGATGTCCACTCCGACCCAGACCGACCCCCGAGGCGACGACGGAGCGACCTTCGCACCGCCGCCCGAGTTCGTGGCCGACGCGGTCGCCGGCGAGGACCTCCACCGCGCAGCAGCAGCCGACCGCGAGGCGTTCTGGGCCGAGCAGTCCCGCTCCCTGCTCGACTGGCGCACCCCGTTCACGCAGACCCTGGACTGGTCGGGCGCCCCGTTCGCGAAGTGGTTCGCCGACGGCACGCTCAACGTCGCCGAGAACTGCCTCGACCGGCACGTCCGCGCGGGCAACGGCGACCGGGTCGCGATCCACTTCGAGGGCGCTCCCGGCGACACGCGCCGGATCACCTACGCCGAGCTGACCGCCGAGGTGCAGCGCGCCGCGAACATGCTCACCGACCTCGGCGTGGGCCAGGGCGACCGGGTGGTCGTGTACCTGCCGCTCATCCCCGAGGCCGTCGTGACGATGCTCGCCGTCGCCCGCATCGGTGCCGTGCACTCGGTCGTCTTCGGTGGGTTCAGCGCGGAGAGCCTCCGCGCCCGGATCGAGGACGCCGGCGCGAAGCTCGTCGTCACCGCGGACGGCGGGTGGCGGCGCGGTGCCGTCTCACCGCTCAAGCCCGCAGTCGACGAGGCGCTGACCGGCGAGGGCACCGACACGGTCGAGCACGTCCTGGTCGTCAAGCGCGGCGGCAACGACATCGCCTGGAACGACCGCGACGTCTGGTGGCACGACGAGCTGGCGAAGGCGGCGCCGACCCACGAGGCCCAGGCGTTCCCCGCCGAGACCCCGCTGTTCATCCTGTACACCTCGGGCACGACCGGGAAGCCGAAGGGCATCGTGCACACCTCCGGCGGCTACCTGACCCAGGCGGCGTACACGCACAAGAACGTGTTCGACATGCACCCGGAGAAGGACGTCTACTGGTGCACCGCCGACATCGGCTGGATCACCGGCCACTCCTACGTCGTCTACGGCCCGCTCGCCAACGGCGTCACGCAGGTGCTCTACGAGGGCACCCCCGACGAGCCGAAGCCCGGCCGCTGGTGGGACCTCGTCGACGCGTACGGCGTCACCGTCCTCTACACCGCACCCACGGCGGTCCGCGCAGCGATGAAGGCCGGCCGCGAGATCCCGGAGGCGCGCAGCCTCGAGACCCTCCGCCTGCTCGGCAGCGTCGGCGAACCGATCAACCCCGAGGCGTGGCAGTGGTACCGCCAGGTCATCGGCCACGACCGCACGCCGATCGTCGACACCTGGTGGCAGACCGAGACCGGCGCCATCATGATCTCCGCGCTGCCCGGCGTCACGAAGCTCAAGCCCGGCGCCGCGCAGACGCCCCTGCCGGGCATCGTCGCCGAGATCGTCGACGACGACGGCAACCGTGCCGAACCTGGCGAGAGCGGCTACCTCACGATCACCGAGCCGTGGCCGTCGATGGCCCGCGGGATCTGGAACGACCCGGACCGGTTCGTCGAGACGTACTGGTCGCGGTTCCCCGGCCGCTACTTCGCCGGCGACGGTGCGCGGCTCGACGGGCAGGGCGACATCTGGGTGCAGGGGCGCGTCGACGACGTCATGAACGTCTCGGGACACCGCCTGTCGACGGCCGAGATCGAGTCCGCCCTGGTCGGCCACGAGGGCGTCGCCGAGGCCGCCGTGGTCGGGGCCGCCGACGAGACCACCGGGCAGGCCGTCGTCGCCTTCGTCATCCTGACGGCCGAGGCCGCAGCAGACGTCGACCGCGAGAGCGCCTCGGCGGAGCTCCGCAACTGGGTCGGCAAGCGGATCGGCGCGATCGCGAAGCCGCGCCAGGTCGTAATCGTGCCGGAGCTGCCGAAGACACGCTCCGGCAAGATCATGCGGCGGCTGCTCCGCGACGCGGCCGAGGGCCGCCGCATCGGCGACACGACGACGCTCGCCGACCCGACGATCATGGCGACCATCGCGGAACTCATGTAGTCCCGCCAGACGGAAGCAGGGCCTCCAGTCAGATACAGACTGGAGGCCCTGCTCACGTTCGTTCCGTCGGTCACTGCCGTCAGGCGGTGAGCTCCACCACCAGCTCGACCTCGACCGGCGCGTCCAGCGGGAGCACGGCGACGCCCACCGCGCTCCGCGCGTGGACGCCGGCGTCGCCGAAGACCTCGCCGACCAGGGTCGACGCGCCGTTCGCGACACCGGGCTGGCCGGTGAACGACGGGTCCGACGCGACGAAGACCGTGACCTTGACGACACGGGCCACGCGGTCGAGCGAACCGGCGACCGACTGCACGGCGGCCAGGGCGTTCAACGCGGCCACGCGTGCCTGCGCGGCGGCGGTCTCGGCGTCGACGTCGGTGCCGACCTTGCCGGTCACGGGCAGGGAGCCGTCGACGAACGGCAACTGGCCCGCCGTGTAGACGTACTGGCCCGTCACGACGGCGGCCACGTAGGCGGCGACGGGCGCGGCGACCGCGGGGATCGTCAGGCCGAGTTCGGCGAGCCGGTCGGAGACGCTCATGCGTCGGCCTTGGGGCGCTTCAGGTAGGCGACGAGACCGCCCTCGGGCCCGGTGACGATCTGGACCAGCTCCCAGCCCTCGTCCCCGTAGTTGTTGAGGATCGCGGTGGTGTTGTGGATCATCAGCGGCGTGGTGAAGTACTCCCAGCGAGTCATGCGGTTCCTTGCCAGCCTTTCAGTCGGGGGTGTCGTTTAGGCTGCATCCTATGTCTGCCCAGAAGACGTCTGCATCGCGGACCAAGCCCGTCTCAGCAGTCGGCGCCTTCATCGGATTCGTCGGGTTCAGTGCCCTCGCCGGCCTGCTCGTCACGATCGGGGTCACCCCGGCCATCGCCGTCGCCGGTGTCACGACGACGTCCACGATCGGTGTGTTCGAGTCCCTGCCGGAGTACATCGAGATCGGTGACCTGCCGCAGCGCAACGAGCTGTACGCGTACTCGGGCGGCAAGTCCGTGCACTTCGCCACCCTGTACGACCAGAACCGCCAAGAGCTGAAGTTCGACCAGATCAGCGACCAGCTGAAGAACGCGGCGATCGACGGCGAGGACAAGCGCTTCTACGACCACGGCGGCGTCGACATGACGTCGCTCATCCGCGCCGGTGTGGGCAGCATCGCGGGCGGCCTCGGCGACTCGGGCGGTGGGTCGACGCTGACCATGCAGCTCGTCCGCAACATCAAGATGAACGAAGCCCTGAACCTCCCCACCAAGAAGGAGCAGGAGAAGGCCTACAACGAGGCCGTCGAGCAGACCATCCCCCGCAAGCTGGAGGAGATGAAGCTCGCGATCGGGCTGGCGAAGAAGTACTCCAAGAAGGAGATCCTCACCGCCTACCTGAACATCGCCTACTTCGGCGACCAGACCTACGGCGTGCAGGCCGCGGCGCAGCACTACTACAACAAGAGCGCGACCGACCTGACCCCGGCCGAGGCCGCGTCGCTCATCGCGATCGTGCAATACCCCGAGGCGCGCAACCTGTCGAGCCCGAAGAAGTACGACGCCAACGTCGCCCGACGCAACGTCGTGCTCCGTTCGATGTACGACCAGAAGAACCTCACCGAGGCCGAGTACCGAACGGCTCGCCAGTCGAAGCCGGCGGACTACGTGCACCTGACGCAGCCCTCGCAGGGCTGCCGGTCCTCGGTCGGTGACGGCTCGCAGTTCTTCTGCGACTACGCCAAGAAGGTCGTACTCGAGATGTCGCAGCTCGGCTCGTCGCAGAAGGCACGTGATACCGCGTGGCGCAACGGCGGCTACAAGATCCAGACGACGCTGAACATCGACCTGAACGCCGAGCAGAAGGGCCTGCTGAACACCTACGACAACAAGGCCGAGACGAACCTGGCCCTGGGTTCGACGCTCAACTCGATCGAGGCAGGTTCGGGGCGCATCATCACGATGGCGCAGAACAAGGACTTCGACGAGTCGCTGAAGTCCGCACCCACGTCGACCAGCATCAACTACAGCGTCGACTACAAGTACGGCAGCTCGGGCGGCTTCCAGACGGGCTCGACGTACAAGCTGTTCACTCTGCTCGACTGGGTCAAGGCCGGACACGGCCTGAACGAGACCGTGAGCGGTGCCGAACGAACGGTGTCCCCCTGGACCATCTGTGGCCAGACGGTCGGAACCCCCTTCCCGGTGTCCAACGACGCTCCCGGCGAGGGCGGCAACTGGAGCGTGATGGGAGCCACGGCGGGGTCGATCAACGGTGCGTTCGCCTCGATGGCGCAGAAGCTCGATCTCTGCGACATCCGTGACATCGCGCAGTCGCTCGGTGTCCACCGTGCGGACGGCGGAGAGCTGCAATACCAGAACCCCTCCGCGATCCTGGGCACGAACGAGATCGCTCCGATGACGATGGCCGCGGCCTATGCGGCCGTCGCGAACAACGGCATCTACTGCAAGCCGATCGCCATCGACGAGATCACCTCGCCGTCCGGCAAGAAGCTCGGTGGCCAGACCAAGGACTGCCAGCAGGCCGTTGATCCGGCCTTCGCCCAGGCAGCGATCTACGCGATGAAGGGCACGATCAGGAGCGGTACGGCAGTGGGCGCGCAGACGCCCGACGGCACCCAGCTGTTCGCCAAGACGGGTACCACCGACGAGGCTGACCAGATCTGGCTCGTCGGCGCGAGCTCGCGGGTCGCCACCGCCTACTGGCAGGGCAACACCGACGGCAAGAAGAACAACCTCCGTCACTACAGCAACGGTGTCGGCGGAACGTACGCCGGAGACCGCGCCAAGGTCTGGCGCGAGGCGATGACCCCGATCAACGCGATCTACCCCGCTGGCCCGTTCACCGACCCGCAGCAGAACGCGATCCGCGGCAACGCCAAGGCACTGCCGAACCTGCAGGGCAAGACGGCGGACGAGGCCCGCGCGGCCATCTCGGGCGCCGGGTTCACCTACGTCGACGGTGGGGCGCGCCCCGGCCCGGGCAACCCCGGCTCCGTGACCTCGACGTCCCCGGCGGCGGGTGCGCTCCTTTCCTCGGGCTCGAGCGTCACCGTCTACACGTCGGACGGCACCCAGGCGACCGTTCCGGAGATCGGCGGCGACTCCCTCGGGGACGCCCGCTCGGCCCTGAACGATGCCGGGTTCACGAGCGTCAACCTCGCCGACAGCTACGCCAAGGGCGGCGGTGGCAAGACCTGCAAGGTCGCCGCGGTCGAGCCGGCGATCAACGCCACGGCGAACAAGAACGACAACGTGACGATCCAGCTCTACGGCGACAAGAACGGCAAGGCGCCCAAGGACTGCAAGTGACCCGCGGTCGCACCGCACTCGGTGTCCTCGCTGCCGGCGCGGCCGTCGGAGCTGCTTCGGCAGCGTGGGGCTCGCTCGTCGAGCGGCGTCGCTTCGGGATCCGGTGGGAGACCGTCCCGGTGCTCCCGCCAGGATCCCGTGACGTCACCGTCCTGCACCTCTCCGACATCCACATGGCCCCGTGGCAGGCCGACAAGCAGCAGTGGCTGCGCGACCTGAGCCTGGTCGAACCGGACTTCATCGTGAACACCGGGGACAACCTCGGCCACGCGACCGCGAACGCCGCCGTGGAGTACGCGCTCGAGCCGTTCCGCGGGGTGCCCGGTGTCTTCGCCTACGGGTCGAACGACTTCTTCGGGCCCTCCCCGCGCAACCCGCTCAAGTACTTCTCGGGGCCGAGCCGGATGCACAAGGCTGCGGAGCCCGTCGGTCTCGACATCGATCGGCAGACGGCGTTCTTCGAGTCGCTCGGCTGGCTCGACCTCAACGACCAGGCGCACGCGATCGAACTCCGCGGCTCCCGGTTCGAGCTGTTCGGCACCTCGGACGCGCACCGCGACTGGGACCGCCTCGACCTGCTCCCCACCAACGTCGACGAGATGCGCAGCGACGTGCCGTGGTCCGAGGACGAGGACGGCCCCGCTCCGGTCGCGATCGGTGTCACGCACGCGCCGTACCGTCGCGTGCTCGATGCCTTCGTGACCCAGGGTGCCGACATCATCTTCGCCGGGCACACCCACGGCGGTCAGGTGGCGGTCCCCGGGGTCGGCGCGCTGGTCACGAACAGCGACCTCCCCCGCCGGTACGCGAGCGGGTTGCACAAGTGGGAGCACCGCAACCACTGGTCGTGGCTCGAGGTCTCGGCCGGTCTCGGCACCTCGATCTACGCGCCCGTCCGGTTCGCCTGCCGGCCCGAGGCCGTCGTGGTCACCCTGACCGCACGAGCTTCCTGAGCCGACGCGCCCGGGAGTTCACCGGATGGTCGTGAGCATCCCCGATCATCGGATAGTATTGTCTGGTTGCTCCGGTACGGAGTGATCACACCGCGGGGTGTGGCGCAGCTTGGTAGCGCGCCTCGTTCGGGACGAGGAGGTCGCAGGTTCAAATCCTGTCACCCCGACACTGTGTTGAGACAGTACGAAGAAGGCCCTGGTTCTGCGGAACCAGGGCCTTCTGCTTTCCCCTGGTCGGGCACTCGGGACTACACCTCCCGACACACGAGGCAGCAGCCGCTTCGCCAGCCGCGGTGACGCAGATAGCCTCGACAGCGATGCCAATCGCCGACCGGTACCGAGCTCGCGACTTGCTGGAAGCCTGCACGTCGAAGTTGGTCCGATTGGCCGGACGAGGCCGGACTCGCCACGCGAGGAACACGACCGCGGTGGTCGTGCTCTCGGTCCTGCCCGGGTTGACGATCGCGTTGTACAGCCTCTTCGAGGCGTTGTCGTGACGACAAGATCATGGGCCTCCGTCCTGGCGTTCCTCACCGCACTCGTGCTGAGTGCGTTGCATGCGCACAACGCTGCGCAGTTCATCGCGCACTCGTCGGGCCGGACAGGATTGCTACCGCACCTGTTCCTGCCCGTGGTCCTCTGTTCCGTCCTGTCGCTGATCTACGGCCTTGTGATGACCAGCCCGTCGGCCATCGAGCAGCGACGGTGGGCCACGATCGGGTCGCTCTGCGCGGTCATCCCGGTTGCCGCGCTGTTCGGTTTCCTGACGCTCTTCGCGGTGCTCGGAACGGCTACGGACACGCACCCGGCGGGCTCGGTCGTGTCCGCGTCCAGCCCCGCCATCGCGGCTGCAACGGTGCTCGTGTACACGACAGCTCTCGGCCCGCAGATGCCGTGTTGGGCGCGTTGCAGTGGCCTCGTCGTGATTTCCGCTGTGCCGGTCCTCCTCGCGATCGCGAGGGTGTTGCTGGTGCCCTGACCGGCGAGAGCGAATGAGACGCTGCGGTAACCTGAGCGTGTCATGCAGTATCCGAGCGCTCACCTCGCTGCGATAGCCCAGCAGATCCAAGCTCGTTTCCCAGATCTCGGCGCCGATCCCATCATGGCGAAGAGTCTCGAGAGCAACGTCGCCTCGATGATCAGCGAGGCCCACGAGCGCTACGCCGCGGGAACCGACGGCAGCGTCGTGAGCCACGCGTTCCTCGACCCCGAGCACCTGGCGACCGGCAGTCTGCACGCCGAGCACGCCCAGCACCCGGCTGGCGCCATGCTCGCGGCGGAGATGCTGTTCGACGCCTACCTGCCGGTCTTCGTCGACGAGGTCGGCGCGGCGTCCACCGCCGAGGTCCTGCGCGCCACCAGGGCCCTGCACGCCGGCATCTGGAGCCGGTTCCCGGCCGGGGCGGTCGCGTACACGGAGGCACTACGCCAACGCCTCACCACGGCGCACCTGGACTCCCGGACGCAGATCGCGCGTGATCTGCACGACCGCGTCGCCCACGGCATCCTCGCCGGGCTGCAGCGCCTCGACCTCGTCCTGCTGACGGATCCACCGGCGGACGAACGAGCCGATCAGCTCGACGACGCAGCGCGGTTGCTCCGGAGCGCACTCGGCGACGTCCAGGACCTCGCAGTGAGCCTGCACGCCCGGGTCGGGGATGCCCTGCTCGACGACGCGCTCCGACGGCACGTGCGCGATCTGTTCCCCGACGACGACCTCCTGTCCATCGAGTCGACGGGTGTGGCCGGTCCCCTGCCGAACTGGCAGGCCGAGGAAGCGCTGACGATCCTGCTCGAGGCGCTCACGAACCGCAGCAAGCACGCTCCGGGCTCGACGACCTCGGTGCGCTTCGCGTGGTCCCCCACTGCGCTGGTGGTGACGGTCGCCGATGACGGCCCGGGCTTCGACGTGGAGAGCGACGTCGACGGCCGCCTCGGCCAGCAGACCATGCGCGAGCGTGCCGCGGTGATCGGCGCCCGGCTCGACGTCGAGAGCGTCCGCGGCAGCCGAGACCACGGCACCACCGTCCGACTGACCATCCCGAGGGGCACCCTGTGACCGTCACCCACGTCGCCATCGTCGACGACCACCGGCTCTTCCGCGAAGGACTCGCCACGATCCTGGCCGCGGTCCCCACGATCCGCGTCGTGGCGCACGGCGAGCGACCGGCCGAGGTGCTCGACTCCCCCGAGGCCGCCGCGATCGACGTCCTGCTGCTCGACGTCGAGCTGGACGGCCCGCCGGCACGGACGACGATCGCCACGGTTCGCCGCACCCGCCCGGACATCCGGGTGGTGGTGCTCACGATGCACCGGGATGCCGTCCTCCGCCGCACCCTGCTCGACGCCGGCGCGGTCGACTTCGTCACGAAGGACACCCCGAGCCGCGAACTCGTCGACCGGATCGCGCGGGCCGCACATGCCGACGCGGCACCCGTCACGTTCCCCGTCGACCTGGTGACCGAGGCCCGAGCCGGCTCACCGTTGAGCGACCGCGAGCTCGAGGTCCTGCGACTCCTCGCCGCCGCGCGCACCAACGCCGAGATCGCCGCCGATCTGCAGCTCGCGATCGGCACCGTCAAGCGGCACGTCTACAACGTCTTCCGCAAGCTGGACGTCGGTTCCCGCGTCGGGGCGGTCGCTGCAGCCACGCGCCTGGGCCTGCTCACCTGAAGCGCCACAGAACTTCGTGAGCAGGAATGGTCGGGTGCCCAGCGGACACCCGACCATTCCTGCTCACGAAGCGACCTAGACGGAGACCGACACACCCGCGGGCACGAGCTTGCCGGCGGCGTGCAGCCCGGCCACGACGTCGAGCGCCTGGTGCCGGTACCGTGCCTGCGCGGCACCGGGCGACACGATCACGCCGTTCGCCCCGGTCGAGGCCACGAGTGCGTTGATCTTCTCCGCGACCTGCTCGGCGTTGCCGTAGGCCTGACGCTCGGTGCGGGCCGCGATGAAGCGACGCTCGAGGTCGTTGAACTCGTACGCACGCGCCTCGTCCATCGAGACCGGTTCGGGCTTCCGGCCGGAGCGCATCCGGATGAAGGAGATCATGCCCGGGGCGCTCTGCTCGTCGATGACGGCGGGGTCCTCGTCGGTGACGACCTGCACACCGATCAGCGCGTTCGGCGTCTGCCGGAAGCGCGACGGACGGAACGAATCGCGGTACAGGGCGAGTGCCGCCTCGGTGTTGTCCGACGCGAAGTGGTGGGCGAAGGCGAACGAGATGCCGAGCGCACCGGCGACCTGGGCGCTGTAGCCCGAGGACCCGAGCAGCCAGAACTCCGGCACGTCGCCGTAGCCCGGCACGGCGCGGATGCCCGCCAGCGGGTTCTCCGCACCCATGCCGGTGAAGAACCCGATCAGGTCGGCCAGGCGGTCCGGGAAGTCGTCGACGTCGAGTCGGTCGGTGCGGCGGAGGGCCATCGCCGTCGCACCGTCGGTGCCGGGAGCGCGCCCCAGCCCGAGGTCGACCCGGTCGCCGTACAGCGCACGGAGGGTGCCGAACTGCTCGGCGACGACGAGGGGCGCGTGGTTCGGCAGCATGACGCCACCGGACCCGATGCGGATGGTCGAGGTGGCCGCGCCGACGGCGCTCAGCAGCACCGCCGGGGCCGAAGAGGTGATGCCCGGCATCCCGTGGTGCTCGGCGACCCAGAACCGCTCGTACCCGAGCTGCTCGGCGCGCACGGCCATGTCGATGGACCCCTGCAGGGCCTCGGTGTTGGACTGGCCGTACTCGCGGGTGGCCAGGTCGAGGACGGACAGGTGCAGGGTGTCGTCGGTCATGTGGTCACCAACACACGCCGGCGCACGGGCATTCCTGTGCACGCGACGGACTGGAGGCCCGTGGCGGCGCCGCCACGGGCCTCCAGTCCGTCTGCTGGGTGCGTACCGGACGCACGCCGGCGCGAGCGGTCAGGCGCCGTCGAGGCGGCCGCCGGACTCCGTCAGGTAGCAGTTGGCGCAGAGCGACTCGTAGGCGACGTCGACGCCGTCGATCGCGACCTGGGATCCGTCGAAGACGAACCGGCCGTCGACCGTGCGGGCGTTGAAGACCGCCTTGCGGCCGCAGCGGCAGATGGTCTTCAGCTCTTCGAGGGAGTGCGCGACCTCGAGCAGGCGGGCGCTGCCGGGGAACGCCTCGGTGCGGAAGTCCGTGCGGATGCCGTAGGTGATGACCGGGATCTCGTCGAGCACCGCGATGCGCAGCAGGTCGTCGACCTGTCGCGGGGTGAGGAACTGCGCCTCGTCGACGAGCACGCAGCTGACGGGCCGCACCATGCCGTCCAGGCGCTCCGACTCGGGGTCGACGGCACCGGCGGCGGAGACGGCCTGGCGCACGTCGGCGTCCGGCGAGAACACGATGTCGACGGTCCGGGTGACGCCGAGGCGGGAGACGATCTCACGGTCGCCCTTGGTGTCCACCGCGGGCTTGGCGAGCAGCACCCGGTGCCCGCGCTCCTCGTAGTTGTAGGCCGCCTGCAGCAAGCCCGTGCTCTTGCCGCTGTTCATCGCGCCGTAGCGGAAGTAGAGCTTCGCCACTACGCGAGGAACCCGTCCTCGGCGGCCCGACGGATGAGGTCGGACTTCTTCGAGGCGGGGCGGCCCACCTTGCTGTACTTCTCGCGCACGCGACGCAGGTAGGTCTTGGCGGTCTCGTACTGCACGTTCATCTGCGCGGCGACCTCGTTCGTCGAGTAGCCGGACACGTAGAGCCGCAGCGCCTCTTCCTCACCGGCGCTGAGCTTCGGGCGCTGGTGCGCGGCCGCACCCGTCGGCAGCGGACGCCACTCGCGGGGCTGGGGGGTCTCGCGGGCGACGCCCATGATCTCGCGGGCGACGTCCATGACCTCGCGCATCGGGAGCGACTTCGACAGGAACGCCGCAGCGCCGGCGGCCAGGGCGCGGTCGCGGGACTCACGGCTGTCGACGCTCGAGAGCACGATGACCTTCGCCCCGGCGGCACGGCAGGTGCGGACGCGGGCCTCGATGGAGACCGGTTCCTTGAGCTGGAAGTCCAGGAACACCAGGTCGGTCGGGAAGCTGTCACTGTGGACCATCTCGAGCCAGGTGTGCGCGGTCAGGGCCAGGTCGAAGTCGAACGCGTTCACCGCGATCCAGCTCGACAGGCTGTCCAGCAGCACCTCGTGGTCGTCGAGGATGGCCAGCCGCACACGTCGCGCTCCCGGGTTCGGGAGGGACGGCGACCCCTCCGAGAGCCTGTTCGGGTCAGTGCTGGTCATAGGAGAACCTTAGTGCGAGGGCGGAAGGGCGGACCGCGACGTCGAGGTCGGGGAACGTCACGCGGAGGACGGCGAAGTAGGGGTCGAAGGTGCGGTGGATGCCGATGTCGGAGTCCGCGACGGCGAGCTCCACGTCGACGGACACACGGCCGGGTGCGGGTGCCTGCGCGGGTCGGGCCGCCAGGGCTGCCCGGGCCGCGAGGGCCGCGGGGGCTGCGCGAGCCGCGGGGGCCGCGTGGTCCGCCGGGCGGGCCTGGGGTGCCGGGTCCGCCAGAGTGTCCGCTCGTCGCACCGTCGCGCGGAAGCCGGCCGGGTCGACGGTCGAGGCACGGAGGGCCGCACGGACGAAGGTGCGGACGACCGCCCGCTGGTCGGTGTCGAGCGTCGCGATCAGGCCGTCGGGGTCGTCGACCACCGGCGCCTGACCGCCGTCGACCCGGACGGCGTGCTCGAACCAGGTGCGGTCGGCGTCGGCGACCATGGACGCCCGGATGCCGTCGGCGATCGCACGGGCCCGGGCACGGTCGGCGTCGGTGATGACGTCGCGCGTGCGGAGCTCGGCGAAGAACGGGGCGACGTCGCGGGACAGGATCGTCGAGCGGTCCTGCTGCACGCTCGCCGCGATGCCGTCCCGCTCGGCGCGTGCGACGGAGTACGACCCGGCGCGGATCTGCACCCGTTCGGCGAGCCCCGCGAAGGTCCGGGCGAACACCGCGGACGCGGCGGTCAGCACGAGCGTCGGTGCCGCGGCCAGGAACGCCGCGACGGCGACCGGCACCTCGTGCGGGAACTCCGCGGCGCCCGCGCCCCAGGTCACGGCGTTCACCGCGGCCAGTACGACCCCGCCGATCGTCAGGTCGGTCCACGGGCGGTACGGCGCGACCATGACGATGCCGGTCGCGGTGATCAGGGACATGAAGTCGTTCAGGGCGCTGCGGTCCGGCCCCCACTGCGCCGCGACGCTCGTGACCGACGCCAAGCCGAGCAACCCGACGTGCGCGACGAACGCCGACCGCGGGAACGGCGCACGGAACGGGCTCGAGGCAGCGAGCACCACCACCGCCGAGGCCGCGACGAGCAGCACGGTGAGGGCACTGAGGGTGGGGCTGCCCACGACGTCGCGGTCGAAGATCGACACGAGCAGGGCCCAGACGACGCTGCCGGCGCCGAGCACGACGGCCAGGGGTCGCGACCCCATCGCGCCGAGCGGGTCGTACTGCTGCGCGGTGCGACGGGGCCCCGGACCGGACCCGAGCCGCTGCCGGATCGCGTTCATCGCTCGGTCCCCCGGCCGTCGCTGACCGCCGGCACGGTGACCGCGCCGGTGACGGGTCCGTACGGCACGGTCATCATCACGCTCGTGCCGGAACCGGGCGACGACCAGATCTGGACGTCACCGCCGACCCGGCCGATCCGCTCTCGCACCGAACCGCGGAGGCCCATCCGGTCGGCTCCGGTGGCGTCCTCGTCGAACCCACGACCGTCGTCGACGACCATGACGGTGCAGGACGCGCTGTCGTCGAACACGCTGACCTCTGCGGCGTCGGTCCCCGCGTGCTTCCGCACGTTGGCCAGGCACTGGCCGACGGCCCGGACGACCGCCGACAGCGCACGCTGGTCCAGGCGCTCGAGCGCGGAGGTGTCACCCGAGACGGTCACGTCGAGTCCGAGCGTCCGGTGCTCGTCGACCATGGTGCCGAACGCCTCGGCCGCGGCCCCGGGACGCGGGCGGGCGGCCGGCGCGAGCCACCCCTTGCCGGTGAGCACCGCGACGTCGGCGTCGACCGTCTCGGCGAGGTGCGGGTCCATCGGGCCGTCCGGCGCGAGGGCGATCGCGCCGAGGTGGTTGAGCACGGTGTCGTGCAGGATCGCGGACGCCTCGGCCTCGACCCCGGCGCGGTAGGCGGACACGTGTTCTTCGCGCGCCGAGCGCAGGAGCTCGGGCTGCACCCGTTCGCTCCGCCCGGTGCTGCGGGTCGTGAAGAGCACGAGCGCGACCACGAAGCCCAGGGTCACCCAGGCCAGGATGAGCGGACGGGGCGACTGGTCGGCCTGCACGATGGCGATCCAGGTGGCGAGTCGTCCGGTCAGGAAGCCGACGAAGGACCACAGCACGACGCGGCTCGGCACGGCGCCTGCTCCCCCGACCAGGATGAGCGGGATCACGACGAGGGACATCAGGTACGAGGTCACCCACCCGGTCGGCACCTGCTGCTGGACCCCGACGGCGAACCACCAGGCACAGACACCGCCGACGGCCAGGAAGGCGATCGCCGAGACGCGGTTGCCGAACTGCACGTGCACGCCGATCATGGCGAGCATCGGGACGACCGCCAGCGCCGTGCCGACGACCTGCACCCCGGGCTCGGACAGGCCGTAGAGCACGAGCGTGATGGCCGCGGCCAACAGCGAGCCGATGGCGCCGGCGTGGAATGCGCGCACGGTCGACCACGCGTTCACTCGCGGTGCGAGGTGCGTGGGGATGCCGAGCACGAGGTGGATCCTTCCGGGTGGCAAGGGCGCCGTCCACGATCCAACCACCGGAGCAGCGGCCGTGTACCCCGAATCCGGGGCCGTGCGGCGACCCGCACGATGATAGCGGCCCGGACCGGGGTCTTGCTGTCCCCCGAACGTGGACCGGACACGACCCGGACGGACGCTCCTCAGAACAGCGTCTGCGCCGCAGCCGGCCGGAGCAGCCGCTGGTCGAACCCGGGGTCGGCGCGCTTCAGCGGTGACACCGTCGGCACCGACTGCTCCTGCGGCAGCGCCTGCGGCCCGCCCGTGCCCAGCCCCTGCGGCACGCCCGGCTGCAGCGTCCGCGGTTCCGAGAAGCCCATCGACCCCGTCGCTGGGTCCACGCGCCCCAGTCCGACCCCGTGCGCCGCCAGGATCGGGCGGATGCGCTCCGACAGCCACCGTCGGTAGTCCTTCGGCGCGTAGGTGTTGTCGAGGTACATCGCGCGGTACCGCTGCACCAGGTCGGGTCGCTCGCGGCCGAGCCACTCGAACCACCACGGCTTGACGCCCGGCCGCAGGTGCAGCGCCGAGTACGTGATGCTCGTCGCGCCGGACGCGGTCGCCCGACCGATGGCGTCGTCGAGGTGCGCCCGGGTGTCGGTGATGTACGGCAGCACCGGCATCAAGAACACGGCGCAGTCGAGCCCCGCGTCGCGGATGGCCCGCACGGTCGCCAGCCGGGCCGACGTCGTCGGGGTGCCGGACTCGACCGACTGCTGCAGCGAGTCGTCGTACACGGCGATCGACATCGCGAGGTCGACCGGCACCACCTTCGCCGCCTCGGCCAGCAGCGGTAGGTCTCGGCGCAGCAGCGTGCCCTTCGTCAGGATGCTGAAGGGGGTGCGCGACTCCGCCAGCGCCTCGATCACACCGGGCATCAGCCGGTACCGCCCCTCGGCCCGCTGGTACGGGTCGGTGTTCGTGCCGAGCGCCACCGGGTGGCGGTCCCACGAGGGCTTGCCGAGTTCACGACGCAGCACGTCGGCGACGTTCGTCTTCACCACGATCTGCTGGTCGAAGTCGGCGCCGCCGTCGAACTCCAAGTAGGTGTGGGTCGGGCGGGCGAAGCAGTACACGCAGGCGTGGCTGCACCCGCGGTACGGGTTGATCGTCCAGCCGTACGTGCCCGAGCCGTCCGCGCTCGGCACCCGGTTCAGGGCGCTCTTCGCCAGGACCTCGTGGAAGGTCACCCCGGCGAACTCGGGCGTCGTCACGCTCCGGACGAACCCGCTGTTCGATTCCATCCCGGGCAGCGCATCGCTCTGCTCGGCGTCGATCGCCTGTCCACTCCACCGCATGCCGTCATTCGAACACACGTTCGAACAGACCGCAAGCCGAAGGGACCACCACAGGTCTCAGTGGTGGAGGCCGAGCACCTTCGCCGTGCGCTCGAGCGTGGCGTCGGCCAGAGCCGGGTCGTCCCCGAGGTCCTGCCCGTAGGTCGGCACCATCGCACGGACGTCGTCCTGCCAGCCGTCCCACCGGTCCGGGAAGCACCGGCGCAGCATCGTGAGCATGATCGGCACGGCGGTCGAGGCACCCGGCGACGCCCCGAGCAGGCCGGCGATCGAGCCGTCGGCGGCGGTGATGACCTCGGTGCCGAACTGCAGCACACCGCCCTTGTCCTTGTCGGGCTTGATCACCTGGACGCGCTGCCCCGCGGTGATGCGGTGCCAGTTCTCGGGCTCGGCGCTCGGCATGAAGTCGCGGAGCGCCTCGAACTTGGTGTGCTTCGACGCGAGGAGCTGGCCGACCAGGTAGCGGACCAGGTCGAAGTTCGAGAACGCGACGCTCAGCATCGGGCGGAGGTTGTGCGGTCGGATCGAGCGGAACAGGTCGAGGACCGAGCCCTGCTTCAGGAACTTCGGGCTGAATCCCGCGTACGGCCCGAACATCAGCGACGACCCACCGTCGACGATGCGGGTGTCGAGGTGCGGCACCGACATCGGCGGGGCACCGACACTGGCCTTGCCGTAGACCTTGGCGGAGTGCTTCTGCACCACCTCGGGGTCGTCGGTGCGCAGGAACTCGCCCGACACCGGGAAGCCGCCGTAGCCGCGGATCTCCGGGATGCCGGACTTCTGCAGCAGGTGCAGGGCTCCGCCGCCGGCGCCGACGAAGACGAACTTCGCGGCGATGCGCTGCGTCGACCGGCCGATCTCGTTGCGCACGTTGAGCACCCAGCCCTCGGACACCTTCGAGCGGGTCAGGTTGGTGACCTGGTGCGAGGGTTCGAACTCGACACCGTCGATCTCGAGCTGGTCGAAGAGCTGGCGGGTGAGCGACCCGAAGTCGACGTCCGAGCCGGCTGCCGAGTAGGTCGCTGCGATCGGCTGGTCCTTCTTGCGGCCGGGGATGAGCGCCGGCGCCCACTTCCGGATCTGCGCCGGGTCGTCCGAGAACTCGATGCCCGCGAAGAGCGGGTGGTTCCGCATGGCCTCGTAGCGGGCACGCATGTAGGCAACGTTGGCCTCGCCCCACACGAAGGAGATGTGCGGCGTGGGGTTGATGAAGTTCGTGGGTTCGGGCAGCACGCCGGTCTCGACCAGGTGGGCCCAGAACTGCCGCGAGACCTGGAACTGCTCGTTGACCGTGACGGCCTTCGCGATGTCGACGCGGCCGTCCGGCAGTTCCGGCGTGTAGTTCAGCTCGCACAGTGCCGAGTGCCCGGTGCCCGCGTTGTTCCACGGGTTCGAGGACTCCTGCGCCACCGTGCCGAGCCGCTCGTACACGCGGATCTTCCAGCTGGGCTCGAGCTTGTGGATGATGGCCCCGAGCGTGGCACTCATGATGCCTCCGCCGATCAGGACGACGTCGATGGGGTCCACCTGCTGCTCTGCCACCCGTCGATCCTACCGGCGGCACCCGACAGACGGACAGGAGGCCCGTGGCGGTGTCGCCACGGGCCTCCGGTCCGTCTGCTGGTCGCGCCCGGGGCGCGCTACGCGTCGACGGAGCGGCGCGCGACGATCGTCTCGGCGATCTGCACCGCGTTGAGCGCGGCGCCCTTCCGCAGGTTGTCGTTGCTGACGAACAGGACGAGGCCGCGGCCCTCGGGCGCGGACTGGTCGGCGCGGATGCGGCCGACGAACGCCGGGTCCTGGCCGGCGGCCTGCAGCGGGGTCGGGACGTCGGAGAGCTCGACTCCGGGTGCGCTCGACAGGATCTCGGTCGCACGCTCGGGCGACAGCGGACGCTCGAACTCGGCGTGCACCGAGATGGAGTGCCCGGTGAACACGGGGACGCGCACGCAGGTGCCGGCGACGAGCAGGTCGGGCAGCTCGAGGATCTTCCGGCTCTCGTTGCGGAGCTTCTTCTCCTCGTCGGTCTCGCCCAGGCCGTCCTCGACGATGCTGCCGGCGAGCGGCACGACGTCGAAGGCGATCGGACGGACGTACTTGACGGGCTCGGGGAACGTCACGGCGGATCCGTCGTGCGTCAGCGCAGCGGTGTCCTGCTCGAGCGCGGCCTTCGCCTGGCCCAGGAGTTCCTCGACCCCGGCGAGCCCGGAACCCGAGACCGCCTGGTAGGTCGTCGCGACCAGGCGGCGGAGCCCGGACTCGGTGTCGAGCACCTTGAGCACCGGCATGATCGCCATGGTCGTGCAGTTCGGGTTCGCGATGATCCCCTTCGGCGCCTGGTCGATGGCGTGCGGGTTCACCTCGCTCACGACGAGCGGGACGTCGGGGTCCATGCGCCAGGCGCTCGAGTTGTCGACGACGAGTGCCCCGGCGGCGGCGAACTTCGGCGCGAGGGCCCGCGAGGCGGTGGCCCCGGCGGAGAACAGCGCGATGTCGATGCCGGACGGGTCGGCGAGCTCGGAGTCCTCGACCACGATCTGCTCGCCCCGGAACGGCAGCGTCGTGCCGGCGGAACGGGCGCTCGCGAAGAAGCGGACCCGGTCGGCCGGGAACGCGCGCTCTTCGAGCAGGCGACGCATCACGGCGCCGACCTGGCCGGTGGCGCCGACGACGGCGACGGTGAGGGTGCTCATGCGGTGCTCCTGGTGGTTCAGCGGATCGACGGGTCGGCGGGCGTCAGCGGCCGGTGCCGGCGTAGACGACGGCCTCGGCGTCGGCGTCGAGGCCGAATGCGCTGTGCACGACGCGCATCGCCTCGTTCAGGGTGTCGGCACGGGTCACGACCGAGATGCGGATCTCGGACGTCGAGATCATCTCGATGTTGATCGACGCGTCGTGCAGGGCGCGGAACAGCTGCGCCGAGACGCCGGCGTTCGTGCGCATGCCGGCGCCGACCAGGGCGAGCTTGCCGATCTGGTCGTCGTACTGGATGCTCTCGTAGCCGATGTCGGCCTTCGCGACCTCGAGCGCCGTCAGCACGGTCTGGCCCTGGTCCTTCGGCAGGGTGAACGAGATGTCCGTCCGCCCGGTCGACGCTGCCGACACGTTCTGGACGATCATGTCGATGTTCGCCCCGGCGCGTGCCACGTTGGTGAAGATCTCGGCGGCCTTGCCCGGCTGGTCCGGGACCCCCACGACGGTGATCTTGCCCTCGGAGAGGTCTCCGGCGATCCCGGTGATGATCGGTTCTTCCACGGTTTCCCCCTCGGCAGGGTTGTAGACGATGGTGCCCTCGTTGTTGTTGAACGAGGACCGGACGTGCAGGGTGACGCCGTGCCGCCGGGCGTACTCGACGGCGCGGATGTACAGGACCTTGGCACCCGAGGCTGCGAGCTCGAGCATCTCTTCGCTGGTGACGCGGTCGACCTTGCGGGCCTTCGGCACGACGCGGGGGTCGGCGGTGAAGATGCCGTCGACGTCGGTGTAGATCTCGCAGACGTCGGCGTCGAGTGCTGCGGCGAGGGCGACGGCCGTGGTGTCCGAGCCGCCACGGCCGAGCGTGGTGATCTCGCCCGTGGTGCGGTTGAAGCCCTGGAACCCGGCGACGATCGCGACGTGACCGGAGTCGAGCGCCTCGCGCACGCGCTTCGGGGTGACGTCGACGATGCGGGCCTTGCCGTGCTGGGCGTCGGTGAGCATGCCGGCCTGGCTGCCGGTGTAGGAGGACGCTTCGACCCCGAGGCTCTTGATCGCCATCGCGAGCAGCGCCATCGAGATGCGCTCCCCCGCGGTCAGGAGCATGTCGAGCTCACGGCCGGCGGGGATCGGCGTGACGGAGTGCGCCAGGTCGACGAGTTCGTCGGTGGTGTCGCCCATCGCCGACACCGCCACGACCACGTCGTTGCCGGCCTTCTTCGTCTCGACGATCCGCTTCGCCACGCGCTTGATGCTCTCGGCGTCCGCGACGGATGAACCACCGAACTTCTGCACGATCAAGGCCACTGGCTGGTACTCCCGGAGACGGCGACACCGCGAGGTCACGCGGTCTCACAATGGTAGTCGGTGTTTCGGGGATGTTGCGTGCGAGCGGGCCCCGACGCAAGGATCCTGCGTGGCGGTCAGCCGCCGACGACGCGGCGCCCTTCGAAGGCACGACCGAGCGTGACCTCGTCGGCGTACTCCAGGTCGCCGCCGACCGGCAGGCCCGACGCGAGCCGCGTGGTGCGGATGCCCATCGGGACGAGCAGCCGACTGAGGTACGTCGCCGTCGCCTCGCCCTCGAGGTTGGGGTCGGTCGCGATGATGACCTCGGCCACGGTGCCGTCGGCCAGGCGCGTCATGAGCTGCTGGATGCGCAGGTCGTCCGGTCCGATGCCGTCGATCGGGCTGATCGCCCCGCCGAGCACGTGGTACAGCCCGCGGAACTCGCGTGTGCGCTCGATCGCCGCGACGTCCTTCGCCTCTTCCACCACGCAGATCGTCGCCGGCGAGCGGCGCGGGTCGCGGCAGATGCTGCACTGGACGTTCTCGGTGACGTTGCCGCAGATCTCGCAGAAGCGGACCCGCTCCTTGACGTCGGCGAGCAGCTGGGACAGCCGGCTCGGGTCGAACGACTCGGTCTGCAGGATGTGGAAGGCGATGCGCTGCGCCGACTTCGGGCCGATGCCGGGCAGGCGACCGAACTCGTCGATGAGGTCCTGGACGATCCCGTCGTACATCAGGCACCGTCCTGGTGGAGAGCGGTCTCCTCGATGAACTGGGCGTTGAGGATCTCACGCACGACGGCCTCGCCGTACCGGCCGGCGACCGGGGCGCGGCGCGCGGGCGGTGCGGTGCGTGCGGGAGCGGCGGCGGGCTGGGCCGCGCGCTGCGGTGCGGCCTGCTGCGTCGGGGCTGCCGGCGCCGCGGCTGCGGGCGCTGCACCGCGTCCGATCCCCGGGTCGGGGAACGGGGCGCCGTCGTCGTACGGTTCGTCGTCGAGCGGGTAGTCGTCGACCGGGACGCCCGGCACGACGGGACCGCCGGGAGGCACGGCTCCCGCTCCGGACGCCGCCTGCGGACCCGGGGTGGTCGGCTGGTCGGGCTGCCCGGCCGTGGCAGCGCCCGGTCGCGCGGGTGCGGCCGACGGTGCCGACTCGGCCGGCTGGGGCGTGCTCGTCTCGGCGGGGGCGACCGGCGCGGACGCCGGCACGGTGCCGAAGGGTGCTGCCCAGCTGGGCTCGACGGACTCCGGGACGGCGTCGGCGGTGGGGTCGCTGGCGGGGATCGTCGCGACCGCCCAGTCCGTCACCGGCGCGCCCGAGGGAGCGGGGGTCGGTTCGGCCGGTGCCTGGTCGCGCTGCGGGGCGGACGCGGTCGGCACTGCCTTCGGCTCCGGCGCGGACTTCGGCGCGGGCGCTGCCTTCGGCTCGGGTGCTGCCGACGCGGCCTTCGGCTCGGCGGCAGGGGCAGCCGTCGGCGTGGGCTCACCAGCGGAAGCCGGCGCCGGGGACTCCGGTGCTGCGGGCTCGGGCGCCGGCGCCGGGGTCGCGGCGGCGGGCGCCTGGGCAGCGGGCGCCGGACGCTGGGCCGATGCGGCCTGCTGTGCCGGAGCCGACTGCTGCTGCTGCTGCTGCTGCTGGGGACGCTGCTGCTGTCCGGGCCCGCGGGCGACGAACTTCACCCGGAGCCCGAGGACGTCCACGATGGCGGCGCGCAGCAGTTCGCTGACGCTGGCCGACGGGTCGGACATCTCCTTGAACGAGGCGACGTCCTGCTGGCTCGGGAACGTCAGCGTCAGCACGTCGTCGCGGAGCGCGGTGACCTGCGCCGTGACGACCACCGACCACGCCGAACGCTTGGCGTGCTGCACGTGCTCGACGATCTGCGGCCAGGAGTCGCGCATCTGCTGGAAGCCGACGGCACCGACGGTCCGGACGGCGGGCTCGTCACCGATCGTCGTGCCCTGACCGGTGGACGACGGGCTGACCGGCTCGGCCGCGGGCTTCGAGGGCTCCGGCTTCGAGGGCTCCGGCTTCGAGGGCTCGGACTTCGCGGGCTCGGCCGAGGTCTGCGCGGGTGCTCCAGGAGTGCTCGGAGCGACCGCTGCCCACGACGCTGCGGCGTCACGGGCCACGGCTCCGGAGTCGGCCTGCGGCGCGGCGGGCTGCTCGACGGGACGCTCGGGCGTCGCACGAGCCGCTGCCGGAGCGGGCGTCGGGGCGAGGGAGGGAGCAGGCGCTGCGGGAGCCGCGGCTGCCGGCTGCTCACGACGCGGTGCAGCGGCGACGGCGGGAGCGGACTGCTCGCCGGCGCCGGCCTGGTGTCCACCGGCGTCGTGTCCACCGACGTCGCCCACCCCGACGCGACGTTCCAGCCGTTCCACCCGGGCGAGGGCTCCGCGCTGGGTGTCGTCGGCCTCGGGCACGAGCATCCGGGCCGTCATGAGTTCGAGGTGCAACCGGGGCGAGGTCGCGCCGGTCATCTCGGTGAGGGCCCGGTTCGCGATGTCGGCGGAGCGGGAGAGCCCGGTCGCGCCGAAGACCCCGGCCTGGCGGCTCATGGTGTCGAGTTCTTCCGGGGAGACCCCGCGCAGGACGGCGGCGGCGCTCTCGTTCGTCGCCGCGACGACGATCAGGTCGCGCAGGCGCTCGAGCAGGTCCTCGACGAAACGGCGGGGGTCCTGTCCGGTCTGCACGACGCGGTCGATCGCGGCGAACGCGGACGCCGGGTCGGCGACGGCCAGGGCGTCGACGACGTCGTCGAGCAGGGCGGCATCGGTGTAGCCGAGCAGGGCCACGGCACGCTCGTAGGCGATCGCACCGTCTTCGCTGCCAGCCATCAGCTGGTCGAGCAGCGACAGGGTGTCACGGACGGATCCACCGCCGGCACGCACCACCAGGGGCAGGACGCCGGGGGCCACCGACACGGACTCCTGCGTGCAGAGCTGCTCGATGTACTCGAGCATCACCGCGGGCGGGACGAGCCGGAACGGGTAGTGGTGGGTGCGAGACCGGATGGTGCCGATGACCTTCTCGGGCTCGGTCGTCGCGAAGATGAACTTGACGTGCTCCGGCGGTTCCTCGACCAGCTTGAGCAGTGCGTTGAAGCCCTGCGGCGTCACCATGTGCGCTTCGTCGAGGATGAAGATCTTGTAGCGGTCGCGAGCCGGCGCGAACACGGCACGATCGCGCAGGTCACGCGCGTCGTCGACACCGTTGTGGCTCGCGGCGTCGATCTCGATGACGTCGAGCGAACCGCTGCCGTCGCGGGCGAGTTCCACGCAGCTCGGGCAGACGCCGCACGGGGTGTCGGTCGGGCCCTCGGCGCAGTTCAGGCAGCGCGCCAGGATGCGGGCCGACGTCGTCTTGCCGCAGCCACGGGGCCCGCTGAACAGGTAGGCGTGGTTGACGCGGTTCGTGCGGAGCGCCGTGCGGAGCGGGTCGGTGACCTGCGACTGCCCGATCAGCTCGGCGAAGTTCTCGGGCCGGTAACGGCGATACAGGGCGGTGACCACGCGACAAGGGTAGCCGTCACGACCGACAACCCGCGTGCCCGTCCACAGGTCGTCCTGCCGGGCCGGACCACCCGTCGGCGGTGGGCCGAGCGCCCGGACGGCACCGCGCCTCCCGTCCGTCTGGTCGACGGGCGGGAGGCGCGGTGTGTGACGCTGGTGCGGACTCAGCCGCGGGTGCGGCGACGGAGCTTGCCGGCGAGGCGGGAGAACCCCAGCAGCAGGAACCCGAGGGCCACCAGGCCCGCCGCGGTGCCGGCGATCGGGACGACGTCCGCGCCGGTCCAGGCGAGGGCACCGGTGCCGTTGCCGTTGCCGGAGCCACCGATCCCGGCGCCGGAGCCGTTCCCGGAGCCACCGCCGATGCCGGAGCCGTTCCCGGAGCCGTTCCCGGTCCCGGTCCCGGAGCCGCCGCCGGTCCCCGGCGTCCCGGGCAGACCGGGCGCACCCGGCGTTCCGGGGGCCCCGGGCGTCCCAGGCGTCCCCGGGGTGCCGGGCGTGCCGGGCGTGCCCGGCTCCTCCGGGTCCACCGCGTCGTCCATCACCATGACGCGGAGCATCTGCGCCTGCGAGGTGAACCCGCCGACCGACTGGGTGACGCGCAGCATGTGACCGCCGACCGGCAGCCCCACCATGACCCACCACTCGCCGTCCTCGTCGGCCGTCGTGGCGACCGCATCACGGCCCATCGGCTGCACGGTGACGGTGGCGCCGGGCTCGGCGGTGCCCGTGACCATCAGGTCGTGGTCACCGTCCTCGTCGGCCATGTACTGCGAACCCGGTGTCGGCGAGGTGACCGCGAGCGGCTCCAGGGTGTCGACCACGATCGGCACCTGCGGCGCTGCCGAGGTCGTGCCGTTCACCGACTGCGTGGCGCTGATCGTCCACTCCCCCTCGGGGACGCTCTCGAACACGACGCTCCACGCCCCCTCGTCGTCGGCGGTGGTGGTGCGGACCTGCCCGGTGGACAGGGTCACCGTCACCGCGGCGCCGGGGGTGGCCTGACCGGTCACCGTGAACGAGCCGGTGTCACCGAAGCCGTCCGCCTGGATCAGCTGCCCGGGGTCGGGGCTCGTGATGACGATGCCCGTCTCCTGCGCGGCCACGACCGTGAGGTCGGCGGTCACCGGGTCGGAGGTCCGACCGCCGACCGTCTGTGTCACCGACACCGTGTGGTCCCCGAGGGGGACGCCACCGATCGTGACCGTCCACGAACCGTCGTCGCCGGCGGTCGTCGTGGCGGTCCGGCCGTCGACGTCGACCGTGACGGTCGCGCCGGGCTCGGCGGTGCCGCTCACCGGGACCGACGTCGTCGACCCCGTGCTCGGGAACGCCTGGCCGTCGGTCGGGCTCGAGATGACGACCGGCGTCGCGGCCGTCACGGTGAAGCCGACCTGCGGAGCGTCGGTGGTGGCACCGTCGACCGTCTGGCTGGCGGCGACCGTGTGGGATCCCTCGGCGACGTCCCGCACCGTCACGGACCACGTACCGTCGTCGTCCGCGGTCGTGGTGACCGCGGTGCCGTCGTCGATGCGGACCGAGACGGCGGCGTTCGGTGCGGAGGTTCCGGTCACGCGCACGTCGGTCGAACCGCCGAGCACCCGGTGGTCGGTGCCGTCGGCCGGGCTGGTCACGACGATCGCGTCCGCGGCGGCGACCACGACGGTCACGTCGCGCTCGATCGCATCGGACGTCGTGCCGTTCACGACCTGGGTGACGACGAGCGTGTGGTCCCCCGCCGGCACGTCGGCCAGCGTGGTCTCCCACCGTCCGTCGGTGCCGACACGGACCACGACCGGGTCGGCGTCGTCGAGGACGACGCGGACCGACGCGCCGGGCTGGCCCTCGCCGCCGACCGGGACGGTCGCGGTGGGGTCGGTGCTCGGCACGGTGAACGTGGTGTCGTCGGCCGGTGCGGTGACCGTCAGCGCGGCACCGGGTGCCACGGTGAAGGTGCTGCGCACCGCCGCGGACGTCGAGCCGTCGACCGTCTGGGTCGCCCGGATCGTGTGCTCGCCGACGGTGGTGTCCGGCAGGTCGACGCTCCAGGTACCGGCGTCGGTCGCGGTCACGGTCCGGGCGTCGCCGCCGTCGATCGTGACACGGACCTCGGCACCGGGCTCGGCAGCCCCCGCGGCGGTGAGGGTCGCGACGGAGTCACGCTGGGCGACCCGGATCGTGGTGCCGTGCGCCGGGGTGGCGATCGTGATCGGGTCGGCGACGAGGACGCGGACGTCCACCGTCACCGGCGCGGACTCGGTGCCGTCGATGCGCTGCGTGACGCTCACGGTCGTCGTGCCGGCCGGCACACCGGGGACCGAGACGCTCCACGCGCCGTCGTCGTCCGCGGTGGTCGACTCGGTGCGGCCGTCGCCCAGGTCGACCACGATGGTCGCGCCCGGCTCGGCGGTGCCGGCGACGTCGACCGTCGTCGTGCCGTCCCCGTCGGCGACCGTGTACTCCTGGTCGGCCGTCGGCTCGGTGATGACGACGGGCGCGCCCGCCTCGATCTCGAAGGTCGTCTCGACCGGCGTGGTCGAGGTCGAGCCGTCCACGGTCTGCGTCACCTCGACGGTGTGCTCGCCGACACCGAGGTCCGGCACGTCGACGCTCCACGAGCCGTCGTCACCGGCGGTGACCTCGACGGGGTCGCGGTCGTCGACGGTGACCGTCACCGTGGCGCCGGGCTGGGCGTCACCGGCGACCGTCACGGTCGTCGTCGCGTCGCCGTCGGCCACCGTGATCGGGTCGTCGCCGGGCTCACGGATGGTGAGGTCCGCGGCGGCGACCACGGACACCGGTCGTTCGACCGCCGCGCTCGTGGTGCCGTTCAGGGCCTGCGTGACCGAGGCCGTGAACGAACCGGTCGGCACGTCCTCGACCGTGGTCGCCCAGCGGCCGTCCTCGTCCACGGTCGCCGTGGCGGTCCCGCCGTCGCCGAGGTCGACCGTGACGGTCGCGCCCGGCTCACCGGTGCCCGCGAAGTCGACCCCGGTGGTGGTGGCGTCGTCCGCCACCGTGACGGTGGTGGCACCGCGCGGGGTGGACACGACGAGCGGGGCTCCGGCACGGACCGACACCGCCGCCGTCACCGGCGTCGAGGTCTGCCCGCCGACGACCTGCGTCGCGGTGACGCGGTGGTCACCGACCGGGACGTCCTGGAAGGTGGTCTCCCACCGGCCGTCCTCGTCCGCGGTCACCGTCTCGGTCTCGCCGGTCGAGATCCGGACCGTCACCTCGGCGTCGGGCTGCGCCCGACCGGTCACCTCGACGTCGGCGGTGCCGGACGTGTCGGCGACCGTCAGGACGTCGCCGTCCTCCGGGGTCACGATGGCGAGCGCGGTCCCGGCCCGCACCGTGACGGTCTGGTCCGGACTGGAGGCGGTGGTCCCGCCGACCGTCTGGCTGGCGGTGAGCGTCGGGGTGCCGACACCGACCCCGCCGAACGTGACCGTCCAGTCGCCGTCCGCGTCCGCGGTGGTGGTCGCCTCGTCGTCGCCGAGTCGCACCGTCACCGGCGCGCCCGGCTCCGCCGAACCCGTGACCACGACGTCGCGCGTCGCGTCGGCGTCCGGCACGAGGAGGACCGCGTCGGTCCCCGGTGCGGTGATCGTGACGGCGTCGGCGGCCTCGATCGTCACCGTGCGCTCGACCGGGTCGGAGGTGCGCGGGTCGGAGACGGCGCCGGCCAGGGTCTGGGTGACCGCGACCTGGTGCTCGTCGACGCCGAGGTCGGGGAACGTGACCGACCACGTGCCGTCGGCACCGACCGTCGTCTCCTGGTCCTCGGAGCCGGCGAGGGTCGCCGTGACCGCGGCGCCGGGCTGGCCGGTGCCGGTGACCGTGACGTCGCGCTCGACGTCCGGACCGGCGACCGTGATCGGGTCCGTGGCCGGACCGGTGATCGTCAGCGCGTTGGCCGTGACGACCTCGAAGGTGATCGGGACGGCGCTCGTCACGACGTCCTCGACCTCCTGGCTCGCGGACGCCGTGTACACGCCGGTCGGGGCGAGACCGGTGGCGGCGACCGCCCAGCGTCCGTCGTCGTCAGCCGTGGTGGTGAACCGGGTGCCGGGGCCGACCGAGACGGTCACCGCGGCGCCGGGCTCGGCCGTGCCGGTGATCCGGACGGTCGCGGTGGCATCGGCGTCGACCACGACGAAGCGTGCGCCGCTCGCCGGGGTGTCGATGACGATGGCGTTGCCGGGGACCACGGTGAAGTCACGCGTGACCACGGGGCCGTCGGTGCCGTTCACGGTCTGCACGGCCTCGACGGTGTGCTCGCCGATGCCGAGCTGCGTGGTCGGGAGCTCCCAGTTGCCGGCCGTGTCCGTGACGACCTCGACGGGGTCGCCCTCGTCGATCGTGACGGCGACGGTCGCTCCGGGCTCCGCGGTGCCGCGGACGACCACGTTGGCCTGCCCACCGGTGCCGGCGGGGACCTGCTGGGCGTCACCCGGTGCCACGATGACGAGCTCGTCGCCGGCCTCGACCGCGAAGTCACGGTCGACCGGTGCCGAGGTCGCACCGTCGACGGTCTGCGTGACCGTCGCGGTGTGGTCGCCGGTGCCGACGTCCGACAGGACCACCGACCAGGCCCCCTGCGGGTTCGCGGTGGTGGACACCGCGTCGCCGTCGTCCAGGACGACCTCGATGCGGGCGCCGGGCTGCGCGGTGCCCCGCACGGTGACGTCGACGACGGAGTCGTCGGTGGCGACCGTGACGGTGGCGTCCTGCGCCGGAGCGGTGACGGCGAGCGGAGCGCCCGCCTGCACCGTGACGACCTGGCGGACGGCCGGCGAGGTGGTCCCGCCGACGGTCTGCGTCGCCGAGATCGTGTACCGACCGACCGGGACGTCGGTGACGGTCAGCGTCCAGGTGCCGTCGTCGTCGGCCGTCGTGGTGGCGGTCAGTCCGTCGCCGAGCGAGACCCGCACCTCGGCGCCGGCCTCGGCCGTGCCGGCCAGGTCGAGGTCGGTGGTGGTGTCGGCGTCGAGGACCGTGACCACGTCGCCGTCCGCGGGCGCGGTGATCGCGAGCGGGTCGCCCGCCTCGACGGTGAAGGTGGTCTCCACCGGGCCGGACGTGGTGCCGTCGACGCTCTGACGCGCCGTGACGGTGCGCTCCCCGACCGGGACGTCGGCGAAGGTCGTCGTCCAGGCGCCGTCCTCGTCCGCGGTGACCGCGGCGGTGAAGGAACCACCGATGCCGACGGTGACCCGGGCGTTCGGAGCGGCCGAGCCGGACACCGTCACCGGGGTGGTCGAGCTGTCGTCGGCGACGGTGATGGTGCTGCCGTCGGCCGGCTCGTCGATGGTGAGCGCGGGGGCCGCCGTCACGGTGAAGTCCCGGGTGACCGCGGCGCTCGTGGTGCCGCCGACGGTCTGGGTGACCTCGGCCGAGTACTCCCCGGCCGGGACGTCCGTGACGCTCGTCGACCAGGTGCCGTCGGCGTTCGCGCGGGTGGTGGCGGTCAGGCCGTCACCGAGGTCGACGTCGACGCGGGCACCGGCCTGTGCGCTGCCGGAGAACGGGACGGACCGGGTGTCGCCGGCGAGCGGGAAGTCCTGGTCCGCCGTGGGGGTGTCGACGGTCAGGCCGGCTGCGGCCACGACCCGGAAGGACCGGGTCACGGGTGCCGAGGTCGTGTCGCCGACGGTCTGCGTGACGCTCGCCGTCTGCTCGCCGACCGGGACCTCGGGAACGGTGATGCTCCAGGCGCCGGCGTCGTCCGCCGTGCCCGTCGCGGTCACGCCGCCGCCGAGGTCGACGTCGATGCGCGCGTTCGCCGTCGCGGTGCCCGTCAGGGTGACCGGGGCGGTCTCCCCCGTGGTGGTGAAGGTCTGACCGGCCGTGGGGGTGGTGATCGTCAGTGCACGCTGGGCGACGACGGAGAACTCCTGCGTCGCGGTGCCTGCTGCGGTGCCGCCGACCGTCTGGGTCGCGGTCGCGGTGTACGCACCGGTGGGGACGTCCGCGATGGTCGTCGTCCAGGTCCCGTCGGCAGCGACGGTCGCGGTGCCGGTCAGGTCCCCGCCGAGGCTGACGGCCACAGCGTCACCGGGCTCGCCAGCCCCGCTCACGACGACGCTGCGGGTCGAGGTCGCCGACGGCACGGTGAACTGCTGTCCGGCCGTGGGCGCCGTGATGGTCGGAGCCGCGAACGCCGTGGCGCGCACGGTCGAGGTGGCGAGGTCCACGGTGGCGACGTTCGCCCCGGGGAGCACGGAGAGCCGCAGGGCGTGCACGCTCCGCGATCCGGTGTCGTACCCGCGGGGGTCGCGGAAGCCGGTGGTGTCCTGCGCGTTCACGGTGAGGTCGACGACCTGACGGAGCAGCAGCACGACGGGGCTCAGCAGGGTGGAGACGGCCGAGGTCGTCGCCGTGAGCGTCGTGCCGAGGTTCGTCAGGGCCGTGCCCGTCACCAGGGGACGCACGATGGTCTGCAGCGCCGGGATGACGACGGTGTTGACCGCCGGGGCGAGCAGGGTGCCGAGCACGTTCAGCCCCAGGGGGCCACCGGTCGCCGTCACCGTGGCGGTGGCCGGAGACGTGCCGGCGAGGGCGCCGAGCGTGGTGTCCGCGCGGAGGGCCAGTGCGGTGAGCGGGATGCCCGCGAAGTTGACGTTCGCGGTGACGTTCACCCGGACCGCGGTCGAGTTGATCGTGTTGACGACCGCCGTCTGCAGTGCGGTCGGCAGCTGGGTGCCGAGGATCGTCGTGATGCTCCGGTTGATCGAGCTCACCGCCGCCTCGGTCAGCACCGGCGTGTTCGCCGGCTGGCCGTTCAGCGTGGTCAGCTGGTCGAGGTCGACCGTGATCGCGCCCGTCGCCGGTGTGATCGTCACGGCGCCGTCGGTCAGGGGTTCCTGCAGGACCCGGGTCAGGGTGTCGTCGAGGTTCAGGTCCACGGCCGCGGTGACGTTCGTGCCGTTCACGTTCACCAGGCCGAGGCTCGTGCCACGGAGCAGCCGCTGGATGTCGGCGGTCAGGGCGGTCGTGGTGCCGGAGAGGGCGCCGTCCGCGCCGACCGCGGAGTTCACCGTTCCCGAGAAGGTGCGCAGGTCGTTCCGGAGCGCGGTGCTGAGTCCGGCGACCGCGGGGCTCGTCAGGTCCAGCTCCGCACCGGCGATGCGGTAGTCGGTCGTCGTCTCGACCGCGGTGCCGCGCGTCGCCTGGATCCGGGAAGCCAGGGCACCGATCTCCAGCTGCGCGTCCGACAGCACCGTGGCGTCGGCGCCGACGCGCGAGAACAGCGGGTTGAGGTCGAGCGTCGCGGCGCCGGTGCCCGACCCCGTGCCGACCCCGATGCCGCCGTCGTTCGTCAGGAGCCCCGACGACGCGGTCGCGCCCGTGGCCGAGGTCGTGGCGTACTGGCCGTCGACGCCGAGGGTCAGGATGCCGTTCGGCCCGAGCAAGTTGATGTCGTTGCCGAGGTCCACCCCGATGGCGTTGAGCGCCGTCAGGTTGAGCGGCTGGTTCGTGGTGCCGCCGCCCGAGGTCGCACCCCGCGCGGAGTACGCGCCGCCGAGCTGGGCGACCGCATCGGCGTCGACGATGCCGGAGCCGCTGAGCAGCAGCCCCTCGGCCTCGGCGACGTCGTTCTGGGCGGCCGCAGCGGGTTGGATCGCCACGGTGGCGGCGATGAGCGCCGTCACCGTGGCGACGACGCCGCCGCGCAGGAGGAACCGCCGACCGTCCGTCGCTCGTCCTCGAGCTCGGCCGTCGGCGCGGGTGATCCGTCGTGTCCGTTCGTCCGCTGCGGAGGGTACGGGGGTACCGGGCAGCGACGCGTGCCTGCGCATGCGTGTCTCTTTTCCTGGCGGGCGCGCCCGCCACCTGATCCTCGGAATCCACCGCTGGTGAGGCGGCGGAGGCTCCTCCGCTGGTGAGGCGGTGGAGTGTCGGAACCCTGGTTGGGGATTCCTGAGGCAGATCTTTACACATGATCAGGAAGCTGTCCGCAAGCATCGACGAAAAAGGACGCGAGACCTCCCGAACGGGGGGCGGACACCGGGGAGCCGACTCGACCCGGAACGAAGAAGACTCCTCACGCACCCGCCAGAGCCTGGTTACCCTTGCTGCGTTTCCGCCCTGGGGGAGTTGGCCTGGATGGCGTCACGTGAGGAGCCGCCGAGAAGTCTACCGGACGCAACGGGCAGACTCGAACACATGAAGATCGCCATCGCCGGAGGACACGGCCAGATCGCCCTGCTCCTCGCCCGCCAGATCACCGACGCCGGCCACGACGCCGTCGCGATCGTCCGCAACCCCGCGCACGTGGCCGACGTCGAGCAACAGGGGGCGCGTGCGATCGTCGCCGACCTGGAGCAGCTCGGCGACGACGACCTCGCGCTCCGCCTGCGCGGTGTCGATGCCGTGGTCTTCGCCGCCGGTGCCGGGCCGAACAGCGGCGCCGAACGGAAGCTCACCGTCGACCGTGACGGTGCGATCCTGCTCGCCGACGCCGCCGAGCGTGCCGGCATCGAGCGCTACGTGATGATCTCCGCGATGGCGGCCGACACCTACGACCCCGAGCTCGCCGTCGTGCCAGCGCAGGACGACGCCGCGGTGTTCCAGGTCTACCTGCGGGCGAAGGCCGAGGCGGACGCGAACCTGCGGGCCCGACGCCTCCGCTGGACGATCGTGCGCCCCGGCGGCCTGCTCGACACGCCGCCGCAGGGCACCGTGCACGTCGGCCGGACGGTCCCGCGCGGCTCGATCCCCCGGGCGGACGTCGCGACCGTCGTCCTGCACGCCCTGCTCGACGACGCCGCGGTCGGCGTGCAGTTCGAGGTCACCAGCGGCGACACCCCGATCCCGGCGGCGCTGAACGCGCTCACCTGACCGGACCGGTCCGCGCGGCGCGCACCGTGCGCGCTTCGTCACCCCGTGCGGGCTCCTCGCCGAAGGTGCCGGGCCGCGCACCGTGCGCACCTGCGCACCCCGTGCGGCCTTCCACGCCCCGTGCCGCGTCACAAGCGCGCACCCACCGACGAATGCTGCACCGTGCACCGGACGTGACCCACGGACGGACGGGAGGCATGGAGCCAGCCCGCCCCGCGCCTCCCGTCCGCACCGTGCGCACCTGCTCACCCCGTGCGCACTTCCACGCCCCGTGCCGCGCCACAAGCGCGCACCCACCGACGAATGCTGCACCGTGCACCGGACGTGACCCACGGACGGACGGGAGGCACAGCGCCAGCCCGCCCCGCGCCTCCCGTCCGCACCGTGCGCACCTGCTCACCCCGTGCGGACTTCCGCGCCCCGTGCCGCGCTGCAAGCGCGCACCCACCAGGCAACCCCGCACCAGCCCACGAACACCGCACCGTGCCGCCGCAACGCCCCGACGCCGCGCCGCGCCACGGCGTCACGCGTCAGAGCGCGACCGCAGCCGACTGCCGGGCGATCTCGAGCTCCTCGTTCGTCGGGATCACAAGCACCGCGACCCGTGAGCCGTCGGTGGAGATGCGGCGGGCGTCCCGCGACGCCAGCTCGTTGCGGTCCGGATCGATCTCGATCCCCAGGTGCTCGAGCCCCGCGAGCACGCGTCGCCGCAGCAGCGCGTTGTTCTCGCCGACCCCCGCGGTGAACACGACCGCGTCGAGCCCACCGAGCTGCGCCGTGTAGGCGCCCACGTAGCGACGGATGCGGTGGCGGTACACGGCGAGCGCCGCCTCCGCCTGCTCGTCGCCCTTGGTGGCGGCGTCCTGCACGTCGCGCATGTCACCGTTGCCGGTCAGGCCGAGCAGGCCGGACCGCTTGTTGAGCATGGTGTCGAGCTCGTCGAAGGTCATCCCGGCCTCGCGGTGCAGGTGGATGAGCACCGCGGGGTCGAGGTCGCCGGAGCGGGTGCCCATGACGAGCCCCTCGAGCGGGGTGAGCCCCATCGAGGTCTCGATGGACTTCCCGCCGTCGATCGCCGCGACCGAGGCACCGTTGCCCAGGTGCAGCACGATCGTCTTGAGCTCGGCGAGTGGCCGGTCGAGGAACTCCGCGGCCTGCTCGGAGACGTACTTGTGGCTGGTGCCGTGCATGCCGTAGCGGCGGATCCCGTACTCGGCGGCCAGGTCGGCGGGGATCGCGTACGTGTACGCGTGCGGCGGCATTGTCTGGTGGAACGCGGTGTCGAACACGGCGACGTGGGGTACGTCCGAGAAGACCTGCTTCGCGGCGCGGATCCCCTCGAGGTTCGCGGGGTTGTGCAGCGGTGCGAGGCTGTTGAGGTCCTCGATCTGCTGCTCGACCTGGTCCGTGACGACCGTCGCGCGGTCGAAGGTGGTGCCGCCGTGCACGACGCGGTGGCCGACGACGGCGGGCGGGTGCTCGTCGAACGACGGGCCGACCTTCGCGAACGCGTCGATCATCGCCTGGAACCCCGCTGCGTGGTCGGGCACCGACGCGGCGTCGTTCGACGAGGACTCCCCCGTCAGCGCGTTGGTGTGCTTCCAGGCCCCGGCGGATTCGCCGATGCGCTCGACGAGTCCGGAGGCGAGCGTGCGCTCGTCCTCGAGTTCGATGAGCTGGTACTTGAACGAACTCGAGCCGGAGTTGACGACGAGGGCTGCGGTCACGGGGTGGTCACTTTCTGTCGGGCCTGGAGGCGCGGTGCGGGTCGGGCGGTCAGGCCGCGTCGGTCGCGGTGCCGGCCTGGATCGCGGTGATCGCGACGGTGTTCACGATGTCGCCCACCAGGGCGCCGCGCGACAGGTCGTTGATCGGCTTGCGCAGGCCCTGCAGGACCGGGCCGATCGCCACGGCGCCGGCCGAGCGCTGCACGGCCTTGTACGTGTTGTTGCCGGTGTTGAGGTCCGGGAAGATGAACACCGTTGCGCGACCCGCGACCGGGGAGTCCGGCATCTTGGTCGACGCGACCGTGGGGTCGGCTGCGGCGTCGTACTGGATCGGGCCCTCGACGAGCAGGTCGGGCCGGCGTTCCCGCACGAACGCGGTGCCGGCGCGCACCTTGTCGACGTCGGCGCCGGAGCCGCTGTCGCCGGTGGAGTAGCTGAGCATCGCGACGCGGGGGTCGATGCCGAACTGGGTCGCGGTCTCGGCGGACGAGATCGCGATGTCGGCGAGCTGCTCGCTCGTCGGGTCCGGGATCACCGCGCAGTCGCCGTAGACGAGCACGCGGTCGGCGAGCGCCATCAGGAACACGCTCGACACGATCGAGGTGTCCGGACGGGTCTTGATGATCTCGAACGACGGCCGGATGGTGTGCGCCGTGGTGTGCTTCGCGCCGGAGACCATGCCGTCGGCGAGCCCGAGCTGCACCATCATCGTGCCGAAGTACGAGACGTCGGTGACGGTGTCACGGGCGAGCTCGATGGACATCCCCTTGTGGGCGCGGAGCCGGGTGTACTCCTCGGCGAAGCGCTCACGCAGCTCGGGGTCGAACGGCGAGACGAGCTGCGCGGCCTCGAGGTCGAGGCCGAGCTCGGTCGCCCGCGTGCGGATCGCGGCGGGGTCGCCGAGGATCGTGAGCTCGCAGACCTGACGCTGCAGCAGGGTGGAGGCTGCACGGAGGATGCGGTCGTCCTCGCCCTCGGGCAGGACGATGCGCTTGCCGTAGCTGCGCGCCCGGTCGAGCAGGCCGTGCTCGAACATGAGCGGGGTGACGACCCCGGACGGGGCGAGCTGCAGGCGGTCGCGCAGGGCCTCGGCGTCGACGTGCTGCTCGAACAGGGCGAGCGCGAGGTCGGCCTTCCGGGGTGAGTCGGCGGCCAGGCGGCCACGGGTCTGGGTGATCCGGAGGGCGGTGTCGTACGTGCCGAGGTCGTTCTGCGCGATCGGCAGCGAGCTCGACAGGCCCTCGAGCAGCCGCGACACCGGCGGGGCGATCTCGAACCCGCCGTTCAGGATGACGCCGGCCAGGCTCGGGAACGTCTCGGACTGGTTGGCGAGCAGCGTGGCGATGAGGACGTCGCTCCGGTCACCGGGGACGACGACGATGCCGCCCTCGATCAACCGGGGCAGCACGTTCTCCATGCTCATGCCCGCGACGACGGTGCCGAGGGCCTCGCGGTCGAGCAGGGCGTCGTCACCGCGGACCAGCGTGGCGCCGGTGGCCTGCAGCAGGGCGCGGACGGTCGGGGCGACGAGCACGCGGTCCTCGGGGATCGCCCACACCGGCACGTCCGGGTGGTCGTCGTGCACGGCCTGCTCGACGCTCGTCACGATGGCGGCGAGGGCGTCCGGGTCGGCACGGTTCACCACGACGCCGAACAGCTGCGCGTGTGCCGCCCGCAGCTCGCTGGTCGTGACGTCCGCCACCTGCGCCATGCCCTCGGGGGTGCGGGCCGCACGTTCGGCGGCGTCGCGGCCACCCAGCACGAGGAGCACCGGAGCGCCGAGGTTCGCGGCGACCTTCGCGTTGAAGGACAGCTCGGTGGGGCTGCCCACGTCGGTGTAGTCGGACCCGAGCACCACGACGGCGTCGCACTGCCGCTCGACCTGGGCGAACCGGGTGACGATGGTGCCGAGCGCCGCCTCGGGGTCGGCGTGCACGTCGTCGTAGGTGACCCCGACCGCGTCGTCGTACGAGATGCCGACGGCCGTGTGCTGCAGCAGCAGCTCGAGCACGTAGTCGGGTTCGACGACCGATCTGGCGACGGGCCGGAACACGCCGACGCGGCCGACGGACCGGGCGAGGGTCTCGAGGACACCGAGGGCGACGGTGCTCTTGCCCGTGTGCCCTTCTGCTGACGTGATGTAGATGCGGGTCGACACGAGGCCCAGGGTAGTCGCCGGACATGTCACGACATCTGGGAGCACCGGCGCCGACGACACGCGGTCGTGAGCACCGCGCAGAACCTGTACCATTGGGTGTCGCCGTCGCGAGACGGTGTCAGGAGAATTCGCCTAGTGGCCTATGGCGCACGCTTGGAAAGCGTGTTGGGTGCAAGCCCTCGGGGGTTCGAATCCCCCATTCTCCGCAGCGAGCAAGCCCGAACCACCACGAAGGACCCGCACCGATCGGTGCGGGTCCTTCGTCGTTCCACGACCGCCCGGTCCCCCACCCTGCGGACGAGCGCGTGCCCTGTTCCCCCTCGGTTGGCCGGGAAACGCTGACCAGGGGTGGAACGGGCTGTCCCCGGTACCCGTCGGTCGCCTATGCTGGCCGAGCGAACGGCTCCGGGACGAGCCGACCGCGGTGCATCGAGCGGCAGGGGCGTCGCTCGGAGGGCGTGCTGATCAGCGTGCCCGGAACACCCGAGGGGACGAGGAGACGCGCCATGGGGGACACCACCGTGCCCGCAGTACCCGTGCGGCCCGCCGTCTTCGACACGGTCCTCCGTCCGCGCCGGTCCCTCGTCCGCTCCACCGCGCTGAGCATCGCCTTCTCGGCCGTACCGCTCGCCGTCGCCCTGGTCTGGGTCTCGTTCCCGTTCCGCACGTGGGCCGTGTTCGCCGGGATCGTCGTCGCGATGGCCGCGGCCGTCGGCATCGTGTTCGTCCGACTGCACACCGCGTTCATCGGGATCGACGACGACGGCCTGACGATCCGCGGGGTCCTCACGGCGCACCGGCGGATCCCCCGCGAGCGCGTGCACAGCCTGGTGCTCGCCACGACCTTCGGCTCGTCGGTGGACCGGACCGTGCGGGAACTGGTCGCCTTCGACCGGACCGGCACCCACCTCTTCCGGCTCCGTGCCGACGTGTGGGGGGACGACGGGCTCGACCGGGTCGTCGACGCGCTCGGCGTACAGGTCGTCGAGGATGCTCGACCGGTCTCCGCCCGCACCTTCGCGAAGCGCTACCCGACGAGCCGCGCCTGGTACGAGCAGCGGTCGGCGTTCCTGCTCGTCGGCGGCCTCGTCGTGCTGGTCGTCGGCGGGCTGCTCGCCGTCGAGTTCGCCGGTCTCAACGCCCGCTGACCCACCGGCGGACCGGTCAGCGGCCACCGCACGGCACCCGTCAGCACGGCACCCGTCGACGCGGCACCGGTCAGCGCCGACGCCGCAGCGTCGAGAAGATCCCGCGCACCACTTCCTTCGCGATGGTCCCGCCCAGCCCGGAGCCGAGCAGGTCCGACAGCGGGTCCCCCGCGGATCGCCGCGTCCCGGACCGCTGCGTCCCGCCCGACCGACCGGAGCCGCCGGACCCACCGGACCCACCGGACCCACCGGACCGACCGGACCGCCGCGCCTCCGACGCTCGCTCGGCCCGCTCGAACTCCCGCTGCTGCCGCTCGTACTCCTGCTGGGCATCCGCCGACGCGTCCGCCGCGGCAGCAGCCGCCGCGTCGGCGGCCGCGTCGGCGGCCGCGGCCGCGTCGGCCGCAGCGGCCGCCGCCTCCATCCGGCGCGCGAGCACCTCGCGCGCCGAGTCCGGGTCGACGCGGGTGCCGTAGGTCGACAGGAGCGGTGAGGCCTGCACCCGTGCGGCCATCTCGTCGGCCGGCATCGGGTCCATCGACCCCTGGGGTGCGCGCAGCCGGGTCCACGCGACGGGGGTCGGCGAGCCCCGCTCGTTCATCACCGTGACGATCGCCTCGCCGGTCGCGAGCGACGTGAGCACCTCGCCCAGGTCGTAGTCGCTCGTCGGGTAGGTCGACACCGTCGCCCGGAGCGCCTTCGCGTCGTCCGGGGTGTGGGCGCGCAGCTGGTGCTGGATGCGCGACCCGAGCTGCGCCAGCACGTCGTTCGGCACGTCCTTCGGGGTCTGCGTCACGAAGAAGACCCCGACGCCCTTCGACCGGATGAGCCGCACGGTCCGCACGATCTGCTCGGTGAAGTCCTTCGACGCCCCGGTGAACAGCAGGTGCGCCTCGTCCAGGAAGAACACCAGCTTCGGCTCGTCCTGGTCGCCGACCTCCGGCAGCTCGTTGAACAGGTCCGCCAGCAACCACATCAGGAACGTCGAGAAGACCTCCGGCCGGTCCTGCACACCGGGCACCTCGAGCAGGCTGACGATCCCCCGCCCGTCCGCCGCCGTCCGCAGGAACACCTGCGTGTCGATCTCGGGCTCGCCGAAGAACTGGTCGGCACCCTGGTCGGCGAAGGTGACGAGCTCCCGCAGGATCACCCCGGCGGTCTGCTTCGACAGGCCCCCGAGCTCGGCGAGCTCCCCCTTGCCCTGCTCGCTCACCAGGAACGTCAGCACGCTCCGCAGGTCGTCGAGGTCCACCAGCGCCAGGCCCTGCTGCGTGGCGTAGTGGAACACCAGACCGAGCGAGGACTCCTGCGTGTCGTTCAGCCCGAGCACCTTCGACAGCAGCAGCGGCCCGAAGCCCGAGACGGTGGCACGGATCGGCACGCCGGTGCCCTGCCCGCCCAGTGAGAACAGCTCGGCCTGGCTCGCAACCCCCTGCCACTGCTGGCCGATGCCCGCGGTGCGGTCGAGCAGCTTGTCGTTCGCCTGCCCCGCGACGGCCAGACCCGACAGGTCTCCCTTGATGTCGGCGGCGAACACCGGCACCCCGTTCGCCGCGATCTGCTCGGCGAGCACCTGCAGCGTGCGGGTCTTGCCGGTGCCGGTCGCCCCGGCCACCAGTCCGTGCCGGTTCAGCATCGCGAGCGGGATCCGGACCTGCACGTCGGGCACCGCTGCGCCGTTGACCAGGGCACCGAGTTCGATCGCGCCGCCGTCGACGGCGTAGCCGTCACGGATGGCCGCGACCGCGTCCGGTCCGAGCGGGCCGGCTTCGGCACGGACGGGAGGCACGGTGCCGGTCGCCGCCGTCGCCACCGGATCCGGGGCGGTCGCGTCGACCGCCGCGGCAGGGGTGGTGGGAGCCGGTGCGGCCGCAGGGGCGGGCTCCGCGTCGGGCGCGAGCCGCGCCTCCAGGCCGGTGGGTGGCGGGGACCCGACGACCGCGGGTTCCGCGTCCGCGGTGAGGACCGCCTGCTCCTCCGCCGCCAGTGCGGCGGCGAGCTCCTCGGCTCGCCGCGCCGCTTCGTCGGCGAGCCGACGTGCCTCGTCGGCGGCCTGTCTCGCTGCCTCGGCAGCCGCCCGTGCCCGCTCCGTCGCGTCGCTCATGGGCACAGCCTAGGGACCGGAGCCCGCGGCGGCCCGGGTCGTCAGTGCGTCAGCGCGGGGACCGTCCGGGGGCGGACCACGAACCAGAGCATCAGGATCGCGACGGCGGCGGTCGACGCCATCACCATCGCCATCGGGGTGGCCGTCGTGATGCCGAGCCAGCCAACCACCGGCGAGATGAGCCCGGCGACGCCGAAGTTCAGGGCGCCGAGCACCGAGGCGGCTGTCCCCGCCTCTTTCCCGTGGGCGGCGAGACCGATGACCTGCACGAGCGGGAACGAGAACCCGCACGCGGCGATGAAGAACCACAGCGGGACGAGCACGCCGACCAGACCGGCCCCGAGCTGGTCGAGCACGATGATCGCGAGCGACGCCAGCAGCAGGGTCGCTGTCGAGCACGCCAGGATCCACTGCGGACCGACCCGCTGGGCGAGCCGCGACGAGATCTGCACGCCGAGGACGACCCCGACGGAGTTGACGGCGAAGAGCAGCCCGTACTGCTGCGCGTCGAGCCCGTAGACCTGCTGGAACAGGAACGGTGACGCGCTGAGGTACGAGAACAGTCCGCTGAACACCATGGCGCCGATGAGCGCGACGCCGACGAAGATCCGGTCGGAGAACAGCGCCTTGTAACGCTGGCCGATGGTGGAGTGTCCGGCCTCGTGCCGACGGGCCGGGGGCAGGGTCTCGACGATGAGCAGGATCGACGCGATGACCACCGCCAGGCCGTAGCAGGCGAGGAAGACGAAGATGCCGCGCCAGCTGGTGAACTGCAGCATCTGCGAACCGATGAGCGGCGCGAGGATCGGTGCGAGGCCGTTCACCATCGCCAGGCGGGACAACATGCGCACCAGCGGCTTGCCGCCGAAGAGGTCACGCACCGTCGCCATCGCGACGACACCGCCGGCTGCGGCGCCCATGCCCTGCAGCACGCGGAACACCGCGAGCAGCTCGATGTCCGGCGCGGTCGCGGCGCCGATCGACGCGGCGATGTGCACCGTCGTCGCGATGATCAGCGGCAGTCGGCGGCCCACCTTGTCGCTCCACGGGCCGACCAGGAGCTGCCCGATGGCGAAGCCGAGCGTCGTCGCGGTGAGCGTCAGCTGGACCGCGCCGTCGGTGACGCTGAACTGGTCCTTGATCGCCGGGAACGCCGGCAGGTACAGGTCGATCGTGAACGGACCGAGCGCCGTGAGGGCGCCCAGGACGAAGACGTAGACGAGCCGCTGCCCGCGGGAGAGCGAGTCTCCCGGGTGCAGGACGACCCGGAGCGAACCGGTGGTGGCGGGCGCGGTCACGAGACAGGAGTCCTTCGACGATGAGGGGGCGGGGGGGGTGATCGCGGGTCGATCGAATCGATTCGTCCGCGGAACCATCCTACGGTCGCCGGTGCGTGCTCGGCGCCGCCGGTGCGGGCCGCCCGCGTGAAGCGGCTGGTGCTGCCCCTCGGCCCGGCGCGGACCATGCGGTAGCGTCGGGTTGCTCGGGGGCCTTCCGGGTGAAGCGGATCAGAAGGGGGTGGGCGTCATGGTGGATGCCCGGATCCTGCACACCACTGCAGCGCTGCGCGAGGCGATCCTGCGACTCGCAGCGGACCGACCGGTCTCGGAGATCACCGTCGCCGACGTCACGCGTGCCGCCGGCATCAACCGGGCCACGTTCTACTCGCACGCCGTCTCCCCCGGGTCGTTGCTCGCCGACGTCCTGACGCCGGAACTCGACCGCATCCGGCAGGACGACGCCGACGAGCGCCGGGCCGCCGCCGATCGGGGCGCCGGAGCCGACGAGCTCGCGGCCATCACCCGGCGCGGCATCAACGCCGTCGTCGAGCACGTGACGACGCACCGCGACATCTACGGCAAGGCGCTGCCGGACCCGAACGACGCCTCGCTGCACCGGCTGCTCGTCGAGCACTTCACGGTGTCGAGCGCCCTGCACATCCGCGAGCTCGACCCCGCCCACCGGCCCGACCTGCTCGACGACGTCGCCGCTGGGTTCGTGGCGCAGGGCTTCGTCGGGGCGATCGAGGCCTGGCTCGCCGGGCCCCGCCGGTCGCGGAAGGCGCTGGTCGAGACGATCACGCTGTCGTTCCCCGCGTGGTGGAGCTGAGCGGACCGCTCCTACTCGGCGTCCGTCGTGTCGCCGTCCGTCGGGTCGGTCTCCGGCTTCTCGCCGCGCTGCAGGGACTCCACGACGTCGACCGCCGTCGCCGCGGTGTCGGCGTCGTCGCCCCCCGACGGCACGCGGTAGTCGGCGGACACCCCGTCGCCACCGGTGCCGGTCGCGGGCAGCGGATCACCGAGGGACACCACGACGACCCCGGCGTCGTGGGCGGTCTGGATCACTCCGGTCAGTGCGGACGGTCGGGCGGCGTGCACGAGCAGGGCCTTGGCCCCCTTCCGCACGAGCTGGGCGACCGCGGTGCGCTGGGACGCCGCTGCACCCGATGCCGGAGCGACCCGGACGTCCGGCCGGAACCCGGCGTCCGTCAGGTCGGTGCGGAGCCGGTCGGCGAGGGCCGCGTCGTCGTGCACCAGGACGACACCGATCACGGCCTGCTGGTCGAAACCGCCGTCGGAGCTCGTCAGGTCGGTGCTCTGCACGGGTGTGGGGGCGGCCGACGTCGTGCCCTGGCACCCGGCCAGGGTCAGGGCCGCCGCCAGGGCGACGGTCACGGCGACGATGCGCAGCACGGTGGTCTCCTCTTCGGTCCGGTCTGCCACGCTACCCGGCGGCCGGGCCGTGCGACGACGGAGTCCGCGACGGGACTGTTCCGCCCGGGCCTGCCGACACCGTCGTCGCAGGCGCGGGCACGGGGCCGAGCCGTCGGACGGCCGCGATCGCCAGTGCGGCGAACCCGATCATCGCCGCGAACACCAGGGGGAACGACACCGTGCCGTCGGCGCCACCGGTCGCGGTGAAGAGCAGGCCGGTCACCGCCAGACCGATCACGCTGCCCGCGGCATCAGCGATCGTCAGGGCCGAGCTCGCGAACCCGTCGTCGCCCTCGCCGGAGAACCGCAGCGTCAGCATCGAGGCGCGCGGGTAGATCGCGCCCATGCCCGCACCGCCGACGAACCAGCCGGCGACCAGCACCCACCACGACAGGTCGAACGTCGCGACCGCGAGCGCGGTCACCAGGCTGACGAGCACCAGCGTGAGCCCCACCCCGAAGGTGCGCCGGGCAGTGAGCCGCCGCTCCCCCAGACGGCCGTGCGCCCAGCTCGACGCGGCCCAGCTGAGTGCCGCCACCGTCAGGGCGAGCCCGGCGGCCGACGGCGACAACCCGTGTTCGGCCTGCAGCAGGAACGGCACGTACGCCTCGCTCCCGAAGAACGACGCGGCGACGAGCCCGCGCAGCAGCACGACCGACGGCAGCCCGGCCGCGGCCCGGAACGTGCCGGTCGGCAGCAGCGGTCGCAGGGCGAACCAGGTGCCCACCAGCCCGACGACGACCGCGGCGACCATGCCCCACGGGGTCAGGTCCGGCGCCACGTTGAGCAGCAGGATCGACACGGCCGCCGCGACCGACCACCCGATCCGGACCCGCTGCCACGGCGGGCGGAGCGACGCGGCCGGGGCGTGCAACCGGCCGAGGGTCGGCACGAGCAGGACGAACGCGGCCAGCGCGATCACCAGGGCCCCGGCGAAGACCCAGTGCCAGTTCCAGGTGTCGGTGACGATGCCGGCCAGCGCGGGACCGATCAGCGCGGGGACGACCCAGGCTGCGGCGAACCCGGCGAACACCGGTCCGTGCAGCTCGGCGGGGAAGATCCGGGCGACGAGCACGTACAGCACCACGTCGATCGCCCCGGCGCCGAACCCCTCGATGAGCCGCCCGGCCAGGAACACCTCCATGGTCGGCGCGAGCATCACCACGGCGGTCCCCACGGCGAAGAACACCGCCGACACCCAGGCCACGATCCGTCCGCCAGCGCGGTCTGCCCAGTTGCCGGCGAGGACCATGCCGGGCACCCCGGCGGCGAGTGGCGCGGCGAAGGCGAGCGCGTACAGGGTCTCTCCGTCGAGGTCGCGGCTGATCACCGGCATGATCGTCGTCATCGCCAGGTTCTGGAACGCCGCGACGCCGACGATCGCGACCATGCCGATCGTCGCGAGGGCGTACGGCCCGCTCAGCAGGCTGGTCCGCGACGCCGTTGTGCTCACCCGATCATCGTAGGGGCGGGCGCCGACGACACGGTGGCGCGTCCCGCGTCCCGCGTCCCCCGTCCCGCGTCCCGTGTCCCGAGCCCCGTGTCCCGTGTCCCGAGCCCCGAGCCCCGCGGCAGCAGGCCCGCGTCAGCGCGCCAGCGCCTGCTCCAGGTCCGCCACCAGGTCGCCGGCGTCCTCGATGCCCACCGACAGCCGCACGACGTTCTCCGGCACGGCCAGCTCGGTGCCCTTCACGGACGCGTGGGTCATCTCGCTCGGGTACCCGATGAGCGACTCCACTCCTCCGAGCGACTCGGCCAGGGCGAACAGCTCCGTCGACTCCGCGAACCGCTTCGCCGCCTCGGCGCCGCCGGACAGCGCGACCGAGAGCATCCCGCCGAAGCCGCGCATCTGGCGGGCGGCGACGTCGTGCCCCGGGTGGTCGGGCAGGCCCGGGTAGTAGACGCGCTCGACACCGGGCGCGACGACGAGCGCCTCAGCGACGGCCTGCGCGTTCCGCGAGTGCCGCTCCATGCGCACCGCGAGCGTCTTGATGCCGCGGGTGGTCAGGTAGGCGTCGAACGGCGACGAGATCGCACCCGCGCCGAACTGCAGGAACTGCACCTTCGCCGCGAGCTCCTCGTCCGCCAGCACGACGGCTCCGCCGACGACGTCGGAGTGTCCGCCGAGGTACTTCGTGGTCGAGTACACGACGACGTCGGCACCGAGCGACAGCGGCTGCTGCAGGTACGGCGACGCGAACGTGTTGTCGACGACCACCAGGGCGCCCGACTCGTGCCCGAGGGTCGCGAGCGCGGCGATGTCGGCGATCTTCATGAGCGGGTTCGTCGGCGTCTCGACCCACAGCACGGTGGTGGCCGGTGCGCCCTGCAGGGCTGCACGGACCTGGTCGAGGTCGCTCATGTCGACGACGACGAGCTCGACGCCCCACGGCACGTGCAGCCGGCTCACCAGGCGGTGGGTGCCGCCGTACACGTCGTTGCCCATCACGACGCGGCCACCGGGGACCAGCGCGGCACGGAGCAGGGCGTCCTCGGCGGCGAGCCCGGACGCGAACGACGACGCCGCGACGCCGCCGTCGAGGTCGGCGAGGAGCACCTGCAGCGAGTCGCGCGTCGGGTTGCCGGCGCGCGAGTACTCGTAGCCGTTGCGCATGCCGCCGACGCCGTCCTGCACGTACGTCGACGTCAGGTGGATCGGCGGGATGACGGCGCCGGTGGTCTCGTCGGGCTCCTGGCCGGCGTGGACGGCCCGGGTGCTGAACTCGGTCATGCTCGGTGGTTCCTTACTCGGAGAGGTAGGTGAGGAGGTCGTGCCGGGTCAGCACGGTGACGGGCTTGCCGTCCGCGACGACGAGGAGCGCGTCGGCCGACTCGAGCGCACGACGCGCCGCGGAGACCGACTCGCCGACGCCGATGAGCGGCAGCGGGTCCCCGACGAAGCCGGTGAGCGCGTCCGACATCTTCGCGGTGCCGGTGAAGACCTGCTCGAGCAGCGCCTTCTCCTCGACGGCGCCGACGACCTCGCCGATGACGACGGGCGGCTCCGCGCTGAGCACGGGCATCTGCGAGACGCCGTACTTGGTCATGATGTCGACGACGTCGCGCACGGTGTCCGCCGGGTGCGCGTGCACGAGGTCGGGCAGGCGGCCGTCCTTGCCGGCGATGAGCGAGCCGACGGTGCGCTCGTCGTCGGTCTCGGCGAAGCCGTAGGAGCGCATCCACCGGTCGTTGAAGATCTTGCCGAGGTAGCCGCGGCCGCCGTCCGGCAGCAGCACGACGACGACGTCGTCCTCGGTCAGGTCACGGGCCGCGCGGAGCGCCGCGACGACGGCCATGCCGCTCGAACCGCCGACGAGCAATCCCTCTTCGCGCGCCAGGCGCCGGGTCATCGCGAAGGAGTCGGCGTCTGACACGGCGATGATCTCGTCCGGCACGCCGGCGTCGTACGCGCTCGGCCAGAAGTCCTCGCCGACACCCTCGACCAGGTACGGGCGACCGGTGCCGCCGGAGTACACGGAGCCCTCGGGGTCGGCCCCGACGATGCGGACACCGCCGTCGGACGCCTCCTTCAGGTACCGTCCGGTGCCCGAGATCGTGCCGCCGGTGCCGACGCCCGCGACGAAGTGGGTGATCTGTCCCTCGGTGTCGCGCCAGATCTCCGGACCGGTGGTCTCGTAGTGGCTCCGAGGACCGTTCGGGTTCGCGTACTGGTTCGGCTTGTAGGCGCCGGGGATCTCCTGCACGAGCCGGTCCGACACCGAGTAGTAGGACTCGGGGTGCTCCGGCGCGACCGCGGTCGGGGTCACGACGATCTCGGCGCCGTACGCCGTCAGCACGCTGCGCTTGTCCTCGCCGACCTTGTCGGGCAGCACGAAGACGCACCGGTAGCCCCGCTGCTGTGCGACCAGGGCCAGACCGACGCCGGTGTTGCCGGAGGTCGGTTCGACGATGGTGCCGCCGGGGCGCAGGTCACCGGAGGCCTCGGCCGCGTCGATGATCCGGGTGGCGATGCGGTCCTTGGACGACCCACCGGGGTTCAGGTACTCGACCTTCACCAGGATGGTCGCCCGCACCCCCTCGGTCACCCGGTTGAGCTTGACGAGCGGGGTGTCGCCGACGAGGTCGACGACGGAGTTCGCGTAACGCACGGCGTCGAGTCTAGGACGCGGTCCCCGCGTCCCGCTGGGATGTGTCGTGCGCGGACAACGCACCGTGATCCCGCGGCGGGCGACGTGCCCTGGTCGCGCTGCGCGCCGGACGGGAGGCCCGTGCGGACGCCGCCACGGGCCTCCTGTCCGGCGCCCGGTCGCGACCACGACCGTCAGGGGCGGACGACGTCCGCCGACGTGTTCTGCTGCCGGTGCAGCTGGGCGTACGTGCCGTCGAGGGCGAGGAGTTCGTCGTGCGTGCCCTGCTCGACGATCTGCCCGTGGTCGAGGACGAAGATGACGTCGGCGTCGCGGATCGTCGACAACCGGTGCGCGATCGAGATGGTGGTCCGACCGGCCGCCGCAGTGTCGAGCGCCGTCTGCACGACGTGTTCCGAGATGGAGTCGAGTGCACTGGTGGCCTCGTCGAGGACGAGCACCGGCGGGTCCTTCAGCATGACCCGCGCGATGGCGATGCGCTGCTTCTCGCCACCGGACAGGCGGTAGCCGCGCTCCCCCACGACGGTGTCGTAACCGTCCGGGAACGACGCGATCGTGTCGTGGATGTTCGCCGCACGGGCCGCACGCTCGAGCTCGTCGTCGGTGGCGTCGGGCTTGGCGTACCGCAGGTTCTCGCCGATCGTGGCGTGGAACAGGTACGTCTCCTGGCTGACGATGCCGACGTGCCGCATCAGGTCCTCGTGCACCAGGTCGCGGACGTCCTGCCCGGCGAACCGCACCGATCCCTCGGTCGCCTCGTACAGCCGGGGCACCAGGTAGGACACCGTCGTCTTGCCCGCGCCGGAGGGGCCGACGAAGGCCGCGAACTGCCCGGGGCGCAGCTCGAACGACACCCCGCGCAGGGTCGGCTTGTCGGCTTCGCCGTCGGGGTAGGTGAAGACGACGTCGTCGAAGGCGACGTGGCCGACCTTCGACTCGTCCACGGGCCGGGCGGTCGGCGAGTCCGTGATGGCCGGCTTGAGGTCGAAGTACTCGAAGATGCGGGCGAAGAGCGCACCGGAGGTCTGCAGGTCGAGGACCACGCGCAGCAGCCCGACCGTCGGGAACAGCAGCCGGGACTGCACCGTCGTGAACGCGACGATCGTGCCGGCCGTGATCGGGACGTCCCCGATGATCAGGTACGCGGCGACGACGTAGATGATCGCCGGGATGATCGACAGGAAGATCTGCACGATCGCGAAGAACCACTGCCCGGACATCTGCTGGCGCACCTGCAGGGTGATCTGGTTGCGGTTCTCGTCCCCGTAGCGGCGGGTCTCGCTGGCCTGCTGGTTGAAGCTCTTCGCCAGCAGGATGCCCGAGACGCTCAACGCCTCTTGGGTGATGGCCGTCATGTCGGACAGCGACTCCTGCGTCTGCGCGGCGATGCGGGCCCGGACCTGGCCGACGCGGCGCTGCGCGATCACGAGGAGCGGCAGCAGGACCACGGCGACCAGTGTCATCTGCCAGCTCAGCAGGAGCATCGCGACCACGGCGGCGATCACGGTCACGGTGTTGCCGAGCACCGACGAGATCGTGTTGTTCAGCACGCTCGCCACGCCGCCGACGTCGTTCTGCAGGCGCGACTGGATGACGCCGGTCTTGGTGCGGGTGAAGAACGCGAGCTCCATCCGCTGCAGGTGCGCGAACAGGCGCATCCGCATCGCACCCATGACCTTGTTGCCGACCGTCGCGGTCAGGTACGTCTGCCAGACGCCGACCCCGGCGCTCGCGATCCAGAGCAGGACCATCGCGGACACGAGCTCGATCAGCACCGGCACGTCCGGGCGACCCGACGGCGGGAACAGCCCGCGGTCGAACGCCTGCTGGGTGAGCAGCGGCGGCACGACCGAGATGGCCGCACCGATCAGCACGAGGACGACCGTGAGCATGATCGCCCGGCGGTGCGGCTCGAACAGCGCGGCGATGCGCCGGACCAGGTGCGGGATCCTTGGCGCCTCGGCGTTGGCGGCCTTCTGCGCGCGGAAGTCGCCGCTCGAGATGCGCCCGCCCCCGCGCGGACCGCCGCCTCGCCCGCCGTGTCCCATGCTCATGGAGCCACCGTAGCCCCGCGCTCGGACATCGACCGCCCTGTCCACAGCACCGCAGTATTTGACCCCGTTCAGGGGGCGTGCGAGCATGTGCCGTCCCCGTCCCCGCACCACCGAGGTCCCATGTCGTCCGCGCCGTCACGTCCCACGTCCCTGGGGGCGCAGCTCGCCCGCCGCAAGCCGATCGAGCAGCTGCAGGCCGAAGCGTCCCGCGGTGTGAACGGGGAACCGCTCCGTCGGTCGCTCGGGGTCTGGCAGCTGACGATGATCAGCGTCGGGGCCACGCTCGGCACCGGCATCTTGGTGGTCCTCGGCACCGCGGTCCCGCTCGCCGGTCCCGCCGTCTGGATCTCGTTCGTCGTCGCGGGGATCGCCGCGCTGCTGTCCGCGCTGTCGTACGCCGAGATGGCGGGCGCCGTCCCGACCTCGGGGTCCAGCTACTCGTACACGTACGCCACGATGGGCGAGGGCATCGCCTGGATCTGCGGCTGGTGCCTCGTGCTCGAGTACGCCGTCTCGGTGGCCGCGGTCGCCGTGGGTGCCAGCGAGTACGTCGACGAGACCCTCCGCGTGTTCGGCCTGCACCTGCCCACCGCGCTCTCCGCTCCCCCGGTGGACGGCGGCGTGGTCAACCTGCCCGCGGCGGTCCTGGTCCTGCTCGCCACCGCCGTGCTGCTGCCCGGCGCCCGCGAGAGCGCCTGGGTGAACACCGTCATGGTGATCGTGAAGATCGCCCTGCTGGTCTTCTTCGTCGTCGTGGCGTTCACGGCGTTCCGGGTGCAGAACTTCGAACCGCTCGCCCCGATGGGTGCCGCCGGGGTCACCGCCGCCGCGTCACGGCTCTTCTTCTCGTACATCGGCTTCGACGCCGCATCGACCGCCGGTGAAGAGGCGAAGAACCCCCGCCGTGACCTGCCCCGGGCGATCATCGGCTCGATCGCGCTCATCACCGCGCTGTACATCCTCGTCGCGATCGCCGCCGTCGGGGCCCGCTCGTGGACCGCGTTCTCGTCGTCCGAAGCGTCGCTCGTCCGCATCGTCGTCGACGTCACGGGGCAGCCGCTCGTCGCCCTCGTGTTCTCGATCGGGGCGGTCGTCGCCATCGCCAGCGTCGTGCTCACCGTCCTGTACGGCCAGACCCGCATCCTGCTCACGATGTCCCGCGACGGCCTGGTGCCGAAGGTCTTCGGGCGGGTCTCCCGCCGAACCGGCACCCCGATCGCGAACACGCTCATCATCGGCATCGCCGTGACGATCGTCGCCGCGCTCGTGCCCCTCGGGGAACTCGCCGATGCCACGAGCATCGGCACCCTCGTCGCCTTCGCCCTGGTGAACGTGTCCGTCATCGTGCTCCGCCGTTCGCAGCCCGACCTGGAGCGCTCGTACCGGGTGCCGCTGTTCCCCGTCGTACCGATCCTCGGCACCCTGAGCTGCGTGCTGCTCGCGGTGTTCCTCGGCGCCACCACCTGGATCGCCTTCGGCATCTGGATGGTCGCCGGCGCCCTGCTCTACCTCGCCTACGGCCGCCGCCACAGCACCCTGCGCTGACGCGCCCGCCGCGCCGCCCCGCGCCGCGCGGCCCGCCGTTGCCTGCCCCGCGACGACCTCACGCGCTGGCTCCCGCCAAAGCGACAGATGCCCGCGGAACGTTCGCGGCACTCTGTCGTTCTGCCGGGAGGCATGACTCAGTTCCCACGAGAAGCGTCGCTCTGGCAGCACCAAGATGCCAGGACGTCATCGGCACGGCACACCGTGCTGACGGAACAGGGTTCGGAGGCGCTCCGGCGCAACGAGGTGCTCCCAGTACACGCGGACGAACCCGTTGACCTCACCGCGAGCACGGACCCGGTCCTCGCGCTGCTTCTCCCTCCAGACGGCGTCGGCGCCGCTCCTCCCCCGCAGCATCTCGCGGTCCTCGTACTTCTGCCGCCCGTCGAACTCGATCACGATCCCCTGCCTCGGCAACCAGAAGTCGACCCGGTCAACGGCGCCGTCCACGCCGATGAACTCGTGCTGCGGTTCCATGTCCGGGCACCCGAGCTCGGCCGCACGCGCTGCGAAGTAGGACTCGCCCACCGACTCGTGGCGGACATCGCAGATCTCCAACGCGTGCTCGAGGCGGACCGCGCCCCACGGACCGGCAGTCAGCGCCAGGTGCTCGAGGTCTTCGTGCCGGACTCCGTTGCGGAGCGCGTGGTCCAACCCGACGACCGCTGCAGCCAGGGGTCCCCGACGGGCGAGCTCGATCGTCGTCTGCGCGAGAGCGGTGTACTCGACGCCGTGGAAACGGTGCCCCGACACGAGCGAGGACGCGGCGTGCATCGTCAGCCCGGTACGTCGGAGGTCGTGCTCCAGTGCGGGCACGTTCGCATGGACGCGCTCCGGCCACGGGTCGAGACGAGGTGCCCCGAGGATCGCAGCCGCTGAGTCGAGCGACCACACAGCGCCTCCGCAGAGCAGCGGGAGAGCGGCCCGCATGCGGACGAGGTGTCGACTCCGGCCGTCGAGCGCGTCCCACGCCGAGCGGTCGACGTAGACGCCATGTCGCACGCGGACGAGTTCACCGGCCAGCTTGCGGCGCTGCAGCTGTCGTGCGTCCGCGCGGTCGAGTCTGTTCGTCCGGAACAGTGCGATGGCGTTGGCGGGGTGCATGGCAGCACTCTGTCGCCCAGCGCAACCGATGTCGGCGACGTTCGCCGATCTGTGGAGAATCCACGCGCCTCCAGGCGGTCGTGCGGCGATGCCAAAGCGACGGTTCTCCGGAAGTGGGCTCTGTCAGAGGCGCCGAAGCGACAAGAAGCTGTGCTCTTTCCGGGCCCATCTGTCGCTTTGGCGGAAGCGACAAGACCACCCGCACACGACGAAGGCCGCCGCCCCGAGGGGCAGCGGCCTTCGTGACCGGAACGGTCGAGACTACGCGAGCTCGATCGTGGCGCCAGCGGCCTCGAGGGTCGCCTTCGCCTTGTCGGCGGTCTCCTTGTTCGCACCCTCGAGGATCTTGGCGTCGGCGGTCTCGACGAGCGCCTTGGCCTCACCGAGGCCGAGCGACGTCAGGCCACGGACCTCCTTGATGACCTGGATCTTCTTGTCACCAGCGGACTTGAGGATGACGTCGAACTCGGTCTTCTCCTCAGCGGCCTCGGCCGGAGCAGCTGCGCCGGCGGGGGCGGCAGCGGCGACCGGGGCGGCCGCGGTGACCTCGAAGACCTCTTCGAACTTCTTCACGAAGTCCGAGAGCTCGATGAGCGTGAGCTCCTTGAAGGCCTCGATGAGCTCGTCCTGCGAAAGCTTCGCCATGATTTTCTCCTACTACTAGCTAGTACGTGTGGTTGATGAACGCGAGCCTGATCAGGCCGCGGACTCCTGCTTCTCGCGAAGGGCGTCCACGGTGCGGACGGCCTGCGAGAGGGGTGCCTGGAACAGGTACGCAGCACCGAACAGCGAGGCCTTGAGTGCGCCGGCGAGCTTGCCGAGCAGCACTTCACGGGACTCGAGGTCGGCGAGCTTGTCCACCTCGGTCGCGGTGAGCGGGTTACCGTCGAAGTAACCGCCCTTCACCACGAGCTCGGGGTTCGCCTTGGCGAATGCACGCAGCGACTTCGCGACGGCGACGGTGTCACCGTGGACGAAGGCGAGAGCGGACGGACCGGCGAGCTCGTCGTCGAACGACGAGATGCCGGCGTTGTTCGCCGCGATCTTGGTCAGCGTGTTCTTCACCACGGCGTACGTGGCGTGCTCACGGATCGAGTTGCGGAGCTCCTTGAGCTGCGCGACCGTGAGACCGCGGTACTCGGTGAGCAGAACGGCGTTCGAGCTACGGAAGGACTCCGTGAGCTCGGCGACCGCAGCTTCCTTGTTCGCCATGGTTCTCCTTGGGGGTCTTGCCGGCAGCCCCAGGTCCACGAACGAAAAAAGCTCCGGCGCAGAGGCTCGGAGCTGCTCTCACCAGATGGTGGGAGTGGTTCGGAACACCTGCGCGGGATGCCTCACGAGTGAGGACCTTCGGTCACGATGTTCACAAGAACGTTGCGAGCAGCACGACATCCGGCGGTCTTTGGCTTCGAGAACTGTACCAGACGCCGTGGCCGTCACCAAACAGCGGCCGGGAGGCGCGGGGCGGGCCCGCACCGCGCCTCCCGACCGTCAGTGGGTCGGGTCCACCGCAGCGGGTGTCGCCGACCAGTCCGCGGACCCGGCAGGGTCAGCCGACGACGACGCGACAGCCACGGCCCCTGCCCCGGTGGCAGCCGCAGCCGGGTCGCGGGGCAGGTGCACCGTGAACACGGTGTCCCCCGGCTCGCTCGTGACCTCGACCCGGCCGCCGTGCGCCTGCACGACCGCGTCCACGATGGCGAGCCCCAGGCCGGTCGACCCGACCGTGCGGGACCGCGAACTGTCCGCCCGGGCGAAGCGCTCGAACAGCTTCGGCAGGAACTCCGGGTCGATGCCCTGGCCGGTGTCGCGCACGGTCAGGTCAACGCCGCCGTCGACCGGGGCGAGGCCCACCGTGATGCGGGTGCCCTCGGGCGTGTGGGTCCGGGCGTTCGTGACGAGGTTGACGATGACCTGGTGCAGGCGTGCGGCGTCGCCCGTGATGGTGACCGGCTCCGGCGGGACGTCGACCTCGATGGGGTGTTCGGGCGAGGCGGCGTGGGCGTCGTTCACGGCGTCGAGCACCAGTCCGGTCAGGTCGACCTCGGCGAACTGGATCTCGCGGCCTTCGTCGAGCCGGGCGAGGAGCAGCAGGTCCTCCACCATCGAGGTCATGCGGATGGACTCGGACTCGATGCGGCTCATGGCGTAGACGACGTCCTTCGGCAGGTCGCCGCCCATGCGCCGGGTGAGTTCGGCGTACCCGCGCACCGAGGCGAGCGGGGTCCGGAGCTCGTGCGAGGCGTCGGCGACGAACTGCCGCACCTTCTGCTCCGAGCGTTCCCGCGCCTGCATCGCACTGCCGATGTGCCCGAGCATGCGGTTGAACGCGCTGCCGACCCGGCCGACCTCGGTGCGGGGGTCGGTGTCGGGCACGCGGACGCCGTCGAGGGCGTCACTGCGGTCGAGGGGCATGCGCGCGACGGTGGACGCGGTCTCAGCGACGCGCTCGAGCGGCCGGAGCGACTGCCGGACCACGAACGCCGCGACGATCGAACCGGCGACCAGTGCGGCTGCCAGGACGGAGAGGACCCCGGCGAACAGCTTCCAGACGCTGTCGTAGACGGGGGCCATCGGGAGCCCCACGACCAGGACGGCCGGGCCGACGTTGACGGCGGCGAGGCGGTACCGCCCGACGTCCGAGCCGAGGTCGATCGTTTCCGGGTCGGCGTCCACGCGGACGGACCCCAGTGCCTCGGCGCTGGCCTGCGGGATCCCGCTCGGACGGCCGTAGTCGTCGAGCACGTTCGCGATGACGACCTGCCCGTCGACGAAGTACGCCGTCAGGGTGCCGGCAGCTTGCCCGGACGGCCGGGACAGGTCGATGCTCGGCTGCCCCGACTGGTTCTGCTGCAGGTACCGCTGCGCCCGGTGGGTGGCGCTCGTGATCTGCTTGTCGATCGCGCTGGTCTGGATCGAGAAGAGCGCGATGAGGCTCGCCCCGCCGATCACCGCGCTGACGGCGACGACGAGGGCGACGATGCTCAGGACGAGCCGGCGCCGCAGGGTCACGAGGTCGGCTTGATGACGTACCCGACGCCGCGCACCGTGTGGATCATCGGGGTCTCACCGGCGTCGATCTTCTTGCGCAGGTAGGAGATGTAGATCTCGACGACCGACGACTTGCCGCCGAAGTCGTACGACCACACGCGGTCCAGGATCTGCGCCTTCGAGAGCACGCGCCGGGGGTTCCGCATCAGGAAGCGGAGCAGCTCGAACTCGGTGGCGGTCAGTTCGATCGGGCGGCCGGCGCGGTGCACCTCGTACGACTCCTCGTCGAGCACCAGGTCGCCGACGACGATGCGGGAGTCCCCGGCCTCGGAGATCGAGATCTGCGAGCGGCGGATGAGCCCACGCAGCCGCGCCACGACCTCCTCGAGGGAGAACGGCTTGGTGACGTAGTCGTCGCCGCCCGCGGTGAGCCCGGTCACGCGGTCCTCGACCGAGTCCTTCGCGGTGAGGAACAGCACCGGGGTGTCGTCGTTGTTCTGCCGCAGCCGGCTCAGCACCTGCAACCCGTCGAGGTCCGGCATCATCACGTCGAGCACCATCGCGTCGGGCTTGAACTCCCGCGCGGTCGTCAGGGCGTCCTGCCCGCCGTTCGCGCTCTTGACGTCCCAGCCCTCGTAGCGGAGCGCCATGGACAACAGGTCGGTGAGGCTGGCTTCGTCGTCGACGACCAGGATGCGCAACGGGGTTCCGTCGGCACGCGTGAGGCGCGGGGCTGCTGCGGGCTGGGAGATGGTCACGTCTTCGAGTATCGAGAAGTTCCTATGAGTCGTCTGTGGCGCGGCCCAGTGCGTTCTGTGGATCGAGGACACGTCCACGTCGACCGCTCCGTACGTTGGGAGCATGTTGCGATCTGCAGCCTGGCCCCCGTCGGCCCGGCACCTGGACACCGCGCGGATCGAACGGACGACCGGGAGGCCCGGCTCGCCACCGACGGACCGCCTGACGGTCGCGCGGGCGGTCGCCGCCACCACCCCACCCCTGTCCGCCGGCACGGCCGGCGGGTTCTTCGGCACGCTCGCCGCGGTCGCCGCGGCGGACGTCGCCACCGCCCGCACCGTCGAACCGCACCTGGACGCGCTCGGGATCCTCGCGCAGGCCGGGGTCGACGCCCCGGACGGCTCGACCTGGGGCGTCTTCGCGGCCGAGGGGCCGGGCCTCCGACTCGACGCCGCACCACAGCACGACGGCACGGTCCTGCTGCGCGGCACGAAGCCGTGGTGCTCGCTCGCCTCGACGCTCTCGCACGCCCTGGTCACCGCGCACCTGGGCGACGAGCGGGTCCTCGTCGCCGTGGACCTGCGACAGCCCGGGGTCACCGCGCACGACGAGGCCTGGGCCGCACGAGGCATGCCGGACGTGCCGAGCGGTCCGGTCGACTTCGACGGCGTCCGGGCACGACCCGTCGGGGCGCCCGGCTGGTACCTGCGACGCCCGGGCTTCGCCTGGGGCGGCATCGGCGTCGCGGCCTGCTGGTGGGGCGGTGCAGTCGGGCTCGCCCGGGTGCTCCGTGACACCGCGTCGGCGCACCCGGAGTCCGAGCTGCTGCAGGCCGCCCTCGGCGCCACCGTGGCCGACCTCGCCGACGCGGAGGACGCCCTCGCCGACGCCGCCGCCCGGATCGACGACTCCGACCCGGCCTCCGACGACACCGACTGGCGGTTGCTCGCCCAGACCGTCCGGTCGCGGGTGCGCCGTTCGGTCGACGCCGTGCGCGAGCGGGTGGTCTCGACGATCGGCCCGGCTCCACTGACCGCCGACCCCGCAGTCGCCGCGCGGGTCGCCGACCTCGAGCTCTACGTCCTGCAGGACCACGGCGCGCGGGACCTCGCCCGCCTCGGCCGGATGGTGCTCGAGCGGGGCGGTGTCGCGTGGTGAGCTTCGACCACCGCGAGCCGGGCACCGACCCGGCGGCGTGGACGGGGTTCCTCGACGGCCTGGACGCACCGGCGATCGAACTGTCCGGCATCGGGTCGGTGGTGGTCGTCGCGCCCCACCCCGACGACGAGACCCTCGGCGCCGGTGGGCTGATCGCGGCCGCTGCAGCGGTCGGCGTCCCCGTGCACGTGCTGCTCCTCACCCGCGGCGAGCGCTCCCACCCGGACTCCCCCACGACGACCCCGGAAGCGCTCGCCACCGCCCGTGACGACGAGTTCGTGGCGGCCCTGCGCACCCTGCACCCCGACGTGACGTCGACCTCGGTGGGGATCCCGGACGGCGCGACCCGCGAACACCGGAACCGTGTCGTCGACAGCCTCGACACGGTGCTCGCCGACGCCGCCCGCCCCGTGCTGCTCGTCGCGCCGTGGCGCGGGGACGGGCACCGTGACCACCGCATCGCGGGCGAGGTCGCCGAGGCCGCCGCGGCGAGCGCCCCCGACGTCGACCTGCTCGCGTACCCGGTCTGGGCCTGGCACTGGGACGACCCGGACCACTCCGTCGCCCCGTGGGCCGACGTCCGGGCCCTCGCGCTGCCCGAGGACCTCGTCGCCCGGAAGCGTGCCGCCCTCGATGCCTACCCGTCGCAGACCTGGCCCCTGTCGCCTGCACCGGGAGACGAGGCGATCGTCGACGACCGGCACGCCGCCCATCACCTGCGGGCGACGGAGTGGTTCTTCGCGCCGGGGTCCGCCGCGTCGCGGTCGCGCGAGTCGTTCGACGCCCACTACGACCGGAAGCCCGAGGGGTGGGACTTCGACGGGTCCTGGTACGAGCAGCGCAAGCGTGCCGTGACGCTGGCGGCGCTTCCCCGCCCGCGCTACCGGTCGGCGCTCGAGCTCGGCTGCGCCACCGGGGTCCTGACAGCCGCCCTGGCCGACCGCGCGGACGACGTCCTCGGCACCGACATCTCGGCGGCGCCGCTGGAGCGTGCTGCCCGCCGCGCCCCGACCGCGCGGTTCGTGCAGGCTGCCCTGCCGGCGGAGTGGCCGGACGGGCGCTGGGACCTGGTGGTGATGTCCGAGGTCGGGTACTACCTGTCACCAGCCGACCTCGACGCGACGATCGACCGTGTGCTCGGGTCACTCGACGACGACGGCGTGCTCGTTGCCTGTCACTGGCGGCACCCCGACGACGAAGCCGTGTCGAGCGGTGACGCGGTGGACGCACGGCTGACCGAACGGTGGCCGCGTCCCGCCCTGCTCCGACACGTGGAGGAGGACTTCGTCCTGAGCGTCCTGCCCGGCCCGGCGGCCACCTCGGTGGCCCGGGCCGAGGGGATCATCCGGTGACCGGACCGGAACCGCGTGCACGCATCGACGTCGTCGTCCCCGCGCACGACGAGGCGGACCGGATCGCCGCGTGCCTCGACGCGCTCCTGGTGGCCGTCGACCGGCTCGCCGCGGAGCGACCCGGATTCGACGCCGCCGTCACGGTGGTGCTCGACGGCTGCACGGACGGCACCGCTTCGGTGGTTGATCGGTACCCCGTCGACGTCCTGACCACGGACCGTGTCGGGGTCGGTCGGGCACGCACGATCGGGGCGACGCACGCGCTCCGTGCCCACGACGGCGATCCGTCTGCCCGGTGGCTCGCCCACACCGACGCCGATTCGCGCGTGCACGAACGGTGGCTCGTCCAGCAGTCCGACGCCTTCACCTCCGGTGCGCAGGTGCTCGTCGGTGCCGTCGTCCCCGACCCGGACGACCTGGCGCCCGCGGTGCTCGACCGCTGGACGCGGGCGCACCCGCCCGGTGCCGCCCTCGGCCACGTGCACGGCGCGAACCTCGGCGTGCTCGCCGCGGCGTACGTCAGCCTCGGCGGGTTCGACCCCGTGCCCGAGCACGAGGACGCGCGGCTGGTGGCCCGGGCGCGGGCGCTCGGCTTCCGGGTGGACGCCACCGTCGACCTGCCGGTGGTGACGAGCGGGCGCTTCGCCGGCCGGACCCCCGGCGGGTACGCGGAGCACCTGCGCCAGCGGTACGGCGACGTCGGCTGACCGCCCTAGGTGGAGGTCGGTCGCCGACCGGCCCAACGCTCCACCCAGCCGGCGACCGTCCCGAGGCGGATCGCCGCAGCACGTCGTCGCCGCCGGCCGAACGGAGCCCGGACGAGCGCCCACCCGGTGGCGACGAGGTGACGGAGGACCTCGCGCGGGCGCCAGGCGGCACCGTGCGCTCGGTGCTTGTCGACGAGGACACGGTCCCAGCGCGCGTAGTGCCGGTTGTTCCGGAACAGCTCCCGGGTGCCTCGGCGGAGCCGGTACTGCACCGACGCGGACGGCTCGAAGTGCGTCGGGAACCCGAGGTACGTCGCACGCCATGCCAGGTCGATGTCCTCGGCTGCACCGAGCGACGTGTCGAACCCACCGGTGGCCTCGAGGACGGTGCGCCGCATGCCGAGGTTGGCCGCGGACGTGTGCGGGAGGTGTCCGAACCGCACGATCGGCCATGCCTGCTCGGGCGCTTCCCACATCCACGGCTCGTTCAGTGCGTCGTGCAGCAGCGGCCCCGTGCAGACACCGGCGTCAGCCAACCCCCGGACCATCCCCTCGATCCAGGAGTCAGCGACGACGTCGTCAGCGTCGCAGAACAGCACGAGGTCGGCACGGAGCGACCGCCAGCCGGCGTTCCGTGCCGGGGCAGCGCCTCGGATCGCGGACGAGTCGATGGAACGGACCGTCCAGCCGCTCGGCCACGTCACGGCCGCGATGCGCGCGTCGACCAGGTGGCGGGGTTCACCGTTGCAGCTGACCACGATCTCGACGGGTCCGGTCCACGTCTGCCGGGCGAGTGCCGCGAACTGCGGGCCGAGCTCGACGGTGGTGCGCTGCCCGACCGGGATGACGACGCCGACCGTGGGCTGCGGTGCGACGCCGCTCATCGTGCGGGGTCCCGTCGACCGGCCGTCGCGCCGATCATCGTGGCCGCCGTGGTGATCCCGGCGGCAGGGGGCACGCCCGTGGCGTGGAGGTCACCGACGAGGACACCGCCGGCGAGCCCGGCGGCCCGACCGCAGGCGAGGTCGGACGGCCGGTCGCCGACGATCCACGATCCGGCGAGCCGGATGCCGAACGCCGCTGCTGCCGCCAGGACCATCCCGGGTCCGGGCTTCCGCCAGGGGTCCGGGTCGCCGGGCAGTCGAGCACTCCCGACGATCACGTCGACGTCCGCGCCGTGGGACTGCATGGCTCGGCGGATGTGCCCGTTCACGGTGTCGAAACCGGACCAGTCGTACCAGCCTCGGGCGATGCCGCTCTGGTTCGTCACGACGACCACCGGGACACCGTCGCGCCAGGCCCTCGCGGCCGCTTCGATCGCGTCGGGGACGAGCTCGGTGCGATCGAGCGACCCGACGTGCCCGTGGTCGACGACGAGCACGCCGTCCCGGTCGAGGAAGAGTGCGTCGACGCCGTCGAGCGGCCGTTCGGAGTGCCGTTCCAGCGACCGGTGGCGGTCACGCGAGACGGACACGGGTCCCGGTCTCCGAGAAGGCGAAGGGGACGACCCGTTCGGGACCGAGGGCACGGACGAACGCAGCACGCTCGGACGGGGGCACCACGAACAGCATGTGTCCGCCACCGCCGGCACCGAGCAGCTTCCCGCCGGTGGCCCCGAGCGTGCGACCGTGCTCGTACAGGTCGATGACGGGGCTCGCCGTCGTTCCGAGCACCTCGGCCTTGAGCATCCATGCCTCGTGCAGTGCGGGGCCGAAGGAGTCCGTGCGGCCGGTGGCGAGCTCGTCGCCCATCACCCGGGCGAGCTCCACCATCCGCGTCACGCGGTCCCGCGTTCCGCCCGGCTGCGACATCGTGCGGGCCTGGCGGCCGAGTTGCTTCCCGGCATCCCGCCCGATGAGGGTGTCGACCAGCACGAGCGACGACTCGAGTTCGTGTCGGGCCTTGGCCGGCATGTCGATCGACGTCGCGATCGTCGAACCGTCGGTGTCGAAGTCGTACCGACGGAGTCCCCCGTGGGCGGACGCGGTCTGGTCCTGCAGCCCCACCGGACGCGCGCACCGGATCATCTCGATCTCACTGGCCGTGGCGGCGAGCGCGCTCGGCTCGAGGTCGACACCGCGGAGTGCCGCCAACCCCGCGACCAGGCTGGTGACGACCGCGCCCGATGTCCCGAGGCCGGTACCGGAGCTCCGGACGTCGGAGTGGATCGAGACGTCGACCGGGACCGCCGGGGTGTCGTGCAGCAGGGCTTCGCGCACGAAGTCGTGCTCGATGGCTGCCGGGGTGTCCACCGTCTGCACACCGTCGGTCGCGACGCGGATCCCGCCACGTGCACGGGGCCGGATGACGGTCTCGACGGCGAGGTCGATCGTGGTGCTGACCACACACCCGGGCTGCTCGGAGAAGTACGCGGGGAGGTCGCTGCCCCCACCGAAGAAGGAGACGCGGAGCGGTGAACGAGCGATGATCACGAGCGAGCGACCTGGACGCCGGCGACGAAGGCCCTGGTGAGCGCGTGGTGGTACGCGACGTGGAAGTCCTCGATGACGTCGATGTCGCAGGACGGCACCACGGCGGCGACGTCGACGACGTCGAGGATCGGTGGGAGTGCCTGCATCGCCCCGGTGAAGGCGAGTGTGACGGCACCGCGGTCGCGGGCGAAGTCGAGCGCGCGCAGCACGTTGGTGGACCCCCCGGAGGCGCTGAGGCCGAACACGACGTCCCCGGTGCGCATGAGGACCCGCAGCTGCTCGAGGAAGACGTCGTCGTAGTCGAAGTCGTTGCCGACGGCGGTCATCATGGCTGCGTTGTCGGTCAGTGCGAGGATCCGGAGCCGCTCGGCGACCGCAGCGAGTGGGTCGGCCTGCCGGGTCGGAGCCAGGCTCTTCGCGAGGTCGGCCGCCATGTGGCTCGCCAACGCCGCGCAGGCCCCGTTGCCGAAGACGTAGACCGAGCGTCCGCCGCGGTGCGCGTTGACGAGCACGGCCGCGATGCGCGCGATCTCGTCGACGGGGAACCGACGGGCGAACCGGTCGATCTGGACGGAGTACGCCTCGACGATCTGCGCGGCGGCCCGCAGGTCAGGGGCTGTGGTGGTGAGCATGGCTGTCCTTCGTTCGATGACGACGACCAGCATACCTATTGCACATGCAAAATATCAACGTGTGATGGCAACCGCTGCGGCGAACGCGGCCGTGTAGCCGTCGATCGACCCGGTCTCGTGCCAGTCGCCGTGGATCTCCGCGGCCTGCACGCCGCCGCCGAGTGCGAGCGCCCCGAGCGCAGCACTGAGGTAGAGCTCCCCGTCGGCCGCGGGGGCGACCTCGCGGAGCGCACCGAGCACCGCTGGCGTGACCACGTACCCGCCGACCGAAGCGAGCCCGTCGACGGGTGGGTCGACCGGCTTCTCGACGAGTTCCACGACCCTCCCGCCGGGGTCCACGCGGGCGACGCCGCAGCGCCGGAGTGCCGCACGAGGCGCCCGCACGACTGCGATGACGGGGAGTCCGGTGCTGCGGTGACGGTCGAGGACGACGGCGCTGCGGTTCTCGCCGAAGACGACCTCGTCACCCCAGAGCACGAGGAAGGACTCGTCGTGCACCCGTGTCGCAGCCGACAGGATCGCTCCCCCGTTGCCCGGCCGGGCGGTCTGGAGACAGGTCTCCAGCTCGATGCCACGAGCTCGGGCTTCCGGCCGGAGGACGTCCGTGACGTAGTCGTTCAGCCCCGTCTTGTCCGACCGCGTGACGAGGACGATGCGGTCGATCCCGGCGTCGATCAGTTCGTCGACCACGATGTCCAGGGTCGGCCGGTCGCCGAGTGGCAGCAGCTCCTTCGGGATCGCACGCGTCAGGCGACCGAGTCGGGTACCCCGGCCGGCAGCGGGGATGACGGCCGTCCGTACGGGTGGGACCGGGGTGACGGGATCAGGGAACCGGGCCACGAGCGAGCGCCTTCCTGGGACGGGAACGGGGAGGTCGACGGCGCCGACGGGGCAGGGCCGAGCGGACGTCGGGGAACACGAGGGCGACGAGCAGCGCCGCCAGCGCTCCGAGGAGGCCGGGCAGGAGCACGGAGCCGATGGGATCAGCACCGACGCTGCCCCGGACCGCGGCCGAGACGAGGACCGCGGCGCTCGTGGCCGCAGCTGCGGGGAGGACGGGGAGGCCGAGGTCGCGCACCCGCAGTCCGGAGCCCCGCGTCGCCACCAGGAAGGCCGGCACCACGAGACAGGTACAGGCGATCGCGTACGCCGCGGCCATGCCCGTCGGCCCCCAGACGGTGCCGAGCACGAGGGCACCGACGACGGCCGGCTGGGTGACCAGTGCCCAGCGGACCTGTCGCCCGGAACGGCCGCTGGCGATGAAGTACCAGACGGCAGCGAACCCGAGCGCCTGCGCTCCGCCCGCGACGACGAGGAACGGCAAGAGCGCGGCCGAGCCGAGCCACTCGACCCCGAACAGCAGGCGGACGATCGGGTCGGCGAGCACTCCGAGTACGGCGAGGACCGGCCAGGCCAGGAGCGTCACCGTGCCGACGAGTCGTCGGAACCGGTTGCGGAGCACGACGGCGTCGACGCCGACCATCGCCGGGATCGCGATGCGCTGGACAGCCGCCCCGATCTGGTCCAGTGGCAGGGTCATCAACTGCATGGCCTGGACGTACAGGCCGGATGCCGCCGGGCCGAAGAGCACGGCCACCAGCACGCGGTCACCCGCCCGCGCGACGAGCGAGACCACCTGGACCAACGACACGTCCCGCGCGAGCGCGGCCATGGTCCGGACCGATCGCCACGATGCCGCAGCGCCGCGGGGAACCCGACGCAGGACGACGACGCCGACCGTGATGACGGCCCACACGGCCACCACCTGCGCCACCATCGCGACGGGCCCGGCGCCGGCGAGTGCGAGACCGATCGACACGACGGAACCGAGCACCACGGCGATCGACTCGACGAGTGCGACCCGCCCCATCTCGTGGTCGCGCACCATCGCAGCGATCGGGACGGCGACGAAGCCGGCGAGTGGGAAGGCCACCGCGACCGCGAAAAGCAGCCCACCGGAGAGCGAGGACGGCAACGCCCCGCGGACCAGGAGTCCAGCGACGGCGACGAGACCCCCCAGCAGGAGCCCCGTCGCGGCACTGGCGCGGTGGAGCGCGACGTGGACGTCCGCCGGATGGACACCGGAGCGGAGGACGACCGCGGCGAACCCACTGTTCCGTACCAGCTCGAGGACGACACCGAGCGCGAGGACGGCTGCGGCGAGACCGTAGGCGTCCGGCCCCAACACGCGGGCCACGACCACGTTCGAGACGATCTGCACGGAAGCCCGGAACGTGGTTCCGGCGATGCTGAACACCCCACTCCGAACCATCGTCACATATGCAGAATATCACGTGTCGGCAAACGACATCGATTCGCTTACACGGTTCATCGGAAGCAACAGTGCTCGCCACAACAACGCTGCCTAGCTTCTCCTCCGTCGGCCCCGCCGCGTGCTCTGCGCGGCCGGTGACCCCAGCCGGCCACCACCGAGGAGAACCATGTTCCTGACCTACCTCAGGCGCGAACTCACGAACCGCAAGAAGCAGACGGTCATCATCGCGATCGGGATGGCCCTGGCCATCGCCCTCGTGGTGATCGTGTCGTCGATCTCGGGTGGCGTGCAGGCAGCGCAGTCGAGCGTCCTGCAGTCCGTCTACGGCGTCGGCACCGACATCACCGTCACCAAGACCGCGACGGCGTCGACGAACGGCGGGCGTCCGAGCTTCGACTTCGGCAGCCAGGGCGACAGCGACGACGAGAGCGGTTCGACCAACCTGGCGCAGTCGCGGCTCGCGGTCGCGCGCGGCACGAGCACCCTGAACGCCGCGAACCTGTCCACGATCACGAGCACCGACGGCGTCAAGGCCGCGACCGGTGTGCTGACCCTCGAGAACAGCACGTTCTCCGGCCAGGTCCAGCAGCAGTCGACCGACGACAGCAGCACGGACAGCAGCAGCGACTCCAGCAGCGACAGCACCACCCAGCAGGGCCCGCCGAGCGGGGACACCGGCGGTGGCGGCGGGTTCGGCGGTGGGTCGTTCAGCGTCGACTCGTTCACGGTGACCGGCATCCCGGTGTCCGGCGCGACGGTCGGTCCGCTCACGAGCACCGAGCTCACGAAGGGGCGCACCTTCGCCGCGAAGGACACGGGCAAGGACGTCGTCGTGCTCGATGCGTCGTACGCGAAGAGCGAGTCCAAGGCGGTCGGCGACACCGTCGACATCGGCGGCACCGACTTCACCGTCATCGGCATCGTCAGCTCCACCGGCTCGGCCTCGACCACGGGCTCGAACACCTACATCCCGCTCGACACCGCGCAAGCGCTGGCCGACCTCGACGGCAAGGTCACCTCGATCTACGTCTCCGCCGAGTCCTCGTCCGACGTCAGCACGATCAAGTCCGCTCTGCAGGCGAAGCTGACGAGCGCCACCGTCTCCACCGAGGCCGACCTGGCCTCGAGCGTGTCCGGGTCGCTCAGCACCGCGTCGAGCCTGGTCTCGAACCTCGGCAAGTGGCTGTCGATCGTGGTGCTCGCCGCGGCGTTCCTCATCGCGATCCTCTTCACGATCTCCGGCGTGACCCGCCGCACCCGCGAGTTCGGGACCCTCAAGGCGATCGGCTGGTCGAACGGCCGCATCACCCGACAGGTGGCCGGTGAGTCCCTGGTGCAGGGCCTGATCGGCGGCGTGCTCGGCGCCGCGGCCGGCCTGATCGGCATCCTCGTCGTGAACGTCATCAGTCCGACGATCTCGGCGAGCGCCTCGAGCACGACCGGCGGGGGTGCCGGTGGCGGTGGTGGCATGCCCGGCGGCGCAGCGACCGCGGCCGCGGGCAGCGGCACGACGGGCGGTGCGCCGGCCAGGGGCTTCGGCGGCGGCGCGAGCACCGCGTCGACGACCGACGTGGTCCTGCACGCCCCGGTGACCGTCGAGATCATCCTGCTGGCGATCGGCCTCGCGATCCTCGGCGGCCTCATCGCCGGCGCGCTCGGCGGCTGGCGTGCGAGCCGGCTCCGTCCGGCCGAGGCGCTCCGGAGCGTGGCCTGATGCCCGGCCGCACCGACACGACCGAACCGACGACAGGAGCAACCGTGACCAGCACCGACACCGCGACCGGCGAGGCGGAGGCGAGCCGTGCCTCCAGTCCGATGTACCGGCTGACGAACGTCAGCAAGACCTACCAGCAGAAGAACCGGACCGTCACCGCCCTGACGAACGTCCACCTGACGATCCCGCAGGGGCAACTCGTGGCCGTCCAGGGGCCGACCGGCGGCGGGAAGTCGACCCTGCTGCAGATGCTCGGAGCGCTCGACCGGCCGAGTGCCGGGTCGATCCACCTCGGTGGCGACCGCGACGTGGCGAAGCTCGGCGACGGCGCGCTGACCGACCTGCGGGCGACCGAGATCGGCTTCGTGTTCCAGAGCTTCAACCTGATCCCGACGCTGACGGCGCTCGAGAACGTCGAGACGGCGTTCGCGGGGTCGCTCGCGAACCGGTCGCGGAGCGAGGTCCGCGAGCGTGCGGTCGCCGCGCTCCGCGAGGTCGGTCTGGGTGAGCGGATGGAGCACCTGCCGGCCGAGCTGTCCGGCGGCCAGCAGCAGCGCGTGGCGATCGCCCGGGCGCTGGTGAAGAACCCGAGCGTGCTGCTCGCCGACGAGCCGACGGGTGCGCTCGACGAGTCGACCCGCGACGAGATCATGGCGCTCATCGAGAAGCAGTGGCGGGAGCGCGGGCTGACCGTCGTCATCGTCACGCACGACTCGTGGGTCGCGAAGCGTGCCGAGCGGCGCCTGCACATCAAGCAGGGGCAGGTGCGCGAGGTCTAGCGGGGCGGGCGCAGGCGCAGGCGTGCGGGCAGGCGCGGGGCGTCCGATCGCGTTTCGCGCTGAGCGACAGTCCACGCGTCCAGGAGCGCGTGGACTGTCGCGCAGCGCGTGAAGACGCCGCCGCTGCCGCTACCCCGCCACCGGGTAGTCGCAGTACGCGAACCACGTCGAGTCCGGGGCCCACGGGGGCACGTTGACCGTCCCCTGGCCGCCGTCGAGTGCCACCAGGGTCTCCGGCTGGACCGCGATCCTAGCGCCGCGGACGAGCGACCCCGGCAGCAGCCGGAGCTCGACGCGGTGGTCGGCCGGGTGGCCCTGCACGCCAGGTTCGTACGACAGGTAGAGCAGGTGTGCGGCATCCGGGGACAGGTGCGGGAACCAGTTCACCCGGTCGTCGTTCGTCAGGCGGACGGGGCTGTCGTGCCCGGGCCAGCGCACGGCCAGCTGCGCGGTGCCGGGGGTGAACCGCTCGGTGTTCCAGAGCAGGATCCCGCCGGCCGGACTGATGGTGCAGCCGTCGTCGGGGTGTTCGTCCCGGGTGACGAACGTCGGCTCGCCGGTCTCCGGGTCGACCATCGCGACGTCGGTCGTCCAGACGCCGTCCTCGGACAGTTCCCCCACGATGGCGGCGAGGGCGCTGCCGTCGTGGGCGATGCCGTGCAGGTAGAACTTGCGCTTGGTGGGCAGGGCCGCTGCGACGTCGGTGATCCGGGTCGCGGGGCCGCCCTCGGGCAGCGGGACGCGGTACAGCTCGCCGTCACGGGCACTCACCACGATGGAGCTGCCGGACGGGTCGAGCACGTGGTCGTTGTTGATCTCGTCGACGCCGTCCATCGGCACCGGCACGAGCGCCGTCTCGTCGAGCACGGTGTCGGTGCCACTGTCGCCCGACGGCAGCCGCAGCAGCCAGAGGCCTCCGTCGCCGTTGAGCACCAGGGTCTCGGCGTCCAGGACGTTCGGCGCCTCGACGAGCACCGTGGCCGACTCGAACACGAGCCGCGAGGTGCGGGACTCGACGTCGTACACGTGCACGCGGCTGGTCTGTCCGGGCAGCAGCTGCCGCCCGCGGGTCTCGTCGCTCATGGTTCCATCCTGTCGGTCGTCGGGTGGTCGGGGTCGGTGGGTCGTCGGGTGGGGAACGGCAAAACACCGGTGTCCACGCTGCGCACCCCGTCATGCGGGGCGTCGAGCGTGAACACCGGTGTCTTGCGGAAGGGGTCCTGCGGAAGGGGGCCTCCGCCTACTTCACGGCACCGGCGGTCAGGCCGGCGACGAACTGGCGCTGGACCACGAGGAACGCGGCCACGACCGGGATCGACACGACGAGCGACGCCGCCATGACCTGGTTCCAGTACACGTTCGTCTGCGTCGAGTACTGCTGCAGACCGACCGCCAGGGTCGAGCCGAGGCCGTTCGTCATGACCGAGGCGAAGAGGACCTCACCCCAGGCCGTCATGAACGAGTAGATCCCGACCGCCACCAGACCCGGACGGGCCGACGGCAGGATGACCCGGAACAGCGCGCCCATCGGGCCCGAACCGTCGACCATCGCGGCCTCGTCGAGTTCGCGCGGGATGGTCTCGAAGTACCCGGCCAGCATCCAGATCGAGAACGGGAGCGTGAACGTCAGGTACGTGATGATCAGACCGAGCCACGACCCGACGAGCTGGATGCCCAGGGTGTTGCCGAGGTTCGTGAAGATCAGGAACAGCGGCAGCAGGAACAGCACGCCGGGGAACATCTGCGTGGAGAGCACCGCGGTGGTGAAGGTGCTCTTGCCCTTGAAGTTCCAGCGCGAGACACCGTAGGCGGCGAACGTCGCGATGATCAGCGAGAACACCGTCGCCACCGTGCAGACCACGAGCGAGTTGATGAAGTACCGACCGAGCGGCACCGTCGACCACATGTCGATGAACGGCTGGAAGGTGATCCGCGACGGGATCCACGTGAAGTTGTCCTGCACGTCGCCGAGGGGCTTGATGGCCGTGGTGATCATCACGTAGAGCGGCACGACCGTGAACAGCGTCAGGACGACCAGGGTGATGATCTTGAAGGACTTGGCGCCAGTTGTCTCACGCACGGACGGACCTCCGGTTGGTCACGGCGAGGTAGATGCCGGTGACGACGAGCAGGAAGAGCAGGAGCAGGACGCTCATCGCGGCACCGGAACCGAAGTTCCAGGTGATGAACGACGCGTTGTAGATGTGGAAGCTCAGCAGGTCCGCGGCGGGTGGCTGCGCGGTCGAGCCGAACAGCACGAACGGCGTGTTGAAGTCGTTGAACGTCCACAGGAACATCACGAGCACGAGCGTCACGTTGACGGGGCGGACCATCGGCAGCGTGATCGAGCGCCACTGGCGGAACGGCTTGGCGCCGTCGACCGAGGCGGCCTCGTACACGTCGTTCGGCACCGACTGCAGGCCGGCCATGAGCATCAGGAACGCGAACGGCCAGGTCTTCCAGATCGCCACGACGACGACGGCCACGAACGCGTTGTTGCCGATGAGCCAGAACGGGGCGTTGCCGCCGAACAGCCCGAGTTGGTCGACGAGCAGGTGGTTCAGGGCCCCCGAGTCCCGCTGGAACATGAACTTCCAGGTGATGACGCCGGCGTACATCGGCAGCGCGTAGGGCACGAGGAACAGGGTGCGGAAGAGCCCGCGTCCGGCGAACGGCTTCTGCAGCGCGACGGCTGCGGCCATGCCGAAGGTCCAGGACAGCCCGACCACGAGGACCGTGAAGGCGCACGTGATGAGGAACGAGTTGAGGACCCCGCGGCCGATCGCCTGGTCGAAGTCGACGACGACCTGGTAGTTCCGGAACCCGGCGAAGGGCGCGGCACCCCAGTTCGCGATGAAGTACTTGGTGAGCTGGATGAACGAGATCCAGATGCCGGTGAGCATCGGGACGATGTGGATGAGCAGCTCGAACAGGATGGCCGGCGCGACGAGCGCGTAGGGCAGCCAGTGGGTCTTGCGCTTGCGACCTGGCGGACGGCCCGACATCGTCGGGGCCTTCGTGTGCGTCAGGTCGATGCGCTCCGAGTCGGGCAGGACCGTCGTGGACATCTGGTGGGGCCTTTCGGCAGGAGGGGCGTGCAGGTGCGGTCCGCGCGGCCGTGGCAGCGGCCGGGAGGCGCGGGGTGCGTGGGGCGTGTGCCTCACGGCCGACGGGTGGTCGGCTCCGGGGCGTGTGCCTCACGGCCGACGGGTGGTCGGCCCTGGAACGTCAGGGGCGGAGGCCCGGGCGCGTCCGTCGGACGCGACCCGGGCCTCCAGGGTGGATCAACCGGCGGCCTGGGACACCTGGTCCTGGGCGGTCTGCAGGGCCGACTTGATGTCGGCCTCGGAGACCTTGGAACCGGTCGCGATCTTGGCGAACATGTCGTTCATCGCCTTGCCGACCGTGGACTCGAACTGGTCCTCGGCGGGCACCAGCGGGAGCGGCTTCGCCTTGTTGTTGTAGATGTCGAGGAACGTCTTCGTCTGCTCGTCCGTGACGGAGTCAGCAGCCTCGGCGAGCACCGGCAGAGCCGAGTACGGCTTGTCCAGCGTCGTCTGCGTGTCCATGCTCGTCATGTACTTGACGAACTTGAGCGCGCCGTCCTTGTTCTTCGTGTTCTTGAACACCGACAGGTTGATGCCGGCCGGGAACGAAGCGATCTGCTCGCCACCGCTCGGGGCGGGCAGCGCCACGACGCCGTACTCGGACGACTTCATGCCGAGCGATTCGATGGTCGCGTTCGCGTTGTTCTGGTTGAGGATGAACGCGGCCTTCTTCTTCGCGAAGTCCGTGGTCGACTGCGTCGCGTTGTCGTACTGCGCGTTCGACGGGTTGGCGACCTTCGCGTCCTGCATGAGGTCGAGGTAGCGCTTGATGCCGTCGACGTTGGCCTTCGAGGTGAAGGTCGGCTTGCCGTCCTTGTCGAACCACTCGCCACCGTTCTGCGCCGAGTTGATGAACGCGAAGTGCGAGTTCTCGGTGTACGAACCGCCCGCGAGGCTGAAGCCGTAGGTGTCACCCTTGGTCAGCTTCTCGGCGGCCGAGACCATCTCCTCCCACGTGGTGGGCGGGGTGATGCCGGCGTCCGACAGCATCTTCTTGTTGTAGTACAGGCCGTAGGCGAGGCCGTAGAGCGGGACGCTCGTGACCGTCTTGTCGGGCGCGCCACCGGTGGACAGGGCGACCTTGCCGAACTTGTCCTCGCCGCCGATCGCCTTCATCTCGGCGTCACCGAACTCCTGGAAGGCGCCGGTGGCCTGGAGCGAGGTCGCCCAGGTGTTGCCGATGTTGACGACGTCCGGGCCCTGGCCCGAGGTGACGGCGGTCTGGATCTTGTTCTGCAGGTCGTTCCAGCCGATGACCTGGAGGTCGACCTTGATCCCGGTCTCCTTGGTGAACTTCTTGAGGACGGGGGTCAGCACCTCCTTGTCGTTCTGCAGGGACGTGCCCTGGTTGGACGCCCAGTAGGTGAGCGTCTTGGAGTCGCCGGAGTCGCCGGACGATCCGGAGGAGCAGGCTGCGAGGCCGGACACGGTGAGTGCGGCGGCCGCGGTGATGGCCAGTGCGCGGATGGCAGTGCGCATGACTCTCTACTTTCTCGTCGTTGAGATGGTGCAGGGGATGGTGCAGAGGTGGAGCTGGTGCTGCGGATGGTGCTGGTCGGGTGCTGCTGTGGGTTGCGGGCAGCGCCCCGGCGGTCAGGCCAGGGTGCGTTCCGCGGGGTCCCAGCCCTCGGGGAGGGTCGGGGAGGGCGACACGGTGCTCTCGACGAGCACCGCCTCGCCACGTTCTGCCGCCTCGGCGATGGAGACCATCACGTCGAGGACGTGGAAGGCGAGCGCACCGGGGACGCGGTTCTCGTCGCCGGCCCGCAGCGAGCGGGCCAGGTCGACCACGCCGGTGCCGCGTGAGTAGGTGGAGCCGACCGCGGGGATCGTCTCGGGCTCCTCGGAACCGAGGGCGTACAGCTCGGTGTCGCCGTCGAAGTTGTTCGGGTCGGGGAACACGACGGTGCCGGTCTCCCCCGCGATCTCGACGAAGCCGGTGCGGCCGCGGTCGGACTCGAACGAGAACACACTCTGCGCACTCCCGCCGTTCTCGAACTCGATCAGCGCGGAGTGGTTCGTGGGGACGTCCACCGGGAACTCGGTGCCGGCCTTCGGCCCGGAGCCGATGGTGCGCGTGGCGCGGGACTTCGACGCCGTCGCCGTGACCTTCTTCACCGGTCCGAACGTCTGGACGAGGGTGGTGATGTAGTACGGGCCGATGTCGAACAGCGGACCGGCACCGTACGCGAAGAGGAACTCGGGGCTCGGGTGCCACGACTCGGGTCCGGGGCTCTGGAAGAGCGTCAGGCCGTTCAGGGGCGTCCCGATGCGGCCGTCGCGGATGGTGCGGAGCGCGGTCTGCAGGCCGGCGCCGAGGAACGTGTCCGGAGCGACGCTGACGGTCTTCCCCGCGGCGGCCGCGGCGTCGCGGAGCTCGGCGGCGCTGGCACGGTCGAGGGCGTAGGGCTTCTCGCCCCAGACGTGCTTGCCGGCGGCCAGGGCCTGCAGCGCGACCTCGACGTGGGCGGCCGGGATCGTCAGGTTCACGACGATCTCGATGTCGTCGTCGGCCAGGAGCTCCTCGACGGTGCCCGATCCGGGGACGCCCCACTTCTCTGCCTGGGCGGCGGCGCGCGGCAGGTCGATGTCGGCGATGAAGCGGACGGTCACGTCGGGGAAGACGGTGAGGTTCGACAGGTACTGGTCCGAGATGACCCCGGCGCCGATGACACCGACGCCGACCGGGCCGGTGCGGGTGGTGCTGTCGGTCGCCGGCGCAGCGGCGGTCGTGGTGTCGGTCATGCGCGGGCCCCCTCGAGGAACGTGTAGGAGTCGGCGACGGCCTGGAAGACGTCACCCTCGTGGTCGTCGAGCTCGACGACGTGCAGTGCGTCGGGCGCCGCGGCGATGATGTCGCGGATCGGCATGATGCCGTTGCCGACGGCGACCTGCCGCTTGTCGTCGTGCGAGCCATCGCCGTCCTTGACGTGCAGGAACTGGACCTTGTCGCCGTACTTGCCGATGACCGCGACCGGGTCGTCCCCGCCGACCTGCACCCAGTAGGTGTCGAGCTCGAGCACGACGTCGTCGGACAGGGCGTCGGCGAAGACCTCGTAGGCGCTGACGCCGTCGATGCGGTTCGAGAACTCGAACGCGTGGTTGTGGTAGCCGAGCACCAGACCGTGGTCGGCGGCGCGCGGGGCGAGGGCGCTGAGTTCGCGGGCGATCGCCTCGACGTCCTCGCGGGTGGTCCAGCGGGACTCGTCGATGTGCGGGTCGATGAGGGTCCCGAAGCCGAGGGTGGTGGAGGCGTGGAAGATGCGTTCGAGGTCCTGCTCGCCGGCGTCCAGCAGACGGGCGTGGCCGCTCGGGGCGGCGAGGCCGGCGTCGCGGAGGGCGGCGGCGAGTTCGTCGGCGTTGTCGACGAAGCCGAAGGCCTCGACGTTCGTGTAGCCGATGTCTGCGATGCGCTGCAGGGTGCCGGGCAGATCGGCACTGAGGGCATCGCGGACCGTGTAGAGCTGGACCGAGAGCGGTTGGGTCACCAGGGGTTCTCCTCGTCGAGATGGTGCGGTCGTCACTGACCGATCGTCACACTACGAGCACTTTTGTCGGCGGTCAAGCAGAAGTCCGAGGAATGTCGACGGACTTCATTGCGTGGCGCGAACGATGTGTGCTTCACTCCCCACATGGTCGACTTGAACCGGACGGCAGCGTCGCCTCCGGTCGGGACGAGCGAGCTCTTCCAGATCCTCCGCGACGGCGTGCCGCGCACCAGGGCCGAGCTCGCCGCACTGACAGGACTCGCACGCTCCACCATCGGCGTGCGCCTCGACTCCCTGATCGACATCGGGCTGGTCGGCGCCGTGGACACCGCCGTCTCCACCGGCGGCCGTCCGCCAGCACAGGTGGCGCTGAAGCCCCGCGCCCGGCTCGTGATCGCCGCCGACCTCGGCGCCTCGCACGGTCGCGTCGCCGTCACCGACCTGGTCGCGGCACCACTCGCCACCCGCGAGGCCCGGATCGACATCGCCGCCGGTCCGGTACCGACGCTGTCCTGGCTCGTCGAGACGATCGACGACCTGCTCGCCGAGGTCGGGCGCAGTCGGCAGGACGTCATCGCGATCGGCATCGGCGTCCCCGGACCGGTCGAGTTCTCCACCGGCCGCCCGGCCAACCCGCCGATCATGCCCGGTTGGGACGGCTTCGACGTGCCCTCGTGGCTCCGTCAGCACATCGCCGCCCACGTGCTGCTCGACAACGACGTCAACATCGCGGCCCTCGGTGAGCGCGAGCACGGCTGGCCGGACGTCGACCACCTGCTGTTCGTGAAGGTCGCCACCGGCATCGGGTCCGGCATCGTCTCCGAGGGCCGGCTGCAGCGCGGCGCCCAGGGCACCGCGGGTGACATCGGCCACGTGCGGGTCTCCCGCGCCGGCGACGTCCCCTGCCACTGCGGCAACACCGGCTGCCTGGAGGCCGTGGCCTCCGGTCCGGCCATCGCCCGCGCACTCCGCGCGAAGGGGCACGACGCGCACACGGGTGCGGACGTGATCGACCTGGTGAACCGGTCGGACCTCGACGCGATCTACGCCGTGCGACAGGCCGGTCGGGACATCGGCGAGGTCCTGGCGACGTGCATCTCGCTCATCAACCCGTCCGTCATCGCACTCGGCGGATCGATCACGCAGGCCGGTGAGCACCTGCTCGCCGGAGTCCGCGAGGTCGTCTACTCCCGCTCGATGCCCCTGGCCAGTGAGCACCTCGTCATCGTGCAGTCCCGCGCGGGGTCCCTCGCCGCACTGCAGGGCGCCGCGGCCCTCGCCATCGGCTACGCCCTCTCCCCCGCCGGGGTCGACGAGCTGGTCGCCTTCGCCGAGGGCCGCGAACTCGTCTCCTGACGCACACCCACGGTCGCGTGAGCGCGTCGGTTTCGGTCTTGCCGGTGGTCGGGGGGACAATCGTCGGGTGACGATCGTGCAGCCCACCCTGTGGGGCGACCTGGACCCCGGTCTGGAGGCGGATCCCGCCCCCGGTAGGCCGGCTCCGGCTGCGCGTGACGCGTTCACCGCCCTGCGTGGCCACACCGAGCGCATCGTCGCGCACTCCTCGGACCGCGTCGCCTGGCTCCGCGCCCGCGCCATGGGCATCACCGCCACCGACGTCGCCCGGCTCGCCTCACTGCGCGCCGTCGAGGCCGTCGTCACCGAGAAGCGCTACGGCTCCCGGTTCTCCGGCAACGCGTTCACCGAGCACGGCAAGGACCGCGAACCGGTCATCGCCGCCTGGGTGGCCGCCACCCACGGCATCCAGCCCTCGGCGCACCTGTTCCACGCCGCCGCGAACCGCGCCCACCTCGCCACCCCGGACGGCGTCGGGGTCGACGAGTCGTCCCGCGTGGTGCTCGCCGAGATCAAGACCACCGGCAAGGCCTGGCGGAGCATCCCCCGGCACTACCTCCGGCAGATCTGGTGGCAGCAGTACGTGCTCGGTGCCGACCGTACCCTGTTCGTCTGGGAACGCCACGACGGGTTCGTACCGGTCGCCGACGAACCCGAGTGCCGCTGGGTCGACCGCGACGACGACCAGATCCGCGGGCTGGTGCAGCTCGCCGACCTGGTGCTCGACAAGCTCCGCGGTTTCCGCTCCTAGACCTTCACCAGGCGCAGCCTGCTCATCCCGACGACGAGGATGCCGAGCAGCGTGATCGAGACCGCGATCCCGACCACGTAGATCGCGACGACGCCGTAGCCCTGCGCCGGATCGAGGAACGGGTACGGCACCCACCCGTCGGTCGCACCGCGGACGAGCACCACGGTGGTCCAGACCGCCGGGTAGAGCAGGAACCACCACACGTGGCGGAGCAGCAGCCGTGCGCGGTCCGAGAACAGCAGCCAGTCGAGCACCGCGTACACCGGGATGATCTTGTGCACGATGTCGTTCGACCACGGCACCGAGGCCGACACGTTCGCGCCCGTGAGCAGCGTGTTGTAGACGATGCCGGTCGTTGCGATGTACACCGTCGCGGCGCCACGGAGCACCGAGACGGCGAGGTCCGCCCGCTTGCGACGAGCCGCGGCGACGAGCGTCACCGCGAGGGCCACGGCGATGATCAGGTTCGACTGGATGGTGAAGTAGCCGAAGAAGTTCCAGAACGAGTAGGTCGGGGTCTGCGAGCTCTCGAGCCACTGCGCCACGACCGCGACGACGATGGCGATGACGGCGATCAGTCGGAGCGAGTTCACGAGGGTGCGCACGGCTCCACGCTATCGGGACACGCGCCCCACATGCGGAAAGGACCCGCACCGTTGCCGGTGCGGGTCCTTCCACGAGTCAGTGGACTCAGATGCTGTTGACGTCCAGCGGGATGCCGGGGCCGAAGGTCGTCGAGACGGCGCCCTTCATGACGTAACGGCCCTTCGAGGACGACGGCTTGAGGCGGTTGATCTCCTCGAGCGCGGTCGAGATGTTCTCGTCGAGCTGCTCCGGCGTGAACGAGGCCTTGCCGACGACGAAGTGCACGTTGGCGTGCTTGTCGACGCGGAACTCGATCTTGCCGCCCTTGATGTCGTTGACGGCCTGCGCCACGTTCGGGGTCACGGTGCCGGTCTTCGGGTTCGGCATGAGGCCACGCGGGCCGAGCACCTTACCGAGACGACCGACCTTGCCCATGAGCTCCGGGGTCGAGACGGCGGAGTCGAACGAGGTGTAGCCCTCGGCGACCTTCGCGATGAGCTCGTCGCCACCGACCTCGTCGGCACCGGCGGCGATGGCAGCCTCAACAGCCGCACCCGTCGCGAAGACGATGACGCGGGCGGTCTTGCCCGTGCCGTGCGGCAGGATGACCGTGCCGCGGACCATCTGGTCGGCCTTGCGGGGGTCCACGCCGAGCTTCAGCGCGACCTCGACCGTGGAGTCGGTCTTCGAGGAACCGGTCTCCTTGGCCAGGGCGACGGCCTCGGTCGGGGTGTAGAACTTGTCGGCCTCGATCTTCGCGGCCGCGGCCTGGTAGGCCTTGGACTTCTTCGCCATGGTGGTCTCCTTGCGAGATACGTGGTTGGCGAGCCGGCGAGGCTCTCCCACGGAAAGGTGTCTGGTGGTGGGCCGGAGCCCGATCGGTGCTTAGGCCTCGACCGTGATGCCCATCGAGCGTGCGGTGCCGGCGATGATCTTCGCGGCCTGCTCGATGTCGTTGGCGTTCAGGTCGGCCTGCTTGGTCTCGGCGATCTGACGGACCTGGTCCATCGAGATCTTCGCGACCTTGACCGTGTGCGGGGTCGAGGACCCCTTCTGCACACCAGCAGCCTTCTTGATGAGCTCAGCGGCCGGCGGGGTCTTCAGGACGAACGTGAACGAACGGTCCTCGTAGACGGTGATCTCGACCGGCACGACGTTGCCACGCTGCGACTCGGTCGCCGCGTTGTACGCCTTGCAGAACTCCATGATGTTGACGCCGTGCTGACCGAGCGCCGGACCGATCGGGGGGGCCGGGTTGGCGGCTCCCGCGTTGATCTGCAGCTTGATCAGGCCCGTGACCTTCTTCTTCGGTGCCATGACTTGTCTTCCTCCTGGAATCGAACACACGGGGATCCGTGCACTCTCCCGCTGGTCCGGCCGTTCCGGACAGCGGTGAAGGCCCGCTCGCACGAGGCGCGCGGGCCCAAACCCGTTCAGTGTAGTCGATCTCGGTGATCGCTACAGCTGGGTGGTCGTTAGAGCTTGGTGACCTGGTCGAAGCTGAGCTCGACCGGGGTCTCGCGCTCGAACAGCGAGACGAGGACGGTGAGCTTGCCGCTCTCCGGCTTGATCTCGGAGATCGAACCCGGCAGGCCCGCGAACGAGCCTTCCTTGATGGTGATCGTCTCGCCGATCTCGAAGTCGACCTCGGCTGCGGGCTGTGCCTGCAGGCCGCTGCCCTTCGCGCCGCCCTTGGTCGGGGCGGCCTCGGCGACCTGGACCAGGGACTTGAGCATGCCGAACGCCTCGTCGAAACGGAGCGGCGTCGGGTTGTGCGCGTTGCCGACGAAGCCGGTGACGCCCGGGGTGTGCCGGACGACGGACCACGAGTCCTCGTTGAGGTCCATGCGGACGAGCACGTACGAGGGGATCCGGACGCGGGTGACCAGCTTGCGCTGCCCGTTCTTGATCTCGACGACGTCCTCCATCGGGACCTCGACCTGGTAGATGTAGTCCTCCATCGACATCGAGACCATGCGGTTCTCGATGTTCGACTTCACGCGGCGCTCGAAGCCCGCGTAGGAGTGGATGACGTACCACTTGCCCGGCTTCATCCGCAGCTCGGCCTTGAAGGCCTCGTACGGGTCGACCTCGGCGGGCTCGTCGTCCTCGTCCTCGGCGTCGAGTGCCTCGTCCGCCGCGAGCGTCTCGTTCGCCTCTGCGGCGGTCTCGGACTCGAGTTCGACTTCTTCCTCGTCCTCGACTGCCTCGACGGCGGCCTCGGCCTCGTCGGTGGAGTCGATCTCGAGGGCGTCGTCCACGACGGCGTCAGCCTCGGGGTCGCGGGCTTCCTGCAGGGCCGTCAGTGCTTCGCCGAGGCCGGCGTCGACGGTGCCGTCGTCGGGCTCGGAGCTGAGGCCGAGGGACTCGTCGTCGTCGCCCTCGATCGAGATCGCACGCTCTTCAGCGGACTCGACGGAGCGTCCTTCGCCGGTCTCGACGTCGCCTTCCTGGTTCTCCTCGACCTCGGAGGACTGCTCGGCAGCCGTCGCGAGGTCGATGTCATCGCGGGAGTTGTCAGACACAGTCGATTCTTTCCGTTCGGTGGTTCGGGTCGGGGTGGCGTTCGTTCATGGTCACGAGCGACGCCGTCACGATCGACGCCGTCTCGGGCGACCGTACTCCTCGGAACGACCGCACACGGCAGTCGACGTCGGGGTCAGGCCGTGGGCCCGTTGCCGAAGACGTACCCGACGCCGAGACCGAACACGAAGTCGAGGATCGACACCAGGATCATCATGACGACGACGAACACGAGCACGACGCCCGTGTAGCTGAAGAGTTCCTTGCGGGTCGGCGTCACGACCTTGCGCAGTTCGCCGATCACCTGGCGGATGAAGAGCACGATGGCAGCGATGGGCCCGCGGCGCTCGGCCCGGTCCTGCTTCGCCTTGGCGACGACGTCGTCCGCCGTCGTCTCCATGTCTTTGCTCGCCAACTTCTACCCTTCCAGAGTTGCAGGGCGGACAGGACTCGAACCTGCAACCTGCGGTTTTGGAGACCGCTGCTCTACCAATTGAGCCACCGCCCTTCGGACACGGTTCGTCACCGATCCGCGTTCCGGTGGACGAGTCTACGGGAGTCCGTCACACGGTGTCCACTTGGCCCCTTCCACGGCGTGCCGCGCCGGTAGGCTGGCCCCGTGAGCACCGCAGCCCCAGGCCCCGAGTCCACCGCCCACGTGTCCGTCGACACCCCCGCCACCGCGCCGGTCGATCGTCCGCGCATCGCATCCCGCATCGCGGCCATCGCCGAGTCCGCGACGCTCAAGGTCGACGCGAAGGCCAAGGCACTCAAGGCCGCCGGTCGTCCGGTGATCTCGTTCGCCGCCGGCGAGCCGGACTTCGCGACCCCGCAGCACGTGGTCGACGCGGCCGTCGCTGCCGCGCAGGACCCGAAGAACCACCGCTACACGCCCGCGACCGGCCTGCCCGAACTCAAGCAGGCCATCGCCGACAAGACCGCCCGGGTGTCCGGCGTCACCGTCGAGCCGTCGCAGGTCATCGTCACGAACGGTGGCAAGCAGGCTGTCTACCAGGCGTTCCAGACCATCGTCGACGCCGGTGACGAGGTCCTGCTGCCCGCGCCGTACTGGACCACCTACCCCGAAGCCATCCGGCTGGCCGGCGGCGAGCCCGTCGAGGTCTTCGCCGGCAGCGACCAGGACTACCTGGTGACCGTCGAGCAGCTCGAGGCCGCCCGCACCCCGGCGACCAAGGCGCTGCTGTTCTGCTCGCCGTCGAACCCCACGGGCGCCGTCTACTCGGCCGAGCAGACCCGGGCCATCGGCGAGTGGGCGCTCGAGCACGGCATCTGGGTGATCAGCGACGAGATCTACCAGGACCTGGTCTACGACGGGGTCCGGTTCGCCGGCATCCTGGCCGAGGTCCCTGCCCTCGCCGACACCACGATCCTGGTGAACGGCGTCGCGAAGACCTACGCGATGACCGGCTGGCGCGTCGGGTGGTTCATCGGCCCGGCCGACGCCGTCAAGGCCGCGTCGAACCTGCAGTCGCACCTGTCGTCGAACGTCTCGAACGTGTCGCAGCGCGCCGCGATCGCCGCCCTCACCGGTCCGCAGGAGCCCGTCGCCGCCATGCGCGAGGCCTTCGACCGCCGGCGGAAGGCCATCGTCGACGGCCTCAACGCGATCCCGGGCTTCCGCACGCCGACCCCGCAGGGCGCCTTCTACGTCTACCCGGACGTCACCGCACTGCTCGGTCGCGAGTGGGCCGGCACCACCCCGACGACCACGCTCGAGCTGGCAGACCTGATCCTCGAGCACGCCGAGGTCGCGGTCGTGCCGGGTGAGGCCTTCGGCCCCTCCGGCTACCTGCGCCTGTCGTACGCGCTGGGCGACGACGACATCGCCGAGGGCGTCGCCAGACTGGCGAAGTTCTTCGCGTAGACGCTGCGCCCACGACACCTCGCGGAACGCAGAACGGGCCGCCTCGTCGAGGTGGCCCGTTCTGCGTGCCGGGAGGCCCGTGGTGCGTCGTGCTCGTCCGACCCGTCGTGCGGACGATCAGCCGAGCAGGTCCCCCACCACGACGGGTTCCGGGACGAGCGAGACACCGAAGCGGTTCAGGACCGTCACCTGCACGAACCGTGCGAGCTCGGCCACCTGCGCCGCCGTGGCACCGCCGCGGTTCGTGAGCGCGAGGGTGTGCTTGGACGAGATCGCCGCGCGGGAGCCCGGCACCGCGTACCCGCGGTGCACGCCGGCGTGCTCGATGAGCCACGCCGCACTGAGCTTGACGTCGTCGCCCGCGGACCAGCGGGGCGCGTCCGCCGGCAGGGTCTCGGCGAACGCCGGCGAGACGATGGGGTTCGTGAAGAACGACCCGGCGCTCCAGGTGTCGTGGTCGTCCCCGTCGAGCACCATGCCCTTCGAGCCGCGCAGCCGCAGGACCTCGTCGCGGACGGTCGTGGGCGGCACGAGCACACCGTGCTCGACCCCGAGCGAACCGGCGAGCTGCGCGTACAGCACGGGCACACCGCGCTCCCCCGCGATCCCGAGTCGGAACTCGACCGTCAGCACGACACCGCGCCGACCGTGCTTGAGGGTCGACGTGCGGTAGCCGAGCGCCAGCTCGGCTGCCGGGAGCCACGCGCGCTCCCCCGTGGCTGCATCGAGGAACTCGACGCGGGTGAGCACGTCGGCGAGTTCGACCCCGTAGGCGCCGATGTTCTGCACCGGGGACGCACCGACGGTGCCCGGGATGCCGCTGAGGGCCTCCAGGCCGGTCCAGCCGTTCGCGACGGTCGTGGCGACGAACGGGTCCCACGGTTCCCCCGCGGCGACGCGGACGGTGACGCCGTCGGCGTCGCGGTCGGCGTCGACGCCCGTCGTCCGGACCAGCACGACGGTGCCGTCGAAGCCCTGGTCGGCGACCAGCAGGTTGCTGCCGCCGCCGAGGACGAGCCACTCGTGGTCGTCGAAGGCGTCGAGCGCGTGGGCGACGAGCTCGTCGGTCGTCTCGGCCGTGAGCAGCCGGGTGGCGGCCCCGCCGACGCGGAGCGTCGTCAGGTCGGCCAGCACCGGCTCGGACACGGTCAGCGGAACACCACCGTGACCTGCGCCTTGCCGAGCACGGTCTGCCCGGCAGCGGTCACGGTGAGGTCGATGCGCTTCGGCCGGCCGTCCTCGTCGACGGTGCCGACCTTCGCGACGATGCCGACGGTGGCACCCTGCTCCGGGTCGACGACGACGGGGCGCGTGAAGCGGACGCCGTAGCCCGCGACCCAGCCGCTGTCGCCGAGCCACTCGGCGACCGGCTGCACGGCGATGCCCATCGTGAGCATGCCGTGGGCGAGGACACCGGGCAGGCCGACCGAGGCGGCGACGTCGTCGCGGTAGTGGATCGGGTTGAAGTCGCCCGAGGCGCCGGCGTAGCGGACGAGCGATTCGCGCGTGATGTGCACGTCGCGCTCGGCGACGACGGTGCCGACCTCGAGCGCGGTGGCGGGTGCGGCGGTCATGCGTCGTCTCCTCGGACCACGAGGGTGGAGGTCGCCGTGACGACGTGCTCCCCCTCGGCGTCGTTCATGGTGCTCTGGGCGGTGACCATCGCGTTGCCGCCGAGGGTCTTCACGCTGGTGACCGTCAGGGTGGCGGTGAGCTCGTCACCGGCGACGATCGGCCGGTCGTAGGTGAAGGACTGCTCGCCGTGGACGACGCGGGAGAAGTCGATGCCGGCGTCAGGCTCGTTCAGGAGCTGCGCGAGCGTGGCCTCCTGCACGACGACGGCGAACGTCGGGGGTGCGACCACGTCGTCGTACCCGGCGGCACGTGCGGCGTCCGGGTCGTGGTGGACGGGGTTGGTCGCGAAGACCGCACGCGAGAACTCGCGCACCTTCTCGCGGCCGACCAGGTAGGGCTGGGCCGGCGGGAACGTCCTGCCGACGAGCTCGGGGTTCACTGACACCACGGCAGTCTACCGAGGCCCGTCCGGAGGCCGGTGATCGATGAGGACGCTTCAGCTAGACTGTCTGAGACCGATTCGGGGGAATCGGGGCGTGCCGTGCGGCACGGGTTCGTTCGGGACGGGGAGGGCCGATGGACACCACGACGGAGTTCGCCGTGCACACGGGAGACCGGTGCACCGCCATGGAGGTCGCGGCCGCCGCGCTGCGCCGCACGGGCCACCACGTCGAGTCGACGGGTGGCACGATGACCGCGACGGCGGGCAGCCGGACGCTCACGATCCTGCTCGGCGCGCTCGTCCAGCCGGCCCGGGAGTACCGCCGGTACGAGCTGTCGACCGTCGTGGACGGTGCCACCACCACGATCACCCTGCGCCGGGCCGGGCACGGCACGGCCGTGTCGGGCGGCAGCATCGGAGCGAACCGGCGACGGGCCGCCTGGCAGCAGGTCACCGCCGCGGTCGAGGACGCGTTCCGTGCGGCCGGGGTGCTCGCGACGCGGACGGACACCGGCTCCCACCGCACGCAGTAGACGGGTCCGACGGCCTCCGGCGGGTGGCCGCGCGGCGCACCGCCACGGGAGCGGTCACCGGGGACCCGGCCAGCCATCTAGGTTGGGCCCGGGGCCCCGGAAAGGAACCGCCATGAGCATGGAGAGCGCAGCCTGGAGCTCGCTGTACAAGATCTCGTCCGCGCAGGGCGGCAAGCACGGGTTCTCCCGCGCGTCCGTCCGGCGGATCCTGACGTTCGCGGTGCCGTACCGGGCGAAGCTGCTGGTCTTCATCGGCCTGTCCGTCGTCGGCGCCTTCCTCGCGGTCGCGACGCCGGTCCTCGCCGGGCAGGTGGTCGACGTCATCGTCGCCCGCGGTGAGGTCGCGACGATCGTCCGGCTGGCCGTGGTCATCGCCCTGGTGGCCGTGGCCGACGCCGCCGTGTCGCTGACGACGCGGTGGTACTCGGCGCGGATCGGCGAGGGCGTGATCCTGGATCTCCGCACCGCCGTCTTCGACCACGTGCAGAAGATGCCCATCGCGTTCTTCACCCGCACCCGGACCGGTGCGCTCGTGAGCCGCCTCAACAACGACGTGATCGGCGCCCAGCAGGCCTTCAGCGGCACGCTGTCCGGCGTGGTCACGAACCTCGTGGCGCTGGTCCTCACCCTGATCGTCATGCTCAGCACCTCGTGGCTCGTGACGGTCCTCGCCGTCGTCATGCTCCCGGTCTTCCTGGTCCCCGCGCGCCGGATGGGGAGCCGTCTCGCCGCCCTGCGCCGCGAGGCCGCCGACCACAACTCCGCGATGAGCACCCAGATGACCGAGCGCTTCTCGGCACCCGGCGCCACCCTCGTCAAGCTGTTCGGCCGGCCCGACGAGGAGGCCGAGGAGTTCCGCGTGCGCGCCGCCCGGGTCCGTGACATCGGTGTCCGGACCGCGATGCTGCAGTTCGTCTTCTTCACCGCGCTCATGCTCGTCTCCGCGCTCGCCCTCGCGCTGGTCTACGGGCTCGGCGGCTTCCTCGCGCTCGCCGGCCGCCTGGACACCGGCGAGGTCGTCACCCTGGCGCTCCTGCTCACCCGGCTGTACGCCCCGCTGACGAGCCTGGCGAACGCCCGGGTCGAGATCATGAGCGCCGTGGTCAGCTTCGAGCGCGTCTTCGAGGTGCTCGACCTCGAACCACTCATCCAGGAGCAGCCCGACGCGGTCACCATCCCCGACGGCCCGGTCTCCGTCGAGTTCGACGACGTCCGGTTCGCGTACCCGTCCGCTGACAAGGTGTCGCTCGCCTCGCTCGAGGAGGTCGCGACGCTCGACACCCGCGGCGGCGAGGAGGTGCTGCACGGTCTGTCGTTCCGGATCGAACCGGGGCAGACCGTCGCCCTGGTCGGCTCGTCCGGGGCCGGCAAGTCCACGGTCGCGCAGCTGCTCTCGCGCCTGTACGACGTCGACAGCGGCGCCGTACGTCTGGCCGGGACGGACGTCCGCGACGTCACGTTCGCCTCGATGCGGCACACCCTCGGCATGGTGACGCAGGACGGCCACCTGTTCCACGAGACCATCCGCTCCAACCTGCGGTTCGCCCGGCCCGAGGCGTCCGACGACGAGGTGTGGGACGCGGTCCGCCGCGCACGGCTCGAGCCGCTGATCCGGTCCCTCCCCGACCAGCTGGACACCATGGTGGGTGAACGCGGCTACCGGCTCTCCGGGGGCGAGCGCCAGCGGATGACGATCGCCCGGCTCCTGCTCGCCCAGCCGCGCGTCGTCATCCTCGACGAGGCGACGGCGGCGCTCGACTCGACGTCCGAGGCAGCGGTGCAGGCAGCACTCGGCGAGGCGCTCGAGGGACGGACGGCGATGGTGATCGCGCACCGGCTCTCCACGATCCGCAGCGCGGACGTGATCCTGGTCGTCGAGGACGGCTCGATCGTGGAGCGGGGCACGCACGACGAACTGCTGGCCGCGGGTGGCCGGTACGAGGAGCTGCACCGCACCCAGTTCGCCGCGCAGGAGAACGTCGCGGCCGACGTGCCGGCGGCGGACTGAACGCGCGGTGGGCGGGCCCCAGCAATCGAAGTGGGGCCGGCAACAGAGAAGGCCCCCTGACCCAGGGATCCTGGACGAGAGGGCCTTGCGTGTAGCGAGGGCGGGACTTGAACCCGCGACCCCACGATTATGAGTCGTGTGCTCTAACCAACTGAGCTACCCCGCCAGAGATCCGGAGCGGCACGCGCACCGGGTCGGAGCCCCGAGTCAGGATTGAACTGACGACCCCCTCCTTACCATGGAGGTGCTCTACCACTGAGCTATCGGGGCGATGTGCCGCGAACGGCACCACACGAGGATAGCAGACCTCCGACGCTGCTCCGGAACCGGGCGAGACGCCCGGGCGTGCCGCGTCGTGGGCCGCTAGTTCGCGTTGGTCTTGAGCCACGCCAGCGGGTCCACCGGGACCCCGTCGACGTGCACCTCGAGGTGCAGGTGCGGGCCCGTGGAGTTGCCCGTGCTGCCGACGAGGCCGAGGATGTCGCCGACCTCGACGTGCTGGCCCGTGACCACCTTGAAGGAGTTGTCCTCCATGTGGCCGTAGACGCTGACGAACTGCTTGCCGTCGACGTCATGCTCGACCCAGACGTCGTTGCCGAAGCCGCCGTCGTTCGCCTGCACCTTGATGACGGTCCCGGCCGCGATGACGCCGATCGGGGTGCCCTCGCCCGGGGCGAAGTCGACGCCCATGTGGTTCGTCGAGCAGAACGAGCACCCGGCGACCTGGCGTCCGCCGAAGCCCGAGGTGATCGGGACACCGGTCAGGAACGGCCACTGGATCGTGCCGGTCGGGTCGTTCGTGAAGCTGGAGGAGTCGACGTTCGCGTACTGCGTGGCGTCCGAGACCGTGAACTGGTCACGGGCGGTCGACCCATCAGCAGCGGCACCGACCTGCATCGACTGGGTGGCACCCGAGCTGGCACGGGCCGCGGTCGAGCCGGACTCGGGCACCCAGAGCGCCTGGGCCGGCAGCGAGGTCGACACGACCAGGCCGGCCGCGAAGAGCAGGGCGCCGACCGCGGTCACACGGGAGGCCGACCGGCGGAACGACGCACCACGCTTCGGGGCCGGTGCGCTGGCGGGGGTGCTCGACCGGATGTGGCGGGTCGCCCGGTCGACCGGGGCCGTCGGCGCCGGACGACTGGTGCGACGACGCGACGCGGGGACCTGCCCGGCGACCCGACGCGGTTGCGACACCGAAGGAGCGGGAGCAGCAGGCTGCGCGGGCACGACGGGCGAAGTGGGGGCCGGCGGCGTCACGATGCGGGAGGCCGGGCGCACGGGCGACGCCGGTGCGAGGTCGATCGGCGACACGGGGGCCGCGGGGGTTCCCGGCGTGACCGCACCGATCACGTCGTCGAAGCTCGGACCCGTCGAGTCATGCGCCTCCTGCACCACGACCGCGCCCTTCGCCGCGGCCCGCTCTGCCTCGATCCGAGCGCGTCGGGTCTGGTGGACGACCGGGGTGGCGGCGTCGACGGAACCGTCGGTGGGAGCGGACGACAGAGGAGTACGGGGCATGCGTGCGGTGGCGATCCTGATCAGAGAAGGGCTCACTCGTTGGTAACGAGCAGGTAACGGGACCTGAGCACGCTAGCAGGAGACGTCGCAGGTCGCCAGTCGTGGTCATGTCCTCCCGGCAGCCCCGGACCTGGGGATCGGCGCGTCCTCAGGCCCGCACGGCTCCGAGTGCACCGGCCTCGAGTCCACGCACCAGGGCCTCGAGTTCGTCGGCGACGGCGGGGCTCGCGAAGAGGAAGGAGCGGGTCCCCCCGGCCTCCCAGATGCGGATCGCCGCGCCGGCCTCCTGCGCGACGAGGGCCCCGCCCGCCATGTCCCACGGGTTGATCCCGCGCTCGTAGTACGCGTCCACCACGCCCGCCCCGACGGCGCAGCAGTCGAGCGACGCCGCTCCCCCGCGGCGGATGTCCCGCACCTCGCCGATGAGTCCGGCCAGCACCGCGACCTGCTCCCGGCGACGGTCGGCCGTGTACCCGAACCCGGTGGCGACGAGCGTCTCGGCGAGCGAACCGGGCGTGGCGACGGACAACGGTTCCCCGTCACGGGTCGCACCCTGCCCGACCGCCGCCCGGAAGACGGTGCCCGTCGCCGGCGCCACGACGACGCCCGCGATCGGCTCCCAGGTCATCGGGTCGGGTGCTCCGCGCACGACGCCGATGCTCACGCCGTAGTCGGCGCTGCCGTACAGGTAGTTGACCGTGCCGTCGATCGGGTCCACCACCCACGTGATGCCCGAGGCGCCGGAGGCCGACCCGGACTCCTCGCCGTGGAAGGCGTCGTCCGGTCGGGCCTCGGCGATGCGGGCGCGGATGAGTGCCTCGACCTCACGGTCGGCGGCCGTGACCACGTCGACGATGCTCGACTTCCGGTCCGCGACCTCGACCCCCTCGGCGCGGCGCCGTGCGGCCAGCGCCGCTGCGTCACGGGCGATCGACTCGGCGAGGTCGGCGAACTGGGACGGGGTGAGGTCGGATGCCATGCACCCATCCTCCCGGAAACACCATCGGCCCCGTCCGCAGTGGACGGGGCCGATCAGATGGTGGCAAGTGAGGGATTCGAACCCCCGAAGGCTACGCCGGCTGATTTACAGTCAGATCCCTTTGGCCGCTTGGGTAACTTGCCATGCGCACCCAGCCGGTGTGATCACCAACCGAAGGCGCGCACAAAAGCATAGCGGATGGCTGACGGTGGTCGTGACCACCGGGAGCCGATCCGCGCGACCGGAACCGGGCCTCCCGTCCGCCGTTAGGCTGTTCCGTATGGCAGACAGTTCCTTCGACGTGGTCAGCAAGGTCGACAAGATGGAGGCGGAGAACGCCCTCAACCAGGCGGCCAAGGAGATCGAGCAGCGCTACGACTTCAAGGGCGCCGACGCCTCGGTCGCGTTCAGCGGCGAGGACGTCCTCATCAAGGCGAACTCGGAAGAGCGCGCCAAGGCCGTCCTCGACGTGCTGCAGAGCAAGGCGATCAAGCGGAACATCAGCCTGAAGAGCCTCGACGCCGGCGACCCGTACCCCTCGGGCAAGGAGTACCGCATCGAGGTGAAGTTCAAGAACGGCATCGAGCAGGACGTGGCGAAGAAGATCGGCGCGTTCCTGCGGGCCAACGCCCCGAAGACGGTGAAGAGCCAGATCCAGGGCGACGAACTCCGCGTCTCGTCGAAGAGCCGTGACGACCTGCAGAACACGATCCAGCTCCTCAAGGGTGAAGAGTTCGACGTCCCGTTGCAGTTCATCAACTTCCGCTGACCAGCGGCCCCTGCGAACGACACCCGACACCGGCACCCCGTGGAGCACTGGCTCAGCGTCGTCATCACCGTCCTGCTCGTCCTGCTGGACCTGGCGATCCGCGTCTTCTCGATCATCTACGTCCCGATCAACCGGAAGCCGCAGACCGCGACGGCGTGGCTGCTCGCGATCTTCCTCATCCCCTACATCGGCTTCATCGTCTTCCTGGTCATCGGGTCGACGAAGCTCCCCCGCGCCCGTCGCGAGAAGCAGACCGAGATCAACGCGTACATCCTCGAGCAGACCGAGGGCATCGAGCGGGTCCGCCGTGACCACCCGTGGCCCGCATGGCTCGAGAGCGTCACGCGGCTGAACCGCGAACTCGGTGCGATGCCGTTGGTCGGTGGCAACTCCGCGGAGCTCTACCCCGACTCCGAGGAGTCCATCGCCGAGATGACCCGGGCGATCGACCAGTCCCGCCGGTTCGTGCACGTCGAGTTCTACATCGCGACGCTCGACGACACCACGCGCCCGTTCTTCGAGGCGCTCGCGCGGGCGCAGGCACGGGGCGTCACCGTGCGGTTCCTGCTCGACCACTGGGCGAGCCGCGGCTACCCGGGCTACAAGGACACCCTGGCGTTCATGGACCAGGCGGGCATCGAATGGCACCTGATGCTGCCCCTCCTGCCGTTGCAGGGCAAGTTCCAGCGCCCCGACCTCCGCAACCACCGGAAGATCATGGTGATCGACGGCTCAGTCGCGTTCACCGGCTCGCAGAACCTGATCGACGCGTCGTACGACATCAAGTCCCACATCGAGAAGGGCATGGTCTACAAGGACCTGTTCGCCCGGTTCGAGGGACCGGTCGTCGCCGGGCTCAACGCCCTGTTCGTCACCGACTGGTACAGCGAGACCGACGAGCTGCTGCTGCGTGAGAGCGACCCCGTCCAGCGGGCCGACCGCGGCGATGCGCTCGACTGCCAGGTGGTGCCGTCGGGCCCGGGCTTCGACGGCGAGAACAACCTGCGCCTGTTCAACGCGCTGCTCTACTCGGCGCAGCAGAAGGTCTCGATCACGTCGCCGTACTTCGTGCCGGACGACTCGATGCTCTACGCCATCACCACGACGGCGCAGCGCGGGGTCGACGTCGAGCTGTTCGTCGGCGAGATGGGCGACCACGCCATGACCTGGCACGCGCAGCGCTCCTACTACGAGGAACTCCTGCGGGCCGGCGTGCGGATCTGGCTGTACCGGGAGCCGACGATCCTGCACGCCAAGCACTTCACGATCGACGACGAGGTGTCGGTGATCGGGTCGAGCAACATGGACATGCGCTCGTTCAGCCTGAACCTCGAGGTCTCCGTGATGGTGCGCGGTCACCGCTTCGTCGACGCCCTGCGCGAGGTGCAGGACTCCTACAAGGAGCACAGCTTCGAGCTCACGCTCGACGCGTGGGTCGACCGTCCGCGCCGGTCCAAGGTGCTCGACAACGTCGCGCGGCTCACGGCGGCGCTGCAGTAGCCGAGGCTGTCGCAGCGTCGCACCGTCGCACCGTGCGTCGTCCTCCACCCGGTGCGACCTTGGCCGCACCGTGCGTCGCGACAGCGGGGCACCCGGCGAGCAAGCCCGCGGTGAACGGACAACCCTGCACCGTGCGGTGAGCGTTCCGCGGCTCACGGCGGCGCTGCAGTAGCCGCCTGGAGGCCCGGTGCGGGTCCGCCAGGTGCGCTCAGCGCATCGGGACGAGGGACGCCACGGCCCCGACCACCCGCTCGAGCGGGCCGCGGCCGAGGAACCGCCGCCACAGCATCGCGAAGACCACCGAGCCGAGGGCGAACCAGCCCCAGGCCTCGGCCGACTCGGGGTAGCTCGGCAGCATCGCGATGACCACGAGGTGCCCCGAGTACACCGACAGCGGCATCGACCCCACGGCCGCCAGGGGGAACGCGATCCGCTCGGCGACGCGGCCGCGGCCGTCGAACACGAGCAGGCAGAGGGCGATCACCGCGACCGCCACCCCGGCCGTCCCCACCACGTCGACGACCGACGACGAGTGGTCGCGCGGGGACAGGAACAGCTGCGCGAAGGCCTGGCCGGGGGTCGAGGCCTCGCCCGCGTACGGGACCCCGGGGAACGCCAGGGCCGCATCGTCGGGCAGCGGGGCGAGGACCGACCCGGCGACGTACGCGGTGGCGGCGACCAGTGTGCCGGACGCCAGGACCAGGATCTGCCGGCCACGGTCCTCCAGGCCGGCCCGGGCGGCCGCGAGCCCCACCAGGACGTACGCCAGGAAGGTGACCACGGGGTAGACCAGGCCGAGCTGGACGCCGATCATGCCGGCGTCCGCGTAGGCCGGCGCGATCGTCAGCGCGGCGAGCGGCGACAGCACCGAGCAGAGCGCGGCGATGCCGAGCAGCGCCGCCGGGCGGACGCGGAGCACCGGGACCACGAGCAGGAACAGCACCCCGTAGGTCGGCAGGATCACGTACACGGGGGTGTCGAGCGCCATCAGGGCGAACCCGATGACGACGACCACCACGGCGCGGATCGCGAGCCGGGCACGGATGCGGCCGATGGTCGGCGGGCCCGGCGGGTCGGTGCGGCCGCTCGTCAGACCGATCGAGACGCCGGCGAGGACCGCGAACAGCGTGGACGGGCGCCCGTGGGCGACGGCGGTCCAGGTGGCCGGGTCGGTCCAGTCGAGCTGCTCCGCGATGCCGCCGATGTGTGCGGCCATCATGCCGAGCAGCGCGACCGCACGGGCCACGTCGACGCCCTGCAGCCGCATCCCCGACGCGGACGCGCCCCGCACCGCTGTGAACGGGACGGGGCGCGTGTCGGTCATGGTCGTCAGCTCGTCGGGGTGTCGACGCGTCCGAGCGAGACCTCGATCATCTCGTCGCGCGGCACCACCTTGATGCGCTCGCGCCCGTCGACCGCACCGAGCGCCTGCTCGTGGGTGTCGAGGTGGTGCCAGCCCTCGAGGTCGGTGTACTCGACGCCGCGCTCGCGGAGCAGTGCCGGGATGGCCTCGTCGGAGGGGTCCTCCGGGGTCCACCAGCTCGCCTGGTCGTTGACGATGTGCTGCACGGTCTCCATCGCGTCGGACTTCGTGTGTCCGATGAGCCCGACGGGACCACGCTTGATCCAGCCGGTGGCGTACACCCCGGGGATCTGCTGGTTGTCGTCGTCGAGGACCTGGCCCTCGTGGTTCGGGATGACACCGTGGCGCTCGTCGAACGGCACACCGGGCAGCGGGGAACCGAAGTACCCGACCGCGCGGTAGGCGGCCTGGATCGGGATCTCGCGGATCTCGCCGGTGCCCTCGACGCCGCCCTCGCCGTTCGGACGGGTGCGCTCGTAGCGGATGGCGGTCAGCTTGCCCTGCTCGTCGCCGACGAACTCGATCGGCTTCGCGTAGAAGTGCAGGTGGAGCCGGCGGCTGGCCTGGCCGACCTCGCGCGTGCGCCACTGCTCGAGGACACGGTTGATCACCATGACCTGCTTGTTCGTCGCGATCGCGGTCTTCGATGCCTCGTCGTGGTCGAAGTCCTCGTCGTAGACCACCATGTCGACGTCACGGACCTCGCCGAGCTCGCGCAGCTCGAGCGGCGTGAACTTCACCTGCGCCGGACCACGGCGGCCGAAGACGTGCACGTCCGTGACGGGCGAGGCCTTGAGGCCCTCGTACACGTTCGCGGGGATCTCGGTTGGCAGCAGGTCGTCGGCGTGCTTCGCCAGGATGCGCGAGACGTCGAGGGCGACGTTGCCGACGCCGATGACCGCGACGCTCTCGGCGTTCAGCGGCCAGGTGCGCGGGACGTCGGGGTGGCCGTCGAACCAGCTCACGAACTCGGCGGCGCCGTACGAGCCGTCGAGGTCGACACCGGGGATGTCGAGGTCGGCGTCCTTGATCGCGCCGGTCGAGAACACGACCGCGTTGTAGTGCTTCTTGAGGTCCTCGAGGGTGATGTCCTCGCCGTAGCGGACGTTGCCGAACAGCCGGACCACCCCGCGGTCGAGGACGTCGCGCAGGGCGTTGATGATGCCCTTGATGCGCGGGTGGTCGGGTGCGACGCCGTACCGGACCAGACCGTAGGGCGCGGGGAGCTGCTCGAACAGGTCGATCGACACGTCGTAGCCGTGGGCCTCGCGCAGCAGGATGTCCGCGGCGTAGATGCCGGCCGGGCCGGCGCCGACGATGGCGAGTCGGAGGGTGGGCACTGATCGTCTCCAGTTCGTTCGGGTGGGGGTTCCCGGGGGGCCTCCCGACCGGGCCGCAGTGCGTGCGCCGTCGGGAGGGGTGTTCAGCGGCTTCGGTCGACGACGGAGTCCGCGAAGCGGGTGAGTGCCCGTTTCACGGTGCCGTCGGGGAGCGGGGCGAGGGCGGCGACGGCTTCGCGGGCCCAGGCGACGGCGACGGCTCGGGTCGCCGCGGTGGCCTCGTGCTCGCGGAGCGCGGCGACGGCCGACTGGTACGGCGCGGAGTCGACCACGTCGTCGGGCGCACCGTTGACGTCGCGCTCGATGCGCTCGACCAGGTGCTGCGCGGACGGATCCATCGAGGCCATCCGGCGCAGCTGCAGGACCGGCAGCGTGTCCACGCCGGCGCGCAGGTCGTTGCCGGCGATCTTGCCGGTCTTGTCCGTCGCGGGGGCGAGGTCGATGACGTCGTCGACGAGCTGGAAGGCCACGCCGACCTTCTCGCCGAAGGTACCGACGGCGTCCAGGTAGGCGCGGTCGGCACCGGAGAACATCACGCCGGCGCGGGCGGCGGTGGCGATGAGCGAGCCGGTCTTGTCGCTGAGCACCTGGATGTAGTGCTCGAGCGGGTCGTCGTCCGGCTGCGGCCCCGTGGTCTCGTGCAGCTGCCCCATGCAGAGGCGCTGGAAGGTCTCGGCCTGCATCCGGATGCCCTCGGTGCCGAGGTCGGCCGTGATCAGGCTGGCGCGGGCGAAGAGCAGGTCGCCGGTGAGGATCGCCACGTTGTTGCCGTAGGTGATCTGCGCGGCGGGGACCCCGCGTCGCACGGGCGCTTCGTCCATGACGTCGTCGTGGTACAGCGACGCCAGGTGCGTGGTCTCGATGCTCACCGCGGCCTTGACCACGGCGTCGGTCACGCCGTCACCGAGCTGGGCGATGAGGAGCGTCAGGGTCGGACGGATGCGCTTGCCACCGGCGGACAGCAGGTACCGGCTGGTGGTGTCGGCGAGGGTGTCGGTGGAGCGCATGGCGTCCTCGAGCCCCTGCTCGACGAGTTCGAGCCCGTCGTCGACCGCGGAGATGAAGCGTCGGTCGGCAGGCGTGGCGAACAACCGCTCGCCGATGCCCAGCGATGCGCGCAGGCTCGGCGCGCGACGTGCGACCGGGACGCTCGGATTCAAGTGCTGCTCCGTCTTCGGGGGTGATGACCGGTCAGTCGGCGGCCGGGTCGACGCGCGGCTGCTCGCCGGTGTTCTGGTGGTCACGGCGGGCCTTCGCGCGCCGTGCCGCGGACTCGCGCACCGTGTCGGCGACGGGCTTGCGGCCACGGTGCAGTGCGACGATACCGGCCGTCAGGTTGCGGTAGGCGACCACCGAGAAGCCGACACCGCGGAGCCACTGGGTGAGCACCTGCTGGTCGGGCCACGCGTCGATCGACTCGGCGAGGTAGCGGTAGGCGGCCGGGTTGCTGCTCGAGAGCCGCGCGATGCCCGGGAGCACGCGCTTCAGGTAGGTGCCGTAGCCGAGGCGCAGCAGGGCGCGGGGCGGCGTCGAGAACTCACAGATGACGACGCGGCCACCGGGCTTCAGGACGCGCAGCATCTCGGCGAGCGCCTGCTTGGGGTCGTTCACGTTGCGCAGCCCGAACGAGATCGTGACGGCGTCGAACGTGTCGTCGTCGAAGGGCAGCTGCTCGGCGTTGCCCTCGACGAAGGTGATCTCGGGGTGGCGTTCGCGGCCGACGGCGATCATGCCGGCGGACAGGTCGAGCGCGGTGACCTCGGCGCCCTTCTTGGCGAAGGCCGCTGCACTGGTCCCGGTGCCCGCGGCGATGTCGAGGACCTTCTCGCCGGGCTGCGGGTCGACCGCGCGGACCGTCGCGACACGCCACAGCGGGGCGTTGCCCGCCGACAGGATGTCGTTCGTGAGGTCGTACTTGGCCGCGACGTCGTCGAACATCGCCGCCACCTCGTCCGGGCGCTTGTTCAGGTCCGCTCTGCTCACACGATCAATCCTAGAGGTCCCGACCGAGCGTTCACCGGACTCGCAGCCACCCGGGCGGTGCGGGATCGGCGCGTAGCATCGGAGCCGTGACCCGAACCACCACGGCGGCGCCCCCGCTGACGGTCTCGACCCGGATCCTCGACGACCCGGGCGCCGTCCTCCGCCACACGCTCCGCGACCGTCCCCTCGCCTTCGTCCGGAACGGCGACGGCATCGTCGGCATCGGTGAGGCGCTCCGGTTCACGTTCACCGGCCCCGACCGGATGCGGGACGCCGCGGCCCTCTGGCGCAGCATCGTCGAGACCGCCGTCGTCGACGACCCGGTGCAGCTGCGCGGGTCGGGGCTCGTCGCGTTCGGGTCGTTCGCCTTCGCCGACGACTCCGCCGACGAGAGCGTGCTCATCGTGCCCCGGGTGGTCCTCGGCCGGCGTCGCGGCAAGGCCTGGCTGACCGCGATCGACACCACGCTCGGCGCGGAGCCCCTGGCCTTCACCCGGACCTCGGTCCCAGTCCCCCACGTCGGGCCGCACGTCTCCGTGGCCCTGCGTCCCGGGCACATCGACGAGGACACCTACGCCGCCAACGTGACCGAGGCGGTCCGCCGCATCGTGGCCGGGGACGCCCGCAAGGTCGTGCTCGCCCGCGATCTCGTCGGCACGCTGCCGCCGGGAGCCGATCGACGGGCGGTCCTGCTCGACCTCGCGGCCGCCTACCCGCAGTGCGTGACCTTCGCGGTGGACGGACTGGTCGGCGCCACCCCCGAGACCCTCGCCCGCACCGACGGCACACGGTTGACCGCACGGGTGCTCGCCGGCAGCGCCGCCCGGGGCACCGACGAGGTGTCCGACCGGGCCGCCGCCGAGGCCCTGGCCAGCAGTGCCAAGGACGTCGAGGAGCACACCTTCGCGATCGACAGTCTGCTCGCGGCCCTCGCACCGCTCGCGACGGACCTGCGCGCCGACGCCGAACCGTTCCGGCTGCAGCTGCCGAACCTGTGGCACCTGGCGACCGACGTGCAGGCCACGCTGCCGCCCGACACCACGTCGCTGGACGTCGCCGACGCCCTGCACCCGACGGCCGCGGTCGCCGGGACCCCGACGGACGTGGCCGTGCGGCTCGTCGCCGAGCTCGAGGGCGTCGACCGCGGCCGCTACGCCGGGCCGGTCGGGTGGATGAGCGCGACGGGCGACGGCGAGTGGATGCTCGCGCTCCGCAGCGCCCGGATCGACGACGACGGCACCGTCCGGGCCTGGGCGGGGGCCGGGATCGTGGCCGGCTCGGAGCCGGCGCGCGAGGTCGCCGAGACGGCGCTGAAGTTCCGGCCGATCACCGACGCGCTGGCCTGAGGCAGGCGCGCGACCCACGCGGTCGCGCGATCCACGCGGTCGCGGGATCCACGCGGTCGCGCGACCCTCGTGGCCGCGCGGTCCCGACAGCCGCTGGCCGGTCAGTCGGCCAGCGGAACCTCGATCACGACCCGCTCGGCCGGGTCGGTGAGCACCCGCTCCAGGTCACCCCACGTCGCCGCCCGGCGGTACTCCCACCCGAGGCCCGTGACGACCCGTTCGACGTCGACGTGCTGCGGGGTCGACATCATCCGCCGCATGTCGGCTTCGGGCGTGGTCTTCGCCACCTCGAGCCCGCGGAAGATCGCGCCGCCGTGGTCGTTGCCGACGACGACCTGCACCCGGTGGGTGCGTTCCTCGGTGCCGGTGACGAACGCTCCGAGGTCGTGCAGCAGGGTCAGGTCGCCGAGGAGCACGCGTGTGGTGCCCACGGAGGCCGAGGACTGCTCGAGCGCCGCGGCGATGCCGAGTGCGGTCGAGACGGTGCCGTCGATACCCGCGAGCCCGCGGTTCGCGTGCACCCGGATCTTCTTGCCGAGCACCCGGGCGTCGGCTTCACGGATGAGCTGCGACGCCCCGAGGACCAGCCGGTCGTGCGGCCAGGTCACCCCCCAGACGGCCTCGGCGAGCATGGCCCGGTCGACGGGTCGGCGACGGAGCGCGACCTCGTCACGCAGGAACTTGTTCCGCTCGGCACGGTCGGCGGAGCGCTTGGCGTCGAGGTCCGGGCCGGCATCGCCGTCCCCCAGGATCCGTCGGCTGGCGCCGACCCAGCGGCCGACCCACGCGCGGTGCTCCGGCCGGGTGCGGCCCGTCACGCGGACGTCGGACACGAAGGTGGTCAATGATTCGCTGGGCCCACGCCGCCGGTTCCCGGGCGACGCGCCAGCGGCGTCCGGGCCGTGCCGGTGGGGAGAGGCACGGGCCGGGTCGAAGGGGTCGGCCGCCGGTCCGCGGACGACGATCGCCTCGACCCCGTCGCGCTGCAGGAGCGCGGGGACCTCTCTGCTGAGGGTCGGGTGGCCGAGCACGACGGCGCGGCGGACGGCGCCGCCGTGGTCCGCGTCGCGCAGGAGTTCGCGGTAGGCGACGACCAGGTTGCGGCCGAAGCGCGCGCCGCTCGAGACCTCGGCGAGGAGCGGCGCCCCGAGTTCCCAGGCGATCCGCTCGGCGTCCTCGCCGGCATCGTGCCCGGCGATGACGACGGTGCCCGGTTCGTCGTCCGGGGTGAGTTCGGCGACCGGCAGACCCGTGTGCGCCCGGCGGGTCGCGAACGCCAGGTCGACCTCGTCCTCGGGCACGGGGCTGACGTGCTCCGGGGCGAGTCCGGCCGACAGCGGCTCGCGGAACGCGACGTTGAGCTGCGCGGGACCGGGCTGTCCGGTGTGCCCGGCTGCGGCGGCGACCGCCTGGCGGGCGAGGGTGCGCAGGGTGTCGCGGACCGAGCCGTCGACGCCGTGCGTCGACGGGGCCTCGACGTCGCGGACGAAGGCGACGGCCTGGCCGAAGATCCCCGGCTGGACGGTGGTCTGGTTGCTGCCGATGCCGCGCAGTTCGTCGGGACGGTCGGCGCTCAGCACGATCATCGGCACGCCGGAGTGGTGCGCCTCGAGCACGGCGGGGTGCAGGTTGGCCACCGCGGTGCCCGACGTCGTCACCACCGCTGCGGGTCGGTGCGTCTCGACGGCGAGCCCGAGTGCGAAGAACCCGGCGGTCCGTTCGTCCAACCGCACGTGCACGGTCAACCCGCCGGCGCGCTCGAGGGCGACTGCCGCGAGGGCGAGTGCCTGGGAACGCGAACCGGGGCTCACCACGACGTCGGTGACGCCGGCACGCACGAGTTCCTGCAGGAGGGCGAGCGCGGTGTCCGTCGCCGGGCTGCCCGAACCGGCGGGCCCGTCAGCGATCGGTGCGGCCGTCGTCGTCGCGCTCGTGGAACTGGTCTTCGAGGTCTCGGAGGGTCGCGTCGTCCTGGTCCTTGTCCGTGAGGGTGGTGCCCGGCTCCGGCGTGGTGCCGAGGAAGTCCGGGTCGTCTTCGGGTCCACGGTAGCGGGCCGACGCACCGGGGTCGGCCGCCGGGGTGCGGCCCAGCAGGAACCAGAGCACGCCACCGAGGACGGGCAGGATGATGACGAGCAGCAGCCACACGCCGCGACGCAGGGAACGGACGCGCTGACGCGGCATCGTGCCGCAGTCGATGGCCGCGTACACCGTGAAGGCGACGGCGGCCACGGCGACGATCAACCACAAGCGGACCATGCGGTGAAGTCTAGGTCGCGACCCTGTGATGCCCCTGCCGGTCGGCGCTCCGTAGACTCACCGTGTGAAAGCGTGGCTCCTGTACACCCTGGCTCGGCTCGGCATCTTCGTGGTGGCGCTCGTGCTCCTCCTGCTCCTGACGCCGATGCCGTGGTACTGGGCGACGATCGTGGCCGCCCTGGTGGGCCTGCTCATCTCGTACATCGCTCTGTCCGGACTGCGCACGCAGGTCGCGCTGAGCCTGGCGAACCGCCGCGGTACCCCGGAGCGCGACGCGGACTCGGACTTCGAGGACGACTTCGTCGACGCCGCCGACTCCGACGCCGCGGCCACCCCGACCGTCCGTCCGGTGTCCGACGCCGACCGGCACGGGGCGCGCCGGGACACCGACGCCGACTGACTCCGAGCGCGAGGGCGGGGCCGTCCGGTGGAGCAGCCGGAACGGCTACGGCTGGACGGCCAGGGTGATCCCGAGCACCACGCCGAAGGCGAGCGAGGCGAACGACGACAGCTGCAGGGCCGTGATGAGCTCGCGGGGCTTCCGTGACGACACCCCGATCGCCAGTGCCGGCAGCGCCAACAGCAGCGAGAAGTACGTGAAGCCCGTGCGGAAGTACAGCAGCACGAACCAGAGCAGCACGACGTACGGCAGCATCAGGAACAGGCCGTACAGGACGCGGGCCACCGGACGCCCGACGACCACGGCGAGCGTGCGCTTGCCCGCCAGCTGGTCCTCGTCGATGTCGCGGATGTTGTTCACCATCAGGACCGCGCAGGCGAAGAACCCGGCGGCCACCGCGGCTGCCCAGCCGCTGACCGTGACCTCGCGGATCTGCACGAACTGGGTGCCGAGCACGGCGACCAGCCCGAAGAAGACGAAGACGAAGACCTCGCCCAGGGCGTTGTACCCGTACGGCTTCTTGCCGCCCGTGTAGAACCAGGCTGCGACGATGGCGGCGGCCCCCACGAGCAGCAGCCACCACAGCTGGGTGAGCAGCACGATGACCAGGCCGGCGACCGCGGCCAGGCCGAAGAACGTCAGGGCGACGGTGAGCACGGTCCGGGGGTTGGCCAGACCGGCTCCGGTGAGTCGTGCCGGGCCGACGCGGTACTCGTCGGTGCCGCGGACCCCGTCGGAGTAGTCGTTGCTGTAGTTCACACCGATCTGCAGGAAGAGCGCCACGGCCAGGGCGAGCAGCGCGACGGCGAGGTGGCCGTCCTTCGCCAGGTAGTCGCCGAAGTCGCCGGGCTCCCCGCTGTCGACGAACGCGACGGCGGTGCCGAGCACGACCGGGACGACACCGAGGGTCAGGGTGCGCAGGCGTGCGCCGCCGATCCAGTCGCGTGCGGTCGCCTTCCGCTTGGTGCGGGCGGGGGCAGCGGCCTTCGCCGGGTTGCCGGACCGGCCCTGCTTCTGCGTCGAGTTCTTCGTTCGTGCCACGAGCACCGATCATATTGCCGATGCGCCGCCCGGCCGCTCGCGGTCCCTACGGGCGGCCCGGCTCCACGAGCGCCTGCACGGCCCGACGGTCGGGTTTGCCCGACGACAGCAGCGGGATCCGGTCCAGCACGACGACGTCCGCCGGCCGGGCGGCTCGGCCCAGGGTGGCGCCGACGTGCGCACGCACGGCATCGAGGTCGAGCGGCTGCTCGGTGATGACGACCGGGACCTCGCCCCACTCCCCCGCCGAGCGCCGGGCGACGACAGCGGTCTCCTGCCCGGGCAGCCCGCGGACGAGCCGTTCGACCGCACCGAGCTGGACCTTCTCGCCGCCGGAGATCACCACGTCGTCGAGGCGTCCGAGCACGCGGACCACGCCGTCGGACAGGGTCGCGGTGTCCCCGGTCCGGTACCAGCGCAGCCCGTCCCGCTCGACGAAGGCCGACGCCGTGCGGGCGTCGTCGTCCAGGTACCCCTCGGCGAGCATCGGCCCCGCCAGGTGCAGCTCGCCGTCGACCAGCGCGGTGCGCACCGTGCCGAACGGGACGCCGTCGTAGACGCATCCGCCGCTCGTCTCGCTCGCACCGTAGGTCGTCACGACCCGGACCCCGACGTCGAGCGCACGCTGCCGGAGCGGCGCTGGGGTGGCCTGCCCGCCGACCAGGACCGCGTCGAACCGGGCGAGCGCACGGGTGGCGTCCGGGTCGTCGAGGACCCGGGCGAGCTGCACCGGCACCAGCGAGGTGTAGCGACGCGGCGCGGCCGGACCGGTGACCAGCCGTTCGGCGGCCTCGGTGAACGCGGCGGCCGCGAAGTGCCCGGGTGGCACGACGACGGGTTCGGTGCCCGCGGTGATCGAGCGGGTCAGGACGTTGATGCCGGCGATGTAGTGCGTCGGCAGCGCGAGCACCCAGCGCCCGGGCCCACCGAGTGCCGCGTCCGCCGCGGCAGCACCGGCGAGGAGCGCCTCGGACGAGAGCGCCACGCGCTTGCCGGTGCCGGTGGACCCGCTCGTCTCGACCACCAGGGCGACCGCCTGCCGGACCTCGGCCGGAGGTGGCGTCGGCAGGGCCGGTGCCCCCTCGGCGACGGGGAGCAGTGCGGGGCCGCCGGCGAGTGCTGCCTCCAGGCCGCGCAGCACGGCCGTCGGGTCCGACGTACCGGTCGCGACCAGCGGACGGGGCATCAGTAGTGCCAGGGGAACGCGGTCCACTCGGGAGCGCGCTTCTCGAGGAACGAGTCGCGGCCCTCGACGGCCTCGTCGGTGCCGTAGGCCAACCGCGTCGCCTCGCCCGCGAACACCTGCTGGCCGACCATGCCGTCGTCCACGGCGTTGAACGCGTACTTGAGCATCCGGATCGCCGTCGGCGACTTGCCGAGCACGATCTCGCCCCAGCGGATCGCCTCACGCTCCAGGTCCTCGTGCGGCACCACGGCGTTCACCGCACCCATCTCGTACGCGCGCTGGGCGGAGTACTCCTGGGCGAGGAAGAAGACCTCGCGGGCGAACTTCTGCCCGATCTGCTTGGCGTAGTAGGCGCTGCCGTAGCCGCCGTCGAACGAGCCGACGTCGGCATCGGTCTGCTTGAACTTCCCGTGCTCGGCGCTCGCGATGGTGAGGTCGCAGATCGCGTGCAGGGAGTGCCCACCGCCCGCAGCCCAGCCCGGGACGACCGCGATGACGACCTTGGGCATCATCCGGATCAGCCGCTGGACCTCGAGGATGTGCAGCCGGCCCATCGACGCCTGGGCGGCCGCGGGGTCCACACCCGCGGGCGGCGCACCCTCGTCGCCGACGTACTGGTAGCCGCTCCGCCCCCGGATGCGCTGGTCGCCGCCGGAGCAGAACGCCCACCCGCCGTCCTTCGGGCTCGGGCCGTTGCCGGTGAGCAGCACGACGCCGACACGGGGGTCCTGCCGCGCGTCGTCGAGGGCGCGGTAGAGCTCGTCGACCGTGCGCGGGCGAAAGGCGTTGCGGACCTCCGGACGGTCGAAGGCGACCCGGACGATGCCCTTGGAGACGTGCTTGTGGTACGTGATGTCGGTGAACTGCTCCGCGATCGGAGCGGTGGTCCAGACGTCGGGGTCGAACAGGTCGGAGACGGGAGCAGCCATGCTCCCAACGTACCGCCGGGCGTCTGGCGGGTCAGGCGCCCATGTCGGTCAGGATCTCCGGCGCGACGAACACCATGATCACGATGAGGATGACGGGGTTCGCGAAGAACGCCAGGACGACCCCGACGGCGCCGTACCAGCGTCCGAACGAGCCGACGGCGGCGACGAACCCGAGCACGGCGGCGACGAGCGTCAGGAACACGACGACGAAGCAGATCCCGAAGGCGAAGTTCGTGTCACCGCCCATGAACACGGCGAAGGCACTGGCGTCGACCGCGGCGGACACCACGGCCAGGCCGAGGGCGATCTTGCCGACGACGGGGTTGCGGCGCTTCGTGCCACCCGTCTGCCGGACGTCGACGGTGTTGCGCTGCATGAGGCGGGCGAAGTCATCGGAGTCGCGCCCGGGAGCCGCCGCGGATCGAGCGCCCGCTGCCGGGCGGGTCGCCGCCGAGGGTCGCGCTGCAGCTGCCGGACGAGTCGAGGCCGCCGGGCGTGCTGCTCCGGCGCTCGACGGGTCGGACGGGCGCTGCGATGCACGCTGCTGTGCTGCGCGCTGCCGCGGATCCACCGCCACCGAGCCTCCCTCGTTCCGGGTCGTTCCCCTGCCGACCGAGGCCGACCGATGCATGCTAGTGCCCTGCCCTGGCGGTCCCCTCCGAGGAACCGGCGGGCCCCCTGGGTGCGGTGGGAGGATGGCGGACGTGCTCCCCGACCTCGCCGACCTCCTCGCCGACGCCCACGTGGTGGCCCTGCCCATGCGGGTGCGGTTCCGCGGCATCACCACGCGCGAGGCGGTCGTGCTGCGCGGACCCGCCGGCTGGACCGAGTTCTCCCCGTTCGTCGAGTACGACGACGCCGAGGCCGCCGCCTGGCTGCGGGCCACCGTCGACTTCGGGTGGACGGACCACGAACCCGCCGCCGACTCCGTGCCGGTCAACGCCACCGTCCCCGCGATCGCCGCCGCCGACGTCGCCGATCTGCTCGCCCGGTACCCCGGCTGTACGACGGCCAAGGTCAAGGTCGCCGAACCCGGCACGACCGTCGACGACGACGTCGCCCGTGTCGCCGCGGTCCGCCGGGTGATGGGGCCCGAGGCCGCGGTCCGGGTCGACGCGAACGGGCTGTGGAGCGTGGAGCAGGCCACCGCGGCGCTGGAGCGGCTCGCACCGTTCGACCTGCAGTACGCCGAGCAGCCCTGCGCGACGGTGCCCGAGCTCGCGGAGCTCCGGTCGCGGATCGCCGGCCTCGGCGTCCGGGTCGCCGCGGACGAGAGCGTCCGGAAGGCGAGCGACCCCCTCGCCGTCGCCCGGGCCGGTGCCGCCGACGTCCTGGTCGTGAAGGCCCAGCCGCTCGGCGGGACCACCGCGGCCCGTGCCGTCATCGCCGACGCCGGGCTGCCGTGCGTCGTCTCCAGTGCGCTCGACACCTCGGTCGGGCTCGGCATGGGAGCGTTCCTGGCCGCTGCGGCGATGACGCCCGGGTACGCCGCCGGGCTCGGGACGGCGGCCATGTTCGCCGGGGACGTCACGACCGATCCGCTGCTGCCGGTCGGCGGTCGGGTGCCGGTGCGCCGCGTCGACGTCGCGCTGGAGCTGGTGGACCGGTACGCCGCGTCGCCGGAGCGCACGGCGTGGTGGCGTGCGCGGGTGGCCCGCGTGCACGATCTGCTCGCCGCCGGGTAGCGCCCGCCGCGTCCTCACGAGACGCCGGCGTCTCCGGAAGACGCCGGCGTCTCAGTTCGACGCCGGCGTCTCCTTTCGGCGCCGCCGAGTCATCGAGACGCCGCCGTAATCAGCGGCGTCTCACCGATGACGCGGCGTCCCACCGACACGACGGCGTCTTCCTGGCCGTGCACGCACCCCGGAGGACGGACGGGAGGCACGGTGCCAGCTGGCACCGTGCCTCCCGTCCGGTCGTGATCGCGACCAGGGCCGCGTCAGCGACCCGCGTGACTCACAGACCCGAGTAGCTGTGCAGGCCCTTGAAGAAGACGTTCACGACCGAGAAGTTGAACATCACCGCAGCGAAGCCGATGAGGGCCAGCCAGGACGACCGCGCACCGCGCCAGCCACGGGTCGCACGGGCGTGGATGTAGCCCGCGTAGACGACCCAGATGATGAAGGTCCAGACCTCTTTCGTGTCCCAGCCCCAGTAGCGACCCCAGGCGCGCTCGGCCCAGATCGCACCGGCGATGAGCGTGAAGGTCCACAGGACGAAGCCGACGAGCAGGACGCGGTAGGTCAGGACCTCGAGCCGGTCGGCGTCGGGCAGCGTCGCCATGAAGCGGAGCTTGCCGGAGGCCGTGCGGCCCTGGCGGTACGTCTGCACGAGCTGCGCCACCGCGAGCCCCGCGCCGAGCGCGAAGAACCCGGTGCCGGCGATCGCCACGAACACGTGGATGACCAGCCAGTACGACTGCAGGGCCGGCTGCAGCGGGACGACGGGGACCCAGTAGTTCACGGTCGCGATGCCGAGCAGGATGATCGTCAGGCCGGTGATGAAGACACCGAGGAACTTCAGGTTCTGCCAGAACTGCACGAGCAGGAAGATCAGCGTGATCAGCGCCGTGCCGGTCAGCGAGAACTCGAACATGTTGCCCCACGGCACACGGTCGGCCGCGATGCCGCGGAGGACGACCGAGGCGACGTGCAGGACGAGCGCGAGGATCGTCATCGCCATGCCGACGCGCTCGAACTTCGTGCCGCGGCCGGCCGAACCGCCCGACGGCGGTGCGGCGACCTGCTCGAGCACGACGGTGCCGCCGCGGACGGTCGCGACCGTCTTCGCGCCGGGTGCTGCCGCAGCGCTGGCCGCGTCGGCCGAGCTGTCGTCGGCGCCCGCGTTCTTCGCGGCGGCCGTGACGTCGCCGGAGCGTTTGGCCATGTCGAGGGCGAACGAGATGAACGCGACCACGTACACCGCCATCGCGGAGTACGTGAGCACGACCGAGTAGGTCGCGAGGTTCGTGGTCATGTCGTTCACTGGGGCATCCTAACTCCGAGGTCCGACGTGTGGCGCTGTGCGATGTCCGCGACGGCCCGTTCGAGGTTCGGGTCCTCGCCGCGTGCGAGTCCGGCGTACTCGAGGTCGTACTCGCCGCCCGCCGTGTCCGTGCGCGGGACGACCTTCACCCAGACGCGACGGCGCGGGACGAACAGCGAGGTGAGCAGGCCGAGGGTGGAGAGCAGGGCGAACCCGCCCACCCAGAGCTGCGAGGGGTCGTGGTGCACGTCGAGGGAGACGTACCGCTTGACGCCGTCGAACGTGATCGACCCGGCACCCTCCGGGAGCTTCTTCGTCTGGCCGGGCTTCAGCGCGATGCTCGCGGTGTCCGACTGCCGACCGGCGATCTGGTCGAGCCCCTTGGTGCTGAGCGTGTACACGCTCTGCGGGACTCCGCTGTCGAGCCCGAGGTCGCCCGTGTAGACCTGCAGCGTCAGCAGCGGGTTCTGGGTGTCCGGGTAGGCACTCGAGTAGGCGCCGCTCGCGAGCTTCGATGCCGTGGGGTAGAAGAACCCGACCATGCCGAGCTGGTCCGGCTTCGCGTCCGGCACCTTGATGACGCCGGTGGAGGTGTAGTTCGCGTCCTCCGGCAGGAACGGCACGACGTCCTTGAAGGCCACGTTGCCGTCGCCGTCGCGCACCGTGACCTGCATCGCGTAGCCGTTGCCGAGCAGGTAGACGTTGGTGCCGCCGACGTGCAGCGGATCGTTCACGCCGAGGCGGCTCGTCTTCGGCTCGCCGCCCTTCTCGGTGCTCGTGACCGTGGCCGAGTAGTCGAGCGCCTGCCCGAGGGCGTCGAGGTTGCGCTCCTCGTACTTCGTCACGAACTTGTCGAGCCGGAGGTTGTAGCCCTTGAGGTCGGTCTGCTGGAACCAGCGACCGGGGTTGAACGAGTCGTACGAGCCGAGCACGTTCGAGAACGTCTGGCCCTCGACCAGCAGGCGCTGACCGGTGAAGCCGAAGCCACCGCCGACCCCGACCGCCAGGAGCACCCCGACCAGGGCGGCGTGGAACACCAGGTTGCCGGTCTCGCGCAGGTAGCCGCGCTCCGCGCTCACCGAGTCGCCGAACCGCTCGACGCGGTACCCGGACCGCTTCAGGATCGCCATCGCGCGCGTCACCGCGTGCTCGGCGGACGGGAGGCCCGTGGTCGCGTCGATCCCGGTCGTCCCGTCGATCATCGCGTCCGGCTGCACCGCCACCGTGCGGAAGCCCGCCAGTCGCGTCAGGCGCGCGGGGGTCTTCGGCGGACGGGTCCGCAGTGCCTGCCAGTGGTGCTTCGTGCGGGGCACGATGCAGCCGATGAGCGAGATGAAGAGCAGCAGGTAGATCGCGGAGAACCACACCGAGGTGTAGGTGTCGAAGACCTGCAGCTTGTCGAGGACCGGGTAGAGCTGCGGGTGGTCCGCCTTGTACTGCACGACGCCGTTCGGGTCGGCGGTGCGCTGCGGGACGAGCGAGCCCGGGATCGCCGCGAGGGCGAGCAGCATGAGCAGGAACAGCGCCGTGCGCATGCTCGTCAGCTGCCGCCAGAAGAACCGGAGGTACCCGACGAAGCCGAGCTTCGGCTGGTTGATGCCGCCGTCGGTGGGGCCGGAGCCGTCGACGTGGTCGGACGGTCGCTGCGGGTCGGAGGCGCTGTCGGCTCCGTCGCCTGCGCCCGTCGGGATGTGCTCGTTCAGGTCAGACCGCGGGGACAAAGCTCTGGATCACCGCCCCCACGCTCGACATGACGGCCGACCAGATACCGGTGACCATGAGCAGACCGATGACGATCAGGATTGCTCCTCCGATGATGTTGACGGTGCGCATGTGACGCTTCACCGCCGCGATGGCCCCCGTGGCCCAGCCGGCGCCGAGGGCGACGAGGACGAACGGGATGCCGAGCCCGAGGCAGTACGCCACCCCGAGCCACATGCCCTGCCAGGCGCTGCCCGACTGCACGCTGAGCAGGTTGATGGCCGCCAGCGTCGGGCCGAGGCACGGGGTCCAGCCGAGGCCGAACACGATGCCGAGCAGTGGGGCGCCGAGGATCCCGGTGGCCGGGGTCCAGCTGGGCTTGATGGTGCGCTGCAGGAACGTGAACCGACCGACGAACACCAGGCCCATCGCGATCACGACGACCCCGAGGATCTGCGTGATGAGGTCGCGCCACCGCACGAGCCAGAAGCCGAGCGCGCCGAACACCGTCGTGTACGCCACGAACACCGCGGTGAACCCGGCGATGAACAGCAGCACGCCGAGCACCACACGACCCCGACGCTGCCCGCCCTCGGCGACACCGCCGACGTACCCGAGGTACCCCGGCACGAGCGGCAGCACGCACGGGGACAGGAACGACACGAGCCCGGCGAGCGCCGCCACGGGCAGCGCGACGGCCATCTGGCCGCTCAGGATCGCGTCGGCGAAGGGGTTGGAGGTCACGGGTCAGGAGGCCTTGCCGGCGTCGAGCTCGTCGCTGACCAGGGTCTGCAGGATGCTCGTGCCGTCGATCGCGCCGAGGACCCGGGCGGCCACGCGGCCCTTGGTGTCGAGGACGATCGTGGCCGGCACCGCGTTCGGCGCGATCTGCCCGGACATCGCGAGCTGCATCGTGCCCGTGCGCTGGTCGAGGACGGTCGGGTACTGCACGTCGAAGGTGCGCTCGAAGGCGGCCGCGGTCGCTGCTTCGTCGCGCACGTTGACACCGACGAACGCGACGTCGTCGGCGTCGGCGTACTCGTCGTGCACCTGGTTGAGGTACTTCGCCTCGGCACGGCACGGGGGGCAGCTGGCGTACCAGAAGTTCAGGACGACGACCTTGCCGCGGAGGTCCTTCGACGAGACCGTGTCACCGTTCGAGTCCTCGGCCCGGAAGGTGACCGGGTCGGTGCGGTCCTTCGCGGAGACCTCGGTCACGGCACCGTCACCGGAGATGTAGTTCTGGGTCGTGCCGTTGCCGTACTGCTTCGCGATGCCGCCGCTGTCCGACGAGCAGCCGGACAGGACGAGCACGGCAGCGACGGCCGTCGCTGCGAGGACCGCGAACCGCTTGCTGATGACGCGCGCACGCTTCGTGCTGTTCACACTGCTCCTTCGTCGACGGCGGTCGCGCGCAGTTCCTGCGCGGGGTCCGCGTACCCGACCTCGGTGAACCGACCGGTCGACGTGGCGGGCACACGTTCGACGGTGGTGATGCTCGACAGGTCACAGCGGCGCTTGCGCGGGTCGTGCCACAGGGGCTCCCCCGCGAGCTTCCGGTGGACCATCCAGATCGGCAGCTGGTGGCTGACCAGGACGACGTCGCCCTCGTCCACGCTCTCCCACGCCGTGGTCATCGCCGCGAGCATGCGGTTGGCGATCGACTCGTACGCCTCGCCCCAGCTGGGACGCAGCGGGTTCGCGATCCACGGCCACTCCGCCGGGCGGCCGAGCGAGCGCTTCGTGAACCCGGGGGGCTGCCCCTCGTAGCGGTTCGTCGGTTCGATCAGGCGCTCGTCGAGCGTCACGTCGAGCCCGTAGGCGGCCGACCAGGGTGCGGCGGACTCCTGCGTGCGCTGCAGCGGGGACGCGACGATCCGACGCACGTCGACGCCGGCGTCCTTCCAGGCGGTCGCGGAGGCCTGCGCCATCCGCGTGCCGAGGTCACTCAGCCCGAAGCCCGGGAGCCGGCCGTAGAGGACGCGGCCCGGGTTGTGCACCTCTCCGTGCCGGACGAGGTGGAGACGGGTCGCGGGCATGGGTTCCAGTGTAGGTCGCCCGCGGTTCCCACCGCCCCCTCAGGTGATTCACCGGATGCGGAAGCACTCAGCCGCCGAGCTCACCGGAGAGCCGCCCGTGCAGCGCGATCGACCCCGTGTCGAGGTTCACCACCTCGACGGTCGACCCGTGCTTCGCGAACCGCTGTTCGACCCCGTCGAGCGCCGCGACCGTGGACGCGTCGAACACGTGGGCGTCGGCCAGGTCGATGATCACGCGCTCCGGGTCCTCGGCGTAGGAGAACCGTGTGACGAGGTCGTTCGACGAGGCGAAGAACAGCGCCCCGCGGACCCGGTACCGCACGGTGCGGTCGTCGACCGGCTCGCGCACCACGGTCACCACGTGTGCCACCCGTCGGGCGAAGACCAGGGCCGCCACGACCACACCGACGAGCACCCCGGTCGCGAGGTTCTCGGTCACGACGACCACCACGACGGTGACCAGCATGACCGCGGTCTCGCCGAACGGCATCCGGCGCAGCGTGCGCGGTCGGATGCTGTGCCAGTCGAAGGTCGCGACGCAGACCATGAGCATGACCGCCGTCAGTGCCGCCATCGGGATCTGGGCCACGAGGTCGTGGAGCACGATCGTCAGGACCAGCACCGAGACACCGGCCGCGAAGGTCGAGACGCGGGTCCGGGCACCCGCGGTCTTCACGTTGATCACCGTCTGGCCGATCATCGCGCAACCGCCGGTCCCACCGAAGAAGGCGGACGCGATGTTCGCGACGCCCTGGCCCCACGACTCGCGCCACTTGCTCGAACCCGTCTCGGTGATGGAGTCGACGAGCTGCGCGGTGAGCAGGGTCTCGATCAGCCCGACGATCGCGACACCGAACGCGTACGGGGCGATGATCTGCAGCGTCGCGAACGTGAACGGCGTCGTGATGCCGCCGAAGCCCGGGAGCGCCGTCGGCAGTTCGCCCTCGTCGCCCACCGTCGGCACGGCGACGCTGAACACCATCGTGATGCCGGTGACGACGACGACCGCGATGAGCGGTGCGGGGATCGCCTTCGTCAGGAACGGGAAGCCGACGATGATCGCGATGCCGAGCGCCGTCAGCGGCCAGACGATGAACGGCACGTCGTCGCCGAGCAGGTTCGGCAGCTGGGCGGTGAAGATGAGGATGGCCAGGGCGTTCACGAACGCGACGTTGACGCTGCGCGGGATGAAGCGCATCAGCCGTGCCACCCCGAGGAACCCGAGCACGAGCTGGAACACGCCGCCCAGGACGATCGCGGGCACCAGGTACTCGATCCCGTGCTCTCGGACGAGCGGGGCGATGACGAGCGCCACCGAGCCGGCTGCGGCGGAGATCATCGCGGGGCGACCACCGACGATCGAGATCACGATCGCGATGACGACGCTCGAGAACAGGCCGACCGCGGGATCGACCCCGGCGACGACGGAGAACGAGATCGCCTCGGGGATGAGGGCCAGCGCGGTGACGATGCCGGCCAGGACCTCTCGGGTGAGCATGCGGGGCGAGCGGAGGGCGGCGAGGACGCTCGGGGCCGTCGGCGCGTGTGTGATCACGGACATCGATCGGAACTCTACCCTCACGTGAGGGTAGAGTCGTACGCCGTGAGCACCAGCGACGCCCCCGACACGATGCACATCGGCGAGCTCGCCGACCGCGCCGGCATGTCCCTGCGCACGATCCGGCACTACGACGAGGTCGGGCTGCTCGTGCCGAGCGGCCGCACCACCGGCGGCTTCCGGGTCTACACGGCGCAGGACCTCGAACGGTTGCTCGTGATCCGCCGGATGAAGCCGCTCGGGTTCACGCTCGACGAGATGGCCGAGCTGCTCCGCGTGGTCGACGCCCTCGCGATGAAGGACCCCGATGACGAACCAGCGCTGGCAGCCCGCCTCGACGCGTACCTCGAGGACGCCCGCGCCCGCCACGCCAAGCTCATCGAGCGGGCCGGCATGGCCGAGGAGTTCATCGGCACGCTCGGATCACTCCGCGCGTCGCTCCCCTGAGCCCTCGAGCACGCCAGCCGCGATGAGGCGACTCCGTTCCCGCTTCGCCTCGGCCATCTCCTCCATCATCTCCCGCAGCCGATCGTGTTCGGCGATCACCCGACGTGCTCGCCATGGCCGGAACCAGTGCCGTTTGCGCACATTCGCCTTCCACTCCTCGTCCCGCCGCACGAACAAGGCCTTCACCGGGTCCCGTTGCGTCACGTCTGCTCCTCTTCCGTCACCAGTTCCAGCACGAGCTTGCCGATGACCTCGTCGGCCTCGCGAAGAACCTGCATGTTGTACATCGCTCCTGCGACGAGTCTCCCGATCTCGACACGACCCACGTCCGCGTCTGTGACGTGGTCGACCACCCAGACGAATCGTGACCAAGCCCGGTCGCGCTGTTCACGCGCGACGTCCCGCCGCCACCGGATGACCGCCCACAGCCCACCGACGACCGCCACGAGCAGCGTGAACGCCGCCGTGCAGAGCGCAGCCACCACCACCGCGACCGCCGCAGGCGGCCCTGTGGAGGGAAGAACCCTGCCGCCCACGCCCCCGGACGCAGGCGGTTAGACTCGACCACCGTGATCGAACGCACCCGCATCGCCGACCTGGCAGCCCTCCCCGACGGTCCCGTCTCCGTGGCCGGATGGGTCGAGACCGTCCGAGACCAGAAGAAGGTGCAGTTCGTCGTGCTGCGCGACGAGACCGGCGCCGTCCAGCTCGTGAACCCGGCGACGCGCGAGGCCGAGGACGGCGACGACGCCGCACAGTCCGCCTTCGCGACCACCAACGAGATCTCCGGCCTGGCGCACGGCACCTTCGTGCACGTCACCGGCACGCTGAAGCACGACGAGCGCGTGAAGCTCGGCGGGCTCGAGGTCAAGATCGGTGCGCTGCAGGTGGTGAGTGCCGCGATCCCGGAGACCCCGATCGCCGACGACTCGTCGCTCGACAAGCGCCTCGACTGGCGCTTCCTCGACCTGCGCAACCGCAAGCAGAACCTGATCTTCCGGATCCAGACGACGCTGGAGCACGCGTTCCGCACGTACTGGGTCGACCGCGACTACATCGAGATCCACACCCCGAAGCTCATGGCGTCGGCATCCGAGTCGCGCGCCGAGCTGTTCCAGCTGGAGTACTTCGAGACGACCGCCTACCTGGCCCAGTCGCCGCAGAACTTCAAGCAGATGGCGCAGCCGGCCGGCTTCGGTGCCGTGTTCGAGATCGCGGACGCCTTCCGCGCCGACCCGTCCTTCACGAGCCGCCACGCCACCGAGTTCACCAGCGTCGACGCCGAGTTCTCGTGGATCGAGTCCCACGAGGACGTCATGGCGATGCACGAAGAGGTCCTGGTCGCCGGCATCACCGCCGTCAAGGAGAAGTACGGCAAGGACATCGCGGAGGTCTTCGGCTTCGAGCTGCAGGTCCCTGCGACGCCGTTCCCGCGCGTGACCCTGGCCGACGCGCGCAAGATCGTCGCCGACAGCGGCTACGACGTCGTCCGCGCCGACGGTGACCTGGACCCCGAGGGCGAGCGCCGCGTCGCCGCCTGGGCGAAGGAGCACCACGGCTCCGAGTTCGTGTTCGTCACGGAGTACGACGCCTCGATCCGGCCGTACTACCACATGCGGAAGCCCGGCGACCCGTCGGTCACCAACAGCTACGACCTCATCTTCAACGGTGCCGAGATCTCCACGGGTGCCCAGCGTGAGCACCGCGTCGACGTGCTCGAGGCGCAGGCCGTCGAGAAGGGTCTCGACCCGGAGGAGCTCGGCTGGTACCTCGACTTCTTCCGCTACGGCGTCCCGCCGCACGGCGGCTTCGGTATGGGCCTCGCACGCGTGCTGATGCTCATGCTCGGTGAGCCGTCGATCCGCGAGGTCACGTACCTGTTCCGTGGCCCGACGCGCCTGACCCCGTAGTCACCAGCGAGTGAGCAGAAAAGGTCGCCTCCGGAAATCGGAGGCGACCTTTTCTGCTCACTGGACGCACGCAGCGCACGCAGCGCACGCAGCGCACGCAGCGCCGGGGGCGGGACGGGAGGCCCGGCTCAGCTCTGCCAGTCGATGGCGGCCCGCGCCGTGACCAGTTCGCGGATCTCCGCTGCCGCGGCCTGGTGCTCCGGGTGCACCTGGTACGCATCGAGCCCGGCGAGGTCGTCGAAGCTGGCGACGACGGCGACGTCGTGGTTCTTGTCCGGGTAGGCGACGTTCTCGACGACCTCGAGCGACCGGATCGACTCGACGGTGCCGACCAGACCGGTCAGGAGTTCGCGGATGCGGGCGATCGACGCGGTGCGGTCGAGGTCGGTCCGCAGGGACCAGGAGACGACGTGGGAGATCATGCGCGGGCCTCGGCCTTCTCGAGCGCACGTGCGAGCCGGTCGGCGTCGACGTGCCAGTTGCTGTGGACGCGCCCGTCGATCAGCACGACGGGGATGTCCTCCGCGTACTCCTGGCGGAGGGCGTCGTCGTCGAGGATCGAGCGTTCCTGCAGGGTGACCCCCGGGTGGTCGGCGACGACGCGTTCGACCACGGGTCGGGCGTCGTCGCAGAGGTGGCATCCGGGCTTCGTCAGGAACGTCACTGCGGGCATGGTCCCAGCGTAGTCCGGGAACGCGAAAGCCCCGGCGAACCGGGGCTTCTCGTGCAGGTCCTCCGACCTGCGCAGACCTGTGAGGGTCTACTTCTTGTTGCGTCGCTGGTGACGCGTCTTGCGAAGGAGCTTGCGGTGCTTCTTCTTCGCCATGCGCTTACGACGCTTCTTGATGACAGAACCCATGTGGACCTCGCTCGGACTGATGCTGATGTACGGACACCGGGCCGAAGAGACCGCGGAAAATCAACCTGCCCGAGTCTACCGGCTGCCCGCTGTGATGTCGAACGCGCGCTCAGCCGACGTCCGCCACGCCACCGCGCAGCACGTCGGCGACGGCTGACTGGGGGACGCGGAAGGAACGGCCGAAGCGGATGGCGGGGAGCTCACCGGCGTGCACCATCCGGTACACGGTCATCTTCGAGACGCGCATCATCTCGGCGACCTCAGCGACGGTGAGGAAGCGCACGTCGTCGAAACTGCCGGTCATGGTCCGCCTTCGGGGCTCGCACGCGCGCTGCGCACGGGAGTGGTGTGACCTGTGTGGTCAGTGGCAACTGTAGAGGCGTGTGCGACCCGGTGTCCAGGATCAGTCCGCGCCGCGTGCACCGGCGCCGCCCCGTCCTCGGAAGCCCGAGCGGCAGGGCTCAGTCCTCGTCGCCCCGGCGGGTGAAGCGCTTGCGGCTGCGGTCGACGACGCGCTCCCAGCCCTGCTGCGCGCCGGAGATCGCCGCGGTCGCCCGGTACGACGCCTCGGCCATCACACGACCGAGCTCGGTGCCCACCTCCACCGTCGCCTTGCCGGCCGTGCCGTTCCGGCGGATCGACACCGGCTGGCCGTCCGGCGTCCACGCGGTGGTGGCCGGGGTGCCGTCGGCGTCGACCGCGCCCGTGAACGGCAGGACCCAGTCCTCGAGGTGCACGAGCGGCTCCGGGTCGAGTCGGTAGTAGCGGTGCTGCCCCTCTTCGCGACTGGTGACGAGCCCGATGTCGCGCAGGACGCGCAGGTGCTTCGACACCGTGGGCTGGCTGACCCCGAGGCGTTCGACCAGCTGGCCGACGCTGAGCTCCCCGCCGGTGACGTCCGATCCGTAGGCGGACAACAGCGTGCCGAGCAGCTCGCGCCGGGTCGGGTCCGCCACGACGGAGAAGATGTCGGCCATGGGGCAAGGCTAGCCGGGGCACCACGGATGTACCATGACGAACCGTCCCGGCCCATGTCCTCGGAGGCATACGCATGCTCGACCGAACCGAGCCGATCCCGCACCACGTGAGTGTCGGCCGACGGCGAGCGAGCCGGATCGCGACGGTGCTGCGCTCGTCGCCGTCCCGACTGGCGATCGTCGTGTTCATCGCGCTGATCTTCCTGTTCACGGTGCTCTTCATGACGCCGTGGGCCACCGCGGACCGCAGCAGCACCCACTTCGCGGACGCCCTGTTCACCGCGGCGTCGGTGGTCTGCGTCACCGGGCTGTCCACGGTCGACATGGCGACGCACTGGTCGGTGTTCGGCAAGGTCCTGGTGGTCATCGGCACGCAGATCGGCGCCGTCGGGGTCCTGACCTTCGCGTCGATCCTCGGGCTGTTCGTCACCCGCAAGCTCGGCCTGCGCGCCAAGCTCATGGCGGCCGGCGACTCGAACCCGCTCCGCACCCACCACGGCGCCGTGCCCGAGGGCCAGGCCGTCCGGCTCGGCGAGGTCGGCACCCTGCTCGCGACGGTGGCGGTGAGCACGCTGTCGATCGAGATCGTCCTCGGCCTGCTGCTCCTGCCGTCGGTGCTCATCGCCGGCATCCCGTTCTGGACAGCGGTCGGCGACTCCTTCTACTACGCGGCGATGGCCTTCACGAACACCGGGTTCTCGCCGAACGCCGACGGCCTCGACCCGTTCGCCCACGACTACTGGTTCCTGACGCTGCTGATGATCGGTGTCGTGGCGGGGTCCATCGGGTTCCCGGTGATCCGTGCCCTGACGAAGCAGCTGCGCACCCCGCGGCGCTGGCCGATCCACGTCAAGCTCACCCTGGCGACGAGCGCGATCCTGCTCCTCGGCGGTGCGGTCGTCTACACCGCCCTCGAGGCGTCGAACCCGACGACCTTCGGCGAAGAAGGAGCCGGGCGCACTGCGTTCCAGGCACTCTTCCTGTCGACGATGACCCGCTCGGGAGGCTTCTCGCTCGTCGACTTCGACCAGCTCAACGGCTCGAGCCTGCTCGTCACGGACATGCTCATGTTCATCGGTGGCGGATCCGCCTCGACGGCCGGCGGCATCAAGGTGACGACCCTCGCCGTGCTGTTCCTGGCCGCGGTCGCCGAGGCCCGCGGTCGCCAGAGCATGGAGGCCTTCGGTCGCCGGATCCCGAGCGACGTCCTGCGGGTCGCGGTGGCCATCGTGCTCTGGGGAGCGACGATCGTGGCCGTCGCGACCGTGGTGCTCCTGCAGATCACCGACGACTCGCTCGACCGGGTGCTGTTCGAGGTGATCTCGGCCTTCTCGACCAGTGGACTGTCCTCCGGCGTGTCCGCGGACCTGCCGGAACCGGGCAAGTACGTGCTCGCCGCCACCATGTTCCTCGGCCGGGTCGGTACAGTGACCATCGCCGCTGCCCTGGCCGCCAGCCAGAGCCGGCAACTGTTCCGCCGTCCCGAGGAGAGGCCGATCGTTGGCTGACCGCACCCGTTCGTCGCACCAGCACGGTGCCATCAGTCACGACGCCCCCGTCCTGGTCATCGGGCTCGGGCGCTTCGGGGCCGCCACCGCCGGCCAGCTCGAACGCCAGGACCGCGAGGTGCTCGTCGTCGACACCGACGCCGGACTCGTGCAGAAGTGGTCCGACCGGGTCACCCACGCGGTGCAGGCGGACGCGACCGACATCGACGCGCTCCGGCAGATCGGCGCGCAGGACTTCGCCATCGCCGTCGTCGGCACGGGTAGTGACCTGGAGTCGAGCGTGCTCATCACGGCGAACCTGGTCGACCTCGGCGTCCCGCAGATCTGGGCGAAGGCGATCAGCCGCTCGCACGGCACGATCCTGTCCCGCATCGGCGCGAACCACGTCGTCTACCCCGAGCGCGAGGCCGGCGAGCGCACGGCACACCTGGTCTCCGGCCGGATGCTCGACTTCATCGAGTTCGACGACGACTTCGCCGTGGTCAAGATGTTCCCGCCGCGCGCGGTCCGCGGCAAGGACCTCGCCACCACCGTGATCCGCACCCGCTTCGGCCTGACCGTGCTCGGCATCAAGCCGCCCGGCAGCCCCTTCGTGCCGGCGACGCCGGACAGCGTCATCGGTGAGGACGACGTCATCATCGTCTCGGGTTCCGAGACCGACCTGGAGCGCTTCGCCGCGTACGAGTAGCGACCACCGGACGGACGGGAGGCCCGTGGCGGCGTCGCCCCGGGCCTCCCGTCCGCACTGTGGCTGCGTCCACGACGCGGTGTGCGTCTACGACGCGGCGATCTCCTCGGCACGCGCGATCGCGGCACGCGACGCGCGCAGCAGCGTGTCCGCCAGGTCGGCGTCCTGCAGCACCGCGACGGCCCGCTCCGTCGTGCCCTTCGGGCTCGTCACCGCGCGGCGCAGGTCGGCGGGCTCACGTCCAGACCGCTCGAGCAGCTCGACCGCGCCGCGGACGGTGCCCTGCACCATCGTCGCCGCCTGTTCGTGGGTGAACCCGAGCTCCTCCGCGGCACGCTGCCACTGCTCGATCAGCAGGAAGACGTAGGCGGGACCGGAACCGGACACGGCGGACAGCGCGTCGAGCTGCGACTCCGGCACCTCGATGACCTCGCCCGAGGCGGTGAACACCGACGACGCCAGTGCGACGGCCTCGGCGTCGGCCGAGGTGCCCGCGCTGATGCCGGTGACGCCGTGGCCGACGCCGATCGGGGTGTTCGGCAGGGCACGGACGACGCGGACGCCGGCGGGCACCCGTGTCTCCATGCTCGCGGTGGTGGTGCCGACGGCGACGCTGACCAGGACGGCGCCGGGCTCCAGGTCGTCGGCGACCTCGTCGAGCAGGTCCGCGATCATGTACGGCTTCACGCCGACGACGACGAGGGCCGCGCCACGGACGGCCGACCGGTTGGCGTCGGGGTCGGTGTCACTCGCGGTCGCGTCGAGACCGCGCTCCCGGTGGGCAGCAGCGGACGCCTCGGACTTCGTGGTGAGGGTCACGGTGGCCGGGTCGAGTCCCGCGGCGAGCAGGCCGTCGAGGACCGCGCCGGACATGGAGCCGACGCCGAGCAGGGCGGTGCGGGGCAGGTCGATCGTCATGCTCCCGACCCTACCGACGCCACCCGCCTAGGATCGTGTCGCAGACCACGAGAAGGGGACAGCTGTGAGCGCTTCCGGAGGCACGAAGGCGATCTTCGCCGCACTCGGTGCCAACATCGGCATCGCGATCGTGAAGTTCATCGCGGCGGCGATCAGCGGATCGGCGTCGATGCTGGCCGAGGGCGTGCACTCCCTGGCCGACTCCGCGAACCAGCTCCTCCTGCTGCTCGGTGGCCGCAAGGCCCGGCGAGCGGCGGACCAGGAGCACCCGTTCGGCTACGGGCGTGAACGCTACGTCTACGCGTTCGTCGTCTCCATCATCCTGTTCTCGGTCGGCGGTGTCTTCTCGCTCTACGAGGGCATCGAGAAGCTCGCCCACCCGCACCCGCTCGAGAACTGGTGGCTCCCCCTCGTCGTGCTCGTCATCGCCATCGGTCTCGAGGGCTTCTCGCTCCGCACCGCGCTGCACGAGGCCCGACCGCAAAAGGGCTCGCAGAGCTGGGTGCAGTTCGTCCGCCGCGCGAAGGCCCCGGAGCTGCCGGTCGTGATGCTCGAGGACACCGCGGCCCTGCTCGGCCTGGTCTTCGCCCTGTTCGGCGTGGGCCTGACCGCGATCACCGGCAACGGGGTGTTCGACGCGATCGGCACCATGCTCATCGCGGCGCTGCTCATCGCGGTCGCGGTGGTGCTCGGCATCGAGACGAAGAGCCTGCTCGTCGGCGAGGGCGCGACCGCCGCCGACGTCGAGCGCATCAAGCAGGCGGTGCTCGACGGCCCCGAGGTCGACGCGATCATCCACCTGAAGACCCTGTACCTCGGGCCGGACGAGCTGATGGTCGGCGTGAAGGTCGCCGTCGACGGGGACCGCCGGCTCGGTGACGTCGCCGCCGGCATCGACACCGTCGAGCAGCGTGTCCGGAACGCCGTGCCGATCGCCCGGGTGATCTACGTCGAACCGGACGTCCTGCGCACCGGGCCGCAGCCGCCGACCGAGGCGATCGTCATCCTCGCCGCGGACTGAAGAAGTCGTCGAGCAGCTCGGCACACGCCTGCTCGAGCACGCCCCCGATGACCTCGGAGCGGTGCGGCAGCCGGCGGTCCCTGGCGATGTCGTAGACGCTGCCGCTGGCGCCCGCCTTCGGGTCCCACGCGCCGAACACGACACGGGGCACCCGTGCGGCCATGACGGCGCCGGCGCACATCGGGCAGGGCTCGAGCGTCACCACGAGCGTGTGCTCCTCGAGGTGCCAGTCCCCCGTCACCGCCGCTGCAGCACGCAGCGCGAGGACCTCGGCGTGGGCCGTCGGGTCCTGTCGTGCCTCGCGCTCGTTCCGGCCGGTGGCGACCACGACGCCGTCGCGGTCGAGCACCACCGCGCCGACCGGCACGTCGTCGGTCTCCAGGCACCGTCGAGCCTCGTCGAGCGCGCGCTCCATCGCCGGGACGAACGGGCGGGCTGCGGGCTCCTCCACGGGACCTCCTGACGGTCGACGGCACGCTAGGCTCGACCCTATGCGAGTCCACGTCGCCGACCACCCGCTCATCACCCACAAGCTCTCGGTGCTCCGCGACCGTGCGACACCCTCCCCCACGTTCCGCGCCCTGACCGAGGAGCTCGTCACGCTCCTCGCGTACGAGGCCACGCGGGGCGTCCGGGTCACGGCGACGCCGATCGACACGCCGGTGGCGCACACCATGGGCGTCGCGATCGCCAAGCCGCGGCCGCTCGTCGTCCCGATCCTCCGCGCCGGGCTCGGCATGCTCGAGGGCATGGTCAAGCTCGTCCCGACGGCCGAGGTCGGCTTCCTCGGCATGGCCCGCAACGAGGAGACGCTCGAGCCGCAGACCTACGCCGAGCGCCTGCCCGACGACCTGTCCGGGCGGCAGTGCTTCGTGCTCGACCCGATGCTCGCCACCGGTGGCACCCTCGCCGCCGCGATCGACTTCCTGTTCGCCCGTGGTGCGCAGGAGATCACGTGCGTGTGCATCCTCGGTGCCCCCGAGGGGCTCGCCATGGTCGAGCAGGCCGTCGGCGACCGCAACGTCTCGATCGTCCTCGGTGCGCTCGACGAGAAGCTCGACGAGAACGGGTACATCGTCCCGGGCCTCGGCGACGCCGGCGACCGGCTCTACGGCCTGGCCGAGTAGCGCAGACCCGCCACTTCTCGGACTGGAGGCGCGGTGCCGGCTGGCACCGCGCCTCCTGTCGTCCGCGCGGTCGCGCCCACCGCACCCGCCCGTTCCGGGCGTACCCGGTCGATTCGGGCGTACCCGGTCGTTCCGGGCGTACCAGGTCGTTGCGGGCGTACCAGGTCGGTTCTTTCCACCCGGTACGCCCGATTCCACTTTCCATCGCGGGCGCAATGGGACAGAACGGGCGTGGCGCTCGACGCCCGTGCGGTCGCGCCCACCGCACCGTCCGCGCGGACGGTTGACACCGCGTTGGTATACCGCAGATACTCGTCACATGACTGCAACCGTGTCCACCCGCGTCCTCTCCGAGGCGTGCTCCTCCGCAGGGGCAGTGGGGACCGTCGGCGTGATGATGCCGACCATGCCGGTCATGCGTTGTCGAATGTGTGCCTGATCGGCACCCGTTCCAGCCGGATCCCCCGCGACACCACCCCCGTCGCGAGCGCGTGATCCCCGGGTGACGGACACCGTCGGCGACGCGCACCACGTCACGAGGTCTGTCTCCCGTTCCCCCGGGTCGGCCCCGGTCCGCAGCAGGACCGCAGGGCATCGGCGCACCGCCGTACCCGGGATGACGCATTCGACACCGGCCGCCGCGCCACCCGCGCACCGGCCACACCGCCCGGAGAACCACCATGTCGCTCACCATCGCCCAGCCCCGCACCGCGCTCCGCTCCGCACCGGCCCCGACCGACCTCGGCACCGTGACGCCGATCCGTCCGCGCCCGGCCTCCCCGGTGGCGACCGGACCGACCACCGTGCCGACGAGCCCCGTGGTCGCACCGCAGCGGAACCGCGCACTCCCCGAGGGCACCGAGGCCCGCGGCTTCGCCCTGTACGTCGGCATCGACGAAGCGAAGGCCGCCGCCGCCGGCACGACCCTGGCCGCGGTGGTCGAGCAGCTCAAGGCCCTCACCGCGCAGCTCGTCCCGTCGTCCGAGACGTACGCGGCCGTCGCCGTCGCCGCCGAGCACTCCGGTGGCCGGGACGTCGACGTCGTCCGGCTCGCCCTGCAGGACCGCTCCGCGGTGGCCGCCCGCAAGCAGGCCGAGAAGCCCGAGCCCGAGGAGACCGGTGTCGTCATCGACATCTCGCGGAAGCGCGTGACCCTCGACGGCGAAGCGGCACCACTGACCTACAAGGAGTTCGAGCTCCTGCAGTTCCTGGTCCTCCGCGAGGGCCAGACCGTCGACCGGTCCGCGATCATCGACGGCCTCTGGTCGGACGGCGAGGACGAGACCCCGAACGAGCGCACCATCGACGTGCACGTGCGTCGGCTCCGTTCCAAGCTCGGCGCGTTCGAGGAGATCGTCCGCACCGTGCGCGGCGTCGGCTACCGCTTCGACCGGCACGCGGACGTCGCCGTGCGGTACGCGTCGACCCCGTCGCCCGACCTCTTCTGAGCCTGATCGGCTGCTCTTGGTGAACTCGCAGCGAACCGGCCCCGGAGAGGCTGGCGCGCCGTTACCGCTTCGTTATACAGTCGGTGGTGCAGACGGTGTTTGCTGTGGCACCGCCTGTGGAATGTGATTGCAGGAAACTCTTGGTGCAAGGGAGAGGGCCGGTCGCCGACAGGCGGCCGGCCCTCGTGCATGTCGCCCGGCTCCTGTCGGACCCCGTCGGTAGTGTGGTCAGACCGTACGACCGGAGGGAACGCGAACGTGAGCGAGACACGCCGCAGTGAGAAGGCGACCGCGGTCGCCGCCTGGGAAGCGCTCTTCCGCGCCCAGGTCGCCGTGATGCGGAGTCTCAACGCGGACTTCCCCGGCGACGAGATCTCGTTCAACGAGTACGACGTCTGCTTCAACCTGTCGACCCAGCCCGGCCGCCGCTGCCGGATGCGCGACCTCACCGGGCACCTGCTCCTCACCCAGCCGAGCGTCAGCCGCCTGGTCGACCGGCTGCTCGCCCGCGGCATCGTCGAGAAGCAGCCGGACCCCACGGACGCCCGCGGCGTGATCGTGGCACTGACCCCGCACGGCTTCGACGTCTACCGCCAGGTCGCCGTGCAGCACGCGGCGAGCATCGCGCAGCAGGTCGGCGCCGGACTGTCCGACCCCGAACTCCGCACCCTCACCGAACTCTGCACGAAGCTCCGGCTGGCGGTCGGCACGGCACCGGGCCGGCGATCGACGACCCGCCCGGTGGCCGCTGCGGATGCGGCGACGGTGTGACCGGCGCGATCGTCTGGCTCCGTGACGACCTGCGGCTGTCGGACAACCCGGCGCTCCGTGCGGCGATCGACCACGGCGGCGACGTCACGGTGGTGGTCGTCCTCGACGAGCAGTCCCCCGGGCTCCGTCCGATCGGTGCCGCGAGCCGCTGGTGGCTGCACCAGTCCCTGACCGCCCTCGATGCCGACCTGCGCGAGCGGGGTTCCCGGCTGGTCCTCCGGCGCGGTGCCGCGGCGACGGCGATCGACCAGCTCGTCGCCGACACCGGAGCCGACGCCGTGTACTGGAACCGTCGGTACGGCGCCGTCGAGCGGGACATCGACGCCGGCATCAAGACGGCCCTGCACGACCGTGGCGTCGAGGCGCACAGCTTCGCCGCGAACCTGCTCTGGGAACCGTGGACCGTGCTCACCGGGCAGGGCGAGCCGTACAAGGTCTTCACCCCGTTCTGGAACGCCGTCCAGGCGCTGCCCGAACCGCGCCACCCCCTGCCCGACCCCGACGACCTGCCCGCTCCGGCCGACGTCACGGGTGATGCGCTGGCCGACTGGGCACTGCTGCCGACGAAGCCCGACTGGGCCGGCGGCCTCCGTGACGCCTGGACCCCGGGCGAGCACGGCGCGCAGCAGCAGCTCGAGCACTTCGTCGAACACGCGCTCGAGGACTACGACCAGCGCGACGAGCCCGCGATGGAGGCCACGAGCAGCCTCTCGCCGTTCCTGCGGTGGGGCGAGATCAGCCCGTACCAGGTGTGGCACCGCCTGCACGAGCGGCTCGAGCCGGCGCAGCGCCAGAACGCCGCCGCGTTCCTCCGGCAGCTGGCGTGGCGCGAGTTCAACTGGAACGAGTACTTCCACTGCGACGACATCGCCACCGTCAACGTCCGACGGAACTTCGACGCGTTCCCGTGGCGTGATCCGGAAGCGGCCGAGCTCGACCGCTGGCGGCAGGGCCTGACCGGCTTCGACCTGGTCGACGCGGGCATGCGCGAGCTCTGGCACAGCGGCGCCATGCACAACCGGGTGCGGCTGGCGGCCGGCAGCTTCCTCGTGAAGAACCTGCTCGTCGACTGGCGCGTCGGGGAGCAGTGGTTCTGGGACACCCTGGTCGACGCCGACCCCGCCAACAACGCGGCGAACTGGCAGTGGGTCGCGGGCTCGGGCTTCGACGCCGCCCCGTACTTCCGGGTCTTCAACCCCGATCGGCAACTCGAGCGCTTCGACCCGCACCGCGAGTACGTCCACCGCTGGGTCCCCGCCGACGAGCTGCGCCCCGAGCCGATGGTCGACCTGAAGGCGTCGCGGCAGCGGGCGCTCGACGCCTACGAACGGATGCGGCGCTCGTGACCGGGTCGCAGCCCGCGATCGCTGCGGTCGTCGACCAGGTCGACGAGCTGTTCCGTGCTCGCGTCGAGCAGGGCCTCGCGCCGAGCAGCGTGTGGGGCGTGTTCGACCGCTCCGGCCTCGTCGCGTCCGGCGGGCACGGTGACCGCGGTGACGGCCGGAGCCCGGACGCCGACACCGTCTACCGCATCGCCTCCTGCACCAAGAGCGTCACCGCCGCGACCCTGCTGACCCTCGTCGCCCGGGGTGCGCTCGACCTCGACGCGCCGATCACCGACTTCGTGTCGGCCTTCGGCGCCGTCACCCTGCCGACCCCGGACTCCCCCGTCCCCACGGTGCGGATGCTGCTGACGATGTCGGCCGGGTTCCCCACCGACGACCCCTGGGCCGACCGGCAGGAGTCGATCTCGGACGCCGAGCTCGACGAGGTCCTGCGCGGCGGCCTGCTGTTCGACTCGCTGCCCGGCACCCGCTTCGCCTACTCGAACCTCGGCTACGCGCTGCTCGGCCGGGTCGTCGCCGCCGTGACGGGGCAGCCCTTCACCGCTGCCGCCAGTGAGATCGTGCTCCGTCCCCTCGGCCTCACCGACACGGTGTTCAGCGCCGCCGAGTCGACCGGCTTCGTGGTCACCGGTGTCCGCGGACACGAGGGCGACTGGGAACCCCTGCCGATGACCGGCCCCGGTGCCTTCTCGTCGATCGGCGGGCTCTTCTCGACCGTGCGTGACCTGGCGCGCTGGGCGACACACCTCGGTTCGGCGTTCTCCGCCGCACCGGAACCCGGCCCGGTCTCCCCCGCTGACCGCCGGCTCATGCAGCAGGCGATGCGGGTCGTCCCGTCGTCCGTCGTCCCGGGTTCGGCCCGCGCGACGGCGTACGGCTTCGGGCTGTTCGTCGAGCAGGACGACCGCTTCGGCGAGCTCGTCTCGCACTCCGGCGGCTACCCGGGCTTCTCCGCGCACATGCGGTGGTCCGTGCGCGACGGCCTCGGGGTCGTCGCGTTCGAGAACGCCACGCAGGCCAAGGTCTCCGCGGCCGCGCAACAGGCGCACGACCTCGTGCTCGACGCGGCGCTGACGGCCCACACATCCGACGCGCCGGAAGCCGACGCCGACGTGACCGGACCGAGCACCGGGGTGGTGGCGACCACCCGCGCGACGCGAGCCGCCCAGGCCGCCGTGACGCGCCTCCTGGCCGACTGGCGCGACGATCTGGCGGACGCGATCTGCACGCCGAACGTGGCGATGGACGTGCCGTACGACCGACGGCGGCGTGCGGTGGCGCAGGCCGTCGCGGACGTCGGTGCCGACCTCGGTGCCGCACCGGTGTCCGAGTACTCGGCGGCGCCGTCGCACCTGCGCTGGTGGCTCCCCGGCACCTGCGGGCGGCTGCGCGTCGAGATCCGGCTCGCGCCCGCCGCCGCGGGGCGCGTCCAGACCCTGAACGTCGTCGCTGAACCGTCGGAGCGTTGATCTGACGGAGCGCTGAACCGTCCGAGCGCTGATCTGACGGCGCGCTGACCCGACGGCACCACGCGGGTACCCGTCAGCTCAGACCGGCGGTCGACCGCCCACGAAGCCGAGTGCCCGCGCGGCGACCCGGGTGCCCTCGCGGGCTGCCGCACCGACGCGGACCGGATCCGTCGCCCACGCACGGACGAACCCGGCGACGAAGGCGTCCCCGGCCCCGATGGTGTCGACGACGGTCGCCGGTGTCGCGGGCACCCGGTGGACGCTGCGGCCCCGGCGCCCGATGAGCGCGCCGTCGGCCCCGGCCTTGACGACGACCAGTGGGACGTGCTCGGTGAGCCGACGAACCGCGGCGTCGAGGTCGTCACCCCCGGCGAGGGCGAGCGCCTCGTGCTGGTCGGGGAAGAGCACGTCGACGCCCCGCAGGGCTTCGAGGAACCGGTCGGCACCGATCGTCTCGATCACCGCCACCGACGAGGGGTCCACCGCCACGCGCGCTGGGCCGGTCCGGGCGCACGCCACGAGGTCGGCGAGCCGGTCGGCACCGCCGCCGAGCATGGCCGCGCCGGTTAGGTGCACGATGTCGGCGCGGGCGACCACCGACGGCGGGACGTCGGCGGCACTGATCTTCCCACTCGCGGCGGGGTCGGACATCGCGGTGCGACCGTGGTCGTTGCGGACCGAGACGACGACCCCGGTGGACGTCATCGCGTCGTAGCGCAGGTGGGCGCGGACCCCGGCGTCCTCGAGCGCGCGCTCGTGGCGGTACACGTCGTCGACCCCGACCCGGGCGACGACGTCGACCTCGGCCCCGAGCCAGCCGAGCCAGGTGGCCGTGTTGCCACCGGCACCGGTCGGCCGGTGGCGGATCTCCGCAGCGGGGTCGTGCACTCCGATCCGGTGCGCGGTGGTGTGCACGAGGACGCCGTCCAGGACGTCGCCGACGACCAGGAAGCGTTTTCCGGCGCCGCGACGACGGCCCGCGACCACCCGTCCGGCGCGGGTCCCCTCGGGCCGTGACGGCGGCAGAGCACCCTCGTACGGCATGGACATCCGCAACAGTCTACCCGGAGCCGAGTTTTTCTCCGTTTCTATCGGTGAAAACGGAGGTTTCGCGGAGAGATCGCACACAACGACCAATGGTGCCACTGATATACCGGCTGCTAGTATGTGGGCGGTCGCGCGACCACCGCCCCGACGACGGAGATGCCATGCCCAGGAAGCCCGACCCCACCCGCAAACCCGCGATCCTCGAGAAGGTCGTCGACCACTTCGTCGAGACCAAGATCGAGGACGTCACGGTCCGGGGCCTCGGCCGCGTGCTCGGGACGAGCGCCTACCCGGTCGTCTACCACTTCGGCTCCCGCGACGCCCTGATCGACTCCGTCGTCGAGCACCTCGCGACCTCGCACCGAGCGCCCGCGCTCGAACCCGCCGCCGACACGGACGCCCTCGCCGACCACCTGGTCGCGACCTTCGGCGGGCTCGACGACCCGCACCGTGCGCTGGCCGCACGGCTCACCTTCGAACTCGGGTCGGTCGAGTCCCTCGACGGGCGTGACCGGCAGCGCCGCGCGCACCGCTGCCAGGTCGCCGCCATCCGGGCCTGGTGCCGAGCACACGGCGCCGACCCCGTCCTCGCCGAACGCGCGGCCCAGCACACGGTCCTGGCCGCCCGCGGAGCCCAGTGGGGCGCGCTCGTCGACGGCGCGCACACCGACGCCGACGCTGCACTGCGTCGCATCGCCCACGACCTGGCAGCCAGCACGGCCGCCGCAGACCGCGTGCGCTGAGCACACGCACCCACGCGATCGCGGACCGCTCGCGTACCCGGCGACGGCGCACGGCCCGGAACGTGACCCGGACCACGAACGGGAGGCACGGTGCCAGCTGGCACCGTGCCTCCCGTTCGTCAGGTGGTCACCGTGGTGACCCGCCGACGCGGATCAGAGCGTGACGAACCGCTGCGACTTCGCGTTCTCGAAACGAGCGGCGACGTTCTCCCAGTCGACGATGTTCCAGACGGCCTTGACGTAGTCCGCCTTGACGTTCAGGTAGTCGAGGTAGAAGGCGTGCTCCCACATGTCGAGCATGAAGATCGGGACGAGGCCGAACGGGATGTTGCCCTGCTGGTCGAAGAGCTGGAACGTGGTGAGCTTCTGGCCCACGGTGTCCCAGGCCAGCACGGACCAGCCGGAGCCCTGGATGCCGTTCGCGACGGCGGCGAACTGCGCCTGGAACTTCTCGAACGAACCGAAGAACTCGTCGATCGCCGCGGCGAGCTCGCCCTCGGGGACCTTCGTGTCCGGGCCGAGGTTGGTCCAGAAGATCGAGTGGTTCACGTGGCCACCGAGGTGGAACGCGAGGTCCTTCTCGAGCTTGTTGATCGCGCCGAAGTTGCCGGACTCACGGGCCTCACCGAGCTGCTGCAGCGCGGTGTTGGCACCGGTCACGTAGGCCTGGTGGTGCTTGTCGTGGTGCAGCTGCATGATCTTGCCGCTGATGTGCGGCTCGAGCGCGGCGTAGTCGTACGGCAGTTCCGGCAGGGTGTACTCAGCCATGTGAGGTCCTTTCGATCAGTGGGTTGTGGACGCGGCTCCGCGGCTCACGAGAGCCGGGAACGATCGGTGAGGGAGTGGAATTCCCGGTTGTGGTAGACCAGCGGCTCGCCGCGGTCGGCGCCGACGATGATGTCGAGCACCTCGGCCACGACGACGGTCGAGCTGCCGATGGGCGTCGTCGACAGCGGTCGGCAGCGGAGCGCACTCGCCGCACTCGGCAGGTAGCGGTCGCCGGACGGCAGGGTTCCCCAGATCGGGTCGTCGGCGGCCGGGCTGCCGGTCGAGGCGAAGCGCTTCGCGAGTGCGACCCCGAGGGAGTCGACCAGGTGCACGACGAACAGCGGCGCACCGAGCACGACCCCGGCCGAGCCGGAGTTCGTCGAGAGCGAGAAGACCAGCACGGGCGGGTCGACGGCGACGCTCGCGACGCTCGAGGCGGTGAGGCCGGTCGGTCCGTCCGGGCCTTCGGCCGTGATGACGGCGACGCCGGCAGGGTGCCCGCGGAAGGCGGACTTGTACGCGTCGGCGATGGTGGCCGGTGCTTCGTCGGGCATGGTGATCGTGGTCGTTCCTTCGGGAGGGGCTGCCGTCACTCGGCGGCTGCCACCCAACGTATGACCTGAACCCTGGTTGAGGTCAACGATTCACAGGTTCGGGCGTGGCCGGGCGCGCCGTGGCGGGCACTTCGTGAGCAGGAATGGTCGGGTCACGCACGGCGACCCGACCATTCCTGCTCACGAAGCGCAGCGGCGCTCGCGGCGCAGCGCGGCGCGCGCCCGCGCGCCCGCGCGGCCGCTCAGCGGCGCTTGAGCATGACGAGCGCACCCGCGGCCGCCACCACCATGAGCACCGCGGCGACGCCCGCCGTGATCGTCACGCCGGAGTCGAAGGCCGCCCGCGCCGACTCGAGCAGCACCTGCCCGGCGCTGCCGCCGAGCTGGCCCGCCGCGGCGACCGCGCCGCCAAGGGTCTCCTGCGCCGCGACGTGCGCCGCCGAGGACAACCCGTCGGGCACCACGACGTGCGCCCGGTAGGTCGTCGCCAGGATCGTGCCGAGGACCGCGGTGCCGAGCACGGCGCCGATCTCGTACGCCGTCTCGGACATCGCCGACGCCGCACCCGCCTTGTCCGCCGGTGCCGTCGAGATGATGAGGTCGTTCGTCACCGTCTCGGACGCCCCGATCCCGATGCCGAGCAGCACGAACGCGAACGCCAGGGCGGCGATGGAGGCGTGGTGTCCGAGGACCGCGACCAGGGCGTACGCCGCCGCCGAGAACAGCAGCGCGACCGACACGACCCAGCGCGGGGCGACGCGCGCCACGATCGGCACGACCGCGAGCCCGGCGACGATGGTCAGGACCGACCCCGGGATGAGGACGACGCCGGATGCGAACGGGTCGAGCCCGGCCACGAGCTGCAGGTGCTGGGCGATGAAGAACAGGAACCCGGTGAGCGAGAACATCGCCGCCAGGTTCATCAGCACGCTGCCAGTGAAGGCCGTGCTGCGGAACAGGCGCAGGTCGAGCATCGGCGTGCGGGACCGCAGCTGCCGACGGACGAACGCGATGCCGCAGACGACTCCGACCGCGAGCATGGCGATCGCGAGGCCGCGCTCCTCGGGGTGCACGACCGACTTGATGGCCCAGGCGATCGGTGCGAGCGCGCCGAGGGACAGGAACATGCTCGGCAGGTCGACCGGCCCGGGCATCGGGTCGCGGGACTCCGGCACGCAGAACGGCACGCCGACGAGCATGAGCACGAGGATCGGCACCGCGACCAGGAACACGCTGCCCCAGTGGAAGTGCGCGAGCAGCGCGCCGCCGACGAGCGGCCCGAGCGCGTTGCCGGCCGCGAACATCGTCGACCAGACGGCGAGCGCCATCCGCCGCTCCCCCGCGTCCACGAACACGTTGCGGATGATCGACAGCGTCGCGGGCATGAGCATCGCGCCGAACACGCCCATCGCGATCCGGGCCGCGACGAGCATCCACGCGTCGGTCGCGAACGCCGCGGCCACCGAGAACAGGGCGAAGCCGGTCGCACCGATCACCAGGATCCGCCGACGGCCGATGCGGTCACCGATGCTGCCCATCACGACGAGCAGGCCGGCGAGCACCAGCGGGTACGCGTCCACGATCCAGAGCTGCGTGGTCGCGTCCGGGTTCAGCGCGCGGCTGATCGACGGCAGCGCGAAGCTCAGGATGGTGTTGTCGACCGAGATGAGCAGGACCGGCAGCATGAGCACGGCGAGCGCGAGGAACCGTCGGGCGCGGCTCCCGGTGACGCGGGTGGCGACGGGGCTGGTGAGCAGTGCGGACACGGCGGACTCCTGGGACTTCGAGCCGGACCAGGTCGACGGCGGGTGGTACGTGGGGCAGACGAGACGGGACGCGGGATGGACACGCGCCCCGTCAGGACTCCGTTAGTGTACCGTCCGGACGGTTTTGGTTGCAAATGCAACTGACGACGGCCGGGAGGCCCGTGCCGGTCCCGCCACGGGCCTTGCGTCGGTCCACTGGTCGCGTCGTCGGGCCTACGCCGATTCGCGGAGCAGCAACCGGTGTCGCACCGTGCGCTCGACGGCCGCGCCCGAGCGCGGCAGCTCGCCCGCGAGCATGCCGAGCGCCAGGTCGAGGGCCTGGCCGGCGACCTCGTCGAGGTCGACGGCCAGCGTGGTGAGCGTCGGCGCGACGAGCGTCCCGAGCGGCAGGCCGTCGACGCCGACCACGCGGACGTCACCGGGGACGTCGACGCCGGCACGACGACAGGCCGACAGCACGCCGAGCGCCAGCACGTCGTTGAACGCCAGGACCGCGTCCACCCGGCGGTGCTCGGCGAGGATCCGTTCGGTCCGTTCGGCACCGGCCTCTGCGGTGGGCGCGGACGCGACGACGAGGTCGGGCAGGTACCCGCGACGCCGGAGTGCCGCGACCATGTGCTCCCCGCGCTGGCTCGGTACGCCGTCGGCCGCGGCGTCGAGCACGACGGGGTGCTTCACCCCGACGTCGACGAGGTGGTCGGCGAGGTCCTCGATCGCGGCGGTCGGGTCGATCCGGACCGCGGCGCGGGTCACCGGCCCCGAGGGGTCGAGCTCGACGACCGGGACCGAGCCGAGCCGTTCGATCCACTCCGGGGCGCGGGACCCGAGGTAGCCGATCACGACGTCGGTCTGGGCGCCGAGGGACTCCACCATCCGGTCAGAGTCGCTCGCGAGCCCGACGTCGGCGAGCATGACGTTCCACCCGCGGGCGGCGGCCAGGCCGAGCACCGCGGAGGCGAGTGCCGGTGCGTAGGGGTTCCGCAGGTCGTTGACGACGAGCCCGAGCTGGTGGTCGCCACCCGTGACGAGCCCGCGGCCGAACCGTGACGGACGGTAGTCGAGCGCCGCCGCGGCCTGGAGCACGCGGTCCTTGGTCGCCGCGCTGATGCCGGACATGCCGTTCATCGCGCGGGTGACGGTCTGCCGGGACACCCCGGCGGCCGCGGCGACGTCGATGATCGTCGCGCGGCCGCCCGGGGTCAGGCGCGGAGGTCCAGCCATGCCACCTGTTCCGGGGAGAGGTCGACGGAGAGGCCGGTCATGGACGACCGGGCCTCCGCGATCGTACGGGGTCCGAAGAGCGGGAACGTCGGGAACGGCTGGTTGAGCACGTACGCCAGGGCGATCGCCGTCGCGGGGACGCCGAACTGCTCGCCGAGCTCCCGCGCACGCCGGAGCCGCTCGAAGTTGTCGTCCGAGTAGTAGCAGCGGACGAGTTCGGCGTCGCTGGTGTCCTCGGGCGTCGCGCGGCCGGTGAAGAACCCGCGGGCCTGCGAGGACCACGGCAGCAGCGGGACCTGGCGTTCCTCCAGCCACGCCTTCGATGCCGCATCGGTCGCGTGTTCGCAGCCGTCCCACGGCACGTCGTACGCCTCGGCGAGACCGAAGTGGTTGCTGAGCACCTCGAACCCGTGCTTGCCGTTGGCCCGTGCGTAGGCGTTCGCCTCGTCGAACCGCGCAGGGGTCCAGTTCGAGCCGCCGTAGACGCGGATGCGGCCGGCCCGGCGGTGCTCGTCGAGCACGTCGACGAACTCCCCCACCGGGATGTCGGGGTTGTCGCGGTGCATCATGTAGATGTCCGCGTAGTCGGTGCCCTGGCGCTCGAGGCTCTCGAGCAGCTGCCGGGTGATCGACTCCGGGTCACAGTGCGGGGTGTGGGCGCCCTTCGTGATGACGACCACGTCCTCGCGGATCCCCCGGTTCTGGATCCACCTGCCGAGCCGTCCTTCGAGCACACCGCCGCCGTAGATGTACCCGGTGTCGAAGACGTTGCCGCCCTGCCCGACGAACAGGTCGAAGATCGCGCTGGCGTGTGCCAGGTCGGGCTGGTTGTCGACGCCCATCACCAGGCGGGACATCCGCTTGCCGACGCCCGGCACCTCGCCGTAGCGCATCGGGTTGCCGTCCTGCACGGTGAGCGGCCGGCCGGACACCGTCGGGATGTCGGCGGTCTCCGCCTCGAACGGGTAGCGCAGGCCGATCGCCGCGCGCCACCTGTCGAGCGTGCGGGCGGTGGCGAGGGTCTCGTCGATGGTCATCTGCGCCGCTTCGACCCCGCCGGCACGCAGGGCGTCGGTGGTGGCGTCGGCTTCTCGGGCGTAGGGGTGCTCACCCGCGAACGACAGCGAGCGAGGGGGTTCGTCGACGGTGTGGATCTCGATGGTGGGATCGTCGCCCAGGGTCCACGGGTCGGTGAGCACGATGCGACCGCGCGAGCCGTACACCGACACGGCGTTGTCGTCCTGCACGAAGACGCCGGTCCGGACCGTCGCCGTGATCCCGCCCCGGTAGGTGAGCTGCGCGACCGTCCACTCGTCGACCCCGGTCGGCCCGAGCGTGCCCGTGGCGGTGAGGTCCACCGGCTCGGCGACGGCGACCCCGGTGGCGGCCTGCACGATCGCCGCGGCCATCGTCACCGGGTACCCGCCGACGTCGAGGATCCCGCCGCCGGCGGTGTCGATGTCGAACAGGCGACCGGTGCGCTCACCCGTCCGGAACGCGAACGAGGCGTCGACGTGGGTCACGTCGCCGATCACGCCGTCGCGGATCAGGTCGAGCAGTGCCGCGGTCTGCGGGTGGAAGCGGTACATGAACGCCTCGACGAGCGGCAGGCCGGCCTGGCGCGCAGCATCGGTGAGTGCCATCGCGGTGCCGTGGTTCACGGCGAGGGGCTTCTCGCACAGGACGGCCTTGCCGGCCTCGAGTGCGGCGAGCACGAGCCGGGCGTGACCGGTGTGCACGGTCGACACGTAGACGGCGTCCACCCGCGGGTCGGCGAGGACCTCGTCGTAGGTCCCGGCGGTCACGTCCGTGAACCCGAACCCGGCGGCCTCGTCGGCGAAGACCTGCGCCCGCTCGGCGGACGAACTGCCGGCCCCGACCAGGACGCCCCCGCTGGTGGGCAGCTGCGAGAGGAAGCGTCGCGCGATGCCGCCGGGGCCGAGGACGGCCCACCCGGGGCGGTCGGTGGTGGTCGAGGTCGGGGTGGTGGCGGTGTTCGCCGTCTGCGCTGACATGCGGATCCTTGTCGTCTCGTGAACCTTCACGGTCGGCTCGACGCTAGCGGGCGCCCGAGCGATCGGCAATGGCCCTGCGGCAATTCGTGAGCGTTCACGGCGGCGGCGGAGGAGCCGGCGTCCGCGACCCCCGGAACTGCTCCTAGACTCTGGGCATGGCCAGTGCCCGCGACCGCGTCCTCGACAGCTTCGTCGCCATCGTGTGCGAGGAAGGCGAGCGTCCCGCCACGCTCGACGCCGTCGCCGCGCGCGCCGGTGTCTCGAAGGGCGGCCTGCTCTACCACTTCGGTTCCAAGGCCGCGCTGGTCGAGGGGCTCTGCGAACGCCTCTCCGACCTGTCCGCGATCGACGTCGAGCGCATGCAGGACGCCGAGGACGGTGCCGCGCGCTACTTCGTCCGCAACTGCCTGTTCGTCGGCAGCGAGCTGGACCTCGCCCTGCTCGCCGCGAGCCGCCTGCAGCAGGCCGGCTACGAAGAGGCCGGCCGCACCCTCGACGACACGGAGAACGCCTGGCTCGCGACCCTCGTCGACGCTCTCGGCGACGAGCCGACCGCGCAGGCCGTCAAGCTCCTCGGCGACGGGCTGTACCACCAGGCCTCGCTCGGTGCCGCGAGCGAGGTGCGACCGAAGCGGGGCAGCGTCGACATGGAGACCCTGCTCACCGTCGTCGACCGTCTGATCGCGACGCGACCCGGAGCGTGAACCGGCACACCCCCGGCTGGGGATAGACTGGGGAACGATCCACTCGTCGACACCCGGAGGTATCCCGTGGGCCGCGTCATCGCCGCTGTTTTCTCGATCCTGCTGCTGCTGGTGTCGATGTACCTGTTCGGGTTCGCCTTCCAGGTCGAGTCGGGCCAGGCCTTCGTCTTCATGGCCGGCGTGCTCCTGATGAGCCTCTCCTTCTTCCTGCCGATCCACGTGTTCGGCAAGCGCTAGCCAGCAAGCACTGCCGCGAGCCAACAAGCATCGCCGCTGGCCAGCAAGCGCTGACCAGCAAGCACAGAACGGCCCCGCACCTCACCGGTGCGGGGCCGTTCTGTGTGGCGTGTCCGGCGCCTCAGACCGGGAGGCGCAGGGACCGCAGCGTCACCGCGGTGCTGATCGCCGCGTGTGCGGCCTCGGCGCCCTTGTCCTCCTTGGAGTCGGGCAGCCCGGCTCGGTCGAGCCCCTGCTGCTCGTCGTCCAGCGTGAGCACGCCGAACCCGACGGGCTTGCCGGTGTCGATCGCGACCTGCGTCAGGCCGCTCGTCGCAGCACCCGAGACGTACTCGAAGTGCGGGGTGCCGCCGCGGATGATGACGCCGAGCGCGACCGCCGCGTCGAAACCGGCCTCGAGCGCGGTCTTCGCGACCACGGGCAGCTCGAAGCTGCCGGGGACGGGGATGACCTCGGCCGTCGCCCCGAGCCGCTCGACCTCGCGCTGTGCGCCGGCCAGCAGGCCCGCGGCGATGGTGTCGTGCCACTGTCCGGCGATGACGGCCACCCGGATCCCGGTGCCGTCGACCTGGTCGCGGTCCGCCGCGCCTGCTCCGCTCATCGTGTCGTTCCTTCCGTGGGCGCTGCGGTCGCTGCCGCCGCCCGGTCTGCCGCGTCCAGCCACTCGGCGAGCGCGGCGATGGTGATGACGGGCACGCCCTCGCGTGCCCCGAGTGCGACGAGCGCCGGCAGCCGCATCATGCTGCCGTCCTCGTCGACGATCTCGCAGATCGCCGCAGCGGGCCGGAGCCCGGCTGCGGTGACGAGCTCGATCGCTGCTTCGGTGTGCCCGGCGCGCTCCCGGACCCCGCCCGGTCGTGCGCGCAGGGGCACCACGTGTCCGGGTCGGTGCAGGTCGTCGCGCACCGAGGTCGGGTCGGCGAGGACCCGCAGCGTACGGGCGCGATCATGAGCGCTGATGCCGGTGGTCACACCGACGGCGGCGTCGACGGTGACCGTGTAGGCCGTGCCGCGGACGTCCTCGTTGTGCGCCACCATCGGCGGCAGGTCGAGGGCGTCGGCGATCTCGGTGCTGAGCGGCGCGCAGATGAACCCGGACGAGTGCGCGACGGTCCACGCGATCCACTCCGGCGAGGCGAGCTCGGCGGACAGGATGACGTCACCCTCGTTCTCGCGGTCCTCGTCGTCGACGACGATCACCGGGCGCCCGGCGGCGATCGACGCGATCGCGGCCTCGATGCTCGACAACCCGAGTGCCTGCGGGACGGCACCGGCCTCGGCGACCATCACCGGGCCTCCGATCCGACGGTCTCGAGCGACTGCGCCGCGGCGTCGAGCCGCAGCATGCGGCGGACGTGCCGTGCCAGGACGTCGGTCTCGACGTTCACCCGGTCACCCGGCACGCGGAGCCCGAGTGTCGTCGCCTCGAGCGTCTCGGGGATCAGGCTCACCTCGAACCAGGCCGCGTCGGGCGCGGTGTCCTCGGGTGAGACCGCGCTGACCGTGAGCGAGACGCCGTCGAGCGCGATCGAGCCCTTGTCGACCACGAGCGGGCTGAGTGCGGGCGCGAGCGAGAACCGCACGCGTCGCCAGCCGTCACCGTCGGCCGTCTCGAGCACCGTGGCGGTGCCGTCGATGTGGCCCTGCACGATGTGCCCGCCCAGGCGGTCACCGACTGAGGCGGCGCGCTCGAGGTTCAGGCGGTCACCCACCCGGAGTGCACCGTGGGCGCTCATGTCGAGGGTCTGCTTCATGACGAAGGCGGTGAAGGTCTCGGGGGTCTGCTCGACGACGGTCAGGCAGACACCACTCGTCGCGATCGAGTCGCCGTGCCGGGCGTCCTGCACGACGACGGGGCCGTGGACGGTGAGCGCGACGGAGTCGCCCTGCTGCTCGACGGCGGTGACGGTGCCGAGTTCCTCGATGATGCCGGTGAACACTGGTGTCCTCTCAACGGGACTCCGGGGGCGTTCGACGATCGTCGGCATCGACGGACGGGTCGCACCCCACGGGTCGTGGGGTCGTCCTGTCCGCCCAGCGCGCCTCCCATCCGGACTTTCACCGTCGGTCCCGGAATCCCACCGGGTCAACCTCTGTCGGGTTCGCACCCGTCATCAGTTCGTGGACTGTCACCACCGGCTCGGAATTACACCGACCCCGGAGCGCTTGCGTAGTCGGAACGATACCCCAGGCCGCTGACGGCCGCGCCACGCTGGCCGCGCCGTCGTAACCGGGCGTCTCCCCCGGGCGCGGTGAGCACGTGGCACCCGCGGTGTCCGGCGTCCGCGTCCGGCGTCCGCACTGCGACGATGCACGAGTCGATCGACGAGCGGTCCGTCGGAACATGCACACGCATCCGATGCGCCGACATGTTCCGACAGGACACCCGTCGATCCTCCGGTGTTCTGTCGTGGAACGCGCACGCCCCTGGGCACGGTGACGAGGGGCGCCACGGTGTGACGCCCCTCGATCACCCGCCGGTCAGTGCCGGCGACGGAGCACGAGCGTGCCCGCTCCGGCGAGGAGCAGCAGGAGCGCGAACCCGGCGGGCAGGACCGGCGAGCCGGCTCCCGTGTAGGCGAGCTCCGGCTGGCCGTCACCGGCCGCGGCTGCTGCCGCGACGGTCCCGGCGCTGGTGCGGACCCCGCTGGTGGCAGCGGTCGTGGTGGTCACCACACCCGCAGTGGAGGCCCGGGTCGGCTCGACGACGCCGCCCACGCCTACCGAGGTGGTCACCGTGCCGGGCGTGGTGCCGGTGTCGGTGCCCGTCCCGTCGGTGGGGACGGTGCCCGGGTCGGTACCGGGGTCCGTACCGGGGTCGGTACCGGGGTCCGTACCGGGGTCGGTACCGGGGTCCGTGCCCGGGTCCGTGCCCGGGTCCGTGCCCGGGTCCGTGCCCGGGTCGGTGCCCGGGTTGGTCCCGGGGCTCGTGCCGGTGCCGGGGGTGGAGCTGGTGCCGTCACCGACGATGCCGATCCCGTTGCCGCCGATCGTGATCGGCAGGCTGATCACCGGGGTGACCTGGGTGCCGGAGAGCAGGCCGCCGTCGCCGGAGGTCGAACCACCGGCCGCCGGGGTCGTCGTGCCGGTGGCCGGAGCCGTGGCGCCGCCGGTGCTCGTGCCGTCACCGAGGACGCCGATGCCGTTGCCACCGATCGTCACCGGGACGTCGACGACCGGGGACACCTGCGTGCCCGAAGCCGTGCCGTCCGAACCCGAGGTCGTACCACCGGCCGCCGGGGTCGTGGTGCCGGTGGCCGGAGCCGTGGCGCCGCCGGTGCTCGTGCCGTCACCGAGGACGCCGATGCCGTTGCCACCGATCGCCACCGGGACGTCGACCACCGGGGACACCTGCGTACCCGAAGCCGTGCCGTTCGAACCCGAGGTGGTACCACCGGCCGCCGGAGCGGTCCCGGTGCCCGAGCCCGCAGCGGTCGCGGTGCCCGTCGCGGTGCCCGTCCCGAGCAGCCCGATGCCGTTGTCCGCCACCGTGACCGGGATCGAGACGACCGGGGACACCTGCGTACCCGAAGCCGTGCCGTCCGAACCCGAGGTCGAACCACCGGCCGCCGGAGCAGTTCCGGTACCCGTGCCCGCAGCGGGCGCCGTGCCCGTCGCGGTCCCGTCACCGAGGACACCGATGCCGTTGCCACCGATCGTCACCGGGACGTCGACCAGACCGGTCACCTGGGTGCCGGAGAGCAGTCCGTCGGTGCCCGAGGTGGTGGGCGCCGACGGGGCTTCGGCAGCCGGCGCCGGTGTCGCCGCCGCCGGGGCGGTCGACGTCGCGGTGCCGTCGCCGAGGACGCCGATCCTGTTGCCGGACACCGTCACGGGGACGGTCACGGCCGGAGCGACCTGGGTGCCGGAAGCGGTGCCGTCCTCGCCCGAGGTGCTCGGAGCGGGAGCGGCAGGAGCGGCAGGAGCCGGTGCCGGTGCTGCAGGCGCCGGAGCTGCCGCGGGTGCGGGTGCGGCGGCCGAGACCGCGTCACCGGCGACCGCCACGGCGTTGCCGCCGACCGTCACCGGTGCCGCGACGTCCGGCACCACCTGGGTGCCCGAGAGCGTGCCGTCCTCGCCCGAGGTGCTCGGGGCAGGAGCGGTCGTGGCCGGAGCAGGCGCCGGGGCCGGGGCCGGAGCGGCGGGCGTGGACCCCGTCGCCGTCGACACCGCGTCGCCGAGCACGGCGATCGCGTTGCCACCGAGGGACACCGGGGCGTCCACGGAAGGGGCCACCTGGGTGCCCGAGACGGTGCCGTCGGCACCGGATGTCGTGGCCGCGTTCGCCGCAGCCGTGCCGCCGAGCGTGAGCCCGCCGACGAAGAGGGCGAACCAGAGCCCTCTGGAGACGTACTTGTTCATGGTCGTACTCCCTGATCGAGATCGTCACCGACCGCGGACGCAGCCGGGATGTGTGCGTGCCTGCCGTGGCGGACAGGCGCACCGATCTCAGTCAGGGGCGACGTCGTGCTCGCCGACGACCGATGCGGGGACTGCGTCGTCGGAGAGCGTGCCGCGAGACCCCGCGGCGAGGGAGACGATGTCGTCGGTCGAGCCGACGATGCCGACGGCTGCTGCGCCGCCGGAGGTCGAGGAGGCGCTGCCACCGAGCACGCCGTCGTCGGCTCCGTCGAACGGGAGCCCGTGGCCCTCGCCGTCCGCGGGGACGAGCAGCGCGTGTCCGCCGAGGGTCGCGTCCTGCACATCGACGGCCGGGACGACCGGGCCGACCGTTGCCGTCGTGGCAGCTGCAGCGACCCGGTCGGACGGGCGGAGCCCTGCTGGGCGGTCACCCACGGCATCGGCGACGCGTGCGGGCGCGGGTGCGGTGAGCACCGTGGCGCCCTGCGGGGCGACGGTTCCGGGCCGGACGGGTGCGTTCGCGACCGGCACCGACGGGACGGGCCCGGCGGACGGGTTCGAACCGCCGCCCACCGGGAGCGCGGGGACGTCGACGACGGGGGCCGTGCCTCCTGGCAGGGTGCCGCCGACGGACGGGACGACGCCCTCGACCACGTCGGGGACGGTGCCGACGGTCGTGCCGACCGAGCCGAGCGTGTCGTCGACCAGGCCCGTGACCGGACCGGTGACGGTGCCGAGGGTGTCGTCGCCGAGGACCGTGCCGACCACCGGGACGCTGCCGACCACGTCGTCGACGGTGTCGACGACTTCGGTCACGGGGTGCGTGTCGGTGACGCGTTCCACGGTGCCGGTGACGGGGCGCAGGACGTTCGCGACGGTGTCGGTGACCGGCCGGGAGGCGCTGCTCACCTGGTCGACGACCTGTCGCACCGGGCGCGTGGCCGGGTGGGTCGCCGGGGCGGTCGTGGTGGGCTCGGCAGCCGGGGTGGTCGCGACCGGAGCGGGGCTCGACGGCGCGGGGGTTGCGGGAGCCGGAGCGGGGGCTGCGGGTGCCGGTGCGGGAGCCGGTGCGGGCGCTGCGGGCACCGGAGCAGGTGCGGGCGCGGGGGCCGGAGCGGGCGCAGCAGGTGCAGGTGCAGGTGCAGGCGACACGGCCTTGCGGACGGGATCCGTCACGCCGCCGACGACCTTGCCGACCTCGCCGGTCACGCCCTGCACGGTGCCACCGACGCCGTCGACGACGCTGCCGACGAGTCCGCGCTGCTCGGTCGGTGCGGCAGAGGTCGTCGCGGCGGAGGCCGGTCGCGCGCCGAGGAGCAGGGACAGCAGCACGAGGGCGGCGAGGGTCCCGACGCCCAGCAGGACGATGCGGAGTGCGGCGCGCCAGGGTGCGCGCAACGGGTGGTCCATGCGCTCACCTCCTGATCTCGGCTGCGCACGTAGAGTGGTTGACCGGCAATGTACGCCGATCCGGTCCGGAACACACCCTGTTTCGGAAGAAATTCTCAGGAAGGGCCGTCCGTGGTCTCGATCTTCAACGCTCCGACCCGCAACCTGGACATCGTCACGCTGCACGAGATCCTGCGGCTCCGCCAGGACGTCTTCGTCGTCGAGCAGGAAGCCGCGTACGGCGACATCGACGGCCGTGACCTCGAGCCGGGCACGGTGCAGTTCTGGGCCGGCAACGGTTCGGTGGACGCGACGCTCCGGCTGCTCCGCGAGCCCGACGGCACCGAGCGCATCGGCCGGGTCGCCACCGCGAAGCACGCCCGCGGCCAGGGCCTCGGCGCGCAGCTCATGGAGGCCGCGATCGCCGAGTCGCGCTCGCCGAGCATCGCCCTCGGCGCCCAGTCGCACCTGGAGCAGTGGTACGGCCGCTTCGGCTTCGTGCGCTCGGGCGACGAGTACCTGGAGGACCGCATCCCGCACATCCCGATGACCCGGAAGCGCTGACCCGACGGCGCTGTTCTGATCGCGCCGATCAGGGCTTTCGCGCGTCAGGCCCGCCAGCGCCGGAGTTCGTCGAAGGAGCGGCCCTGGGTGGCCCGGTCGGCGACGAGGCGTTCGAACACGATGTTCGTCTGCGTCGTCGCCACCGAGGGGTCACCGCTGAGCTCGTCGGCCACGAAGTCCCGGAGCTGCTCGGTCGACTCGCACGCGATGTGGACGAGGAAGTCCTTGTCCCCCGCCAGGAACGAAACGTCCTGCACGACGGGCACCCGCAGCAGGCGCTTGGCGAAGTCCCGCAGTTCGTGGCGGGCCGCGGCGTGCACCCGGACGGACACCATCGCCTCGATCGAGAACCCGAGCCGGGCGACGTCCACCTCGGCCCGGTAGCCGCGGATCACCCCGGCGTCCTCGAGCGCACGGACCCGTGCCAGGCAGGTCGACGGCGCGATGCCGACGGCGGCCGCGAGCCGGTTGTTCGGGATCCGGGCGTCGGCCGACAGCGTCCAGAGGATGCGCTCGTCGACCTCGTCGAGGCGCGGAGCGGGGTCGGGGCGACGTGCGGGACGGTCGGACACGCCTCGACGCTACCGCGACGGCGCGAGCAGGGCGCGGAGGGCGTCCTCGAGCGCGGCCGACACCACGGCGTCGTCGGCGGATGCCAGTGGTTCCACCGCGGTGGACTGCCGGAGCATCGACATCCCGAGCACCACCGCCAGCGCGATCTCGGCACGGACGAGCAGCTCCTCGGAACCAGCGCCGCCGACCGTGCCCGCGAGCCGTTCGGCGTACCGGCGCAGCGTCGCACGGCGGATGGCATCGGCGCCGTCGTCGCCGGAGGACCGGAGCAGGAGCATCAGCTGCAGGGAGTCGTCGTCGGTCGGGGCGCGCACGATGTGCGTGATGATGCCGGTCAGCGCCCGTTCGAGGCCCTGCTGGCTCGTCTCCTCGGCTCCGAGGTCGCGCACGACGCGGTCGAGACAGGCGCGGAAGAGCCCCTCCTTCGAACCGAAGTACCGGTTGATCAGGGCGACGTTCACCCCGGCGTCCCCGGCGATGTCGCGGACGGTCGTCGCGCGGTACCCGTCGAAGGCGAACCGACGCCGGGCGGCCTGCACGAGCAGGAGTCGGGTGGCCGCGGCGTCCTTGCTCATGGAGCGCAGCCTACCGGGCCTCACAGGGATGTAAGCAAGCGTTGACATGCTCCACCGAGCGCGTACGCTCGTCATGTCAGCAATTGTTTACATCGACGACCACGACGACACGGAGCACGATGACCGACACCATGCAGAGCCCACGGACCGGCTCGCACCCCACCACCGACGGACGCCGGCCGAACAGCACGGCGATCATCGTCTACCTGTCCCTCGGCGGCCTGTCCTTCGCGGTCCTGCAGTCGCTGGTCGCCCCGGCACTGTCGACCATCGGGCAGGACCTCGGCGCCTCCACCAGTGCGACGAGCTGGGTGCTCACCGCGTACCTGCTCTCCGCCTCGGTGCTCACGCCGATCCTCGGTCGCCTCGGCGACATGATCGGCAAGCGCAAGGTCCTGATCGTCGTGCTGTCGATCCTGCTCGTCGGCGCCGTGCTCGCCGCCCTCGCACCGAACCTCGGCGTCCTGATCGTCGGGCGCGCGCTGCAGGGTGCCGCCGGAGCCGTGATGCCGCTGTCGATCGGCATCGTCCGTGACGAGCTGCCGAAGGAGAAGGTCAGCGTCACGATCGGTCTGCTGTCGGCGATCTTCGGCATCGGTGCCGGTGTCGGCATCGTCGCGGCCGGGCCCATCGTCGAGCACCTGTCGTGGCACTGGCTGTTCTGGCTCCCCGCCGTGCTCGTCGTCATCGCACTGCTCGGTGCGGTCTTCGGGATGCCGGAGTCCCCGGTCCGGAAGCCCGGTCGCCTGGACATGGCCGGCACGTTCGTCCTCGCGGTGTCGCTCGTCGCCATCCTGCTCGCCGTCAGCGAGGGCGAGACCTGGGGCTGGGGCGACGGCAAGACCATCGGCCTGCTGGCCCTCGGCGCCGTCGCACTGGTCGTGTTCGTCCTGGTCGAGCTCCGGGTCGCCGAGCCGCTCATCGACGTCCGGCTCTTCGCGGTCCGCGGCGTCTGGACCGCCCACGTCGTCGCACTCGTCTTCGGGTTCGCGATGTTCGGCACCTTCGTCCTCGTGCCGACGCTGCTGCAGCTCCCGACGGCGCTCGGCTACGGCTTCGGCAAGGACGTCACGCAGGCCGGTCTCTTCCTGCTGCCGACCGTCGTGATGATGGTCGTCGCCGGGCCCATCGCGGGCATCCTGGTGCGCAAGGTCGGCCCGAAGCCGCCGATGCTCATCGGCGGGTTCGCCATCGTCGCCGCGTTCGTGCTGCCGGCGATCGCACACGCCGAGCTGTGGCAGGTGGTGGCCTCCGGCGTCCTGACCGGCATCGGCATCGGCATGGCCCTCGCCGCCTGCTCGAACGCGATCATCGAGAGCGTCCCCGCGAACCAGACCGGTGAGGCCATCAGCGCCAACACGGTCGTCCGGACCATCGGCTCGAGCGTCGGCACCGCAGTCATCGCCGCGCTGATCACCTCGCACAGCACGCCGCAGGGGCTGCCGACCGACGACGCCTTCACCATCGGCTTTTGGGCGTGCACCGGTGTGGCGGTCGTGGCCGTGCTCGCCGCCGTCGCCGCGCCGTCGATGCGTGCCCGCCGCGCAGCGGCCGCCGCCCGTGGGATCGACGACCTCGAGGAGGTCGCCGAGTAGGGCCGTGGGCCCGACCACCCGGGAGGCCCGTCCAGCGTCGACGACGCGGGGCGGGCCTCCCGTCCGTTGCGCAACCTGGGAACGCACCGGGCGCACGCGAGTCAGCGTGACGATCATCGGACCGGTCGCGTCCTGTCAGGGGACGCGGACCGCCGCGCCCGGACAGGAGACCCCATGAGCAGCACCGACCACGACGACACCACCGCTCCCGGACGGCCGTCGTTCCGCGACACCGTGACCGCCGGACTCGTGCAGAAGGCCCTCGAGCCGGTGCTGCGCGCCGTGCGCGAGGAGGTCGCCTCGGCGCGGCGCGAGATCGGCGAGCGTGCGAGCGGTGCGAAGACCGGGCTGGTGCTCACCGGGGTGGCCGTCGGGTTCGCCCTGACGACCCTGGTCGCGCTGGCCGGCTTCGCGGTGGCGCTGCTCACCCTGGCGCTGCCGCTGTGGGCGGCGACCGGGATCACCTTCGTCGTGTTCGCGATCGTGACCGCGATCCTGTTCGTCGTCGGCCTGCGCGGGATCCGGCGAGGTGTGCCGCCGGTGCCGAAGGACACGATCCAGGCGGCGAAGCAGCGGGTGACGCAGGCGGCGGACGCCCCGACGGACAGCGCCGCACGCGACTGACGGACCCGACGGACCGGCTGCGGGGCCGCGACCGCCAGCGCGCGCTCCGCTACATCGCCAGGGTCATGCCGACCACGGCGACGGTCATCGCGAAGACCTCGCCGCTGCGGACGGCCCGCCGGTCCTCGCGGCCCCACTCGTACCGGAGCAGCCAGCCGCTGAACGCGCAGTAGCCGATCACGCCGGCCCCGAGCACCGCGGACAGCGCGATGCCGTGCCCCGCGTGGTCGCCGGCGACGCCCGAGGCGTGGCCCATCAGCAGCATCCCGGCCATCACGACGGCGGAGAGCGCGCGGTGGACGTCCATCGGCTCCGCGCGGCGACCGTCGGCGCGACGGCGACGCATCACGGGCAACGGTGCGAGCAGGAGCAGGAGGGTCGCGGCGAACAGGGTCCACACCGCTCCGGCGTCGACGACGGGCATCAGCATCGCGACGAGCATCACGCCCGCGGGCACGATCACGCCCGGGCGCGGTCGGTAGCGGTCACCGACGATGCAGCACACCGACGCGAACTGCGGTACGACGAGCATGGCGTCGGCGACGGTCTCGTGCACGTGGGGCGTCCTCGGTGCGGCGGAGTGGTGCGGGGTGGGGTCAGTCCTCGGCGCGGGCAGCGGCCTTGGCGGCGCGCTCCTGCTTCACGCGGGCGTTCTCGGCGTGCACGGCGGCCTGCGTCGCACGCTCACGGACGAGCCACTCGGGCTTCTGCTCGAGCAGCGTCTTGATGTCCGCCGTGGTCAGTGCGTCGTCGATCCCCGCACGGCTCAGGCCGGAGATGGAGATGCCGAGCTTCTGCGCCACGACGGGTCGCGGGTGCGGGCCGTCGCGTCGGAGGTCCTCGAGCCAGGTCGGGGGTTCGGTGCGGAGCTCGTCGAAGGCGGTCCGCGTGAGGGGAGCGCTCTGGAAGGACTCCGGAGCCGCCGTCAGCAAGATGCCGAGCTTCTTCGCAGCCGTCTCGGGCTTCATGGTCTGTTCCTGCGCCATGAGGACAAGGGTACGGCCCCTATGCTCGTCTGCATGACCGCGGCTTTCACCATCGCCTTCGTGCCGGGGGTCTCCCCCGCAAAGTGGGCCCGTGTCTGGCGGGAACGCTTCCCCTCCATCGAGCTCCGGCTGCGGCCGATCGGCGCCGACGACGTCGACGACACGCTGGCCGGCGAGGCCGACATGGTCTTCGCACGCATGCCCGTGTCCGAGCAGCACAACGCCATCCCGCTCTGGACCGAGACGGCCGTCGTCGCGATGCCCAAGGACTCCCCCCTCGCCGAACTCGCCGAGGTCGACCTCGCCGACGCCGAGGTGCACGTGATCGACGCCGGCCCGGTGCCGGCCGACATCGACGGATCGCTCGACCTGGTCGAGGCGAACGTCGGCGTCGTCGTGCTCCCCCAGTCGCTGTTCCGCGCCGCCAGCCGCAAGGACCTGGTCGGTCGTCCGCTCATGGACGCCGAGGGCACGCGCATCGCGCTGGTCTGGCGGGACGAGGACGCCACCGAGACCACCGAGGAGTTCATCGGCGTGGTGCGCGGGCGGACCGCCAACAGTTCGCGCCAGCCAGGAGGCCCGGATCGCGACGCCGACGACGACTCGCGTCCGGCTCGTGGCAGCGCCAAGGCCGGGTCGGGTGCCAAGGGTGCGTCCAGCGGGTCGGGTGGGTCCGGCGGGTCGGGTGCGTCGGGGTCCAAGGGCGCCGGCGGCGCCGGCGGCAAGGCCAAGGCCAAGTCGCCCGGCAGCGGCAAGTCCGGCGCCGGCAAGAAGTCGAACACCGGCAAGGGGCCGACACCCGGACGCGGCAAGATGCGCGGCAAGCCGAGCCGGGGTTCCAAGGGCAACCGATGACGGACACGCGGCTGGCACTGATGCCGGCCACGCGCCTCCCGGCCTGGCTCCAGCGCACGATGGCCGAGTACGTCGAGTCGCGGATGCAGGCGGGCGAGACCCGCGAGCAGGCCGAGGCGAACGAGCAGCAGTCACGGGACCGCTGGTTCCCGGGCGGGTCCCCCGCCGACGGGCACCTCGTGTGGGACGTCACCGACCAGGACGACACCGTCATCGGGTACCTGTGGATCGGACCGCTCACGCCGGGCAGCACCGACTGGTGGGTGTTCAACGTCGAGATCGACGAGGCACACCGGCGCCGTGGGCACGCACGGCGGGCGCTCGAGCTCGGGCACCGCGCCGCTGCGGAACACGGCGCGACGAGCATCGGGCTGAACGTGTTCGGCTACAACACCGGGGCGCAGGAGCTCTACGCGGCGCTCGGGTACCAGGTGACGTCGGCGCAGATGCGGAAGCCGCTGGTCTAGCGCGCGGCGGCCGCGCGGCGGCGGCTGCTGCTGCGGCTGCTCGGGTCACAACACCCCGCGTGCATGGCCCCGAGCGGTCACGAAGTGTCGACTGGCCGCGCCCGGAACGACGTGTCGTGACCACTCGGCGGAGACCAGCGGGGATTCGTGACCGTCCGAAGGTCCGCGTCAGCGCAGGACGGCTGCGGCGGCGCGGGTCACCCTCGCGCCGCGCGATTCCTCGGCTGCTGCGCGGGCCCGGGTGACGACGACGGCGTCTGCGCGTTCAGCCGATCCCTGGTCGAAGGGCGGTTGCGGGTCGTACTCGATCTGCAACTGGATCGCCTCGGCCGCGGGCTGTCCAGCGAGCTCGGCGGCGAGCCACAGCGCCATGTCGATGCCCGCGCTCACCCCGGCGGCGCTGACGACGGCGCCGTCCCGGGCGATCCGGGCGTCCACGGGCTGCGCGCCGAAGGCCTCGAGCATCGGCTTCGAGGCCCAGTGGGTGGTCGCGCGTCTGCCGGCGAGCAGCCCGGCGGCGCCGAGCACGAAGGCCCCGGTGCACACCGAGGTGATCCACGTCGCGTGCTCGGCCTGGCGCCGCACGAAGGCCACGACGTCCGGGTCGAGCATCGCGTCGAAGGCACCGTCACCACCGGGCACCACGAGCACATCCGCGGGGCCTGCATCCCTGATCGTCACGGTGGGGACGAGCGCCAAGCCGCAGTCGCTCGGCACCGGGTCGAGCGTCGCCGCAACGTACTCGACGCGTGCGCCGGGCACGCGGCTGAGGACCTGCGCCGGACCGGTCAGGTCGAGCTGGGTCAGGTGCGGGAACAGCAGGAACGCGATCCGGATGTCGTCGGCCATGTCGTGACCATAGTCCCGGCGAGGACGTGCGTCATGGGCGGGCTGGCTCGTGCTTGCTCGTGCTCCTGGGCTGGACTGGGCTCGCCTGTCAGCCCCAGATGCCGGAGGTCCCGCGCCGGTGGCTGCCCATCAGGTGGGTGTCGACGATGCCGAGCGCTTCCATCAGGGCGTACATCGTCGTCGGTCCGACGAAGGCGAAGCCGCGCTTCCGCAGCGCCTTCGACAGGGCGAGGGACTCGTCCGACTTCGTCGGGACCTCGGCGGACGACCGCGGCTCGGGCGTGGTCGCCGGCCGGAACGACCACACGAAGTCGGCGAGGCCGCCGTCCTGCCGCAGGGCGATGGTGGCGTTCGCGTTGGTGATCGTCGCCAGGATCTTCGCGCGGTTCCGGACGATCCCGGCATCGGCCATGAGCCGTGCGACGTCGTCCTCGCCGAAGGCTGCGACAGTGTCGGCGTCGAAGTCCGCGAAGGCGGCCCGGAACGCCGGTCGTTTGGCGAGGATCGTGCGCCACGACAGACCGGACTGGAACGCCTCGAGCGAGAGCCGCTCGAACACCCCGCGTTCGTCGCGGACGGGCATGCCCCACTCGGTGTCGTAGTACTCGCGGAGGAGCTCGTCCGACGACGCCCAGACCGGCCGGGCGAGGCCGTCGTCGCCGGTGACGAGGTCGGGCACGGGCGGGGCGTCGACGGGCTCGGTGCTCATGCGACCATCCTGGCGGGCGCCGCCGACAGCCGATCACTCACTCGGCGGGCGGGCCGTCCTGCGTCGCCTGCTCGTCCATCCACACGTACTCCCAGCGGTGTCCGTCCGGGTCGGTGAAGCTCCGCTGGTACATGAAGCCGAGGTCCATCTCCGGGCGGTCTTCGATGCCGCCGGCGGCGACCGCGGCGTCGACGATGCGGTGGACGTCCTCCTTCGACGGGGCGCTGAGTGAGTTGATGACCTCGATCGTGTCGGCGTCGGCGATCGTCTTGTCCGTGAACTCGGCGAACTTCGCTGTCGTCAGGATCATGACGGAGATCGTGTCGGACACCACCACGCACGCCGCGGTGTCGTCGCTGAACGCCGGGTTGATCGAGTACCCGAGCGCCTCGTAGAACGCCTTCGAGCGCTCGAGGTCCGTGACGGGCAGGTTGATGAAGACCATCGTGTCCATGGCGGTTCCTTTCGTCACGCTCAACCTGGCCCCACCCGGTCCAGCGCGCAACCGTTTCGTGGGGGAACCAACCGGTACACAATATGCTGGCCGGATGCGGGCGTACGTGGACGAGTCAGAACCCGGTGGTGGACGGGACCACACCGCGTACGTCCTCGCGGCGGTGATCATCTCAGTCTCGATCAGCGACGCCGCGCGTGCTGACGTCCGAGCGGCGACTCCGAGGCGGATGCGGAAGCTGCACTGGTACGAGGCACTGCCGAGCCAGCGCATCTCGTGGCTCGATCTCCTCCGGCATGCGGTGGCCGTCATCGTGGTCCGGTACGACGGCGCCGTGGCACGGACGGAACGTCGGCGAAGACGGTGCATCGAACGCCTCGTGCACGAACTGGAGCTGCGAAAGGTCGGGCACGTGGTCCTCGAGACACGCGGACCCGCTCGGGACAAGGATGACCGAGCGATGTTCGATGCGCTCCGCGATCGTGGAGTCGGTCACGGAGTGCGGTTCGAGCACCTCAACCCGTCCGAGGAGCCGCTCCTCGCGTTGGCTGACATCGCCTGCGGGGCTCATGTTGCCGGCCTCGCCGGAGATCACGGACTGTCGAGCCCGATCCTGGTCTCCTGACGGAAGCCCCCGAAAGCGCAAATCCTCGGGCCCGCGCTGGCTGCAGGACATCCGAGGATCACTTTCGACCGAGCAGCACCCGATCGACATATCAATGCTACCCGCAACGCTCGGCCCGGGTCAAGGCGCCGGCCGCCGCGGCCGGAAACGACGAAGCCGCTGTCGTCCGACAGCGGCTTCGTCGTTCAGCGTCAGGCCGGGGACGCCCGACCAAAGCAGCCTCAGGCCAGCTCGCGCCCCTCGCCCGCGGCACGCTGGTGCGACTCGCCCTCGGCCTGGCCGATGATGTCCTCGGCGGGCACCGGGTTCAGGCGGTCCCAGAGGAAGAACAGGCCGCCGCCGATGAGCAGCGAGATCCCGACCCACAGGTTGATGTGGATCCCGCCGGTCTTCTCGGGGTCGGTGTTCCAGTGCACGATCCCGACGATGGTCGTGATCACGCCGTACAGGACGAACAGGCCGCCGAGGATGCGGCGCAGGTCGAGTCGGCGGGTGGAGCGGACGAGGGCTGCCTTCTGCTCCTCGGTCATCGCGCCGGGGGTGGTGGTGTCACTCATGAGAAGTGGTCTCCTTCGCGGATCAGAGGAACGGGAGGTACAGGACGACGCACAGGACGAGCGCGACGGTGCCGAGCAGTGCGGGCGAGCGGTACCAGGCGGTGTCCGTCGCGACCGAGTCGCCGTGCAGGTCGATCTTGCCCACGCCGTAGACGAGTCCACCGAGCTCCTTCTCGTCCTTCGGCTTGGTGAGCATCGAGACGACGAAGCCGACGACCAGCACGGTGACGAACGAGATGATCGCGCCGTACAGGGTCTCCGCGGTCGCGGTGGCGAACAGGTCCGGGTTCACCAGGTAGGCGATCCAGGTGATCGTCGGGGTCACGATGCCGAGGACGTAGCCCCAGAGCGCACCCTGCGTCGTCATGCGCTTCCACAGCAGGCCGAGGATGAACACGGCGAACAGCGGTGCGTTGAAGAACGAGAACAGCGTCTGCATGTACGTCATGATGTTCGACGCCTGGGCCGCGATGAACGCGGTCGCGATGCCGACCACGACGCCGACGACGGTGACCCAGCGGCCGGTCTTCAGGTAGTGCAGGTCGGGCATGTTCGGGCGGATGTAGCGCTGCCAGATGTCGTAGGTGAAGACGGTGTTGAACGACGAGACGTTCGCCGCCATGCCGGCCATGAAGGACGCCAGCAGACCGGTCACCGCGATGCCGAGCACACCGGTCGGCAGGTACATCTGGATGAGCTTCGGGATCGCGTCGTTGTAGGTCAGCGTGCCGTCGGCGAACTGGTTGCCCACGACGGCCGCGGCGATGAGGCCCGGGATCACGACGATGGCCGGGATGAAGAGCTTCGGGATCGCGGCGATGAGCGGGGTGCGGCGGGCCGCGGACATGTTCTTCGCCGAGAACGCACGCTGCACCTCGGTGAAGTTCGTGGTCCAGTAGCCGAAGCCGAGCACGAAGCCCAGGCCGAGCACGATGGCGAGCCAGTTGGCGCCGATCGGGTTGGTGACGTCACCGAAGCCGGTGCCGGCCCAGGCCTGCAGGTGCTGCACGCCCTGGGTCTCGGTGATGGCCTTCGACAGGCCGTCCCAGCCGCCGACGCGGTGCAGACCGACGATCGTCAGCGGGATGAGCCCGGCGATGATCACGAAGAACTGCATGACCTCGTTGTAGATCGCGCTCGAGAGCCCGCCGAGGGTGATGTAGACGAGCACGAAGCCGGCGGAGACGATGATCGCCAGCCACTCCGGCCAGCCGAGCATGGCCTCGATGACGATGGCCATCGCGTACAGGTTGATGCCCGCGATGAGCACGTTCGACACCGCGAACGCGATCGCGTTCACCAGGTGCGGCGCCTTGCCGAAGCGGCGCAGCATGAACTCCGGCACGGAGCGGACCTTCGAGCCGTAGTAAAACGGCATCATCACGAGGCCGAGGAACACCATCGCGGGCACGGCGCCGACGAGGTAGTAGTGCAGGGTGGCCATGCCGATCTGGGCACCGTTGGCCGCCATGCCGAGGATCTCGGTGGCGCCGAGGTTCGCGGACACGAACGCCAGGCCCGTGATCCACGCCGGCATCGAGCGGCCGGACAGGAAGAAGTCCATGCTCGTCCGGACCTGCTTGCGGGCGGTGAACCCGATCCCGATGACGACCGCGAAGTACACGATGATCATCAGGTAGTCGACCCAGCCCAAGTCGAGCCGGATCCCTTCGTTCGCTGCAGCGAGAACCATTCACATCTCCACGTCAGTGTGTTGCAGTCGACAACTCTGCCGACCCGGACGGAGACGTTACACCGATTTGTGACCGTTCACATAGCCAGCACATGCATCGTCCGAGCCGCGCACCGCTCCCCCGGTTCGCTACGCTCGGCCCATGACCGACGCGTCGCGCATCCTCGTCCTCAACGGCCCGAACCTCGACATCCTCGGGCGCCGCGACCCGGAGCAGTACGGCACCGTGACGCTCGCCGAGATCGAGGCGATCGTGCACACCGAGGCGGCCGTGCACGGGCTCGAGGCCGACTTCCGCCAGACGAACCGCGAGGGCGAGCTGGTCGAGTGGCTGCACGAGGCCCTCGACGACTTCGCCGCGGTCGTCATCAACCCCGCCGCCTACGCGCACACCTCGGTCGCGCTGCACGACGCGGTGGAGGCTCTGTGGGTCCCCGTCGTCGAGGTGCACCTGTCGAACACGTGGAAGCGCGAGCCGTTCCGCCACGTCGACCACGTCGCCACCGCCGCGACGGCGGTCATCGCCGGCGCGGGCGCCGACGGCTACCGCCTGGCGGTCGCACACGTCGCGTCCCTGCTCGGCTGAGCCAACGACGGACTGGGCCCACGCCGCCGGTACCGGGCGGACGCGCCAGCGGCCGACCGGCCGTGCCGGTGGGGAGAGGCCCGTGGCGGGCGTCGCCACGGGCCTCCCGTCCGCCTGCTGGTCACGCTGGGTCGCGCCCGTTCCTTCCCATGGCACGCGCGATGCCTGGTGGTTCCGGGCATACCTGGTGAGAACTTTCGACCAGGGACGCCCGGAACCACCAGGGACGCCCGGAAGAGCCGGGCGCGCGCACGAGGATCAGAACTCGGCGGGGCGCCGCACGTCGGTCAGGCCGGCGGTGGCGAAGCCGCCGCGGATGAGCGGCACGGCCCGGCGCACGGCCTGGTCGATGCGGAGCTCGAGGTCGACGCTCGCGATGTCGTAGCCACCCTCGCGCTTGGTGAAGTCGCGCTCGTTGCCGAACACCCCGAGCGGCAGGGTCGTGGACTGGAAGAACCCGAACAGCGGGCGCATCTGGTGCTCGACGAGCAGGGCGTGCCGGTCGCTGCCACCGGTGGCGGTCAGGAGCACCGGGGTGTCGACGAGGTCGTACTGGCCGACCCAGTCGAAGAACAGCTTGAAGGCACCGGAGTAGGCCGCCCGGAAGGCCGGGCTGCCGACGACGAGCACGTCCGCGGCCTCCACCGTCTCGAGTGCCCGGCGGGTGCGGTCGGACATCGTCTCGCGACCCGAGGCCGCTCCGAGGTCGGCCAGCAGCGGGCCGATCTCGATCGTCTCGGTCCGGGCACCGTCGATCTCCTCGGCCAACCGGGCCACCGTCGCCGCGACCAGGGTCGAGGTCCGCGAGGGGTCCGATGGGCTGCCACTGACGCCGACGACCAGTTCTCCGCTCATGCGGTCGATGCTCACACGCTGCCGGGGCGGGCGGCACGTTCGTGACGACATGTGTCGGGTGCCAGTCGGTCGGGGTAGCGTCCGCGCCATGCAGACCTTCCTGCCGTTCGCCGACTTCCGGGCATCCGCCGAGGTCCTCGACGACCGGCGGCTCGGCAAGCAGCGGGTCGAGACCCTGCAGGTGATGCGCGCACTGACACTCCCCGACTACGGCTGGCAGCACCACCCGGTGACGGCGATGTGGCGCGGCTACCGTCCGGCGCTGATGGCGTACCAGGAGGCAACGTGCCGCGTCTGGGCCGAGCGCGGGTACGCCGACACGTGTCTCGAGAAGACCCTGCTCGACCTGGGCCGTGTGCCGGAGGACCTGGCGGCGTACGAGCGCGGCGACGTGCCGGTCCCGCCGTGGAACGACGACGAGGCCCTGCACGTCTCGCACCGCTCGAAGCTCGTGCAGAAGGCGCCGGAGCACTACCGGGAGCTGTTCCCGGAAGTGCCGGACGACCTGGACTACGTCTGGCCGGGGACCCCCGAACCGGCGACGCACACCGCCTGACCGTCAGGCGACCGCCCGGCGGTCAGGCGACGGGGATCCAGCGACCGCCCTCGCGCCGGGTGACGACGTCGGAGCGGATCTCGACCACGTCCCGCAGCCCGTCGACTGCGGCGTCGCGGACGGCCGCGGCGGCACGGTCGTCCTCGGCCTCGAAGCGCACGACGGCACAGGGGACACCACGGAGCAGCCGGACGTCCTCGGCCTCGACCACGGCGTGTTCGCGCACGAGGGCGGCCGCGGCGGGCAGGACGGCGTCCGGGGCGGTGCCGGGTGCGAGGGCACCGATCGCCAGGGTCGCGCGGTACGAGGGCATGCGACGACGCTACCGGGGAACCGGATCCCGCCGTGGGCTGCAGGGGAACCGACGCCGCTCAGGGGTGCGGACGTCGACCCACGGCGGGATCGCGGTGTACGGCGGGACACGACGACAGGGGGAACGTCGCGCCCCGCGCCGGACGTCGATCAGGGGGTCGACATCCGGTCTGGGTCCACCGCGCGGCTCGGTTCAGGGGAACCGCACGGTGGTGGACCTCAAGGGTGTTCGGTGTCCTCTCGGTACCGGTCCGTCTCGGTCGGTGCGGGCATCGACCGGTGGGCGGCGGCTGGCCGGACCATCGGGAGCAGGGCACTCCCGGCGGTCGCGAGCGCTCCGACCACGGCGATGATCCCGAGCGGGGCCGTGCCGAGGTCGTGCTGCGCTGCCAGGGCGAGCGCGACGAGGGTGGCCGGCGCCGGCAGGAGCTGCACCGCTCGGAAGCGGTCGTCCCGTCGTGTCCGGGTCATCATCGCGTTTGCCATGACGACACTCTGACGCAGATCGGTTGTCCGCAGAAGGGGGGACACGTACCCAGAGATGGAGTAGAACGTCTAGTACACCTCAGCCGAGGGCACGGACGGTTGCCACAGCCTCGGCCACGGCCCCGACGACGACCGGGACGTCATCGGCCGTCAGGACCGCGTTGAACGTCAGGCGGAGCGCGGTGCGCGCCACGTCCTCGGGGATCCCGAGCGCCGTGAGCACGTGGGAGGCCTCGGTGCTGCCCGCGGCACAGGCACTGCCCGACGACGACACCACGTCGCGCTGCTCGAGCTCGAGCAGGACGGTCTCGCCGTTGACGCCCGGGAAGCAGAACGACGCGTGCCCGGGCAGCCGGTGCTCCCGCGACCCGGTGACGAACGCGCCGGGGACCGCGGCGAGCACGCCGTCGAGCACCGCGTCGCGCACGGTGGTCGCGGTGCCCTCCCCCGACCGCACCGTCTCCGCCGCCAGCCCGAGGGCGGTCGCCACCGCCACGGCACCGGCCACGTCCTCGGTACCGGACCGCCGCCCCCGTTCCTGTCCCCCGCCGTGCAGCAGCGGCTCGAGCGGGACGCCGGCGCGCACGGCGAGCACGCCGGTGCCCTTCGGGGCACCGAGCTTGTGCCCGGACAACGACAGCGCGTCGACGCCCAGCACCCCGAGACCGATCGGCAGCCAGGGCGCGGACTGCACGGCGTCGGTGTGGAACCGCGCCCCGACCTCGTGCGCCACCGCCGCGAGCGCGGGGACGTCCTGCACGGTGCCGATCTCGTTGTCGGCGTGCGCGATCGAGACGAGCGTGGTGTCCGGGCGGAGTGCCGCGCGCAGCACCGCCGGGTCGACGCGGCCGTCCGGGCCGACGGGCAGCACGGTGACGTCGAAGTCGTGGAAGCGGGCGAGGTACGCGCAGCTCTCCAGCACCGCCTCGTGCTCGATGGCGCTCGTGACGACGTGCCGACCGCGGGGCGCGGCGAGGGCGATCCCCTTGATCGCGGTGTTCGCCCCCTCAGTGCCGCCGGTGGTGAAGACGACCTCGGCGGGCCGGCACCCGAGCACCCCGGCGACGGCGGCCCGTGCGGCGGTGAGTCCCCGCGCGGCCTCGTCCCCGACCCCGTGCGTCGACGAGGGGTTGCCGAACACCCCCGTCAGGTACGGCCACATCGCCTCGAGCACCTCGCGGCGGACCGGGGTGGTGGCGGCGCGGTCCAGGTAGAACACGCTCAGTCCCGCACCGGCACCGCGACGTCGATGTCGAGCCCGAGGTCGAGCGCCCGCGCCGAATGGGTCAGCGCCCCGACCGAGATGACGTCGACGCCGGTGGCCGCGATCGCCGCGACGGTGTCGAGCGACACGCCTCCCGAGGCCTCGACGAGCGCGCGTCCGGCGACGATGCCGACCCCGGTCACGAGTTCGTCCGGGGTGAAGTTGTCGAGCATGATCGTGTCGACCCCCGCCGCGACGACGGGTTCGATCTGGTCGATCCGGTCCACCTCGACCTCCACGTGCACGGTGTGCCCGAGCCGCTGGCGGGCCTGGGCGATCGCGTCGCCGATGCCGATCCCGCCGGCCAGGAGCACCGCCAGGTGGTTGTCCTTGGCGAGCACGGCGTCGGAGAGCGAGGTGCGGTGGTTGTGTCCGCCGCCGCACCGGACGGCGTACCGCTCGAGTGCTCGGAGGCCGGGCGTCGTCTTCCGGGTGTCGACGATCCGCGCCGAGGTGCCCGCGGCGGCAGCGACGTGCGCCGCGGTGGTCGTCGCGATGCCCGACATCCGCTGCACCAGGTTGAGGGCGACCCGCTCGGCCCGCAGCACGGCACGTGCCGACCCGGTCACGGTCGCGAGGACGTCGCCCGCGACGAAGCGCGTGCCGTCGGCGACGTGCACGACGGCGTGGATCGCCGGGTCGACGGCGTGCATCACGGCGACGAACACCGCCCCGCCGCTCAGCACGCCGGGCTCGCGCGCGCCGAGGGTCGCGGTCGCGGTCGCCTCGGCGGGGATCAGGGTCTCGCTGGTGACGTCGCCCCAGGGTGCGTCCTCCTCGAGCGCGGTCTCGATCACGCGACGGAGCGCGTGCGGCGGGATGGTGCCGGGGTCGGTGGTCATGCGGGTACCTCCTGCGGGACGGCTGCGGAGCCGTCCGTGCGTTCATCCGTGTGCTCGTCGGGGTGTGCGTCGGTGTGGTCGGCGACCCAGGCGTACGAGGCCGGGGCGGTGGGGTCGGTGCCGGGGTGGTCGGTGCGGGCGTGCGCCCCGCGGGACTCGGTGCGGGCCTCGGCGGCGAGCGCGACGAGTCGCGCCAGGTCGAGCAGCGCACGGTCCTCGTGCTCGCGCACGCCGCCGGTCGGCGCGGTCGGCGCGGTCAGCGCGTCGAGGTCGCGGCGCGCGCTGGCCAGCCCGACGGCGTCCCGGAGCAGCCCGACGCGGTCCGTCATGACGGACTGGACCGCCTGCCGGACCGCACCCAGGTCGTCGAGGTGGGTCGCGCCTCCAGGCAGGGTCGGACGGGAGGAACGGATCGCGTCAGCCGCTCGGGGCACGCTGGTGACGTGGAGACCCGCGTCCCCGCGCAGGCGGAGCAGGCCGGGTCGCGGTGCGGCGACCGCGTCCGCTGCGCGGACCGCGAAGACGAGTCCCTCGAGCAGCGAGTTCGAGGCGAGCCGGTTGGCGCCGTGGACCCCTGTGCAGGCGGCTTCACCGACGGCGAGGAGTCCGGGCAGGCTGGTGCGGCCCTCGGCGTCGGTGGCGATGCCGCCCATCGAGTAGTGCGCGGCCGGTGCGACCGGGACGCCCTCGCGGGTCCAGTCGAACCCGGCGGCGCGGGTGGCCCGGGTGAGTCCGGGGAACCGCGTGACCAGGAACCCGGCGTCGAGGCCGGTGGCGTCGAGGAACACGGGTGCGCCGCCCTGGTCGCGCACCGCGGCGGCGATCCCCCGCGCGACGACGTCACGCGGGGCGAGCTCGGCGTCCGGGTGCACGTCGGTCATGAAGCGGTGCCCGGCGGCGTCACGGAGGACGGCGCCCTCACCGCGGACGGCTTCGGACACCAGTCCGCCACCGGGGACGGCCAGCCGTGTCGGGTGGAACTGGACGAACTCCAGGTCGGCGAGGACGGCACCGGCACGCCAGGCGGCGGCGACCCCGTCACCGGTCGCGACCAGCGGGTTCGTCGTCTCGCGGTACAGGTGTCCGGCTCCCCCGGACGCGATGACGACGGCGTCGGCGTCGAGCCGGCGGGGTTCCCCGAGGAGGTCGAGGACGTCGACGCCGACGACCACGCCGCCGCGGACGACCAGGTCGGTCAGGCTCGTGCGCTCGAGGATCGTGACGTGCCGTCGGTGCAGTGCCGCGATGAGGGTGCGTTCGATGGCGGCTCCGGTCGCGTCACCGTCGGCGTGCACGACGCGCCACCGGCCGTGCGCAGCTTCTCGCCCGCGGGCGAGGTCGTCGCCGTACCGGTCGAGGGTCGCCGGGTCCGACGACCGGTCGAAGGGCACCCCGAGGGCGAGCAGGTCGCGGACGCGGGCCGGCCCGTCGGTGCACAGGACCTCGACGGCCCGGGCGTCGGCGCTGCCCGCCGCGGCGACGTGGGTGTCGGCCTGGTGCAGCGCCGCGGAGTCGTCGGCACCGAGCGCCACCGCGATGCCGCCCTGGGCGTACGCGGTGGCGCTGTCGGCGAGCGCCCCCTTCGTCACCAGGGTGACGTCGTGCAGGGCACTGGCGCGGATCGCTGCGGTCAGGCCGGCGATGCCGGAGCCGACGATGACGACGTGCACGGTGGTCTCCCTCGTTCGGTCGGGTCCGCGTCTCAGCCGCGCGGCTTGGCGGCGAGCATGCGCTCGAGCGCGACCTTGGCGTCGGCCTGCACGTCGGCAGGGACGACGATCTCGTTGAGGACCTCGCCGCGGACGAGTGCCTCGAGCACCCAGGCGAGGTAGCCCGGGTGGATCCGGTACATCGTCGAGCAGGGGCAGACGACCGGGTCGAGGCAGAAGATCGTGTGCTGCGGGTACTCGGCGGCGAGCCGGTTCACCATGTTGATCTCGGTGCCGATCGCGAACGTCGTCGGCTCGGTGGCCGCGGCGACGGTCTTCCGGATCAGGTCGGTGCTGCCGGCGTGGTCGGCGGCGTCGACGACGGCCATCGGGCACTCCGGGTGCACGATGACCTGCACGCCCGGGTGCTCGCGGCGGGCCTGGTCGATCTGCTCGACGGTGAAGCGGCGGTGCACCGAGCAGAAGCCGTGCCAGAGGATGACCTTCGCCGCTTCGAGGTCGCTCGTCTCGTTGCCGCCGAGGGGCTTCCGGGGGTTCCACATCGGCATCAGGCCGGTGCTGATGCCCATCGCCTTCGCGGTGTTGCGGCCGAGGTGCTGGTCGGGGAAGAACAGGGCGCGCTGCCCACGCTCGAAGGCCCACTCGAGCACGGTCGCGGCGTTCGACGAGGTGCACACGATGCCGCCGTTGCGACCGCAGAAGGCCTTGAGGTCGGCGGCGGAGTTCATGTAGGTGACCGGGATCACGGGGACGCGGCCGTCGGCGTCGGGCTCGGTGCCGTACACCGCGGTCAGCTCCGCCCACGCGGCCTCGACGCTGTCGATGTCGGCCATGTCGGCCATCGAGCAGCCGGCGGCCAGGTTCGGCAGGATCACGCGCTGGTCGTCGCGCGCCAGGATGTCGGCGGTCTCGGCCATGAAGTGCACGCCGCAGAACACGATCGCCTCGGCGTCGGGCTTCGTCAGGGCGGCGTTCGCGAGCTGGAACGAGTCGCCGAGGAAGTCCGCGTGCCGGACGACCTCGTCGCGCTGGTAGAAGTGCCCGAGGACGACGACCCGGTCGCCGAGGGTGGCCTTCGCCCGCTCGATGCGCTCGTGGAGCTCGTCGGTCGGGGCCGTCTTGTACTCGTCGGGCAGGACACCCTGGCGCGGGGCACTCGTCGGGATGACGTCGGACATCGACGACCCCGGGCCGTACCCGGGGCGGGAGTCGAAGTCCCACGTCGGCATCGCGAGGTCGGGCGTGCAGGTGCTGCCGCCGGCCTTGCCGTTGGAGATGAGTTCGATCGTCGTGGCGATGGACACGGGGCTTCCTATCGGTTCCGCTGCTGGTGCTGATCGGCCCCGGTCTGCAGCGGGCCGTTGTCCGCGTAGGCCAGGTCGGGGTTCGAGCGGTACAGCCGGGCCGGACGGTGCCGACCCCCGCTCGTGGTCTCGTCGGTCGGCAGGACCGCGTCGGTCTTCTCGACCTGCCGACGGAAGTTCGCGGGGTCGAGTGCACGGCCGAGCACCGCCTCGTACACGCCGCGGAGTTCGGCGAGGGTGAAGCGGTCACCGAGGAACGCCTGCGCGATCCGCGAGTAGGACATCTTGTTGCGCAGCCGCCACAGGGCGTACTCGACGATGCGGTCGTGGTCGAAGGCGAGCGGCGGGTGCTCGTCGGCCAGGAACCACCGGACGTTCCAGTCGTCGGGCACGACGTTCGCCTCGTCCGGGTGCACGAGTGCCCAGTAGACGATCGACACCACGCGGCTCGGGGAGCGTCCGACGTCACCGAACGCGTAGAGCTGCTCGAGGTACCGCGGCTGGACGTTCGTCGTCTCACGCAGTCGGGCGGCCGCGGAGTCCTCGAGGCCCTCGTCGTCGCCGACCCAGCCGCCGGGGAGCGCCCAGGAACCCTCGAACGGTTCGGCGACGCGTCGGACGAGCGGCATCCACAGCGCCGGGGCCCCGGTGTCGGGGTGCGGGCGCAGTGCGACGATCACGGTGGAGACCGCGACGCGGATGCCTGCTTCGTCCATGGTGGAGATAGTGTCAATCTGACTCGAAGTGTTCGGGTTGTGATGACACTATCACTGCCGACGCGGTGCGCTCGTCACGAGCCGGAAACAGATCGTCACGGGGCCGAAAACTCCCGAGGGGCCGTCGCGGTTAGCGTGGAGGACATGACGACGGTGACGAGGGTGCATGCCGTGGTGTCGGGGACGGTCCAGGGGGTCGGCTTCCGGTACTGGACCGCTCGGAAGGCGGACGGGCTCGACCTCGTCGGCTACGCGAGGAACCTCTGGGACGGCACGGTGGAGGTCGAGGCCGAGGGACCCTCGGTCGCCGTGGACTCGTTGGTCGAGTGCCTGCGCACCGGTCCGCCGTCGGCCACGGTGACCGACGTCAGCCTGCGGTCGGTCGTGCCGCACGGCGACGCCGACGGGTTCGCGATCCTGCACTGAGTGGACGTGCGTGGGAGCTGCGCCGACGACCGGCGTGCTCGGCACCGATCGTTCACCTGCGGATGTCGGAGCGAAGCGGAATAATCGCATCCACTCAGGGAGTTGGCCTGTCTGCGCGTCCTGCGCCACACCCGTTCCACCCGTCGTGACCCACCAGGAGCACCCGCATGACCCAGGCCGTCGATTCCGCCCCCCGCACGGGAAGCGTCTCGCAGCCGTCCGCTGCCGAGACCCGACTCGTGATCGGGCTGCTGCTCGTCTCCGCGTTCGTCGTCATCCTCAACGAGACCATCATGGGCGTGGCCCTGCCCCGGCTCATGGACGACCTGGACATCAGCGCCGCGACCGGCCAGTGGCTGACCACCGGCTTCCTGCTCACCATGGCGGTCGTCATCCCGATCACCGGGTTCCTGCTGCAGCGCTTCAACACCCGACCGGTGTTCGTCTGGGCGATGGGCCTGTTCTCGGTCGGCACGCTGATCGCCCTGCTCGCGCCGGGCTTCACCGTCCTGCTCGTCGGCCGCATCGTGCAGGCCAGCGGCACCGCGATCATGATGCCGCTGCTCATGACGACGGTCCTGACCCTGGTCGACCCCGCGCACCGTGGCCGCATCATGGGCAACATCTCGATCGTCATCTCGGTCGCTCCGGCCATCGGCCCGACGATCTCCGGCCTGATCCTCAACGCGTTCTCGTGGCGCTGGCTGTTCGGCTTCGTGCTGCCCATCGCGATCGCGGCGCTCATCCTCGGCATGGTCAAGGTGCAGAACGTCTCGACGCCGCGCAAGGCACCGATCGACGTCGTCTCGGTCATCCTCTCCGCCTTCGCGTTCGGCGGCATCGTCTACGGCCTGTCCAGCATCGGTGAAGCCGGCACGACCGGTCCGCTCGTCCCGGTGACCGCCCTGGTCGTCGGTGCCGTGGCCCTGGCGGTGTTCATCGTCCGGCAGACGCGCCTGCAGCACACCGACAGCGCCCTGCTCGACCTGCGCACCTTCCGCACCCGTGGCTTCACGGTGCCGATCGTCGCGATGGGCCTGAGCTTCATGGCGATGTTCGGCACGCTCATCCTGCTGCCGATCTACCTGGAGCGCGTGCTCGGCCTCGAGGTCCTGCAGGTCGGCCTGCTGCTGCTCCCCGGTGGCTTGCTGATGGGCCTGCTCTCCCCCATCGTCGGTCGCATCTACGACCGCCGTGGCCCGCGCGTGCTGCTCATCCCCGGATCGATCATCGTCAGCGCCGTGCTCTGGGCGCTCTCCACCGTGGGCGTCGACACCAGCGTGTGGTTCGTCCTCGGTGCGCACGTGGTGCTGAGCATCGGCCTGGCCCTGACCTTCACGCCGCTGTTCACCGCGGCGCTCGGCGGGTTGCCCCCGAAGCTGTACTCGCACGGCAGCGCGGTGCTCGGCACGGCGCAGCAGCTCGCCGGTGCGGCGGGCACGGCCCTGTTCGTCACGCTGCTGACGATCGGTGCGGCCACCGCCGTCGAGGGCTCCGGTGCTCGTGGGGTCCAGGTGGCCACCGCGTCGGGCGTCGGCACCGCCTTCATGGTCGGCGCGATCATCTCGCTGTTCGGCATCCTGGCGTCGGTGTTCGTCCGCCGGCCCGAGGTGCCCGAGGGCGCGCCGACGCCCCCGCCGGTGCACTGACCGACGAGCCTCGCGCACCGACCGACGAGCCGGGCCGGACGCCGAACCCGTGACGGGACCGGCGCCCGGCCCGCGCCCGTCTCCGGACCGCGTGGCAGGGTGGGCGCCATGCGGTCGACGACGAGCGAGCTCAACTGGTCCGGCACGGTCACGTACACGGCCGAACGGGTCGTCCGCCCGTCGTCGATCGACGAGGCCGCCCAGATCGTGGCCGATGCCGATCGGGTGCACGGCCTCGGCACCCGGCACTCGTTCAACGACGTCGCCGACACCGCAGGCACCCTGCTCGACCTGACCGGGATCCCCACCGACCTGGTCGTCGACGCCGAGCGCCGCACCGTCACGCTCGGGGCCGGCACCCGGTACGGCGACGTCGCGGCCGACATCGACCGCGCCGGGTTCGCCCTGCACAACACGGGGTCCCTGCCGCACATCTCGGCCGGGGGTGCGGTCGCGACGGGCACCCACGGTTCCGGCACGGCACTGGGCTCGCTCGCCACCGCGGTGCGCGCGTTCGAGGTGCTCGGTCCGGACGGCTCCGCCCGGACGATCGACCGGACGGACCCCGCGTTCGACGGTGCCGTGCTGCACCTCGGACTGCTCGGCATCGTGACCCGGGTGACCCTCGACGTCGAACCGTCCTACCGGATGCGTCAGGACGTCTACGGCGCGATCCCCTGGGACACCTTCACGGCGAACGTCGCTGCCGTGCACGCCGCCGCGTACTCGGTGTGCGCCTACACCGTGTTCGCCGATGCGATCACCGAGGTCCTGGTGAAGTCGCGCGTCCCCGAGGGCGCCGAGGACGTGCCGGTCCCGGAGCCCCTGGCCGGCGCACGGCGCCTGCCCGGCACCCCCGGCGACGACCACCGGACCGCGCGCGACGGCTCGGTCGGCCCGTGGTGGGACCGCCTGCCGCACTTCCCGATCGGGTCCGTCCCGAGCCACGGGTCCGAGGTGCAGAGCGAGCACTTCGTCCCGCTCCGGCACGCGGCGGCCGCCCTCGACGCGCTCCGCGGGCTCGCCGACCGGATCCAGCCGCACCTGCACGTCTGCGAACTCCGGACGATGGCCGCGGACGACCTCTGGCTCAGCCCGACCCAGGGCGAGGACGTCCTCTGCATCGCGTTCACCTGGAAGAAGCACCCGACCGAGGTCGCCACGCTCCTGCCCGACCTGGAGTCCCGGCTCGCGGCCTTCGACGGCCGACCGCACTGGGGCAAGATGAGCTCGCTCGACCACGCGGCGATCGCCGGGCTGTACCCGCGGCTGGCGGACTTCCGCGACCTCGTCGCCCGGGCCGACCCGGAGCGGACGTTCGCATCCGCGTTCGGCGAGCGGGTGCTCGGGACCTGAACCGGGCCTCCAGGCCGCGCCCCGCTAGTCGGTCGTGAACGCGAGCGGCGTGATCGTCCGCGTCTCGCCGTCCCAGTGCCGCACGCCGCCGACGTCGAGCGTCTCCGGCAGCGGCACGGCGCGCAGCGCAGCGACGGCGCGCGGCAGGTCCTCGTCACGCACCCGGCGAGCCAGAGTGACGTGCGGCGACCAGTGCCCGGGCAGTGACGTCTCGACGCCGCCGGGCGCGACCGCGTGCACCTCGCCGTGGAAGGTCGTGAGCGCCGCGTCGAGGACCACCGCGCGCACCAGCACCGACCGACCGGCACCCGCGGGGAAGAGCAGCAGCCCGCCGAGCCGGATCGCGGTCGGGACCGACGTCCGGAACCCGGCCGGCACGGGCAGCGTGTCCCCGGCGGCCAGGGTGACGTGCGGGGCGTTCGACGGCGACGGGTGCCGACCGAGGCTCGGCAGGTCGGCGTCGATCAGGGCCTGCCAGGCGGACCGCACGGCGGCGTCCGACTCCGGGCCGAGGACGAGTTCGATGCTGCGCACGATCCGAGTCAACCAAGTCGTGTCGGGACGCGTGCTCCGACGCAGGCGGCACGGATCAAGTGCTGCGTAACACGACGGAACGGAACTCGCACCGGGGGTGGACCGCACGTCACACTCGTCTCCACGCCGCGGACCACCGCGGCTCCCCCACACGCACGGCCCACGAGGAGCACCAGCATGTCCGCAGCCCCCGCACTGCCCGAGAAGCCGAAGGGCAAGCGCCCGATCGGCTGGATCGTCGCGGCCGCGATCGTCGTCGTGGCGATCGTCGTCGCCGTCGTCGTCGGCGCCCTCCGCTCCGGGAGCAACGACGCCGGTGCCGCCGGTGACGCCGCCCCGAAGACCGTCACGATCGGTGTCGCGGACAAGTCGCTCGGCTACTGGAGCACGTACACGAAGCTCGCGAAGGACAAGCTCAACGTCACCGTCAAGCTGACGAACTTCTCGGACTACTCGCTGCCGAACCCCGCCCTCAAGGACGGCCAGCTGGACATCAACCAGTTCCAGCACATCCAGTACCTGGCGGACTACAACGTCACCTCGAACGACGACCTGCAGCCGATCGGCTCGACCGCCGTCTACCCGCTGCCGCTCTACGCGACGAAGTACGACAAGCCGTCCGAGCTGCCCGCGAACGCCAAGGTCGCGATCCCGAACGACTCCATCAACCAGGCCCGTGCGCTCCTGATCCTGCAGGCTGCCGACCTGATCACCCTGAAGGACGGCGGCTCGGCGTTCTCCACCGCCGACGACATCGAGACGAAGAAGGTCGACGTCCAGCCCCTCGACGCCTCGCAGACCGCGAACGCGCTGCAGCAGGGCTCCGTCGCCGCCGCCGTCGTGAACAACAACTTCGCCACCGCCGCCGGTCTGCCGATCTCGGACGCGATCTACCAGGACGACCCCTCGAGTGCGAGCGCCGCCCCGTACGTGAACGTGTTCGCCGTCCGCGACGAGGACAAGGGCAACAAGACCTACCTCGACCTGGCCGAGCTGTTCCAGGACGACGCCGTGCAGAAGGCCTTCGCGAAGGACCTGCCCGAGGCCGTCGCCCGCGACGAGAGCGCCTCGAAGCTGCAGGACGAGCTCGCCCAGGTCGAGCAGGACGCGAAGGCGGCCAAGCAGTAGTGCCGGTCCTCGTCGAACTCCGCGGCGTCTCGAAGCACTACCGCCGCGCCGACACCGGCGAGACCGTGGTGGCCGTCGAGGACGTCTCCCTGGACGTGCACCAGGGAGAGGTCCTCGGCGTCATCGGGTACTCCGGTGCCGGCAAGTCCACCCTGGTCCGCCTGGTCAACGCGCTGGAGCTGCCGAGCTCCGGCACGGTGACCGTCGCGGGCCGCGAGCTGACGGCGATCCCCGAGCGGGACCGCCGTCTGGCGCGTCGCAACATCGGGATGATCTTCCAGCAGTTCAACCTGTTCCGGTCCCGCACGATCGCCGGCAACGTCGCGTACCCGCTCAAGGTCGCCGGTGTGCCGAAGGCCGAGCGGAACCGTCGCGTCGCCGAGCTGCTCGACTTCGTGGGCCTGCTCGAGCGCGCCCACGCCTACCCGGAGCAGCTGTCCGGCGGCCAGAAACAGCGCGTCGGCATCGCCCGCGCCCTCGCCGCGTCGCCCGACCTGCTGCTCGCCGACGAGGCGACCAGCGCTCTCGACCCGGAGACCACGTCCGAGGTGCTCGCGCTGCTCCGCCGGGTCAACCGGGAGCTCGGCGTCACCATCATCGTGATCACGCACGAGATGGACGCCGTCCGGCAGATCGCCGACCGGGTCGCCGTGATGGAGCAGGGGCGGGTCGTCGAGGTCGGGGACGTCTACGACGTGTTCTCGACCCCGAAGACCGGTGCCGCGCAGCGCTTCGTCCGCACCGCGCTGCACGACCGGCCCTCCCCCGAGACGCTCCGGCGCCTGCGGGACCGCCACCCGGGTCGGCTCGTCACGGTGCAGATCACCGACGAGGCCGGGCTGCAGAACCGCATCGACGCAGCGTTCCGCGCCGCCGGGGTCACCGCCGAGCTCGTCTACGGCGGGGTCGGCGAGATCCGGGAGCGTCGGATCGGGTCGCTCACCTACGAACTGAGCGCGCCCGGCGCCGAGCCCGGCGCCATCGACGCCGCGATCGCCGCACTCCGCGCCGACGGCGTCACGACCGACGAGGAGGCCGCCGCGTGAACAACAACTCGTTCCAGAGCGTGATCGACACGTTCGACGTCTTCCTCGCCGCCATCCGCGACACCATCGTGATGTCGCTGATCTCGCTGGTCATCGCCGGGGTCATCGGCCTCGCGCTCGGCCTGCTGCTCTACGCGACCCGGCCGGGCAACGTCCTCGGCAACCGCACCGCGTACACGGTGCTCAACGTGTTCGTGAACCTGATCCGCCCGATCCCGTTCGTGATCTTCCTCGCCGCGATCGCGCCGCTGTCGCGGGTCGTCGTGCAGACCACGATCGGTGTCCCCGCGGTGACCTTCGCGATCTCGTTGGCCGCGGCCTTCGCGGTGTCCAGGATCGTCGAGCAGAACCTGCTGTCGGTCGACCCGGGCGTCGTCGAGGCGGCCCGGGCCTCGGGTGCGCACCCGGTCTCGATCCTGCTGACCGTGCTCATCCCCGAGGGTCTCGGCCCCCTGATCCTCGGCTACACGTTCATCTACATCGGCATCGTCGACATGACGGCGCAGGGTGCGCTGATCGGTGGTGGCGGGCTCGGCGAGTACGCGATCACCTACGGCTCGCAGCGCTACGACTGGTGGGTGGTCTACGTCTCGGTGGCGGCGATCGTCGTCATCGTGCAGCTCGGCCAGTTCATCGGCAACCGCTTGGCGCGGGCGACGCTGCGTCGCTGACGCTTGCGGGTTCCGAGGGCAACCGCCTGGAGGCCCGGTGCCGGTCCACGAGACCGGCACCGGGCCTCCGGTGCGTCGCCGCCCGGACGGACGCGCCCAGCGTCGTGCGCCGAGCGGTCACGACTCCCCGCTCACCTCCGCCGAGGTCGCACGAACCGTCGCCCGACGCCCCCGCAACCGACAGTTTGCGACCACTCGTCGTGCAACCTCGGCACGTCGTGCGACCTCGGCACGTGCTGCCGAGCGGTCACGACTCCCCGCTCACCTCCGCCGAGGTCGCACGAACCGTCGCCCGACGCCCCCGCAACCGACAGTTCGCGACCACTCGGCGCCGCGCACGCGGCATGTCGTGCAACCTCGGCACGGGTTGCCGAGCGGTCACGACTCCCCGCTCACCTCCGCCGAGGTCGCACGAACCGTCGCCCGACGCCCCCGCAACCGACAGTTCGGGACCACTCGGCGATGCGCACGCGGCATGTCGTGCGACCTGGGCGGCCGACACGAGCGGCCGCCGACGCGTGTCAGGCGGCGGGAGCCTCGACGGTGGTGACGGCGCCGGTCTCGCCGGGGTGCTCGTAGTGGGCACGCACCAGGATCGGGCGGTGGTCGGAGATGCCGGCCGGCAGGGTCTCGACGCCGGCGATGTGCAGGCCGACACTCGTCGCGAAGTCGAAGTGGCCGGTGAACTTGCGGTAGCGCAGGTACGTCGGCTGGTCGGACAGCGACAGCGCGAACCCGCCCTGCTCGATCTTGCGGCGCAGGTTCGTCTGGAACCACGGGTAGTTGAAGTCGCCGACCATGACCGCGGGGACGTCCTTCGCCAGCTCGCGCAGGAACTGGTGCGCGGCCTCGATCTGCTTGCGGCGCAGGGAGTTCGTCGCGGTCAGCGGTGAGGCGTGGAACGAGGCGACGACGACCTCGGCATCGGCCTCGGTGTCGCGCAGGTGCATCGCGATGAGCCGTTCGTGCGCGGGTGCGAGGACCCGGTCGTGCAGCGACTTCTGCAGCGAGTGGATGCTGAAGTCCTGCACCTCGAAGCGGTCGTCGCGCTTGTAGATCGCGAGTCCGAGTCGGTTGGTGCGGGTCGACGCGGCGAGCGAGAGGCCACCGATCGACGGTGCGAGGTCGTTGCTGTCGCACTCCTGCACGCACAGGACGTCGGCGTCGGACGCCTCGGCCAGTGCGGCGAGCTCGCTGTTCGCGGTGTGCTCGCGGAGGTTGTAACTGACGACACGGAGCTGCGTGGGCTGCACGGTCTGCTCTGATGCGATCGTGCTCTGCTGCTCTGGCGCGGCCATGCTGCCTTCCTGTCCGGGTGTTCCGGTCACCCTGCCGCGGTCACCGTACTCGGGTACCGCGGACGGTTGCTGAGACTGTAACGCCTGCCGGGTTTCGTCCGTGTGACCGTGACGGAAACGGACAGCGGCGGGATCAGGCGCGGACACGGCGGACCGGGCGGACGGTGTCGCCCGCTGTGCGACTCATCAGGATGCCCTCGATGCAGGCGACCACGAGCAGGGCGGCGATGACCCAGAACGCGGCCGCGTACGGTCCGTCGCCGCCCAGCCCGGAGGCCGCGCGGATGGCCACGGCGGCGACGGCGACACCGAAGCCCGCGGCGGTCTGCTGCAGCGTCGACGACAGCGTGTTCGCGGGGGTCATGTCGGCCTGCTCGACGTCGGCGAAGGCGATGGTGTTGTACGCCGTGAAGCCCACGGAGCGGGCGGCACCGCTGACGACGAGCAGCACGGCGAGCAGCCAGAACGGGGTGTCCTCGGTCATGAACGCCATCGCGACCACGGTCAGCGCGGCGACGGCCGACGACACGATGATCACCGGGCGGTAGCCGAACCAGCGGAGGAACGGGGTCGTCATCGGCTTGATGCCGAGGTTGCCGACGAACACCCAGAGCACGGCGGACCCGGCGAGCACGGCGCTCCAGCCCCAGGCGTCCTGGAACAGCAGCGGGAGCACGAACGGCACCGCGGACACCGCCAGGCGGAACAGGCCGCCGCCGGCGTGCGACACCCGGAAGGTCTCGAGCCGGAACGCGTCGAGCCCCATGATCGGGTGCGGAGCCCGGCGGAAGTGCCGGATCGCGAGCCAGCAGCACACCGCGCCGAGGATGCCGGAGACGACGACCGCGGGGACCGGCACGACGTCGAGCGCGAGCAAGGACGCCATGACCACGAGCGAACCGAGCCCGACGCAGGCGAGCAGCGACCCGAACCAGTCGAACGGCACCCGCTGCGCCGCACGCTCCTGTGGCACGAGCACCAGGGCGGCGACGAAGGCGATGACGCCGAGCGGGATGTTGATGAGGAAGATCCAGTGCCACGACAGCGTCTCGACGAGCACGCCGCCGATGAACGGCGCGATGATCGGTGCGGCGAGGGCCGGCCAGGTCAGGATGGCGATGGCGGTGACGAGTTGTTCACGCCCGGCGCTCCGGAGGACGACGAGCCGGCCGACGGGCACCATGAGCGCCCCACCGAGGCCCTGCAGGATGCGCCACAGCGTCAGCTCGACCAGCCCGGTGGACAGCGCGCACAGGGCGGACGCGATCGTGAACAGCGCGATGGCCCCGGCGAAGACCGTCCGGGAACCGATCCGGTCGGTGAGCCAGCCGGACACCGGGATGAACACCGCGAGGGTCACGAGGTACGCGGTGATCGTGACGCCCACCGCGGCGGAGTCGACCCCGAGGTCACGCCCCATCGCCGGGGCGGCGGTCGCCAGGATCGTGCCGTCCAGGAGCTCCATGAAGAAGGTCCCGGCCACCAGCACGGCGACCGCCGTGCTGTGCGTCCGTCGTCTGGGTGTCGTCGCCGTCGTCGTCATCGCCCACCGAGACTATGCCCGCGGACGTCCGCGCCGTCACGGACGGGCCGCCCACCGGACGGGACACCTGGCGCGACACCGACCACCCGCCGGACGCCGCACCCGCCACCCACCGGACGCGACGCAGCGCACACGACGCGGGACAGGCCTCCAGGCGCAGTTCCGGGCGATCCTCATGCTCGGGCCGACTACCCTGGCCGGGTGCCGACCCGACCACCCGAACGCCGAGGAACTCGCGCGTGAGCCGCACCGACAGCGCCGGTGTGGTCGCCGCGGGCACGGCCAGCGGTCGACGACGTGTCCTGGACACCGTTGCCTCGTTGCCTGCGTGGGCGGCGGTCCTGCTCGTCTGGACGGGCGGCCGGGTCCTGTCGACCCTGTGGCTCGCGCTCGCGTACCCGCTCATCGGTCGCGCGCTTCCGGGCAACGCGATCTGGGGCAACGAGCACGGCTTCGGTGCCTTCCTGGTGGCCTGGGACGGGCAGTACTACGAGCAGATCTCGCTGCACGGGTACCCGGACGCGCTGCCGCTCGACGCCGCCGGCAACGTCGCGCAGAACGCCTGGGCCTTCCTGCCGGCGTTCCCCTTCACGATCCGGGCGCTGACCGCCTCGACCGGGGTGCCGTTCGAACTCGGTGCCCCGCTCGTCGCGATCGTCGCCGGGCTGCTCGCCACCTACCTGCTGCACCGCCTGGTGCGGGACCGTGCCGGGCACGCCGCCGCGATGTGGGCGGTCTTCTTCTTCAGCTGCGGTCCGCTGTCGTTCCTGCTGCAGGTCGGGTACGCGGAGAGCATGTTCCTCGCGCTGTCGTTCGGGGCGCTGCTCGCCCTGGAGCGTCGGCGCTACGGGCTCCTGACGGCACTCGGCGTCGCCGCGGCGTTCACCCGCCCCGGTGCCCTGGCGATCCCGCTCGTGCTCGGCGTCGTCGCACTCGTGCGGTGGGTCCGTGCACGGCGCGAGACCGGCCGGGTGTTCGAGGGCTTCCCACTCCGCGAGCAGGTCCGGGTCGTCGCCGCGGGGCTGACCATGGTCCTCGCCGGGCTCGCCTGGCCGGTGATCGCCTCGCACGCCACCGGGACACCGAACGCCTATCTGGAGACCGAGATGTCCTGGTGGGTGAACTTCATCGGCCGGGTGGATTTCGTCCCGCTGACGCCGTGGTTCCTCATCGCGGGTCGCTGGCTCGGCGTGGGCGGGATCCTGATCGTGGTGTTCCTGCTCGTCACGTACCCGATCTGGCTGCTCCGCCGCTCGACGCTGCGGCTCGGGCCCACGACGGTGCTGTACTCGGCCGCGTACGCGCTCTACATCTTCGCGGTGTCGCTGCCGATGGCCTCGACCCCGCGGCTGCTCATGCCGCTCGCGCCGCTGTTCGGGTCGCCCGAGCTGGTCGCGAAGCCCTGGATGCGGTGGACCTTCGTGACGGCCGCGTTGGCCGGGCAGCCGGTCCTGGTCGCGGTGCTGTGGCTGCTCGGCCCTCCGTGAGCGGCTGACGCACAGCCCTCGCAGGCACGTGCCCCGACATGACGCGACGCCGCCGTCCGGACAGGACGACGGCGTCGCGCGTCACGCGTTGCGCCTCAGAGCTCGACCGTGCCGTGGTCGCCGGTGTCCGGCTGGCTCTGCTTACCGAGCGCCGCCTTGAACATCTGCACCAGACTGCCGACCGGCCCGGTGTCCTGGGTCCAGTACTCGGCTGAGACCCCCTCGACCGTGAGCAGCCGGATCGACGGGTCCTGACGGCCCTCGGGGAACCAGGCCTCGGCGAACGGGGACCACAGCTCGTCGACGACCGAGTCGTCCTGGGTCACGGTCGCGGTCCCGGCGATGGAGAGGTACCCGCCCTGCGACTCGATCGAGACGTTGACGTGCGGGTTCCGCGCGATGTCCTCGACCTTCTCGCTGCCGTCCTGCACCAGGAACCGCAGGGTCCCGTGGAACGTCTTGTCCTGCACCGCGAGGGGCCGGGCGTGCAGGTTCCCGTCCTCGCTCACCGTGGTGAGCAGTGCCGTGTGGGCGCCGTGGACGATGTCCGAGATGGCGGCGCGCTGGTCCGTCTGTGTGTCGGTCATGGTGCTCCTTTGCGTCATGCGCCCCGCTTCTGCCGACGTGCGACCGTCGGTGCACGGGGCCGTACCGTTCCGACCAGTGTGCCCCTCCGGCGCTGGACGCGTCAGCCCCGTGCGTCGAGGTGGTCCGGTCGCGGTCGGCCTGGAGGCCCGGTGCACGCCCGCCACGCCGCCCCCGCCCGGCGCGCGCCGGCCTCCGAGCCGTGCATGCGTGTGCAGGAAGCGACACCACACGCGTCGATCGACAGGTGGAACGTCGTTGCATGCACACGCACCGGATGCGTGTGCATCGAGCGACCGGACACGAGTCGATCGACGCGCGGATCGTCGGAACATGCGCACGCACGGAACCGGCGGGCGGCACCGTGGGCGGGCCAGCCGGCGTCAGGCGGGTTCGCGGATCGTGGTCTCGACGTCGACGACCTGCGGGATCTTCGGCATCGAGGCGAAGCCGAACGCCACGGGCGGGTCGAGCGGCGCCAGGTCCCCGAGGGGCTCCCCCGCCCAGGTCCCGCGCACGCCGGTGACGTCGTGCGCCCCGGTGACGCCGTAGTACTCGCGCCGGCCGTTGCCCGCCGAGCCCGCGGTACCGGACCCGGGCGCGAGCAGCCGTGCCACGGGGTCGATCGCGGCGAGCCAGCGCGGGTCGCGGGCGATCGGCTTCGGGACGATGCGCAGGATCCGGCCGAGCGGCGAGATGCCGCCGACGTCGATCGAGGCCTGCAGTGCCCCGGCGGACAGCTCGAGCCCGCGCGCGGTGCGGCGGGCGCGGACGTCGACGACCGAGACCGTGTCGAAGCGGTAGGTGCCGGAGACGTACGCGGCGACGATCTCGTCGGGCGCGAGCAGCACACTGGTGCCGTCGGGAAGTTCGAGGAACACGTCCGTGAACGGCCCGAACGGCGAGCGGTCCCACATGCCGACGACCATCCGGACGCCCGAGGTGGTGCCGACGCCCATGATCCGGCCGCGGAACCGGCGCTCCACGACGGAGTCGGGGGCGTGACCAGCAGCGGGACCGGAGGCGTGGTCGGGGCGTGACGACATGCCCTGGACCGTACCCGCGGCCCCCGTGAGCCGATCTCGGCGGCCGCCCCGGGCCTCCCGGCCGTCACCCGCGCGCCGCACGGACCGGAACCTGAACGCAAAACACCGGTGTCCACGCTCCGAACACCCGCGAAGGGTGGTGTGGAGCGCGAACACCGGTGTTTTGCGGACCGGACCGAACCGGACCCGGACGGGCCCGCGACCGTCAGGCGACGGGGACGGGCTGCGCCAGCAGCTCGCGCACGCGGGGCGCGACCTCGGTGCCGTAGAGCTCGATCGAGCGCATCATGTCGGCGTGCGGCAGGCGACCCGTCGCGTACCGCATGTCGAAGCGCGAGGCGCCGAGGATCCGCATGTTGCGCGCGACCTTCCGGGCGACGGTCTCCGGGGAGCCGACGTACAGCGAACCGCCGGCCGACAGGCTCGCGCGGTACCCGGCGACGTCGAGGGGCGGCCAGCCGCGCTCCCGGCCGAGCTGGTCGGTGACGGCCTTGTGGTACGGCCAGTAGCGCTCGGCCGCCTCTTCGTCGGTGGCGGCCACGAAGCCCGGCGAGTGCATCGCGATGGGCTGCTGCGGCAGGTCGAGCTGCGCGAGGGCCTGGCGGTACAGGCGCGAGAACGGGGCGAACTGGGCCGGCTGCCCGCCGATGATGGCGAGGAACAGCGGCAGGCCGTACGACGCGGCACGGATGACCGACTGCGGGGAGCCACCGACACCGATCCACGTCGGGATGGCGCCGTGCTCGAGCTTCGGGAAGACGTCCTGGTCGACGAGGCCCGCACGCTTCGTGCCGGACCAGGTGACGGCGTCGCCGCCGCGCAGGGCTGCCCAGAGCTGGAGCTTCTCCTCGAACAGGACCTCGTAGTCGCTCAGCTCGTAGCCGAACAGCGGGAACGACTCGGTGAAGGAGCCACGACCCAGGATGACCTCGGCGCGGCCGTTCGACAGGGCGTCGACGGTGGCGAAGCGCTCGTACACGCGGACGGGGTCGTCGGAGGACAGCACCGTGACCGCGGAGCCCATCCGGATGCGCTCGGTGCTGGCGGCGATCGCGGCGAGGACGACCTCGGGGGCGCTCACGACGAAGTCGGCCCGGTGGTGCTCCCCGACGCCGATGAAGTCGACGCCGACCTGGTCGGCGAGGACGGCCTGGTCGACGACGTCGCGGATGCTCTGCGCGTCGGACTGCAGGCTGCCGTCGGCGCGCTCGGTGACGTCACCGAAGGTGTCGAGGCCGAGCTGCAGCGGTCCGATCCGGTCGGGTGCGGGCGGCGGGACGTCCGAGGGACGGTCGGTGCCGAATGCGTTGCTCATGGTGTCCTCCTGGTCGCACTTCCATGCGTTTGCATCAAAATAGCACGGCCCGGGCGCGCGCGCACCGGGGCCTGGGCCGCGCCCGGACCGGGGTCGACCAGCCCGCACGAGTACGGTCACCCGCATGCCGAACCTTCCCGACCAGACCGGACGCCGCATCGTCGTCACCGGGTCCAACAGCGGCACCGGACAGGAGGCCGCCCTGCGCCTCGCCGGAGCCGGCGCCAGTGTCGTGCTCGCCGTCCGCAGCACCGAGAAGGGCGAGACCGCCGCCGCCGGCATCCGCGCCGCCCACCCCGCAGCCGAGGTGGAGGTCCGCGAACTCGACCTCGCCGACCTGGCGAGCGTCCGCCGCTTCGCCAGCGGCATCGTCGACGAGGAACGTCCGATCGACGTCCTGGTCAACAACGCCGGTGTGATGGCCCCGCCGGAGCGCTTCGAGACCGTCGACGGCTTCGAGCTGCAGTTCGGCACGAACTTCCTCGGCCCGTTCGCCCTGACGAACCTGCTGCTGCCGTCGCTGCTGCGTGCGCGCACGCCCCTCGCCGACGGTCCCCTGGCCGAGGCACCCCGGGTCGTCACGATGTCGAGCCTCGCCGCGATCCCCGGCCGGATCCGCTTCGCCGACCTGCAGTGGGAGCGCGGCTACAACGGCTGGCGCGCCTACGCGCAGTCGAAGCTCGCCGACCTGCTGCTCGCGCTGCACCTGCACCGCCTGACCGTCGAGGCCGACGTGCCCCTGGTCAGCACCGCCGCCCACCCCGGCTACACCCGGACGAACCTGCAGGCCGCGGGACGCTCGCTCGGTCGGTCGAAGCCGGTGCGGTCGAGCAACCGCGCCCTGCCGTTCACCCAGGCCGTCGAGCAGGGCACCGAGCCGCTGCTGTACGCGGCGGTCGGGCCGAACGCCGTGGGCGGCGCGTACTACGGCCCCTCGGGTCCGTTCGGCATGACCGGTCCGACCACCACCGTGTCGATCCCCGGATCCGCGCGGAGTGCCGACCTCGCCCGCTCACTCTGGGCCGTCGCCGAGGACCTCACCGGGACGCGCCCGCCGCTCTAGCCAGACCTGGGCGCGGAGCACGGCCGGGAGGCCCGGGTCGGGTCCGTCGCGTCGCCGGCGTCAGGCGCGGTGCAGCTCCACCGACCCGTCCAGCTTCCCGGGTTCGGTCAGGCGGGCGTGCTGCAGGACGGTGCGGCCCGGCGCGATCGCCGCGGCGACGATCGACAGGGTCGTCATGTGCCCCTCGGCCTCGTGCACGTCGCGGAGGATCGCGTCGGGGTGGTCGCTCGGCAGCGCCGCGGACTCCGCCAGCACGCCGAACCAGCCACCCCAGCCGTCCCCGGCGTCGCCACCGGAGTCCACGGTGCGGAGTTCGTCGAACGGGCCGAGCACCGGCGGGCCGGCCGGGGCGTCGACGGCGTGGAAGGCCTCGAGCCACCGAGCGATGCGCGGCGCCGCGGGGTCGTCGGCCGCACCGTGCGTGACCATGTGGACGCCGGGGCCGAGGTCGGTGGTGCGGACCTGTTCACCGTCCCAGGTCAGCACCGAGGCGCCCTCGGCCGTGGCACGCACCAGGTTGAAGGCCCGGGTGGTCGGCAGGGTGCCGTCGTGTCCGGGCAGCCGGTCGTCGGCGACGGCATCCACGGGCACCACGCCGCGGGTCGTCCACGTGCCGTCGACGCTCGGCACGGGTTCGGCGCGGTTGAGCACCACGGCCAGGCCGGCTCGGTCGGACGCGGCGAGCCACGCACCACCGGCGGAGCGGTCACGGACACCACGGAGGTCCGGGTCGCGGTCCGGCCACCAGGCAGCGGGCGGGTCCCACGGGCGCTCGGGCGACTCGTCCCGCAGGGCGAGCACGGTGACGGGCCACGCGGACCCGGGGTCGACGCGGACGACGACGGTGCACATGCCGTCGATCCTCGCACGTGGCCCCGGTAGCGTGAGCCAGGTGAACGCAGCAGCAGAGCGCGCCCTGACCGTCATCGTGGGGATCACCGGGGGCATCGCCGCCTACAAGGCCGTCGGGGTCGTCCGCGACCTCGTCAAGCGCGGCCACGACGTGCACGTCGTCCCGACCGAGGGCGCCCTGCGCTTCGTCGGACTGCCGACGCTCGAGGCCCTCAGCCGCAACCCCGTCACCACGAGCGTGTGGGACGACGTCGCCGAGGTGCGCCACGTCGCGCTCGGTCGCCGCGCCGACCTGGTCGTCATCGCACCAGCCACCGCCGACTCGTTGGCGCGGATGGCGCACGGCCTGGCGAGCGACCTGCTCGGCACGACGCTGCTCGCGACCGAGGCACCCGTGGTGGTCGCCCCGGCGATGCACCCGCAGATGTGGGAGCACCCCGCGACCCGTGCGAACGTCGCCACGCTGCGTGACCGCGGCGTCCACCTGGTCGGCCCGGTCGTCGGCGCGCTCACCGGCGACGACGCGGGCATCGGTCGGATGGCGGAGCCCGAGGACATCGTCGCCGCAGCGCTCGCCGTGCTCGACGAGCACCCCGCACCGGCCGGCCGCCGCAGTGCGGACACCGGCACCGCGTCCAGCACCGGAGCCCGTGGTGAACAGGGCGACCTGGCCGGCGTCCGTGTCGTCGTCAGCGCGGGCGGCACCCGCGAACCCTTCGACCCGGTGCGGTTCGTCGGCAACCGCTCGAGCGGCCGCCAGGGCATCGCGATCGCCGCGGACGCCATCCGCCGTGGCGCGTTCGTGACCCTCGTCGCCGCGAACGTCGAGGGCTCGCTGACCGCTGGACTGGACGCGACCGTGGTGCCCGTCGGGTCCGCGCTCGAACTCGCCGAGGCCGTGCACACCGCCGCCACCGAAGCGGACGTCGTCGTGATGACCGCCGCCGTCGCCGACTACCGTCCGGCCGAGGTGCTCACCGAGAAGCTCAAGAAGGACGCGCAGGGCGAGCGCATGACGCTCGAGCTGGTGCGGAACCCGGACGTGCTCGCCGACCTCGTGGCGGCACGGCGGACCGGGCAGATCATCGTCGGGTTCGCCGCCGAGACCGAACCCGACCGCGACGCGCGGATCGAGCTCGGGCGTGCCAAGATCAGCCGGAAGCCCGCGGACCTGCTCGTCGTGAACCACGTCGGCTGGTCGGCCGGGTTCGAGCGCGAGGAGAACGCGATCGAGGTCCTGGTGCCCGGTGGCGAGGTGGTCCGCGAGACCTCCGGCACGAAGGCCGAGGTGGCGACGGCGGTCCTCGACCTCGTCGCGACCGCACTGACGTGAATGCACACTGACGAGAATGCGCACTGACGTGAACGCACACTGACGTGAGCAGCGTCTCCGGCTGCTTCCGAGGACGAGCGGGCACGATGGGGCGCATGCGACGACGTGAGCGGATCAAACGTGCCAACCGCACGGCCACCATCCTGGCGGTGGCCCTCGGCGCGGCGGGCACCATGCACTTCCTGCGCCCGACCCACTTCGACCGGATCGTGCCGGAGGCCCTGCCTCCACGGCTGACCACGCTGGCCTCCGGCGTGGCCGAGCTCGGCATCGCCGCCGGGCTCGCGTTCCCCGCGACCCGCCGCGCCTCGGGGTGGGCCGCCGCGGCGCTGTTCGCGGCGGTGTTCCCGGCCAACGTCAAGATGGCGAACGACCTGCTCGACCACCCCCGCTCGAGCCGGGCGATGCGGCTGGTCTCGGTGCTGCGGCTCCCGCTTCAGGCGCCGTTGGTGCTGTGGAGCGTGCGCGTCGGTCGGAACGCACCGAAGCCGTGACCCAGCCGTCGTGGACCCGGGCGGCGGTGCCGCTGCTGCACCGCCCGGTCACCCAGCACGCCTGGGAGGACATCGTGTTCGCGCACTGGCGGCACGACCCGGCGTCGTTGCAGCGGCTCGTCCCCCGCGGGACCCGTCCGGACGTGGTCGACGGCAGCGCCTGGGTGGGGCTGTCGGCGTACGTGTTCCGGGAGACCCGGGTGCCGCCGTTCCCCTCTGCCGGGCGACTCGGCACCATGACCGAGGTCACGATCGAGGTCCTCACGGTGGACGACCAGGGTCGGCGCGGGGTGACCTACCGCACGGTCGACACCGCGAACGTGCCCGCCATCGTGGCCGCGCACGCACTGCTCGGCGTGCCGTACACGTTCGCGCACGCACGTTCCCGTCGCCGCGGTGACGCGGTGGCGCACCGGTCCGTCCGGCACCCGACCCGCGCGCTGCACCCGGTGCGGTGGGCGCGGTCGCTCCGGCAGGAACGCCCGACCGGTGCGGTGCGGCCGAAGCACGCGGCCTCGGTGCGGGTGACTGCCGGCGAGGTCGTCGACACCCCGCTGGCCGCCGAGCTCACCACCCGCGCCGGCATCCACGCGCGGTACCTGGCGCAGACCCTGTTCTGGCAGCGACAGCACCCGGTGCTCACCACCCGTTCGGCCACGCTCGACCGGCTCGAGGGCGACCTGCCCGACGCCGTCGGCATGCCCGGACTGTTCGACCGGGCGCCGGACTCCCTGCTCGTGGTCGACGGCACGACCGTCCGGTACGGCTGGGGCGGGGTCGTCCGATGACGGACGCACAGCCGCACGCACAGGCCGACGACCCGTTCGACCTCGACCGCTTCGTCCGGGCCCAGCAGGGCGTGTACGACGTCGCACTCGACGAACTCCGTCTGGGCCGGAAGTCGTCGCACTGGATGTGGTTCGTGTTCCCGCAGCTGGCCGGTCTGGGGCGGAGCGCCACGGCCGTGCGCTACGCGATCACCGGCGTGGACGAAGCCCGCGCCTACCTGACGCACCCGGTGCTCGGGCCCGGTCTGCTCACTGCGACCGACGTCGCACACGACGCCCCCGCCCGCTCCGCCGACGCCCTGCTCGGGGGCATCGACTCGGTGAAGCTCCGGTCGTCGATGACGCTGTTCGCCCGGGTCGCGACCGACCCGCGGCCGTTCGCCGCCGTGCTGGACCGCTGGTACGCCGGCGCCGAGGACCCGGCCACGCTCCGCTTGCTCGGAGAGCGCTCGGAACGCGATTGACGCACGCGACGCACGACCCACGACCCACGACGCACGACGCGCGTGACCGGCATCTGAACGTCCACACTGACACGCGCTGAGCCGACCGCAACGCCGTTGTCATATCAGGTACGGTGATGCGAGCACGTGCGATGTCGACCGTGCCCGTTCGCCCGGCGCCCCGACGCCGCCGCCCCCGAAGGAGAACGCATGCCGGTCCCCCGCAGCGCCCCGACCGAGCACCAGCTGCTCCGTGACACCGTCCGCCACAAGATCCACGACGCGATCATGGACGGCACGCTCCTGCCCGGGGAACGACTGAACGACGACGAGCTCATCTCGTGGCTCGGCGTCTCCCGGACACCCATCCGCGAGGCCCTGAGCCAGCTGTCCCGCGCCGGCCTGATCGAGATGGCCCCGAACCGGTACACCCGCGTCACCACGCCGGATCCCGCCGAGGTCATCGAAGCGATGCAGACCCTCGGCGTGCTGTTCGGCGGCGTGGTCCGGCTCGCGGTCCCGCGCCTCGGTTCGGCGAGCCGGAAGAAGATCCTGGCCCAGCTCGACAAGACGATCACCGAGCTCGAGGCCCACGAGGTCGCCGCCGTCAACCACGACGCCCTCGACGTCTTCGCCCTGTACGTCGCCGAGTGCGGCAACGAGAACCTGCAGCGCGTCTGCCGCGACACGATGGACGGCCTGGCGTTCCGGCTGCGACTGCCGAACCTCGACGAACTGGTCGACTGGGACCGGATGACCGAGGACTTCCGGCGGCTCCGGGCGGCGACGGAATCCGGCGACAACGTCACGGCCGAGCTCGCGACCGAGGCGATCCACCAGCTGCCGGGCGAGAAGCACTGAGTCCACCTGTACCCGCGTACAGGAACCGCCCGTCTCGCCCACGCGAGGCGGGCGGTCGACGTTCCCCGGGCCTCCCGGTCAGTGGCCCGGCCACGCGCGTGACGCTCCCAGTCCCGGGGCCGCGCGGACCGATAGCATCGCTGGCGACCACCTGAACCAGGCACCCGGAGCAGCACATGAACCCCCGCCCGACGGACCGTACCGAGGTCGCCGCACGCCTGGCCGCCGCGGTCGGTCGGATCAACCGACGGGCCCGCACCGACTCGGCCTCGCTCGGGTACGGCATCGTGTCGGCGCTCGCGTCGATCCAGCGGCACGGACCCCTGCGCCCCGGCGACCTGTCGCGGATCGAGGTGGTCACGAAGCCCACGATGACCCGCATCCTGACCGAGCTCGAGCAGCGCGGCTTCATCCAGCGCGAGGCCGACCCACGCGACGGCCGGGCGTTCATGGTGACGGCCACGCCGGAGGGCATCGAGGCGGTCGAGCAGGCCCGTGCGAACCGCACCGGGATCGTCGCCGAGCTCATCGCCGAGCTCGACGAGTCGGACGTCCAGGCGATCGCCGGCGCCCTGGCCGCGCTCGAGCGTGTCGCCCAGGGCGAGCACGCCCAGGAACCTCACACCTTCTAGGCCCCGCACGACCGTTACCGAACCGTTACCAAGCGGTGGACGGACCGTTCTGCCAGCGTTCCTGGACGCGCTGCCCAGTCTGACCGGTCATGGTGTCGGCTCCGCCTGACCGCGGCCACCCCACGGCTGCTCCCGGCGGACGGACGGGCCCCACACCACCGTCCGGTCCTCACCGGCTCGAGGACTCCTCGTCGTTGCCGACGGTGTCACCGACACCGCCAGCCTCCGGCGTGCCCGCACGACCTCGGTCGCGCGAGCGGGAGTCCCTCCCCCACCGAGCCGCCGACCTGCGGAACCGATGCGACACACCCCTGAGCTCCCCACCACGACGGCCTCGACCCGACGTGAAGCCCTGAACACCCCCACCCGCCGGATGCGTCGGGCCCTGCGGCACCGCGCGACGCTGATCGCCGGCGGCGCGGCGGTCCTGGCCGTCGCCGGTGGCGCCCTGACCGTCGGCACGCAGCCCGCCATCGGCGAGGCCCTCGGCATGCCGACCGGCACCCCGAGCGCCTCGGCGACCGCGGAGCCCGCCCTGCGCGGCACCGCGCTCGACCGTGCCCAGGCCGCCGCCACGATCACCACGGCGAAGACCGTCATGCAGACCGCGAACCACAAGGTCGACACCTCGGCGCTCGAACAGCGCGTCGACGCGCTGAGCGACTACCCGGACCTGTCCGGCGCTGCGCTGACGAACCGCATCTCGACGACGGTCGCGTCGACCACGCACGTCGCCCAGGCCAGCGCCACGCAGGACAAGCGGGACGTCGACGCGAAGGCCGCGGCCGCAGCGAAGGCCGCAGCCGAGCGGAAGGCCGCCGCCGAGGCAGCGGAGGCCGCCCGGAAGCTCGCCGCCGGCAACACCGTCGCCGGCGCCAAGGCCACGGCGAGCTCGCTCGCGTCGTCGGAGTACGGCTGGGGTGCCGACCAGTTCCAGTGCCTGGACAACCTGTGGACCAAGGAGTCCGGCTGGAACTACCAGGCCGTCAACGCGAACGGCGGCGCGACCGGCATCCCGCAGGCGCTCCCCGGCTCGAAGATGGCCACGATCGCCGCGGACTGGCGCACCAACGCCACCACCCAGATCACCTGGGGCCTGCAGTACATCAGCTCGGCCTACGGCACCCCGTGCGCGGCGTGGGGGCACTCGCAGGCGAACAACTTCTACTGATCGGCGCGGGTCGCGACGGCGACCGGCAGACGGACGGGAGGCCCGTGGCGGATCCGCCACGGGCCTCCCGTCCGTTGCGTGGTCGCGGTCAGCCCACCCGCGCGACGCGCACGTCGGTGCGGGCGGGCATCGGACCACGTCGGGCCGACCGTCGTGCCTGCTCCTCAGAGCGACCGGCGGAGGACGACGGATGCCTCGGGGGTGTTCACCTGGAACGCGAAGGTCTCCTCGACGTACATCCTGACGTCGACGCCGTCGTGGCCCAGGTAGCCGAGGGCCAGGTCCTCGCCGACGGTGAACACGAAGTCCCCGCCGCGCTGACTGATCAGCAGCGACTCGTCGATGCCGGGCGCTCGCTCGACCTGACCGCCGGTGATGCCCTCGAGCTGCTCACGCAGGGGTGTGCCGGCGTCGTCGGTCTCGACGATGTCCGCCCAGTCACGCGGGCTGCACGCCAGGGCGTACGGCCCGGCGACCCCGACGTCGCGGAGCGCGGCGACCGCAGCGGTGACCGCGGCCCGGAACGACGTCGGCGAGCCGTCGTGCGACTGCGCGGGCTGGGTCGACGCCTGCCCGGCCCCGGTGATGCCGCCCTCCGGCCACCCCCGGAGCGTCGCCCGGTTCTCGTGGGCCGCGAGCCGCAGCACGGCCGCGTCGAGGTCGCCCAGGTCGACGTCGGTGGCGCCGCGGGAGGAGTCCACGAGCTCTTCGAGCGCGACGCTGAAGGTCGCACGGACCTCGCAGAGCGGCAGGACCCTGCGGCGCCGTGCGGTGATGCCGTCGGCGACCCCGCCGGTCACCGCGTCGGTGCGGCCGAGGTCGACCGAGGACCACTGCCAGCCGCGCGGGCCGTCGAAGTCGACGATGCGCCGCGCGGCGAGCGCCGGGACCAGCCGGTCACGGGCCTCGGCGTCGAGCACCGCCCAGGTGTCGTCGCCGAACGGTGCGAGTTCGCGGAGGAGGTGGTTCATGGCGTGTCCCCTTCCGTGCTGCGGAGTGAACCGATGCCGAGACCGGGACCGGTGGCGTCGGGAGCCGCCACCACGGACGGCGACGGTGGTGCCGCGAGCGCGGCGAGGTCCACCAGACGATCGCGTGCGGGTGCGAAGAACGTCGCTCCGGTGATCGCACGCGAGAAGTCGAGCAGCCGGTCGTACGTCCCGGGAGGATCGCCGACGAACATCCGTTCCAGCATCCGTTCGAGCACCCAGAGCTCACCGCTGTAGCCGATGAAGTAGGTGCCGTACTCCCCGCTGCCGGGTCGACCGAAGGGCATGTTGTCGCGGAGGACGTCGTGCTCGACCCCGTCGTCGTCGACGATGGTCGCGAGCGACTTGTGCGACGGCCGGACCTCGGTGGCGCTGTCCCGCTCCACGTTGTCCGACTTCGACCGGCCGATGATGCGTTCCTGCGCGTCCGTCCCGAGGGCGTTCCACGCCGGCAGGTCGTGCAGGTACTTCTGGACGACGACGTAGCTGCCGCCGGCCCAGTCCGGGTCGTCCGCACCGACGAGTGCGGAGGCTGCCAGGTCCTGTGCGACCGGGTTCGCCGTGCCGTCCACGAAGCCGAGCAGGTCGCGGGTGTCGAAGTACCGGAACCCGCTGACCTCGTCGACCACGGTGACGTGGTCCCTGAGCGCAGCGAGCAGCAGGCGTTCGAACTCGAAGCAGACGTCGGTGCGTTCACCCCGGATGTGGAAGAGCAGGTCTCCCCCGGTGGACGGCGCCGAGTGGACCGGCCCGGTCAGGGCGGGGAACGGGTGCAGCGCGTCCGGGCGGGCGTGCGGCGAGAACCGGTCCCACGCCACCGCCCCGATGCCGACGACGCAGGACAGGTGCGCGTCGAGGTCGCGGAACCCGACCGTCTTCAGCAGGCCGTCGAGGTCGCTGAGGACGTCGCGGACGGCATCGAGGTCGTCGTCGTCCGGCCCGACGTCGAGGGTCAGGAACACCGCCGAACGGGACAGCGGTGCGTCGACGCTCTGCGCGTCGATGGGGACGCGGCTGCCCGGTGCGCCGGGCATCAGGGTGCGCCGTGGACGGAGGCCATGGTGTCCGCCTTTCCTCCGCAGCCGTCCTGACGGTGCGGTTCGGTGCCGTGGGGTGTCTCCCGTCGAGCATCGCCACCCGGCACCTCGTCACGCCTGAGTCGGATGACCCGCTCCGCAAGGGGGGATGCCCGGGCGACCACGGGGTGATGTGGTGACCGCGTCGTCGTCGCTAGCGTCCGGAGCAGCCGCCACGGGCCTCCCGGGCGGCGGACGACCGACGATCCAGGAGCGACGATGACGATCAGCATCTCGGACGCACGACCGGCGCACGACGACGGCACGGGGCGGGCGCTGCGCTCGCCGTCCGGCGGCACCGATCCCTTCGTGGTCGTCACCGGACCGGACGCGTCCGCCCGGGCACGGGCACTCGCGGACATCACGGACGCCGCCCGGGCGGACGGCCACACGGTCGTCCGGTGGCGTGCGGTGGGCGGTGACCCCGTCATCGAGGCCGCGTCGCTGGCCCCGTGGCTCGCCCTCGTCCGGGCGCACGACGCCGGGGCACCGGGGCCCACCCGCAGCGTCGTGCTCGTCGAGGACTTCGACGCGCTCGACGAGGACGCGAGGACCGTGCTGCACGACCTGCTCGCCGCACTGGCGCGGGACCTCGGGACGGTCGTGGTGGTCGCCGTGCGCGAGGGCCGGGCCCTGGCCGGATCGGGCAACCGGCTGCCGTCGGCCGACGTCTCCGTCACCGTCACGGCCGCCTTCACCGGGGACTTCGGTCTCGTCGACACCGAGGCCGAACGGGCCGTCCGCCGGGGCACGCGACCGCATCCGTCGCTGGTGGCGGCGGTCGAGTTCGCCCGGGCGGTCCGGTCCGGTGACGTGCACGCCGGCAGGCGGACCGTCCTGACCGCGCTCCGGGAGTCCGACCGGGCGGGCGCCGACGACGTCCTGGTCGCGACGCTGCACGTGCTCTGCTACCTCGGCGGGCACGACTCCTGGTGGGACGAGACGCTGGCGCTGACCGCGGACCGCGACCTCGACCCGGTGCTGCGGCTCGTCGAGGACTGCGTGGACGGATCCGGCCGGACCGAGCACGAGCGTGCCGCGCTGTACCGCGAGGTGCACGCATCCGCTGCCGACACGCAACCGTGGAAGGCCGTGGCACTGCACATCGCGTGGACGCTGCTCGACTCGACGGATCCGCGCCGGGACCACGTGGAGACCGTGCTCCGACGAGCGGGCGACGCCGGGCTCCTCGGCTACTTCAGCTCGTGCCGTGCCGCCGTGACGCACTACCAGGCGGGGCGGCTCGACGCGGCGCGGGCGGCGTTCGACCACGTGCACCGAGCGGCCGAGCGCTGGCAGGCCGGGACGCTCGTCGCGCTGACCGAGGCGCTGCAGGCACTGGTGCTCTCCGTGCAGGGCGAGCCGGAGCAGGCGGCACGGAAGGCCGACCGCGCAGCACGGTGGGCGGCGCAGCACGGTACGCCGCTGGTCGCCCGGGCTGCGGAGCACGCCCGCGCCGCGCTCGACGTCGCGACGGGACGGTTCGAGGAGGCCTACAGCCGCTCGGCGACGCGATCGGGCAGGGCGGGGCGGTGGCTCGAGAGCAGCTACGGACCGATCGAGCTGCTCGACGCGGTGGAGTCGGCTGCGCGGCTCCGCCTGGCCGACCACGGTGCCGCGCTGGTGGCCCGGGCGGAACGGGCGTTCACCGACCAGCCGACCCCGCGCCGCTCCCTTGTGCTGCTCGCCTGCCGAGCGGTCGTCGACGAGACGCACGGTGCCCGCGCCCTCTTCGAGGACGCGCTGGCCAGCGTCGACGGCGACGTCTCGCCGTTCGAGGTGGCCCGCGTCCGCCTGGCCTACGGCGAGTGGTTGCGTCGTGGGATGCACGCCCTGGAGGCCCGGGGCCAGTTCCGGATGGCGGCGCGCGCCTTCGATGTGCTCGGTGCCGGTGACTGGCAGGCCCGCGCGGAACGCGAGCTGCGCGCAGCCGGTGCCGCCCGTCCGCTGCCGACGGCGCTGGAGGCGGTCGACCTGAGCGAACAGGAACGCCGTGTGGCGTCCCTCGCCGCGGCCGGACTGACCAACAAGCAGATCGCCGGGCAGCTGTACCTCTCGCCGCGCACCGTGAGCGGGCACCTGTACCGGCTGTTCCCGAAGCTCGGCGTGACGACGCGCGCCGGACTCCGGGATGCACTCCTGCGACTGGGAGGCGACGCGACGGGCGACGCCCGGACGTGACCCTGTCAGGGACACCCTCGCCGGCCGCCCGCCCCGTGGGCCCCGGATGCTCCCGCCGTCACCCGCGACACCCCGGACGGACGACCCGGGAACGTCACCGGAACCCGTCGCCGGGGTAACGGCAGGGCCCGTCGCGAGCCCGCGGTCCGTTCGTAGACTCCAGCCACCGACGAGGACTGGTGGCCGCCGTGTTGACGGACGAGGAGTTGCTCCCCCGCGGAGACGAGGTCTCCGTGCCGGTGTCCGCCGTGCCCCGGAGCGGGCTGCCCATCCGTGGCCGGAGCGTCGAGCAGGCAGTCGTTGCCGATGCCCTGGCCGGTCTGGCACGGGGCGCGGGTGACGTGCTCGTCGTCCGCGGCGCTGCGGGCGTCGGCAAGTCGCGTCTGCTCGAGGACGTCGTCGACCAGGCGACCGCGGCCGGCCTCCGCGTGGCCGTCGGTCGCACGGACCGCGACGCACGTCTGATCCCGCTCGCACCGATCATGGACGCGCTCGGCGCCGGGACCCGGCCGATCTCCGACCGTGTCCGGCTCAGCGCGGTGACGCTGGACCCGGAGGCGCGGTACTGGCTCCTCCAGCAGCTCCAGGACGACCTGGAGCGGGCCGCGGCGTCGAACGGCGTGGTGGTCGTCGTCGAGGACCTGCAGTGGTGCGACACGACGACCCTGGCGGTGCTCCGATCGCTGTCGCGCCGGCTCGCCGACGTCCCCGTGCTCTGGGTCGTCGCGGTCCGGACGGAACACCAGGACCCGCCGGTCACGGCGACCGTCGACGAGCTCGCCGCGACGGGACGGCTCGTCGACCTCGACCCGCTGGACGAACAGGCCACGGCCGCGATGATCGCCGACCTGATCGGCGCGACGCCGGACGGCTCGGTCCTCCGTGCGGCGCGCCGGACGGAGCACATCCCGATCCTCGTCGCCGAACTCGTCCGCGGGCTCGTCGACGAAGGCCTGCTGGCGATCGCGGACGGTGTCGCCACGATGCCGGGCGCCGCGCTGCCGGCGAGGTTCGGTGCGTCGATCCGCGAGGGCCTCCGACGCCTGTCGAAGCCCACGCAGCAGCTCGTGCAGGTCGGAGCGACCCTGGGACGCTCGTTCTCGGTGCGGTCGTTGTCGGCGATGCTCGACCAGCCGGTGCAGCGACTGCTCCCCGGGCTGCAGGAGGCGATCGAGGCGGGGGTGCTCGTCGACGACGGGACGGACCTGTCGTTCCGCCACGACGTCCTCCGCGAGGCGGCGGAGTCGATGATCCCCGCGGCCGTCCGCGACGACCTGCTCCGGCAAGCGGTGGACGAACTCCTGCGGCAGGGTGTCCCACCGGTCTCGATCGCCGCGCGCATCGCCGCGGTGGCGCAGCGCGGGGACGTCCGGGCCGCCGAGGTCCTGCGCACGGTGGCGATCGACCTCGCGAGCACGGATCCCACCGAGGCCGGCGCGCTCGCCCTCTGCGCCGCCGACGTCGCGCACGGCACCCCGGCGTTGCCCGGCATCGTCGTCGACGTCCTGCCGCTGCTCTGGCACAGCGGTCGGACGGCCGAGGCCCGCGCGCTGCTCGACGACCTGCAGGGCCGCCTCGCCCCGGAGGACGACGCATGCCTGCACCTCACCCTGGCGCGGCTGCAGACCGAGGGCTCGACGCCGGAAGCGCTACGGACGGTCGAGTCCGCACTGGCCCTGCCCGGCGTGAGCGCCGGTGTGCGGTCCCGTCTGCTCGCCGTCCGCGCGCTGAACCTCGCCCAGGCGGGGCAGCACGCGGACCTCGCGACCGCGCTGCGGGAGGCCCGGGCGACGGGCGACGGTGACGCGGACCCGGTCGCCGTCGCCACCTTCGAGGCCAGCGCGTCCGTGCTCGCCTTCAACGAGGGCCGGTTCGCGGACGCGACGCAGGCGATCACGTCGGCGATGAGCCGGATCGCTGCCACCGGGGGCTCGTCGAGCACCTGGTTGCCCGAGGGACTCTGGGTGGCGTTCCTCGCGGGTGCACTCGGCGAGACCGACCGAGCCGGACGCATCGCCGAGGCGAACGCCATCGAGACCCGTCGCAACCACCTGGCCCGCCCGACCGCCGCCTGGATGATGCTGCGCACGCGGGTGCTCTTCGACCAGGGCCGCCTGGAGGACGCCAAGACGTCGGCCGAGTCGGTCCTCGACCTGGCCGAGGACCTGGAGCTCGGTCAGTTCGCGGCGCTCACGGCCGGGACGGTCCTCTTCCGCACGGCGCTGCTGCAGGGCGACCGCTCAGCAGCCGACCGGACGCGGCACTTCGCCGAGGCCCTGCACGCCGATCCGGCCTTCGCACGCTCCGGCTCGTGGCTGCTGGCGCTCGAAGCGGACGCACACGGCGACACCCGGGCCGCCGTCGACCGCAGCGAGGTGGCGTGGCGGAGCCTGGAGGAACCGATCGCGTCGATGTCGAGCCCGGCCGACTTCGCCGACGACGTCCACCTGGCGCGCATCGCGATCCGTGGAGGCCGACGGGACCGGCTCGAGCGGATCGAACGGGTGGCGCGGCTCCGGGCCACGGCGAACCCGGACAACGACCTGTGCGGCGGGACCTGGCTGCACGTGCACGGACTCGTCCACGACTCCGTGGAGCACCTCGGCGCGGCGGTGGAGCGGCTGCGCCGGGTCGACCGCCGGCTCGTGCTGGCCGCGGCGCTCGAGGACCTCGGGAGCGCCCTGCGGCGGCGCTCCGTGCCCGCGGCCGTCGAGGTGTGGCGGGAGGCGACGGAGCTGTTCGACAGTGCGGGTGCCCTGCGCGAGGCCGAACGGTCGCGGCGGCACCTGCGGGGCGTCGGCGTGACCGTCCGGACGGCCACCGCCGACCCCGCTGCGTCGGGCGCCTCGGGACTCCCGGGGCTCACCGCTCGCGAGGCCCAGGTCGTCGAACGGGTCGCCGCCGGCCTGACGACGCAGCAGATCGCGTCCGACCTGTTCATCTCGACCCACACGGTGACGAGCCACGTCCGCCACGTCTACGCGAAGTGGGGCGTGGCCTCCCGCCGGGAGCTCGCGGCGCGGTTCCGGCAGCACCGCTCCGGCTGACCGCCGCTCGGGTCACACCGGTCCCCCGTCGAACCCGGCACCGAGCGCACGAACCGCCAGGTGCGGCGCGGTGGAGAAGCCGAGCTCGATCCGCCCGGAGAACCCCGCGAACCCGGCGAGCGCTCCGGCGCGGGTGCGGGTGGCGTCGAGGAACCCGAGGTGCAGGTCGGCACGGACCCCGCCCGGGCCCGGCGTCCGGAAGCCGACGAGACGACCCGCCACCGCGCGGTGCACCGTCGTCCCGGTCGTGCCGTCCTCGGTCCGGACCTCGTCGAAGACGCCGTCGACCGAGACGGCCACCGCGAAGTCGCGCGGCGGCAGGACGGCGGCGATCCGGGCCTCCAGGTCGGCCACGGAGGCGACCGACGCGACCGTCACCACCAGGTCGGGCGAGAACGTCGAGACAACCGCGAACGCGACCGGGTCGGCCGCGTCCGCGACCGCTGCGGCGCCGTCCGGCAGCATCCGGAAGCACCGGCGGTCGAACACGACCAGGCCGTCGGCGGTGCCGGTACCGGTACCGGCGAGCGCGCCGAGCCCGAGGGTGCCGTGCCGACCGAGGTCCGCCACGGCGACCGGGACGTGGACGGCCGGTCGTCGGTGCCGAGGACCGTCGACGACCTGCTGCGCCCACGTGGCGAGGGTCGTCAAGGACGTGGTCCTGTCATCCGTCGTCTCCCGCACCACGCACTCCTCGTCCGGCCTCGGTTCGACCGTAGAAAGTCCGCCCGCGCGGGACCAGCGCCGTTTGACTCAAGCGCTCCGGTGGGTGCGCGGCGCACGGTTGGACCATGAGTGCACGCGCGACCATGGTCTCCCCGTCCGTCCCCCCGTCCGGCACGGGGTGCGTGGAGTGCGACGCGACGGGCTCGTGGTGGGTGCACCTGCGTCGGTGCGCCGCCTGCGGGCACGTCGGCTGCTGCGACGACTCCCTGAACCGGCACGCCACCGCGCACTTCGCGGTCACCGGGCACGAGGTCATGCAGTCGTTCGAGCCCGGCGAGGGGTGGTTCTGGGACTTCGTCATGCAGGACTTCGTGGACGGACCCCGCCTCGCCGACCCGCAGGCGCACCCGACGACCCAGTCGGTCCCGGGCCCGGCCGACCGGGTCCCCCGCGACTGGTCGGAGCAGCTGGCCGAGCGACGCTGACGCCGGGACGCGGCCTCCCGCGACCGGTCAGGGCAGCCGACGGTCGGTGTCGAGCGCCTCCGACCGGGCGATCACCTCGTGCATCGTGGTGTGCGACCGCACCTGGTACGACAGGTGTGCCACGGCCAGCACCACCGCCGATCCGACGCCCCACGCGATCGAACCCGGGTCGTCGACGCCGAGCTGGTCGACCAGGATGGCGACCCCGGCACCGGCGACGATCGAGTTCACCACCGCGATCGCGGACGACATCGTGAACAGCAGCCGGTACCACGACGGGGCCCGCCCGATGTCGAGCAGCTCGTTCGCCGCGTGCCGCCCGCGGGGCATCGGGAAGTACGTGTCGGCCTCGGGCAGCAGCCGGCCGTAGTAGCGACGGATCCGTTGCATCGCGGCGAGCGCGGCGACGTCCTCGAGCGAGGTCTCGACGAGGCGTTCGTAGGTGAACGCGCCGAGCAGGACGATCACCGGGATGATCGCGCCGAGGAACCCGAGCGCGAAGGGCGTGTGCGCGAGGAACCCGAAGGCGACGAGCGAGCTCGAGAGCGTGGTGAGGTACAGCGAGGAGCGACTGCTCGACTCACTGACGGTGATGCTCCGCGCGCTCTCGAGGACGAAGTGCTCGGTCATCAGGGCGTTGAAGAAGGCGGTCGGCCGGTCCAGGGAGGTGATCGACTCGGCGGCGGTCGGCAGTGTCGTGTCGGGTTCGTCGGGCATCGCGGGACTCCTCGGTCAGTCGCTCGTCGCCAGGTGGCGGTGGACGAAGGTCACGGCCATGGCGCCCTCGCCGACCGCTGCGGCGACGCGCTTGACGGACCCGGCGCGGACGTCCCCGGCGGCGAAGGACCCAGGCACGTTCGTCTCGAGCCAGAAGGGACGCCGCTCGAGCGGCCAGTGCTCGAGCGAGCCGTCGACGGCGTCCAGGTCCGGGCCGGTGACCAGGTACCCGAGGCGGTCACGGACCATGGGTGTCTGTTCGGCCCAGCTCGTGTCCGGTCGTCCGCCGATGCAGATGAACAACCGCGTGGCCGGCAGCGACACCGTGGCACCGTCGCCGTCGGTCACCTCGATCGACTCGAGTCGGGTGTCCCCGTGCAGCGTCGAGACCCGGCAGCCCGTCCGGACCGTCACGTTCGGTGCGGCCGCGATCCTGGCGCTCAGGTACTCCGACATCGTGGCCGACAGCGACGCGCCCCGCACGAGCATCGTGACGTGCGCCGCGGAACGGGACAGGTTCATCGCCGCCTGGCCCGCCGAGTTCGCCCCGCCGACCACGAAGACCTGCTCGCCGGCGCAGCCGTCGGCCTCGCTCGTCCCGGCACCGTAGTAGACACCGCAGCCGAGCAGCTCCTGCTCGCGCTGCAGCCCGAGCCGACGCCACTCGACACCGGTCGCGCAGATGTTCGCACGGGCGACGACGTGGCCGCCGTCGGCGAGGTCGGCGTGGATGCGGCCGTCGTGGAAGACCCCGCGCACGCCCTCGCGCATCACCAGGAGTTCGGCGCCGAACCGGACGGCCTGTTCCCGGGCACGCTCGGCGAGGTCCGCCCCGGTGATGCCCTCGGGGAACCCCAGGTAGTTCTCGATGAGGCTGCTCGATCCGGCCTGCCCGCCCACGGCGTCCCGCTCGAGCAGGACGACGTCGAGCCCTTCGGACGCGGCGTACACGGCAGCGGACAGCCCCGCCGGACCGGCGCCGTAGATCGACAGGTCGTACTCCTGGCGGCGCGGAGCGTGGATCCACCCGAGCCGGTCGGCGACCTCGCGCAGGGTGGGTGCGACCAGTTCCGTGCCGTCGGGGAACACCACGAGCGGGAGCCGCGACGGATCGATCCGGACGGCGGCCGCGGCCTGGTCGCCGGGTCCGGCACCACCGACGTCGACCGGGAACCAGTCGAACTGCACCACGGAGCGCGACAGGAAGTCCCGCAGGGCGTAGGAGTCCGCGTCGAACGGCCGTCCGTACACGCGGACGCGACGTGACGGGACCACGGCGGCGTCGGTCTCCATGGCTCCTCCGGTCCGTGCGACGACGATCGGTGCGGAACTGCTGCCGCTCCCTCACGAGCACGCTACGGACTGCCGGCGCGCTGCACGTGGTCCTGCGAGGGTCTCCTTCGGCACCGGAGGCGGCGTCGGGTCGCGCCGGGCGGGATCAGCTGCGCCCACGGCGGACGGGAGGCCCGTGGCGGCGTCGCCACGGGCCTCCCGTCCGGTCTGTGGTCGCGGTCAGCCCACCCGCGCGACGCGCACGTCGACGCGGCTGAGCGCCAGGCCGTGCGCTGCGGCGGTCGCCAGGGCGACGTCGTGGACGGCGCGGGCGACCTCGGGGGCCGGGCGGAAGCCGTCGGTGCCGATGACGACGCGCAGGGCGTCGTCGTCGACGACGATCCGGAGCGGTCCGGTGCTCGTGGCGATGCTGCGGACCGCCTGCACGGCGCTCGCGACCGTCGGGCGGGAGCGGTACAGGTCGGTGACCCCGGGGACCTCGAGGACGGCGGCCTCGATCGCGGCGAGGGTCTCGTCGGTGGTGCTCATCGGGCCTCCTCCGGGTCGGTGCCGGGCTCGTCGGTGCCTGTTTCGTCGGTGCCGGGCTCGGGGTCCGGCAGCAGGTCACGGACGACGACGTCGATCGCCTCGACGAGCAGGTCGGTCTGCTCGGCCAGGGCACCGGCCACGGCGGCGCGGACCAGCTCGGCGGTCGCCGGGATCGACGGACCGGACGCGATCGCGATCTCGACGACCACCCGGATCGGGGACGCGAGTTCGGTGACGTCACCGTCGAGGTGGCAGCGGGCCACCAGCACCCCGGGGACCTCGTCGCCGGTGCGGCGGATGAGGGACCGGATGGCGCCCTCGGTCATCACCGGGCGCTCGGTCTCGGACAGGGGGCGGAGCGGGACGTCGCGACCGGAGCGGGACTCGATCGAGATGTTCGCCAGGACGCCGCTGATCCAGGACTCGTCGGCCGGGGCCTCGTCGCGGGCGGCCGCCTCGAGCGAGCGGAGCGACGCGTGGCGGACGCGGATGATCGCGGCCAGGGCGTTCTGGCAGGCGGGCGAGTCGTCGATGCTCGGGTCCGCCGGCTGCATGCCGGCATCGAGGTAGTCGGCGAGTTCGTCGATCGAGTGGCCGTCGAGGTCACCGCGTTCGAGGGCGTCGAGTGCTTCCGGGCTGTCGGGCAGGTCCGGCCGGATGCCGTCGTGGTCGGTCATCGCCATCCCTCCATGAGTCGGATCATGTTCTTCCTCGCTCGGGACAGCAGTCCCCGGACCGTCGAGGGTGGCAGGTCGAGTTCGGCGGCGATCTCGTCGTACCGGTACTCGAGCACCTCCTTCATGATCCAGCACCGTCGTTGGGCTTCGGGCAGTTCGGCCAGCGCACGTTCGACCGCGTCCTCGCGCGAGCGCGCCTCGGCGACCCGGTCGGGTGCGTCGTCGGCCGGCGCGGCGACCTCGAGCTCGGTGACGTCGTCGTGGACGCGCCGCGCGCGGATCCGGTCGAGGCACTTCCGGCTCAGGATGCGCATCAACCACGACTTCACGCGCGCGAGGTCCTCGAGGGAGTCGAGGCGGTCCCACGCGGTGATGAAGGTCTCCTGCACGACGTCGTCGAGTTCGTCGGTGGAACCGAGGGTCCGACGGGCGTAGGCGCGGAGCAGCGGGGTGTGGCGACGGATCAGGACCTCGAAGGCCCGGACGTCACCGTCGGACGACCGGCCGGCGAGGACCGCGTCGTCGAGCTCGGCGAGGGACTGGTGGTGCACGCGTTCCTTCTACTGGTGGTGGATGGTGAACGGCTGGGTGCGTCCGTCCACCGTCGTCGGACGGGTACTGGTGGGACGCATCACGCACCGCGTTCGTCACACACCGAAGGGGCGCACACCGGACGGTTCCGGTGCGCGCCCCTGACGTCGTGCGTGTCGGCTCGCCCTCCTGCGTGTCGGCTCGTCCTCCTGACGGTCGGCTCGTCCTACTGCTGGATGAAGGCGAGCAGGTCGGGGTTGATGACGTCCGCGTGGGTCGTCAGCATCCCGTGCGGGTACCCCTCGTAGATCTTGAGCGTGGCGTTGCTGAGCAGCTCGGCCTGCTTGAGCGAGGCCGCCTTGTACGGCACGACCTGGTCGTCGTCGCCCTGCGTGACGAGGACCGGGACGGAGATCGCCTTCAGGTCCTCGGTCTGGTCCGTCTCGGAGAACGCCTTGATGCCCTCGTAGTGGGCCAGGGCGCTGCCCGTCATGCCCTGGCGCCACCAGTTGGCGACCACCGGTGCGGACACCTCGGCGCCCGGCCGGTTGAAGCCGTAGAACGGCCCCTCGGCGACCGCCTGGAAGAACTCGGCGCGGTTCGCGGCGAGTGCGCTCCGGAACCCGTCGAGCACCGAGATCGGCGTGCCCTCCGGGTTGGTGTCGCTCTGCAGCATGATCGGGGGCACCGACGAGACCAGGACGGCCTTGGCGACCCGGCCCTGGGGCTCGCCGTACTGCGCGACGTACCGTGCGACCTGGCCGCCACCGGTGGAGTGCCCGATGTGGACCGCGTTCTGCAGGTCGAGGTGCTGCACGACCGCATCCGTGTCGCTCGCGTAGTGGTCCATGTCGTGACCGGTGCCGATCTGCGACGACCGCCCGTGCCCGCGGCGGTCGTGCGCGATCACCCGGTACCCCTTGCCCAGGAAGAACAGCATCTGCGCGTCCCAGTCGTCCGACGACAGGGGCCATCCGTGGTGGAAGACGATCGGCTGCGCGTCGCGCGGCCCCCAGTCCTTGTAGAAGATCTCTGCACCATCGCTCGTGGTGACGAACGCCATCGTGAACCTCCGTGAGTTTCTGCTCCACATGTGACGCGGACTGGCCGCTGCCTCCCGTTCGGCGGGAGACCGAAGCCCCTTCACCGTAGGACCGGCGCGCCGACGACCGCTTGGGTCATTCATCCCGATCCGGCCGGGCCGGGCACGGCTTGGTTCGCGGGCGTGTGTGCACCAGAGTTGATCCCATGTCGCTCGTCACCGCCGTCTGCCGCGTCGACCGTCTGCTGCCCGACTCCGGCATCATCGGCGTCACCGCCATCGACAAGCGTCCGGTCACCGGCAGTGTCCGGGTCCGGCCGCTCGGCCTGCGCGCCGACGTGCAGGCGAACCGCAAGTACCACGGCGGTGTGGACCAGGCCGTGTACGCCTACGCCGACGAGGACGCCGCGTACTTCGCCGACCTGCTCGAGCGCGAGGTCCCGCCCGGCCTGTTCGGCGAGAACCTCCGCACCAGCGGCATCGACGTCACCGGGGCCGTGACCGGGGAACGCTGGCGGATCGGCGACACCCTCGTGCTCGAGGTGACCGTCCCCGCACTCCCTGCGGCACCTTCGCCCGGCGCATGGGGATCGACGGGTGGGTGAAGCGGTTCGCCGACGAGGGGCGGCCCGGGGCGTACTTCCGCGTGGTCAAGTCCGGTTCGGTCGCCGCGGGTGACCCCGTCGAGGTGATCCACCGGCCGGAACACGGGGTGACCATCGGCGAGATCTTCGGGGACCTGGCGCCCGATCGTGCGCGGGCCGTGCTCGAGTCGGGCGAACGGCTGGCACCGAAGGTCGTCCACGACCTGTCGAAGGTCGCCGCGCGGGCCTGAGCCCGCCGAGCCAGTCGGGCCCGTCGGGTCCGATCAGCTCGGCAGCACGCCGCGCGAGGGGTCGATCGGACGCTTCGCCACGGGCAGCCCGGCCACGACCAGGTCGTAGGCGTTCGCGACGAGGTCCTCGACCAGGGTCTCGTCTATGCCGTTGCCCGGCGTCAGCGTGATCCAGTGCCGCTTGTTCATGTGCCACCCGGGCGTGATCTCGTCGTGGTCCCGCACGAGCGCTGCCCCGTGCGGCGGCGCGCACTTGAGGTTCACGATCGGGGTCCCACGCACCTCGGTGACCATCACGAACATCTTGCCGACGACCTTGTAGACCACCGAGCCCTCGCCGAACGGCTGGGTCTCGACGGCCGCCGGCAACGCCAGCGCCGTGCGGCTCGCGATGTCGTGCAGCTGCTCGCCGTCCATGTGACCAGGATGCCGCAGGCCGCCGACAGCGCACCCCGTTCGGGGGCAGGTCGTGAGTGTCGATCACGTCGTAGGATCACCACGCCGCGCACCCGACGCGGCGGTCGCTCGCGCGATCACCACCAGTTCCAGGGGGAACCCGTGCGCATCATCCGTACCCTCGGCGTCGCCGCCGCCACCGCCGTCCTCGCGACCACCGTCGTCGTCGGCGGGACCTCGACCGCGCAGGCCGCGCCGAAGTCCTACGCCAACTGCACCGCGGTGCACAAGGTGTACTCCGGCGGCATCGCCAAGAAGTCCGTCACGAAGAACAAGGTCGTCTCCGGCGGCAAGACCACCTACCGTGCGCTCAAGGGCACGGTGAAGAAGGACGACGCCCTGTACAAGGCGAACACCAAGCTCGACCGCGACAAGGACGGCATCGCCTGCGAGAAGAGCTGACGCTCCCGCTCGCTCGGTGACACCGGCACGACACCGGTGTTCGCGTGCTGAACACCCGCACACCGCGGTGCGATGCGCGAACACCGGTGTTTTGCGTGCCCAGGGCGGCGCGACGCGCTCAGAGCGTCGGGACGCCCTCGTGCCCGGACCGGGGACGCGGAGTCCCGGCGACGCCCGTGACGACCGACCCCGCCGGCACGTCCTTCGTGACGACCGTGTTGGCACCGACGACGGAGTCCGGACCGATCGTGATCGCCCCGATCAGTGACGACCCGGCGCCGAGCACCACGCGGTCCCCCACCACCGGGTGCCGTCGGGCTCCCGGCCCGTGGTCTCCGCCGCGTCCGCCCAGGGTGACGCCGTGGAACACGAGCACGTCGTCACCGATGACCGAGGTCTCGCCGATCACGACGCCCATGCCGTGGTCGATGAAGAACCGACGGCCGATGCGCGCGCCGGGGTGGATCTCGATGCCGGTGACCGACCGTGCGATCTGCCCGAGCAGGCGGGCCGCGAACCGGGACCCGGGCAGCCCCTGCGCGTTCCAGAGACGGTGGGTCACGCGGTACGTCCAGATGGCGTGCAACCCGGAGTAGACGATCGCGTTCTCCAGGTCACCCCGGGCAGCGGGGTCACCGCGGCGTGCTGCGGACAGGTCCTCCCGGATGGTCCGCAGCACGCCTCGTCGAAGAGGACGACTCACGCAGTGAGCCCCTCGAAGAGCACCGTCGACAGGTAGCGCTCTCCGGTGTCGCACACGATGGCGACGATCCGCTTGCCGGCGTTCTCGGGGCGTGCGGCGATCTCGAGGGCCGCGTGGATGATCGCGCCGGACGAGATGCCGGACAGGATGCCCTCCTGCGTCGCCAGGGCACGGGCGACCCGGAGCGCGTCGTCGAGCTCGACGTCGAACACCTCGTCGATGACGCTCTGGTCGAGGACCTCGGGCACGAAGTTCGCGCCGATGCCCTGGATCTTGTGCGGACCGGCCTTGCCCTCGGTGAGCAGGGGCGAGTCCTTCGGCTCGACGGCGACGATCTGCACGCCGGGTACGCGCTCCTTGAGCACCTGCCCGACACCGGTGATCGTGCCGCCGGTGCCGACACCCGCGACGAACACGTCGACGTGCTCCTCGGTGTCGCGGAGGATCTCCTCCGCTGTGGTCTTCCGGTGGATCTCGGCGTTCGCGGCCGTCTCGAACTGGTGGGCGAGGATGGCGCCGGGGGTCTCCGCGACGATCGACTCGGCCTTCGCGACCGCGCCCTTCATGCCCTCGGGCCCGGGGGTCAGGACGATCTCGGCACCGTACGCGCGGATGACCGCACGGCGCTCGACGCTCATCGTCTCGGGCATCGTGATGACGACCCGGTACCCGCGAGCGGCACCGACCAGCGCGAGGGCGATGCCGGTGTTGCCGGACGAGCCCTCGACGATGGTGCCACCGGGCTGCAGCGCGCCGGAGGCCTCAGCGGCGTCGATGATCGCGACGCCCAGGCGGTCCTTGACGCTGGCGCCCGGGTTGTAGAACTCGAGCTTGGCGAGCACCTCGGCCCCGCCCGCCTTCGGCAGCCGGTTCAGCTTGACGAGGGGGGTGTTGCCGAACGCCTGGGAGATGTTCTCGTAGATGGTGCCGCTCATCCGGTCCGTCCTTCGCAGCTCAGGTCGCGCATCGCTCTTCCTGGAGGCGCGGTGTGCGCCCGATCCTAGCGACCGGACCCCAGGCGGTCCTGTCCGTGACGGCGCGTGCGCGCCCGGCAATTGGTCCACACGCTGTGGACCAATTGCCGCTTTCGCGGGAGTGAGCACGACCAGCGCCGAGGAGAGTCGCTTTCGCGGCTCGCCCCACCGCGTCAGCGCACGAACGCCGTCCGGGCGAACCGTTCGTCGGTCGCCTCGAGCACCCGCAGCACGTTGCCGCCGGCCAGCGCACGAAGGTCCGGCTCGCCCCAACCGCGTCGGACGAGCTCCGCCGCGAGCACCGGGTACCGCGAAACGTCCCGCAGGTCCGGCGGCAGCACCGGGGTCCCGTCGTAGTCACCGCCGAGGCCCAGGTGCGCGACACCGGCGACGTCACGCGCGTGCTCGACGTGGTCGGCGACGTCCGACACCGTGACCAGGGGCGGTTCGCCGGACATGCCCGACTCCTCCCAGTCCGCCCATGCTCGCGACACGAACTTCGGCACGAAGGTGATCATCACGACGCCACCGTTGTCGGCCAACCGGGCGAGCACGTCGTCGGGCACGTTCCGCGGGTGGTCGTCGATCGCGACGGTCGACGAGTGGCTGAACACGACGGGCCGGGTCGCCACGTCGAGGGTGTCCCGCATGGTGGCCGGGGCGGTGTGGGACAGGTCGACGAGCATGCCGATCCGCTCCATCTCGGCGACGATCTGTCGCCCGCGGTCGGTCAGGCCGCCGTGCGCCCGCTCCCCGGTCGCGGAGTCGGCCCAGGGGGTGTCGTCGTTGTGGGTGAGCGTCATGTAGCGCACGCCGAGCCGAGCCAGGGTGCGGAGGACCGCGAGGTCGTCGCCGATCGAGTGCCCGCCCTCGGCGCCCAGCAGCGACGCGATCCGGCCGGAGTCGACGGCGGCACGGACCTCGGCGGCGGTGCGGGCGAGCGCGAGGTCGTCGGGGTAGCGCTCGATGATCCGGTGCGCGAGGTCGACCTGCTGCAGCGTCGTCGTCACGGGGTCCGGGTCGTCCGCGGGCACGAACACCGACCAGAACTGCCCGACGACGCCGCCGGCGCGGAGCTTCGGGATGTCGGTGTGCAGCGAGTCGGTCTCGGTGTCGATGCCCTCGACGCCGGAGTCGTGGCTGTCACGGCGCTCCCAGGGCAGGTCGTTGTGGCCGTCGATGACCGGGAACGGGAGCGCGTCGAACGTCATCCCCCGACGCTACCGCCCGCGCCGTCGTGGCTAGGCTCGAACCGTGCAGCCCGTCACCCTCCGCACCGAGCGACTGGTGCTCTCGGCCCCCGAGCTCGGCGACGCCGACGACGATCGGTCCGCCGCGACGGTCTGGCCGGCGTCGTGACCGTCTCGTTCCGGGTCGTGACGGAGCTGCCGGTTCCGCCGGAGCGCGCCTTCGCGCTGTCGCTCGACATCGGCGCGCACGAGCGATCGATGGTCGCGACCGACGAACGCGCCGTCGCCGGGACGACGGCCGGCATGATCGGCCTGGGCGAGACCGTCACCTGGCGTGCGCGGCACTTCGGGATCGTCTGGCGGATGACGAGCAGGATCACCGCCCTGGAGGCGCCCCACCGCTTCGTCGACGAACAGGTGCGTGGGCCGTTCGCCCGGTTCCACCACGAGCACCGGTTCGAGCCGTCGGCCGGCGGCACGCGCATGGTCGACACCATCACGTTCCGCGCACCGCTCGGCCCGCTGGGCCGCCTGGCCGAGGTGCTCGCGCTGGCCCGGTACATGCCGCGGCTCATCGCCGACCGCAACGCCTCGCTCGCCGCCGAACTGCGTGCCGAGCTGCGCGCCGGATCGGAGGGCGATCAGGGCGCAGCGAGCTCCCCCAGAGTGCCGTAGGCGGCGGCGACGGCGTCGACCCGCACCCGGCCACCGGGACCCGAGGCGTCGTAGACGTCGTTCGTGATCGCGGCGACGACGGCGAACAGCGCGGCCATCGAGTCGAACGCCGACGGCGAATCGACCGGGCAGAGGATCGCGGTGGCGGCGGGAGCGGCGATGACCGCGGCCGTCGGGTCGCCGAGCACGATGACGTCCGCCCCGGAGTCGACGCAGTGCCGGACGATCCGTTCGACCCCGGCGGTGTGCCGACGCACGGTGACCAGGACGACGAGGTCGTGCCGGTCGAGGTCGGCGACCTCTTCGCCGAGCCGCTGCCCGGGCGACGGACCGACCCGGACGTCGGACCGCACCTGCGCCAGCTGGGATCGCAGTTGCAGCGCGATCGGGTACGCGCCGCGTTCACCGAGGACGAGCACCCGGCGGGCACGGACGATCCGACGGGCCAGCCGCGGGCGGTCCGCTCGGCCGAGGGATGCGAAGGCCGCGTCGAGGTTCCGCGCCTCGACCGCGCGCTGGTCGACGTGGGCGGCGTCCTCGGCGACCCACGGCAGGCCCGAGCCCCGTGCGGACATCAGGTTCTGCCGGACCTCGGCGGCGTCCTGGAACCCCAGCGACCGCACGAGTCGCGAGACCGTGGCCTTCGAGGTGCCCGACTCGGCCGCGAGTTCGGCGGAGGTGCCGACGAGCAGGAGTTCCGGGTCGTGGCGGACCATCGCGGCGACCCGACGTTCGGCGGGCGAGAGCTGTTCCCAGACGGAGTCGATCCGGGCGCGGACGTCGGGGCCGGCGGTGCTCATGCGCGGGCCACCCGGTCGACGGCGACGGCCAGGGCGTCGAGGCCGAGGGCGATGTCCGGCGTCGACACGAACTCGTCCGGGTGGTGGCTGATGCCGTCGGGGTTGCGGAGGAACAGCATCGCCACGTCGGTCACGAGTCCGAGCGACATCGCGTCGTGGCCGGCTCGTGAGAACAGCTCCATCGGCGCGGTCTCGCCAGTCGAGACGATCCCGGCGCGGACGGCGTCCATCAGGCGGGGCGAGCAGAACACCGCGGGTGCACGGTGCACCTCGGTCGGGGTGACGCTCACCCCGCGTCGTTCACCGATGAGCGTGAAGGCCTTGGTGAGTTCGTCCCAGACCTCGTCGCGCTCGTCGTCGAACTCGCCGCGCAGGTCGACGGAGAACCGTGCGAGCCCGGGGACGACGTTGACGGCTCCGGGTTCGACGGTCATCGTGCCGACGGTGCCGACCTGGTGCGATGCCCGGCAGATCCGTTCCACCGCGAGCGCGGCCTCGGCGGCGGCGAGCAGGGCGTCGTGCCGGCGTTCGTAGGGGGTGCCACCGGCGTGCCGGGCCTCTCCCACGGCCTCGACCGAGAACCGGCGGGCGCTCGCGATGCTCGTGACGACCCCGAGGGCCTGCCCGGCCTGCTCGAGGTACGGCCCCTGCTCGATGTGCGCCTCGAGGTAGCCGACCACCGACGCCGGGTCGACCGCGGCGTCGCCGACGCGCTCCGGGTCGAGGCCGAAGTCGGTGAAGGCCTGCCGGAGCGTGACGCCGTCACCGTCGGCCAGGTCCCACCAGGCGTCGTCCCAGACCCCGGCCACCGCGGACGACCCGAGCAGGGCCTTGCCGAAGCGCGTGCCCTCTTCGTCGGAGAACGCGATGACCTCGAGCGCGACGGGCAGCGGACCGTCGGCGGTGAGCCGGGCGACCGTGCGGATCGCCATGAGCACCCCGACGACGCCGTCGTACCGTCCGGCGTCCACCACGGTGTCCAGGTGCGAGCCGAGCAGCAGCACGGGGGCGTCGGGCGTCGCGCCCGCGGCCCGGCCGTGCAGGTTGCCGGCGGCGTCCTGCCAGGTGGACAGTCCGGCGTCCTGCATCCAGCCCGCGACGAGGGCGTTCGCCCGGGCGTGCTCGGGCGACAGGTAGACGCGGGTGATCCGGCCCGGTTCGGCGCTGAGGGCGGCGAGCTCGTCGCACCAGCGGGCGACGAGTTCGGCGTCGGCGGTGCCCACGGCGGTCGCGTTCAGGACGGGCACGGCGCTCACGCGAGCACCTCCGCCCCGGCGGGAGCGACCGCTGCGGTGTCGTCGCGGAAGACGTCGAGGGCGGCGTCGACACCACCGCCGTTCGGGACCGCGTGCCCGGCCCGGCGCAGGGTGTGCTCGAGCGCGGCCAGGGTCGTGACCACGGTGTCCTTCCGGGCGTTGTAGCCCATCGTGCCGATGCGCCAGACCCGTCCGTGCAGCGGCCCGAACGAGGTGCCGATCTCGATCCCGTGGTCGTCGAGCATCGCGCCGCGCACCTGGTCGCCGACGACGTCGGACGGGATCTCGACGGCGACGACGTTGTGCATCTTGTGGGCGACGTCGCCGAAGACCGGGAGCCCGAGGGCCTGCACCCCGGCGAGCATCGCGCGCCCGGCGGTCTCGTGGCGGGCGACGACGGCGTCGCGGCCTTCTTCGAGCAGGATGCGGGCGCACTCGTGCGCGGCGTAGAGCATCGAAGCAGCCTCGGTGTGGTGGTTCAGGCGGCGGGGGCCCCAGTAGTCGAGGATCATCGCGAGGTCGAGGTAGTTCGAGCGGATCGGTTCGTCGGCGACGTCGTCACCGGGTTCGCGGATGCCGGCCTCGACGCTCCGCCGCTCGTCGAGCACGGCCACGGCCTTGGGCGACAGCGTGACGGGTGCGCTGCCGGACGGGCCACCGAGGCACTTCTGCAGCCCGACGCTCACGGCGTCGATCCCCCAGGCGTCGACCTCGAGCGGGTTGCCGCCGACCGTCGCGGTGGCGTCGGTGTAGAGCAGGACGCCGTACCGCTCGCAGATCGCACCGAGTTCGTCGAGCGGCTGGTTCATCGTGGTCGAGGTGTCGCCCTGCACGACCGCCAGCACCTTCGGCCGGACGCGGGCGATGGCCGACTCGATCGCGGACGGCGTGAAGACCTGACCCCAGTCGGTCTCGATGGTGTGGACCTCGGCCCCGGCACGGCCGGCGATCTCGGCGAGCAGGTGCCCGAACCGACCGAACACCGGCACGAGCACGCGGTCACCCGGGGCGAGCAGTGACACCAGCACCGCTTCGATCCCCGCACGCGAGGTGCCGTCCACGAGCAGCGTCGCATCGTTGCGGGTGCCGAACACGCGGCGGTAGAGCGCCTGCGTCTCGTTCATCGTCGAGGTCATCCAGGGGTCGTACTGGCCGACGAGCGGCGTCGACAGGGCACGGAGCACGCGCGGGTCGGCGTCGATCGGACCGGGCCCCATGAGGAGACGAGCGGGTGGGTTCACTGGGAGCATGGTGGTTCCTTCCGTTCCTGATCTGACGATACCGGAACGATCGTTACAGGGGTGTTTCCGCCGCGAGCACGGGCCGTCCGGCCAGCTGCCCCTCGACGCCGACCACGCCGCCGTCCGCCGTGGCGATGCGACGGCCGCGGAGCCAGGTCTCGGTGACGCTGCCGCGCACGCGGAGCCCCTCGAACGCGGACACCGGGTTGCGGTGCTCGAGCCCGGCGACGTCGACGACGGACTCGGCGGACGGGTCGAACACGGCGAAGTGCGCCAGGGCACCGGGAGCGATCACCGCGCGGTCGCGCAGTCCGACCAGGGCGGCCGGACCGGTCGTGAACAGCGGGAGCAGTGCCTCGAGCGGGATCCCGCGACGCTCGGCCTCGGTCCACACCGCCCGGAACCCGACCTGCAGGCCGGCGACCCCGCCCCAGGCGAGGCCCCAGTCGTCGGTCTTCAGGTCGGCGGTGGAGGGCGAGTGGTCCGACACGACGAGGTCGATCGTGCCGTCGAGCACGCCGGCCCACAGTGCGTCGCGGTTGGCGTCGTCGCGGATCGGCGGGCAGCACTTGTAGGCGGTCGCGCCGTCCGGGATCGCGCCCGCTTCGAACGACAGGTAGTGCGGGCAGGTCTCGACCGTGATCCGGACGCCGTCGTCCTTCGCGGCACGGAGCATCGGCAGCGCGCCCGCGTCGGACAGGTGCAGCACGTGCACCCGCGCACCGGTCGCCCGCGCGCCGTCGATGACCTGCGCGATCGCGGACCGTTCGGCGGCGACGGGCCGGGTGGCCAGGAAGTCGGCGTACCGACCACCGAGCGCCTGGTGCGGCACGAGGTGTTCCGGGTCCTCGGCGTGCACGATCAGCAGGGCGTCGATCCGGGCGACCTCGGCGATCGCGGCGCGGAGCTGCTCGGGGTCGAGGTGCGGGAACTCGTCGACACCGCTCGGCGCCGTGAAGCACTTGAACCCGAAGACGCCGGCGTCGTGCAGGGCGTCGAGCGACCCGAGACTCGCGGGGACCGCGCCGCCCCAGAACCCGACGTCGACCGCCACCCGACCCTCGGCACTCGCACGCTTGACGGCGAGCGCCTCGACCGTGGTGGTCGCGGGGATCGAGTTGAGCGGCATGTCCACGATCGTGGTGACCCCGCCCATCGCAGCGGCCCGGGTCGCGGACGCGAAGCCCTCCCACTCGGTGCGGCCGGGCTCGTTGACGTGCACGTGCGTGTCGACGAGTCCGGGGAGCAGCACCTGCGCGGCCGGCACGGTGTGGTCCTGCACGGCGTCGACGACCGCGTCGACGGGCAGGACGCCCTCGACCCGGCCGTCGTGGACGACGACCGCGGCCGAGCGGAACGTCCCGTCGACCCAGGCTCGCTGCGCACGGACGACCAGGTCTGCCGTGTCGCCCGCCGGGAGGCCCGTCACGCGCCCGCCCCGGCCGTCGCGACCGCCGCCGGGTGGCGTTCGAAGCCCGCCAGCAGCCCCGACATCGCCTTCACCGGCGGCAGGGCGTACTCGCCGCGCTTGCCCGTGGACAACCCGAGCCGGACGAGCGACTCCGCCAGGACCGTGGCCGCCGCGACGCCGTCGACGACCGGTGCCCCGATGGCCAGCGAGACCTCGGCGCAGAAGTCGGCCATGCCCGCGCAGCCGAGCACGACGGCATCGGCTCCCCCGTCGATGACCGCTCGGCACTCCTCGATCACGAGCGCCCGCGCTCCGGACTCGGGGTCGTCGAGCTCGAGCACCGGGACCTCGCACGCCCGGATCTCCGTGACGAGCGGGGCGAAGCCGTAGCGCTGGGCGAGCTCGTGGGCGCGGCCGGTCGTCCGCGCCAGGGTGGTGACGACACCGAACCGGCGGCCGAGCATCGCGGCGGCGTGGAACCCGGCCTCGGCGATCCCGATCACCGGCACCGTCGCGAGCTCCCGCGCGGCGTCGAGCCCCGGGTCCCCGAAGCAGGCGACGACGAAGGCGTCCACCCCGTCCTGCTCCCCGCGGGCGATCTGCTCGAGCAACCCGGGCACGGCCAGGGCCTCTTCGTAGTGGCTCTCGATCGAGGCCGGCCCCATCGAGGGTTCGACCGCTTCGACCAGCGTGCCGGGAGCGGCGGCGGCCTGGGCCGCGACGCCGATCGCCCGTGTCATCGACGCGGTGGTGTTGGGGTTGACGACGCGGATGCGCATCGGGGTCCTTCCGGTGGAGCGAGTGGAGCGGTGGAACCGGTGGTGCTGGGTGGTGCTGGGTGGTGACCATCGTGGCGGGGGCGGGGCGGGCCTCCCGGCCGTGGTGTGGATCTGTGGACGACCGAGCGCCGCGACCCGCCCTGTGGAGGACGGGCCGCGACGCCGGGGGTCAGGCGCGACCGACGGCCGCGCCGTCGTCGACCGAGGGGTCGTCCGCGTCGAGCACGGGCATGCTCGGCCGGACACGCTCGAGCGCCCAGAAGACGACGAGGCCCAGGCCGCACCCGATGAACCAGCTGTAGCTCGCCAGCCACGGCAGCACGCCGAGTGCCGGGGGCAGGACCGCGCTCGCCACCGAGATCGCGCCGGTGACCACGAGGGTCCAGATGGCGTTCGGGTTGAACCCGCCGCGGTACCAGTACCGGGCGGTGCGGCTCGTGGAGTACATGTCGTCGATCGCGATGCGCTGCTTGCCGACGATGTAGTAGCCCGCGATGAGGATGCCGAACAGCGGGCCGATCAGCGCACCGAGCACCCCGAGCGTGTACAGGATCGCCTGGTCGTTGCCGTACCAGTTCCACGGGGTGAGGAGCACGGAGCCGACCGCGGCGATCATGCCGCCGGCCCGCCACGAGATCTTCCGGGGTGCCACGTTCGAGAAGTCGAACGCGGGGCTGATGAAGTTCGCCACGATGTTGATGCCGACGGTCGCGGTGACGAAGGTCAGGCCGCCGAGCAGGATCGCGAAGGGTGCTCCGATGGCCTGCACGGTCTCGATCGGGTCGGTGATGAGCTTGCCGAACACCGGCACCGTCGCGCTGGCGCAGAGGACCGTCAGGACCGAGAAGAACAGGAAGTTGATCGGCAGACCCCAGAAGTTGCCGCGCTTGACCGCACGGAACGACCGGCCGTAGCGCGAGAAGTCCCCGAAGTTCAGCATCGGGCCGGAGAAGTAGCTGACCACCAGGGCGACCGCGGACAGCATCACCGGGATCGACGCCCCGAACGACAGCGGCTCGCCGGCCGACAGGGTGAACGAGATGTTGCCGATGCCCGCCTGGCTGACCAGGTAGACCGCGAGCACGATCATCACCACGTAGACCGCCGGTCCGGCCCAGTCGATGAACCGCTTGATCGCCTCCATGCCCATCCAGAACAGCGCGCCCTGTGCCACCCAGAGGATCGCGTACGAGATCCAGCCCAGGGCCGACAGCCCGAGGAACGAGTGGTCGAGCAGCCCCGCCGACGCCGGGATGAACTTGAGGAAGATGATGTTCAGCGACTGGGCGGCGAGGAAGGTCTGCACGCCGTACCAGGCCATCGCGATGAGGCCGCGGATGATGGCGGGGACGTTCGCGCCGAGCACCCCGAACACCGCGCGGTTGATCACCGGGTACGGCACGCCGGTGCGCTGCGACGGCTTCGCGACCAGGTTGGCGAAGACCTGCACGATGAGGATGCCGACCACCAGAGCGATGAGCACCTGCCAGCTCGCGATGCCGAGGGCGAAGAGCGACCCGGCGGTGACGTAGCCGCCGACCGAGTGCACGTCGGACATCCAGAAGGCGAAGAAGTTGTAGCTCGTCCAGCGCTGCTCGCGCAGCGGGGCGAGGTCCTCGTTCGTGAGCGCCGGGTCGTACCCGGGCTTGACGACACCGGCACCCGCTGGGGCGGGAGCGGCGGTCGTGGTGGGGGCGTGGGGCGCGGCGACTGGTGTCGCGATGTCGGTAGCCATGGCGTCCTCCGAGGGAGTGGGAAGCGGGGCGGTGCGTGCTTGAGCACGAAGCTACGGAGCGACTTCGCCCCCGCCGTTTCCCTCGTGTAACGGTCGTGTGTCCCGCACCCCGTCCTGGAACGACCGTTCCGGGACGGTCGCCGAGACCGGCGCCGACCGCGCCAGGAGCCGCGGTGCGGCTTGCCGCATCGATGGGCACCGACCCCGCACGGACCCCGCCCCGACCCGAGCGGCGGTGACCGCCGGTGGTACGAATCGACCATGAGCAGGGGAATCAGGATCGACCACGTGGGCGTCACGGTGCCGGACATCGACGCAGCCACGCAGTTCTTCGAGGCGGCGTTCGACGCCGTCGTCCTGTACGACATGCGGCGTCGTGACGAGACGCCGAACAGCAGTTCCGAGGCGCACGGCTACCTCGGCATCCCGAGCACCATGGCGCAGGGGGCCATGCGGATGCTCGCGCTGCCGGAGGGGCCGGGGCTCGAGCTGTTCGAGTACCTGGGGCCCGAGCAGCGGAACGCCGCACACCCGTCCGACCTGGGGTGGCAGCACCTGGCGATGTACGCCGACGACCTGGACGAGACGCTCGCCCGGGTCGAGGCGGCCGGCGGCACCCGGAACTCCGACCCGCGCGACCTGCGGGGTGACGAGGCGGGGGCCGGCAACCGGTTCGTCTACACGCGCACGCCGTGGGGGTCGACGCTCGAGCTCGTCAGCTACCCGACGCCACAGCCGTACCTGGTGTACGCGCCGCGGCCGAAGTGGGCGCCGTGGCCGATGCCGGACGACGTCTACCCGGTGCCGGCACCCGCCGTGCACTGACGACCGACCGCCGCACCGACCGACCAACACACCGACCGACAGACCGTCCTCTCAGTGGCGGGGCACCTGCCCCGTCCGCCGCACGGCCCGTTCGAGCAGTTCGACGTCGATCCCGACGTGCTGCCGGGCGATGACGCCCGCCTCGGGCGCCCGCCCCGAACACACCGCGTCCACCAGCAGTTCGTGCTCGTGGAGCGCGCGGGTCTCCATCTCCGCCATGCCCTCGGCCGTGCCCCACAGGTGCGCCGGAGCGGCGATGGAGATCTGCGCCTCCAACCCGGCGAGCGCCGTCCGCAGGGCGTCGTTCCGCGCGGCGTCGATGATCGTCCGGTGCAGCACGGCGTCGGCCTGCTGCTTCTCGAGTCCCGAGGTGGCGTCGCGGAACACCTCGAGCCGTGCACGGATCAGGGCTGCGTCGTCCGGGGTCACCCGTTCCGCGGCGGCCGTCGCGAGCGCCCCGTGCAGCAGCGCGATGGCGTCGGCGGTGTCCTGGATCGCCTCCCACCGGGCGAGCAGCACCCGCCCGACGGCGTCCGAAGAGTTGTCCGGCCACTCGGTGCGGACGAACGTGCCGCCGCCCCGGCCTCGACGGGTCTCGAGCAGCCCCCGTTCGACGAGCCGCGCGATCGCACCGCGCACGGTGACCCGGGCGACGCCGAGCAGGCCGGCCAGTTCGCGTTCCGGCGGCAGGTTCGCGCCGGGCAGGTACTCACCCACGGCGACGGCGGTCACGAGGCGGTCCTCGACCTCGTCGACGCGCGTCTCGGTCGCACGATCGGACACACGGACCCCCTTCGCGGTGTTACGACCACGTTAAGGCAGCAGAAAAGGTATTGCGTGGGACCTTTTTCCGCTCCATGCTGACCCCCATGTCCAGCATCACCGAATCCACGATGCCGTTCCGCGACGGCGAGACCTGGTACCGGGTCACCACGCCCGACACCCCGGTCGCGGGCGCGCTGCCCCTCGTCGTCCTGCACGGCGGGCCCGGCATGGCCCACGACTACCTCCGGAACCTCGCGGCCCTGGCCGACGAGACCGGCCGGACCGTCGTCCACCACGACCAGTTCGGCTGCGGCCGGAGCAGCCACCGCCCGGACGCGCCGGTCGACACCTGGCAGCCGCAGCTGTTCGTCGACGAGTACGCCGCCCTGGTCGAGCACCTCGGGCTCGGCGACCACCACGTCCTCGGGCAGTCGTGGGGCGGCATGCTCGGCGCCGAGATCGCGGTGCAGCAGCCCGCGGGGCTCCGGTCGCTGGCGATCTGCAACTCCCCCGCGTCGATGCAGCTCTGGGTCGACGGCGCCGCCGAGCTCCGCGCGCAGCTGCCCGCCGACGTGCAGGACGCCCTGACCCGGCACGAGACGGCCGGCACCGTCGACGACCCCGAGTACCTGGCGGCGACGCAGGTCTTCTACGAGCGGCACGTCTGCCGCGTAGTCCCGAGCCATCCGGACTTCGTCGACTCCGAGGAGCAGATGGAGCGCGAGCCGACGGTCTACCACACGATGAACGGCCCGAACGAGTTCCACGTCATCGGCACGATGCGCGACTGGACCATCGTCGACCGGCTCGACCGCGTCGCCGTGCCGACGCTCGTCGTCGCCGGCGAGCACGACGAGGCCACGCCCGCCACGTGGGCGCCGTTCGTCGAGCGGATCGCCGACGTCCGGCAGCACGTCTTCCCCGGCGCGAGCCACTGCTCGCACCTGGAGCAGCCGGCGGAGTTCCGCCGGGTCGTCGCGGCCTTCCTGGCCGCGCACGACGACGCCTGACCCGGCCACCTTCGGTCTGGAGGCGCGGGACGGGCCCGCCCCGCGCCTCCAGGCAAGCAGTCCCCACCCCCACCCCCACCGCCGCACCCGTCCCTCCACCCGAAACGGAACCCGACATGTCGCAGCAGCACAGCGAGCTCTCCGCACAGCAGCAGCTCGAGGCCTACGGCTACAAGCAGGAGCTCAAGCGCTCCGTCTCCACCACCGACCTGCTCATCTACGGCCTGGTCTTCATGGTCCCGATCGCCCCGTGGGCGATCTTCGGGACCGTCTACAACGCCTCCAGCGGCATGGTGCCGCTGGTGTACCTCGTCGGCCTCGTCGCGATGATCTTCACCGCCCTGGCCTACGCGCAGATGGCGAAGTCGATCCCCCTCGCCGGCAGCGTGTTCTCGTACGTCGGCCGCGGCATCCACCCCACCGCCGGGTTCTTCGCCGGCTGGGCGATCCTGCTCGACTACCTGCTCGTCCCGACGCTGCTCTACGTGTTCGCCGCGGAGAGCATGGTCGGCATCTTCCCGGGCACGCCCCGCTGGCTGTGGGCGCTCGTGTTCGTCGCGATCAACACCGTCATCAACCTGGCCGGGGTGTCCTCGCTCAAGCTCGCGAACCGCATCTTCCTGCTCATCGAGCTCGTCTTCGTCGCGATCTTCGTCGTCATCGCCATCGTCGCGCTGACCGGTGGCACGATCCCCGACGCGTCCTTCGGCACCGAGCAGATCTGGGACCCGGCCAAGGTGTCGGCGCCGCTCATCGCCTCGGCCCTGTCGATCGCGGTGCTGAGCTTCCTGGGCTTCGACGGCATCTCGACGCTGTCCGAGGAGTCCACCGGCCGTCGTGGCGGAGCCGGCACGGCGATGATCCTGGCGCTCGTCATCGTGGCGTTCCTGTTCATCCTGCAGACCTGGCTCGCATCCGCCCTGGCCGCGGGGCGGGACTCGTTCTCGGACAGCGAGGCCGGCAACGCCTTCTTCACCATCGTCGAGCAGGCTTCGTCGAGCGGGTGGGCGACCGCGTTCTTCGCCGTCAACGTGCTCGCCGTCGGCATCGCGAACGCCATGGCCGCGCAGGCCGCGACGAGCCGCCTGCTCTTCTCGATGAGCCGCGACCGTCAGCTGCCCGCGTTCCTGCACAAGCTCAACGGGCGCCAGGTGCCGCAGAACGCGATCATCGTCGTCTCGGTGCTCTCCGCGATCCTGGTGCTGTTCTTCGTCGGGCAGATCGACACGATCTCGTCGCTCGTGAACTTCGGCGCGCTGTTCGGCTTCATGCTCCTGCACGTGTCCGTCTTCGTGCACCACGTCGTCAAGGGGAAGTCGCGCAACTGGCTGCTGCACCTGGTCGTGCCGCTGGTCGGGTTCCTGATCATCGGGTACGTCCTGCTCAACGCCGCGGTCGAGGCGAAGGTCGGCGGGATCATCTGGCTGATCGTCGGCGCGGCAGTGTTCCTGTACTACCGACGCACCGGCCGTTCCACCGAGGTCGGCTCCGAAGCAGAACCGACGACGGAGGACGCACGATGACCCCGGACCACTTCCTGCCGAACACCCTCGGCCGCCCCGGGTTCTCGGCCGACCGGGAGCCCGTGCTGCGGGTCCGCCCCGGCACCGGCGAGACCATCGGGTTCGAGACCACCGACGCCGTCTACGCCGAACTCGACCAGCACCACGACATGGCGCAGCTGCAGGCGCCCATCAACCCGGTGACCGGGCCGGTGTTCGTCGAGGGGGCAGAACCCGGCGACACCCTCGTGGTGACCATCCACGCCATCGAGCTGACCACGCACGGCTGGTCGGTGTCCCTGCCCGGCTCCGGGGCCCTGCAGCACGTGATGGGCGACCGGGTCTTCGCCCGCCGCTGCCCGATCTCGGACGACATGGTGCAGGTGTCCGACCGGCACCGGTTCCCCGTCCGGCCGATGATCGGGTGCATCGGCACGGCGCCGGCCGAGGGCGAGAACTCGACGATCATGCCGGCCTACCCGGAGGGCGGCAACATGGACGTCACCGAGGCCCGCCCCGGCTCGACGGTGTCCCTGCCCGTCCGGGTCCCCGGTGCGCTGCTGTCGATCGGCGACATCCACGCGCTCATGGCCGAGGGCGAGTCGTCGTTCGTCGCCATCGAGGCCCAGGGCACCGCGATCGTCTCCGTCGACCTGGTCAAGGGCGGTCCGGTGCTCCGCGCACCACGCATCGAGACCGCCGACGACTGGCTGTTCGTCGGCCTCGGCGACCCCGTGCAGGAGAGCGTCCGGCGCGGGTACGAGGACGCCTTCGCGTTCCTCGTCGACGAGCACGGCTGGACCCCCGAGGACGCCTACGCGGTGCTCAGCGCGGTCGGTGACTCGAAGCTCGGCGGGCCGACCGGCTCCGCCGCCCCGGACCCGTTGCACCCCTTCGCCGCCGTCGGTGCGGTCACCCTGCACCGGGTGCCGAAGTCGGTGCTGTGAGGGTTCATTGATGCGGGCTCCCGGTACGAGGGTCGTGCCGGGAACCTGCACAGGCGTGTGCACGATGATGGGCGCATGCACGACACCATCCGCTACGTCGCGATCGGCGACAGCTTCTCGGAGGGCATCGGCGACGCCGGACCCGCTCCGTTCCCCGGCTGGACCGGACGACTCGCGAGCGCGATGGCGGGAGCCTCGGACGCCCACGTCTCGTACGCGAACCTCGCGGTGCGCGGCCGACTGCTCGCCGGGGTCCTCGACGGCCAGCTCGAGGCCGCCCTCGCGCTCGACCCGGCGCCGACCCTGATCACCTTCTGCGCCGGCGGCAACGACCTGCTGCGCCCGCGCTTCGAGGTGGACGCGCTGATCGGGCAGGTCGAGGCCGCCGCCGACCGCGTCGAGGCCACCGGGGCGCGCCTGGCACTCCTCAGCCCGGCCGACCCGAGCGCCCGCCTGCCCCTCGGATCCCTGATCAACCGCCGCGGTGACGCCTGGGCCGAGGCGCTCGGCACCCTCGCCCGACGCCGCGGTCTGCCGTTCGTCGACGTCTCCCGCGACCCGCACCTGCGCCGTGCGGAGTTCTGGTCGGACGACCGGCTGCACATGAACGCCACCGGGCACCAGCGGGTCGCGGACCTGGCGCTGCACGCGGTCCTGGACGGCCCCGCGCCGGTCGAGCCCGCGGACCCCGGTGCTGCCCGGACCCGTCTGGGCGAGGAACTCCGCTACTACCGCGAGTACGTCCTGCCGTGGGTGCAGCGCCGGATCACCCGCACGTCGTCCGGCGACGGGCGCTCGGCGACCTACCCGACGTGGACGCCGGTGCGCGGACGGGACGCGTAACCAGCGTCAGCCCGCGGAGCCAACGTCGGCCCGCTCAGCCCGCGACGTACACGCGGGTGGTGACCCCGCTCAGCGCGTGCGCGAACTCGTCGCCCGTCGCCACGAAGCCGCCCGCCTCGTACAGCCGCACCGCCCGGTCGTTGTCGCCGAGCACGTGCAGGACCACGCGGGGGTGTCCGGCGGCCCGGGCGTCGTGCACCGCCTCGGACAGCAGCGACCGTCCGACCCCGCGGGCCTGCACCCCGGGGCGCACCGCGAGCAACGACAGGTAGGCGGCGTCCGCCGGGTCCGTCGACCGACCGGTGCCCGGTGCCGTCACGAGCACGAAGCCGTCGACCGAACCGTCCGGGCCGGGGGCCACCAGCCAGGCGACGTGCTCCGCCGCGAACTTCTGCCGCGCGCGCTCCCGCACCGCCGGGTCCTCGGCGGCACCGTCACGGGCAGCCACGGCAGCGGCCCACAGGTCGATGCAGGTGTCGGTCTCGTCCGGGGTCGCAGGACGCACGACCACGGACGACTCGATCACCCGATCAGCCTACGACCGCCCGGCTCCCGATCCTGAACGACGCCCCACGGTGCTCGTCGGGCAGCCGGTCCCCGCGGCCGTGCAGCTTCTGGCGGAGCGACCCCGGCTCGTACTCCTCCGGGTAGGCCCCACGGGCACGGAGCTCCGGGATCACGAACTCGATGACGTCCTCCCACGTGCCCGGGGTCACCGCGTAGGCCAGGTTGAAGCCGTCGACGTCGGTCAGCTCCTGGATCTCCTGCAGCCGGTCGGCGATCGTCGCTCCCCCGCCGACCGCCACCGGGCCGAGCCCGCCGATCGCCGTCTGCCGTGCCAGGTCACGGATCGTCCACTTCGACCCGTCCTCCCCCGTCGCTGCCGCGATGTTCGCCGCCGCCGACTGGATCGCGTTCGACTCGACGTCACCGAGGGGCTGGTCCGGGTCCCACTGCGACAGGTCGACGCCCATCCAGCCGGAGTTGAGCACCAGCGCACCGAGCTCCGACGCGTACGACAGGTAGTCCTCGTACTTCGCCTGGGCCAGCTCGTCGGTGGCGTCCGTGATCACGGTGAGCAGCGTGTAGACGCGGGCGGCGTACCGGTCGCGACCAGCTGCCTCCAGGGCGTCCCGGACCTTCGCGACGGTCGACGCGAGCTGCTCGACGGTCGGTGCGCCCACGAAGACCGCTTCCGCGTTCTCCGCGGCGAAGCGGATGCCGCGCGGCGACGCACCCGCCTGGTAGATGACGGGCGTGCGCTGCACGGACGGCTCCGACAGGTGGATGCCCGGCACGTCGAAGTGCGTGCCGTGGTGCTCGATCGGGTGCACCTTCGCCGGGTCCGTGAAGACCCCGGCTTCGCGGTCGGCGACGACGGCGTCGTCCTCCCACGAGCCCTCCCACAGCTTGTAGAGCACCTCGAGGTACTCGTCCGCCACGTCGTACCGGTCGTCGTGCGACAGCTGGTCGGTCTGGCCCATGTTCCGCGCGGCGCTCGGCAGGTACCCGGTGACGACGTTCCAGCCGACCCGGCCCTTGGTCAGGTGGTCGAGCGTCGACATGCGTCGGGCGAACGGGTACGGGTGCTCGTACGCGGTGCCGGCCGTGATGCCGAAGCCCAGGTGCTCGGTCACCGACGCCATCGCCGACACGAGCAGGATCGGGTCGTTCACGGGCACCTGCGACCCGGTGCGGAGCGCGGCCTCGTTCGACCCGCCGTACACGTCGTAGGTGCCCAGGACGTCGGCGATGAAGATGCCGTCGAACGCCCCGCGCTCGAGCGTCTTCGCCAGGTCCGTCCAGTAGGTCAGGTCGCGGTAGTCCCGCGATCGGTCGCGGGGGTGCCGCCACAGTCCGGAGGACTGGTGCGCGACGCAGTTCATGTCGAACGCGTTGAAGCGGATCTGCCGGTGCTCGCTGCTGGTGGTCACGGGTCGAGACGCTACGTCGGACACCTGCGACCGTCACGGATCGTGACGAAGCGTGACGGTCGGCTCCGGCACCGGCCTGGAGGCCCGCCCCGCGACCGTCACGTCGCCCGCGCCGGGCGCGTGGCCGGCTCCAGGGCTCAGGCGCGGTCGTGGAGCGTGACGTGGTAGCCGTCGGGGTCGGCGAACGTGAACGTCCGACCGAAGGGACCGTCGATCGGCGCCGAGACGATGCGGTGGCCGTCGGCGACCAGCGCGTCGTGGATCGCCTGCACGTCCGTTGCGTGCAGCCAGACCGCGGCGCCGACGCCGGGCTGCGCCACCGCGTCGAGGTCCGTGCCGGGCACCAGGTCGCGCAGGGCGAAGGCGATCGGCGTGGTCTCGAACACGACGGCGTGCGGCGGACCGGCCTGCGAGCGGACGAGGCCGAGGTAGCGCTCGTAGAACGCCTGCGAGGCATCGAGGTCGCGGGTCTGCAGGGAGATGAAGTCGGGGCCGGTGACGGGCAGACCGAGGCGCGCCGGATCCTGCGGAGCATGGTGACGTCGCTGCGGCGTCAGGGCGCGTAGCGCACCGAAGCGGCGTCCTTCGGTGCGTACCGATCCTCGAAGTCACGCTCGTTGGGGCCCCACACATCTCGCCAGAGCGCATCGTGCCTGCGCCCGAGCGCACGATCACGAGCCGTGCCCCGACGCACCGCCGTGTCGAGGTCGACGTCACACCAGATGCTGACGTCGAGGTGCGGGAGCGCCTCGGGGTGGAAGAGTCCGATCAGGTCGACGACCAGGACGTCCGTCCGCGGCAGCGGCTCGGCCGGGCCGAGGGCTCGCACCGACCAGTCGAACCGCTGGAACGTGCTCGCCCGACCGGCTCGGTGCGGTTCGAGCACCGACGACACCAGACGGGGACGATCGACGCCGTCCCAGTCGGCCGACCGCTGATGGGACCGAACGGGGTCGAGGAAGTCGTCGCCGCGGATGCGGACCGCGCCGGGGAGCCCCTCGACGAGGGTGCGCGTCAGCGTCGACTTGCCGGATCCGCAGTAGCCGGAGACACCGACGACGATCGGTGCACGGGCCGAGGCGCGGCGGGACGCGACAAGGTCGATGACGCCGTCGCGGTCCATCGGGCAAGCGTACGAGGTCGATGACGGTGCACCGGAGTTCGTAGGCTAAGCGGATGGACGTCGCACTGCGGGACAGCACCACCGAGGACCTCGAGTGGCTCGTCGAGCTCCGGGCCGTGGTGCTGCGCGAAGATCTGTCACGCCTCGGGGTGTTCGACGAGACGCGCGTCCGACAGCGCCTCCGCGACGCGTTCCAGCCGCAGCTGACCCGCATCGTCGTGGTCGACGGTCGCGACGTCGGGTCGATCACCGTGCGGGTCGAGGACGACGTCCGCTGGGTCGAACACTTCTACCTCGCGCCCGACGCCCAGGGGCGTGGAGTCGGGTCGACCGTGCTGCGCGCCGTCCTCGACGAGCCCCACGACGGCCCGACGCGGCTCAACGTGCTGGTGGGCAGCCCGGCTCGCCGACTCTACGAACGACACGGCTTCGTGCTCGACACCGAGGACGGCGTCGACGTGTTCATGACGCTGCGGGTCGCCGATCGAGCACCCCACGGAGTGCACTGAGCTGCTCGTCGACCACGTCGGCCATCCGGCGATCGGACGGTCCGGTGAGCCAGGCCTCGAGGGCCAGGTGGAACAGCATCACGGTCGTCTCGGCGATGACCGCTGCCTCGGACGGATCGAGCCCGCGGTGGGCGAAGGCCTCGCGCACCGCGTCCGTCAGGTCGGCACGCTTCCGGGCGTCACGCTCCCGGAGCGAGGACTCGGACAGCACCAGCCGCCGCACCGAGCCGACCTCGGCGTGCCGCCCCTCGAACCGCTCGTCGGCGACGGTGCGGAGGCCGTGCACGACGATGTCGAGCGGGTCGATCCCGGCCGGTGCACCCTGGATGGCAGCGCGGGCGAGGTCGGGGATCTCGTCACCGGCGAAGATCACCTCGCGCTTGTCGGCGAAGTACCGGAAGAAGGTGCGGGTCGTCAGGCCGGCTCGCGCGGTGATCTGCGGCACGGTCGTCGCCTGGTAGCCCTGCTCAGCGAAGAGCTCGAACGCCGCTCGCTCGAGTCGCCCTCGGGCATCCGGAGACCAACGCATGTGTCCACAGTAGTGGTGATAACACGTCGTGTCATGGTTGACTGGCCGATGACACGTCGTGTCATGACTCACTTCGAGCAAGAGATCGGGACACCATGTCGCCATCCGGCAACGCAGCACTCTGGACCACGTCGACCGGGCGGTTCGCCGTCGGGCCCGCCACGGTCCCCCAGCCCGGGCCCGGCGAACTCGTCGTCCGCGCCGAGGCGGTCGCCGTCAACCCGGTCGACGCCGTCGGCGGGCTCTTCCGGCACCTGGTGTTCCCGAAGCTGCGGTTCCCCGCGGTCCTCGGGTCGGACGTCGCCGGCACGGTCGTCGCGATCGGCCCGGACGTCGAGCGCTTCCGCGTGGGCGACCGGGTCGTCGGGCACGCCGCGGGGCAGGAACAGCACCGGAACAGTGCTGCCGAGGGGGCCTTCCAGCACCTGGTCCTGCTGCTCGACCGTGTGACGACCCCGGTTCCGGATGCCCTGCCCGCCGCGCAGGCGGCGGTCCTGCCACTCGCCGTCTCGACCGCCGCGGCAGGGCTCTTCGAGCCGGACCAGCTCGCGCTGTCGCTCCCGACGGCCGATGCGGTTGATCGCGACGGGGTCGTCCTGGTGTGGGGTGCGTCCACGAGCGTCGGCGCCAACGCCGTCCAGCTCGCCCGAGCCGCCGGCTACGCCGTGATCGGCACCGCATCGCCGAAGAACCACGGGTTCGTGCAGGACCTCGGGGCCGAGGCCGTGTTCGACTACCGCGACGACGGTGCCGCACGCCGCATCCTCGAGGCACTCGCCGACCGGGAGCTCGCCGGCACCCTCGCCTTCGGTCAGGGCTCGCTGACCCGCACGCTCCCGATCGTCCGGGCAGCCACCGGCTCCGGTCGGCTCGCATCCGCGTACCCGACACCGGTGACGACGATCCGGGCGCGGCTCGAGCGCCGACACGGGGTCCACGTCACCGCGATCTGGGGCGGCCGCCCGACGGAGTCCGAGGTCGGCCCCGCGATCTACCGCGACTTCCTGCCCGAGGCGCTCCGCACCGGTCGGTACCGTGCCACCCCGACCGCGTCCGTCGTCGGATCGGGACTCGCCGCGATCCCGGACGCCCTCGCCGAGCTCCGCGCCGGTGTCTCCGCCCGGAAGCTCGTCGTCACGCTCCCCTGAGCCGGTAGCGTCAGCGACGTGACCGATGCCCACGAGCAAGACGAGACGTTCGAGATCATGATGTCGGGCGGTGGCACACCACGGGGACACCTGCAGGACCCCAGCGCCGTCACGCTGCACCTGGACCCACGGCTCCTCGGCGACACCGCCAGGGGCAAGGAGATGTTCGCCCGGGCCATCGAGCAGCAGCACACCGCACTCTCCGACTACGCCACCGCCATCGCGGCCGCCGACGGTGACGTGACCGCTCCGGCGGTGCAGGACGCCGCGACCGCACTGCACCAGGCGCTCCAGTTCCTGCCGATCGCCCACACCGTGTACACGGGCGTCGGCTTCCCCACCGCCCGCGTCGGGGACGACCCCCGCCCGACCTCGCTGCGACCGGAACGCGGCGAGCGCGGCCTCGGCGTCCACCCGGACATGCTCACGGCGATCCACGGGGACACCTCGCAGCGCTGGGAGCTCGCGTGCGAAGAGGACCTCCCCCTCGCCGTCGAGATCACCCTGGCGACCGATCCGGACGAGAACGTGCGGTCCGCCTTCCTCATGATGACGAGGTCACGAGCCGTCGTCCTGCTCATGGAACAGCGAGAGACCGACCCGGGCGTCCTCGACCAGCTCGCCCAGCAGAGCTACGCGAGCCCCGAACGGAAGTTCCCCGTGCCGCTCGCCGACCTCGTTCCCCGAGAGCTGGACGGCCTCTACGAGCTCCTCGGTCTCGACGACGACGCCGTCGCGCTCGCGAAGTCCCGCTGGGCACGGGCGCAGGAACGCGGCGAGCGCATCACCGTCGGCGACGCGCTCCGCGAGATCGGCGCCATCGCCTGATCGTTACCCCGCAGTGAGCAACTTCGCGTACCAGCGGTCGGAGTACGGATCGTCGTTGAACGGCGCCACCCGGACGAAGCCGAGCCGCTCGTAGAGCGCACAGGCCTCGGCGAGCTCAGCGCGGGTGTCCAGCCGCAACGACGTGATCCCGCGTCCCTGGCAGACGCCCTGCGCCGGGTCGCTTGGTCTCGAAGATCATCGCGCCCCTTGAACAGGCATACCGTTCAAGCCTTCCGGGGCCTGGTCGGCGACCAGCTGCGGACGGGAGGCGCGGGGCGGGCCCGCAACGGGCCTCCCGGTCGGTCGGTGGTCGCGATCGCGAGCCGCAGCCGGCTCAGCGGGAAGCGGTCGCCTCGCGCGCGGCTGCTTCCGCCGCGACCCAGGCGAGCATGCCGCACTTGACGCGCATGACGAACTTCGAGACGCCGTGGAAGGCGATGAGGTCCTCGAGGACGTCCTCGTCGGGCTCACCGACACCGCGCGAGCGCATCATGGTGCGGAACTCCTCGGTCAGTGCGAGGAACTCGGGCACGGTGCGGCCGACGGCCATGTCGGTGAGGACCGATGCTGAGGCCATCGAGATCGAGCAGCCGTCGCCCTGCCAGGCGAGCCCGGCGATGCGGTCGGTGCCGGGTTCGAGCCGCAGGCTGACCGTGATCTCGTCGCCGCACGTGGGGTTCCGCTCGAAGTGCGATGCATCCGCGTCGGGCATCGCACCGTCGCCGTGACGCGCCTTCGCGTGGTCGAGGATGACCTGCTGGTACAGGCTGTCGAGGGCGTTCACGCGGTGGCTCCGAAGTAGTCGCGGATCTCGGCGACGGCTGCGAGGAACCGGTCGACGTCGTGCTCGGTCGTGTAGACGTAGGTGCTCGCGCGGCTGGTGGCGACCAGACCGAGGCGGCGGTGCAGCGGCTGCGCGCAGTGGTGGCCGGAGCGCACGGCGATGCCCTGCGCGTCGAGGTACTGCGAGACGTCGTGGGCGTGCACGCCGTCGACGTCGAAGGACACCAGGCCGGAGCGCGGGACACCGGCGGGCGGACCGACCAGGCGGATGCCGGGCACGGCGGCGAGACCGTCGAGCATCCGGCGGGCGAGGTACTCCTCGTGGGCGCGGACGCGTTCCATGCCGATGCCCTGCAGGTAGCGGACGGCCTCGGCGAGGGCGACCGCCTGGGACACGGGCTGCGTGCCGGCCTCGAACCGCTCGGGCGCCGGCATGAACTCGGAGCCCTCCATCGTCACGGTGGTGATCATCGAGCCGCCGGTGCGGAACGGCGGCAGGGCATCGAGCAACTCCGCACGGCCCCAGAGCACGCCGATGCCGTTCGGGCCGAGCATCTTGTGCCCGGAGAACGCGGCGAAGTCGACCCCGAGCTGCTGCACGTCGAGGGGACGGTGCGGTGCAGATTGGCAGGCGTCGAGCACCACGAGGGCACCGCGGGCGTGGGCGAGCCCGACGACCTGTTCGACGGGGGCGATCATCCCGGTGACGTTCGAGACGTGCGAGAAGGCGACGACCTTCGTGCGGTCGGTGATCAGCGCCGCGGCGTCGTCGGCGGTCCAGGTGCCGTCGTCGGCGACCGGGATCCATCGGAGGGTCGCTCCGGTCAGTGCGGCGAGCTCCTGCCACGGGACGAGGTTGGCGTGGTGTTCGGCCTCGGTGACGAGGATCTCGTCACCGGTGCCCAGGCGGAAGCGCTCCGCGTCGGCACCGCCGCGGCCACGGCTGGCGTTGGCCATGCCGTAGGCGACGAGGTTGAGGGCGTCGGTGGCGTTCGCGGTCCACACGACCTCGGTCGGGGCAGCGGCGCCGATGAAGCCGGCGACGGTGGCACGGGCGTCCTCGTAGGCGTCGGTGCTGAGCGCCGCGAGCGTGTGCGCGCCGCGGTGGACGGCGGCGTTGTCGTGTTCGAGGAACCGGCGCTCGGCGTCGAGGACCTGGCGCGGGCGTTCAGCCGTCGCCCCGGAGTCCAGGTACGCCAACGGCTGCCCGTTCACGTCCTGCGCGAGGATCGGGAAGTCCCGCTTGATCGCCTCGACCTCGGTCTCGGTGAGCGGCTGGTTCGGCGCCACGACTGTCACGTCTCGTCCTCCTGGTGCTGCTGTCCGGAGCAACCCGTCCATGGTGTCCGTTGTTCCCGACCACGTCCAGTCGGCACGGCGACGGCCCAGGACCACGCCGGGTCCTGGGCCGTCGCACGTCGTTCGCTACTCGTTGCCGATCTTCTTGTCCGCTGCGTCGCGGGCACCGTCGATCTTGTCGTCGTACTTGCCGCCCGTGGCCTTCTTGACCGCGTCGGCAACGCCGCCGAGCACCTTGTCGCTGACGCCCTCGGCCTTCTCGCTCTGCAGGGCGTCCTGGACCTTGCCGTCCTTCAGGAACTCCTGGGCCTTCTTCGTGATGTCGTCGAACCCCGCCATCGGCTGCTCCTCGTCTCGGTGCGGAGCCCGTCGCTCCGTCCTGGCGCCGACAGTAGGCCCCGGGGCCGTCGTCCGTACCGGAACGCTCGGGGTCTTCACACCATCTGGGCGCTGCGACGGCGCGCGAGCACGTACCCGACGGCGACCGCGCCGGACACCGCGAGCAACGAGGGCACGAGGATGTCGGTGCCCTGCTGGGTGAACTCGACGACGAGCACGAGGGCGGTGAACGGCGCCCGCATGGTGGTGGCGAGGAAGGCCGCCGCCCCGACGAAGGCGAAGGCCGCCAGGCTCGGACCGTCGGCCGGCCACAACAGCAGCCACGCACCGCCCAGGCCACCGCCGATCGCCGAACCGATCGCGATCGAGGGGGTCAGCGTGCCACCGACCGCACCCGCTCCGATGGTGGCCGAGGTGGTCACGGTCCGCAGGACACCGAGCAACAGCAGCAGGACGATCGGCGAGAGGCCGGCGAACGAGGCGTCGTCGAGCGTGGTGTTCATCGCGACGAGGCCGAGCGCCCGCCCGTTGCCGAGGATCTCCGGGAACGGGATCGCGATGAGCCCCACCATCGCGAAGACCACCGGCAGCACGACGAGCAGGTGCCAGCCCTTCGGCGCGATGCCCTGCAGCCGGTTGGTCAGCTTGACGAACCCGACCCCGGCGAGTCCCAGCACGGGTCCCACGACGATCGCCCAGACGAGCAGCGACGGCGACAGGTGCATCGCGGGCACGTGGTAGAGCACCTCGTCCGGGATCACGAGCCGGGCGGTGATGGCGGCGACCGCACTCGTGGCGAAGGCGGGCAGGGCGGTCGCGAAGCTGATCTCCCCGAGCAGGACCTCGACCGCGAACAGCGCACCACCGAGGGGTACGTCGTACACGGCGGCGAGGCCGGCCGCAGCACCGCAGGCGACGAGGATCTTCGTCTCGCGCGCGGTCAGTCCCGCACGACGGGTGACGAGCTGGGCGAGCCAGGCCCCCACCTCGCGCGGCGCCACCTCTTTGCCGATGGACGCGCCGAGCCCCACGGCCAGGATCTGGATGCCGGCGTTCGCGAGCGTCGCCAGGGCCGGCATCCGCTTGCCGTCGACTGCCGCGGTGACCGAGACGATCGAGCGCCCCCACCGACGGAGCGCCCACCAGGCGAACCCGGTCAGGACGCCGGCCGCGGTGAGCGCGAGGAACCGGTTCAGGCCCGACGATGCGTCGGCGGCCTCGAGGTGCCCGCCGAACCCGTACCCGAAGGCGACGAACTGGATGAGCTGGAGCGCGAGCCAGACCGCGATGCCTGCGATGCCGCCGGAGACGCCCACCAGGGCGGTGACGACGGCGAGCTTGAGGGCCCAGACCGGGGTCGCGTGTCCGGAGTGCGGCATGACCGGAAGCCTAACGGGCTGGACGCACCCGATGACGGACCGCAACGGGCCCGCCGGACGCGGGACGGGCCTCCAGGCCGGGAGCCCCGACCACCCGCCGTCAGACGGCCGTCAACCGGAACGGCACCACGCAGTCGGCCGGCATGAGCGGCGGCTGCAGGCCGACGGTGCCGAGCACCCGGCCGCTGAACACCCGCGGGCCGGACCACCAGTCCGGTCGCACCAGGTCGTGGCCGTCGCCGATGACCACCGGGTCGACGCGGTACGACGTGTCGGGGTCGAGGTCGCGGAAGGTGACCCGGCCGGTGCCGGAGACCTCGGAGCGGCCGATGCTGGCGAGGAAGAAGACGGCCCGTTGCCGGTCCGGCGCGACCGTGCCGTACACGAGCCGTGCGTCGTCGACCTCGTCCGAACGCACCAGGTCACCGCCGTGCAGGAGCGGGCGGAGCTCGCGGTACAGCGCGATCCACTCGGTCAGTGCAGCGGACTCGTCGGCGGTCGCGCCGGCCAGGTCCCACTCGATTCCGAGGTGGCCGACCAGGGCGGTGCCGGCACGGAAGGCGAGGTCGTGGACGCGACCGGTCGTGTGGTTCCGGCCGCTCGCGATGTGCGACCCGAGCAGCTCCGGCGGCAGGAGCTGCTGCGTCCACCGGTGCATCTGCTGGCGCTCGAGCGGGTCGATGTCGTCGGACACCCACACTCGCGCGGTGTGCTCGATGACGCCGAGGTCGACCCGACCGCCACCCGACGAGCACGACTCGATCTCCAGCGACGGGAAGCGCTCGCCGAGCGTCGCCATCAACCGGTACGCGGCGAGGGTCTGCTCGTGGACCGCTGCGCCACCGCCCGGGAACCCCGCCTCGACGAGGTCGCGGTTGTGGTCCCACTTCACGGCGTCGACCGCGTACTCGCCGATGATCGCGGTCATCCGCTCGAGGACGTGGTCGAAGGCCTCGGGGATCGCCAGGTTGAGCACCTGCTGGTCGCGGGAACGCGCGGGCAGCCGACCGTCGGCCTGCAGGATCCACTCCGGGTGGGCGCGGGCGAGGTCGCTGTCCTCGTTCACCATCTCGGGTTCGAACCACAGGCCGAACTCCATGCCGAGCGCACGGACCCGGTCGACCAGGGGGCTGAGTCCGTCCGGCCAGACGTCCTCGTCGACGTACCAGTCACCGAGGCCGGCGTGGTCGTCGCGGCGGCCACGGAACCAGCCGTCGTCGAGCACGTAGCGTTCGACACCGAGGGCCGCAGCACGCTCGGCGAGGTCGACGAGGCGGGCCAGGTCGTGGTCGAAGTACACGGCCTCCCACACGTTGATCGTCATCGGGCGGGGCGTCGTCGGGTGCTGCGGGCGGCTGCGGAGCCAGCGGTGGAACCGTCGGGCCTGGTCGTCGAGGCCGTCCCCGTGGGCGAAGTACACCCACGGCCCCTCGTACGTGCCACCGGTGTCGAGCCGGACCTCGCCGGGCAGCAGGAGTTCGCCGCCGCCGATGACCTGGCGGCCGGTGGCGAGCCGTTCGGCGTGGTGCCGGTGGTTGCCGCTCCAGGCGGTGTGGACGCCCCAGATCCGGCCGTGGGCGAAGCCGAAGCCCGGCTCCCCCACCGTCAGCACGGTCGCTGCGTCGGTGCCGGTACGACCCTTCCGTCCCTCGCGCTGGTGGGTTCCCACGACGAGTTCGCGGCGCTGCGGGGTGCGCTCCTTGCCCCAGCGGCCGGCGAAGTCCAGGATCTCGCGGGCCCCGGACGGGATCGGCATCGCGAGCGTCAGGTCGTCAACGGTGTACACGCCGTCGGCGGTGTTCGTCACGCTCGCGCGGGCCCGCACCAGCCCGGAGCCGAGCATCTCGATGGTCACCCGGACGGTGAGTCCGGCGGTGGTGTCCTCGGCATCGGCGGTGACCGCGGTGTCGGTGACCGCGAGCGACGTCACCGTGAACGCCTGCGACCAGTCGGCGCCGTCACGGTGCCCGGCGAGCCCCGGACGACCGCTCCAGCCCCGGTGTGGCTCGGGCAGCACCGACAGGCGGACCGGGTCGTCCATCTCGTTCGGGGACACCGGGGTGACGTCGGCGTCGGCGAGGGCCGTCAGCGCGTCGGTGTCGAGCGGTCCGAGTGCCGCTCCCCAGTGCACGACGGCGGGGAGCGCGTCGTCGCGGCAGTCCAGGACGAGCGAGACGCCACCGGCGGTCAGGTGGACGAGTTCGTGCGGCATGCGGGGCTCCAGTCGGCGTCGTTGCACGTCAGAGCTTTCCGGTCCGGAGCCGTCCGCTGCAAATCCGGCTGCGGCGCGGCTCCGGTTGCGGCTCAGGTTGCGGCGCGGCTCAGAACCAGCGCTTGACCTTGAACACCACGTACAGGATCGCGGCGAACAGGACCATCGCGACGATCGACAGCGGGTACCCCCACGTCCACCCGAGTTCGGGCATGTGCGTGAAGTTCATCCCGTAGATCGCGGCGATGAGGGTCGGTGCGAACAGGATCGCCGCCCAGCCGGAGATCTTCTTCGTGTCGTCGTTCTGCTTCTGCGCCGCCAGGGTCGAGTCGACGGTCAGGGCGTTCTGCAGCAGCTGCCGGAACGTGTCGAGGCGTTCCACCACCCGGATCGCGTGGTCGAGGACGTCACGGAACCGCCGCTGCATCTCGATCGGCAGGTGGTACTTCTCGGCGCCGCGGTGCAGGTTCTCGATCATGTAGACCAGGGGACGCGCCGCACGCTGGAAGTCGACGACCTCGCCGAACAGCTCGTACACGCGCCGGGACACCCCGGCCTCGCCCGAGAACAGCTGGTCCTCGATCTGGTTGATGTCCTCCTCGAGGCCGTCGATCACCGGCACGTAGCCGTCGACGATGGAGTCCATCAGCGCCCAGAGCTGCGCCTGCGGGCCGACGGTCACCAGTCCCGGCTTGCCGCTCAACCGCTGCAGCGCCTTGGGAACGGTCTGCTTGCCGCGGGGGTCGGCCTTCACGACGGCGAGGAAGAAGGTCTCACCGACGAAGGCGTGCACCTCGCCGAACGCCACCTCTTCCTGCTGGTCGTTGTACAGCGCCGGCTTGAGCACCACGAACAGCGTCGAGCCGTAGCGCTCGAGCTTCGGTCGCTGGTGCCCCTCGGCGGAGTCCTCGACGGCGAGTTCGTGCAGGCCGAGGGCGACCGCGACGTCGCCGAGTTCCTCGGCGTCGGGCTGGTGCAGGACGATGCACGCGCTGGCGCCCTGCTCGTCGAGCATCCGGAAGGTGTCGTCGAGGGACGGACTCGCGATCGGTGCGATCCGGTCGATGTAGACGGTGTTCAGTTCGACGCTCACGCGCCCACCGTACGCAGGGTGGCCGGTCTCCGGCCTGGAGGCCCGTGGCGGTCCCGCCACACGCCCCGCGTCCTGCCTGAACGTGCGCTGCACGACCGCCGCCACCGGCCGCCTACGGTGCAGGTCATCAGCATGCTGACGAAAGGGACTGTCATGAAGAGGATCTGGAAGCGCATCGCGGTGGCCGTGAGCGCGGTCGTCGCCGTCATCGGCGCGTACGTCGGGTCGGGCGCTGCCGGCGGCACGCCCATCCAGGACGCCGCCGGTGGCGCCTTGTCGGCGTCCTCGACCGCGATCGCACCGGACGGCCCGGCCTTCTCGATCTGGAGTGTCGTCTACGCTGGGCTCATCGGCTACGCGGTGCTGCAGCTCTTCCGCACCGCGAACGACGAGCGGCACGAGCGTCTGGTGGTGCCGGCGGTGCTCTCCCTGCTGCTCAACGCCGCGTGGATCCTGTCGGTGCAGTTCGGGTTCCTGTGGGCGAGCGAGCCGATCATCGTCGCACTGCTCGTCGTGCTGATCTGGACGTTCACGATCTTGCGCCGCACACCGTCCCGCGGGGTCGTCGAGGCGATCCTGACCGACGGCACGTTCGGGCTGTACCTGGGGTGGGTCTGCGTCGCGACGGCCGCGAACACCGCTGCGGTGCTGACGGCGGCGGGCTTCCGGGGCTTCGGACTCGGGCAGGACCCGTGGGGCGTGGTCGTCGCCGCGGTGGCCGGGCTCGTCGGGGTCCTCATCGCGCTGTGGGGCCGGGGACGCCTGGCGCCGATGGCCTCGGTCGCGTGGGGTCTGGCGTGGGTCGCCGTGGCCCGGTTCGAGGGACCGCTCGTCTCCGCGCCGACGGCGGTCGCGGCCGTGGTGGCTGCTGCGGCCGTGGTCGTCGTGACCGTGGTGCTGCGGGCTCGCGCCTGCTGGGGCGGCGGGCGTGCCGGTCGGGCGGCGGCCCCGGTCGCGGCCTGACGCGCGGCTACCTGCGCGTCAGGCCCGCGAAAGCGACAGCTCCCGCGGCCTCGCACCCGTCCGGGCCGCGAAAGCGACAGTTCCCCGCCGATGTTCGGCGGGGAACTGTCGCTTTCGCGAAGTGGGCGGCCGGACAGCCCGACGCCCCCGGCCTCAGCGCGAAGAATCAGCGCGCGGGCGCCACCAGGCCGTGGGCGGCGGCGACCGCGGCGTTCGTGACCCGGCCGGCGTGCACGTTCAGGCCGGCGGCGAGTGCGGGGTCGGCCTCGAGTGCGGCCTCCCAGCCACGGTCGGCGATCGCGACGGCGTACGGCAGCGTGGCGTTCGTCAGCGAGATCGTGCTCGTGCGCGGGACGGCGCCGGGCATGTTCGCCACGCAGTAGTACACGGTGTCGTGCACGGCGAACGTGGGGTCGTCGTGGGTGGTCGGGTGGGAGCCCTCGAAGCAGCCGCCCTGGTCGATCGCGATGTCGACCAGCACCGAGCCCGGCCGCATGTCGGCGACCATCGCGTCGGTGACGAGCTTCGGTGCGGACGCCCCGGGGATGAGCACGGAGCCGATCACCAGGTCGGCGTCGCGCAGGGCCTCGGCGATGGCGTGCGCCGACGAGCGCAGGGTCGTGACGCGGCCGTCGAACCGGGCGTCCAGGGCCCGGAGCCGCGGCAGGCTGATGTCGAACACGGTGACGTCGGCGCCCATGCCGAGCGCCATCGTCGCGGCGTGCTCCCCCGCGACGCCGCCGCCGATGACGACCACGCGGCCCTTCGGCGTGCCGGGTACCCCGCCGAGCAGCAGCCCGCGCCCACCGTTCGTGCGCATCAGGTGGAACGCGCCGACCTGGGCGGACAGTCGCCCGGCGACCTCGGACATCGGCGACAGCAGGGGCAGCGAGCGGTCCGGCAGCTGCACGGTCTCGTAGGCGATCGCCGTCGCGCCCGAATCGATGAGCGCGTCGGTCAGCGGTCGGTCGGCGGCGAGGTGCAGGTAGGTGAAGAGCACCTGGCCCGGCCGGATCATCGGGTACTCCGACGCGACCGGCTCCTTCACCTTGAGGATCAGCTCGGCGCGCTCCCACACCTCGGCCGCGGTGTCGACGATCGTGGCCCCGGCGGTGCGGTACTCGTCGTCGGAGAAGGCCGAACCGGCCCCGGCACCGGCCTGCACCAGCACCTGGTGGCCGTGCGACCCGAGCTCGGCGACACCGGCGGGCGTGGCCGCGACGCGGTACTCGTTGTTCTTGATCTCGGTGGGGACGCCGATGCGCATGCTGACTCCTTCGTGGGCGGTGCGTTCGTCCCGTCCATTGAGCACCGGATTCGCCCACAGCAGCGCTCAGCCGAACATCCGGACAGCCGCAGCGCGATCCGTGTCATCAGATTCGGCGGAGCGGTCCGCAGCAGCAGTCGGTCAGTGCCCGCGCAGCGACTCGCTCGGCAGCTCCCCGAAACGGCTGCGGTAGGTCGCCGAGAAGCGCCCGAGGTGCCCGAAGCCCCACGTCCGCGCGATCTCGGCCACCGTCGTCTCGTCCAGGCCACTGCCGACCAGGTCGGTCCGGGCACCGTCGAGTCGTACGCCGCGCAGGAGCTCCCCCGGCGTCTGGTCGAGGTGTCGGCGGAGGGACTGCTGCAGCCCGCGCGGGCTGAGCCCCGCCGCCGCCGCGATGTCCGGGGTGCCGATCGCTTCGCGCGCGTGCTCGTGCACGAACTCGAGCGCCCGGCGCAGGCGGTCGTGCTCCGGGCCGCTGCCGGACACCGTCGCGCGCCACTTGTTGCGCTGCGGGAAGGCCCGGATCGCCGCGGTCGCGAAGGCCTCGGCGATGTCGTGCTGCACCATCGGACTCATCGACCGGTCGACGTCGAGCCACGTGGCCGAGTACTTCCGCACCACCGACCGCCACAGCGCGATGCCGTCGGCCGTCGGGCGGCGCATCGGCTCGAAGGCGAAGTCGTCGTCGCCGGCCACGGCTCGGACGAAGTCGCGGTCCAGGTGCACCAGGTTCAGGGCGATGTCGCGGTGGTGCAGCGCGTACGGCTCGGCGAAGGGCAGCACGACAGGCACCCCGGCCTCGAGCTCGTACGTCTCGCCGCCCGAGGTGATCCGGCTCGAGCCGCTGCGCATCCAGGCGACCAGGAACTCGTCGTCGACCTGGCTCTCGCTCCGCAGGTCGACCATGAACCGTGACGAGCGCAGGGACATCCGCTCGTCACCGACGCCGGCGAAGTCCCAGTGGGCGTTCTCGTGGGTGCGACGGACCAGTGGCGCACGGAAGTCGTAGTCGCCCGTGAAGAACGCGAGCGCCTGGTCGACGTCGCTGCCGACCATCCGCCGGAAGTACCGCTGACCGGGCTGTTCGAGAGAAAGCACCATGGTCGAGAACCTAGGACCGACCACCGACAAAGTGCGTCAGGTCCTGACTCAGGGCTGCAGGATCGCCTGCCCCACGCTCTCGTCCAGGATCAGGTCCGTGATGAGCCCGGCGGCCAGCGCGCCCCGCAGCGACGCCGCCTTCGACCGCCCGGCGACGACGCAGACCCGCCGCGGCGCGCGCTTGATCGTGTCGAGGTCCGGAGCGCCGGCGCGGGCGTTCACCCCGATGTCCTTCCAGGAGCCGTCGGCCCGGTAGAACACCGTCGAGACGTCCCCGACGACCCCCGCCTGCGTGAGCTCGTCGCGGTCCTCGGGGTCGAGGTACCCGCCGGAGTACACGTGCGAGGGCACCGGGGCCTGCGGGGCACCGACACCGAACACGACGAGGTCCATCCGCTCGTGCAGGTCGAGCACACGGCGGATCGAACGCTCCCGGAACAGGGCCTCCTTCGTCGCGGGGTCGTCGAAGAACGCCGGCACCGGGAACTGCTGGACGAACGCGCCGTAGGCCTCGCCGAACCGGCGCAGGATCTCGGACGCGTAGACGATGCCCGTGGTGCGGGTGTTCGCGGCACCGTTGATCTGCACGATCGTCGAGCCGTGGGTGGTCTTCGGCACCAGGTAGCGGCTGACCGCACTCACGGTCGAGCCCCACGAGATCCCGATGACCATGTTCGACTCGACGTACTGCGTCAGGATCCGGGCGGCGGACAGCGCGACCCGCTCGAGCCGGTCGACGTCGCTCGTGTGGTCCGGCACCGGGACGACGTGCGCGTGCACCCCGAAGCGGGAGCGGATGCTCCGGCTCAGCGCAGCGGCCTGGTCCAGGGGCGACCGGATCTGGATGTCGACGAGCCCGGTGTCCCTGGCGTACTTGAGCAGCCGCGACACCGACGAGCGCGAGGTGCCGAGTTCGTCGGCGATCGCGTCCATCGTCAGGTCCTGCAGGTAGTACAGGTGGGCGGCGCGCAGCGCCTGCTGCGTGCGCATGGGCTGAGCCGCATCGCTCATGGTGCTCCGATCTGTCGAACGCAACCATGCACGGACGTGCAGGGCCTCTGCAACCCCTGCCGCGCCTCCTGACCGCCGTGTCGGGCCTGGACGACACGTGTGCTGCACGTTCGTGCACGCAAGTTGCCCGCCCTGTCGAACGAGCGCACGATCGACCTGACCCCACGAACAGACGAAGGAAGCGACGAACCATGTCGAAGAAGACACAGCCCCGGAACACGGTGACCGCCCTCACCGAGCGCCCGAACGCGCAGGTCCTCGTCGTCGGCGGCGGCATCAACGGCATCGCGACGTTCCGCGACCTGGCGCTCCAGGGCGTCGACGTCGCCCTGGTCGAGCGTGGCGACTACGCCTCCGGCGCCTCCGCGGCCTCGAGCCACATGATCCACGGCGGCATCCGCTACCTGGAGAACGGCGAGTTCCGCCTGGTGCGCGAGAGCGTGCAGGAGCGCAACGGCCTGATCCGCATCGCCCCGCACTACGTCAAGCCGCTGCAGACGACCATGCCGATCTTCTCGACGTTCTCCGGCATCATGAACGCCCCGCTGCGCATGCTGACGCACAAGCAGCGCTCCACCAAGGAGCGCGGCGCGATGCTCATCAAGATTGGCATGACGATCTACGACTCCTTCTCGCGTGACGGCGGCTCCGTCCCGAAGCACGTCTTCCGCACCAAGAAGGCCGCGCTCGAGGACATGCCCGCCCTCAACAAGGACCTGAAGTACACGGGCACCTACTACGACGCGAGCGTGCACGAGCCCGAGCGCCTGGCCCTCGACGTCCTGAAGGACGGCCTGGCCGCCGGAGCCGACAAGGCACGCGCCGTCAACTACGTCGAGGCAGCCGGCACCCGCGACGGCGGCGTCCTGCTGCGTGACCGCGAGACCGGCGACGAGTTCGTCTTCACGGCCGACGTCGTGATCAACGCCTCCGGCCCCTGGACCGACCTGACGAACGAGGCGTTCGGCGGCGAGACGAAGTTCATGGGCGGCACGAAGGGCTCGCACATCGTCGTCCACAACGACGAGCTGCTCGAGGCCACCAAGGGCCGCGAGCTGTTCTTCGAGAACGACGACGGCCGCATCGTCCTCATCTACCCGCTCAAGGGCCGGGTCCTCATCGGCACGACCGACATCGACGCCGACCCCGCGAAGCCGGTCACGACGACCGACGAGGAGATCGACTACTTCTTCGGGCTCGTCAAGCACGTGTTCCCGCAGATCGACGTCACCCGCGACCACATCGTCTACAGCTACTCCGGCATCCGTCCGCTCCCCCGCCACGAGGACACCGCCCCCGGCTTCGTGTCCCGTGACTACCGGATCGTGGACACCCAGATCGCCGGGCTGCCGAAGTCGACCGTGCTGTCGCTCGTCGGCGGCAAGTGGACGACCTTCCGTGCCCTCGCTGCACACCTGTCCACCGAGGCGACGACCAAGCTCGGCATGAGCCGCAAGGTCGACACCACGGGCATGCCGATCGGCGGTGGCAAGGAGTTCCCGACCACGGACGCCCAGCGCGCCCTGTGGATCAAGTCGCACCGCGACGGCCTGGACGAGTCGCTGGTCGAGGGGCTGCTCGAGCGCTACGGCACCCGTGCCGCCGAGGTCGTGGACGTCCTGACCGACGGCCCGGTCGAGCCGCTCGAGTCCGACCCGTCGCTCACCCGCGCCGAGGTCGCGTACTTCGCCCGCCACGAGCAGGCCGTCCACCTGGTGGACGTCGTCCTGCGCCGCACGAACCTGGCGTTCGTCGGCGGGGTCACGATCGACCTGCTCGACGAGCTGGCCGACGTGCTCGCCGGCGCGCTCGGCTGGACGACCGAGGAGCGCGCGGACGAGGTCCAGCGCACGCTCGACGTGCTGCGTGAGTCGCACGGCGTGATCGTGCCGCTGACGTCCGCATCGGCGTCGCAGCTCGCGTAGTCGACGCGACCGACCACAGACAGGAGGCGCGGTGCCAGCTGGCACCGCGCCTCCTGTCTGTCTGCTGGTCGCGTCAGAAACGCTCGCCGGTGGGGTCGAGCGCCGTGCGGTCGATGAGCTGGTCGCCGCCGACCGGTTCGCCTTCCCAGTCGACCAGGCGCCAGCCGTCGGCGAACGACCCCTCGAGCTCGACGATGCCGGTGTTCTCCAGGTGACGCTTCGTGCCGAAGTGGTCCGGGGTGTTCTGCGCAGCTGCGCTCGCCCACGTGCGGATCGCGGCACCGTGGCTGACGGCGGCGGCGACGGCGACCCCGGTGGCCTCGATCTGCCGGACGGCGTCGTCGTAGCGCTCGAAGAACTCGACGCCGCTCTCCGCACCGGGCATCCGGGTCGTCCGGTCACCGCCGGACCAGCCGTGCACGGTGGAGATGTAGGTCTGCACGGACACCTTGTCGCTCTTGCCCTGGGTGTCGCCCGCCTCGATCTCACGCAGGCCCGGCAGCACCTCGGGCTCGAGGCCGAGCGAGGTCGCCAGGGGCGCCGCGGTGATCTGCGTGCGGACCATCGTCGACACGAACAGTCGCTCGATCCCCCGGTCGGCGAGCGCTGCGGGCAGGGCGTCGGCCTGCTGCTGCCCGAGCTCGGTCAGCCCCGGTCCGGGCACCACGGCATCGAGGATGCCGTGCACGTTCGCGGGGGTCTGGCCGTGGCGGATGAGCAGCAGTCGCATGCCGCCACCCTACGGACCGCCGCTGACGTCAGCCCTGCCGGGTGTTCCAGCGGGGGTTCTTCTTGTTGATGACGTAGACGCGACCCCGGCGTCGGACCACCTGCGAGCCGGGGATCTTCTTCAGGGCCTTGAGGGAGTTGCGGACCTTCACGACGAGCCTCCTTGTTGATAACGGTTTTCAGTTACAGTAGCGGACATGCGTGCTGCTGCCATCACCCTCGTCACCGCCCTGCACCAGGTCGACGCCGACCGCGTCGCCGCCCGGATCTCGGACGGACACCGGATGCACGTCGCCGGGAGTGCCTTCGCCACCGCCCGCGCCGTGGCCGACCGCGCCGACCAGCTCGACCGGGTCTGCGGACCCGACGCGGGCCACGGGCTCGTCGTCACCCTGCACCCGGGAGCCGATGCCCGAGCGGTCGGCATGCTGCTCGCCAACGCGGCACGGTCCGAGACCGGCGACGACCGGGTGCTGCGGCACGTCGTCGGGGTACTGCGGGCCGACGATGTCGCGCACCTGCTGTGGTCGGACGTCGACGACGCCTTCGTGGCCGCGGACCGGATGGCCGCACTCGTCGAGTACGCGACGGTGATCGCCCTGGACCGCATCGAGCCGCTGTCGGGCCGTCGGCGACGGGCGCTCGTGTCACTACTGCACCGGATGGCGCCCCAGGCCGTGATCGTCGCCATGCCCGCGATCCGGAGCGCCGCCGACCTGCCTGCCTCGAACGGTGGAGCCGCACGGGTGCTCGCCACCGGTGCCGGCTGGATGCGGGCGCTGTCGAGCGGCGCGGACACCGGGCGCGAGGCCCGCGACGCCCTGGTCTCGATGCGCTACCGGGAGCCGCTGCCGTTCCACCCCGGGCGACTCTCGACCGTCATCGCCGAGGACCTGTCCGCCGGCGTGAACGGCCGCGTGCTGCGGTCGCGGGGGTTCTTCCGCCTGGCGTCCCGGCCGGACCACGTCGGCTCGTGGTCGAGCTTCGGGTCGATGCTCGCGCTCGACCCCACCGCGAACCCGTCGTGGGACGCCGACGCCCCGATCGGGCAGGCGCTGTGGTTCGTCGGCGAGCAGCTCGACGTCCGGGCGATCGAGCGGGCGCTCGACGGGGCGCTGCTCACGCCGTCGGAGCTGCTCGCCGGGCCGGACGTGTGGCGCGGCTGGCCGGACCCGTTCCCGGTGTGGCCCGCGGTGGACCCGGCGTCGGAGCACCGGCACGAGTGAGGTGGGGCGCGGGAGGCTGCGCACTCGTCTTGCGACAGAGCACGAGTCGATCGACGCGTGCATCGTCGTCTCATGCGCACACATCCGCTCCGTGCGCATGTTGCGACAGAACGCGCGTGGATCGTCGCGTGGATCGTCGCAGTGTGCGCACGCACGGACGGGAGGCGCGGTGCGGGTCGGACCCGCACCGCGCCTCCCGTCCGTGGTCACGTCGAGAACCGCAGCGTCACCGCACCGGCGACGCCTCCCGCGCTGCAGCCTCACGCGCAGCAGCCTCACGCGCAGCGGCAGCCGCCGCGTCCTGCGCCGCGAACGGCAGGTCACCGAGGTCCAGGTGCGGGTTCGTGTCCTGCGTGAGCACGAGCTCCTTCGCCTCGTCCTCGGTCTCCACGGCCGGCATCGACCCGGGCAGCGGGCGCTGCGAGGACTCCTTCATGCAGAAGACACCGATCGCTCCGACGACGCTCATCGCCATCAGGAAGTACGCCGGCGCGAGCTCGTCACCCGTCGCGGTGAGCAGCGCCTGCACGATCAGGGGCGTGGTCCCACCGAACACCGCGATCGCGATGTTGTAGGCGAAGCCCATGCCGCCGTACCGCGTCGAGGTCGGGAACAGCGCCGGCAGCGACGCAGCCTGGTTCGACACCCAGAGCGCGGTCATGAGCGCGAGCAGCCCGAGGCCGGCGAGCGTCGACCACTGCGCCCCGTGCCCGATGAGCATGAACGCCGGCACGACGAGCACGACGGTGGTGGCGGCACCGATCCACATCACGACGCGGCGGCCGACGCGGTCGGAGAGCTTGCCGGTCAGCGGGAGCATCACCGCGAGCAGCAGGAGCACCGGGATCGTCAGCAGCGTGCCGTCGATGGCAGAGTACCCGAGCGAGTCGGTCAGGTACGTCGGCATGTACGAGGTCAGGGCGTAGCCCACGGTGTTCGACGCGGCGACGAGCATGATCGCGATGACGATCGGGCGCCAGTGCTGACGGACCATCGCGACGACGTTGGCCGGACGCTCACCGTCGAAGGACGCACGGGACTCGGTCGCGGCCTCCTGTGCGGCCTGGGTCGCCTGGAACACCGGCGACTCCTCGATCCGCAGACGGAAGTAGATGGCCACGACGCCGATCACACCGGCCGCCAGGAACGGGAACCGCCAGCCGTAGGCGGTCATCGCCTCGTCGCCGAGGGTGAGCTGCAGCACCGACACCACCGTGGCACCGAGCGCGAAGCCCAGGTAGCTGCCGAAGTCCAGGATGCTCGCGAAGAACCCACGACGGCGGTCCGGGGCGTACTCCGTGACGAACGTCGTCGCCCCGGCGTACTCACCACCGGTCGAGAAGCCCTGCGCGAGCTTCAGCACGACGAGCAGGATCGGGCCGAACACGCCGATCGTCGCGTACGCGGGGAGCGCCCCGATCAGGAACGTCGACGCCGCCATCATGATCAGCGTCGTCGCGAGCACCTTCTGCCGGCCGATCTTGTCGCCGAGGCGTCCGAACACGATGCCGCCCAGGGGCCGTGCGATGTAGGTCGCCGCGAACACCCCGAGGCTGAACAGGATCTGCACCGAGGGTTCGGCCGTCGGCAGGAAGACCTTCCCCATCGTGACGGCCAGGTAGCCGTACACACCGACGTCGTACCACTCCATGGTGTTGCCGACGACCATGCCGCTGACGGCTCGTCGCATCATGCTCTTGTCGACCACGGTGACGTCGCTCTCGCGCAGCCGTCGGTGTGGTCGGGTGTTGGTACTGCTGGGGTCGGAACCCATGCCTTGCTCCTCGAGAAGATCGGTGGGCCGTCGGGAACCGGCCCAGAACAGCGAGCGACGTTACCGAGCAACCGAAATGTCATTGGCCGGTGATTCTCAGGGAACGGCGTGTCACCCGAACGGGGGTCGCCGCCGATCCGCACCAGTCCGGCGAACCCGGAAGCTGAGTAACGAGGCCGTAACATCGGCCCATGGCGATCGAACCCGAGACGAAGAACTGGACGTGGGTCATCGAGTCCGCGTGTCCCGAGTGCGGCTACGACGGCAGCGCGGTCACCGTCCGCGACGTGCCGGGCATCATCGACGAGAACACCGCCGGGTGGCCCGATGTCCTCGGGCGCGACGACGTGCGCAACCGCCCGGACGACCACACGTGGTCCCCGCTCGAGTACGGCGCCCACGTGCGGGACGTGCACCGGAAGATGGCGGAGCGCCTCGAGCTGATGCTCACCGAGGACGCACCGACGTTCCCGAACTGGGACCAGGACGCCACCGCCGTCGAGGACCGTTACGGCGAGCAGGACCCCGCGGTCGTCGCTCGGGAACTGCGGGAGTCGGCGGACCGCGCGGCCCGGGCCTTCGCCGCCGTCCCCGACGAGGTGCTCGGGCGCACCGGGCTCCGGTCCGACGGCAGCGCGTTCACCGTCGCGACGCTCGCCACCTACTACGCGCACGACCCGGTGCACCACCTGTGGGACGTGCGGCGCACGCTCTAGACGTGGGGACCACCGGCCTGGAGGCGCGGTGCGGCCCCGCCCCGCGCCTCCAGGCCGCCTGCGGTCACCCCCGAAACCGGGCGTGCCTGCCGAATCCGGGCGTACCTACCGGAATCGGGCGTACCTGCCGGACTCGGGCGTACCTACCGGAACCGGGCGTACCTGCCACGAAGAATCGACCAGGTATGCCCGAAAGCACCCTCCATCGCACGCGTGATGGGAAGGATCGGGCGCCGAACCGGAGCGCTCAGGCGAGTGCGTCGAGCACGGCGCGCGCCGTCGCGGCGTCCGTCACCAGCTCGTTGACCAGCCCGCCCCGCACCGCAGCGACGATGCTCGTGACCTTGGCGCTGCCCACGGCGACCCCGACCGCGTGCGGCACGGTCGACAGGATCTCGCGCGAGGTCCGCACCATCCGGTCACTGCCGGGGAACTCGATCGGCGAGCCGTCCGCGGCGTAGAAGTTCAGGCAGACGTCGCCGGCCGCCCGGTCGAACGCGGCGTCCTCGACCGGGATGCCCCGGGCCAGGGCGTCCCGCGTGTGGGTCGGCGCCCCGATGCCGAGGATCGCGCCCTTCGCCCGGCTCCAGAGCCCGACGACGTGCTGGAACGCCGGGTCCTCGTCGAGGGTGGACCGCATCGCCGGGGACGGCAGCGCCTGGGCGAACAGGAACGCCGGGATCGCGCCGGAGTGCTCCGCGGCCGTCCGGGTGATCTCGTTCGTCTGGAACCACGGCATCGGGTCGGCCTGCCCGCCCACGGTCGGGACGAGCTGCACGCCGGGCATGGTCGGCATGCCGGACCGTGCGACGTCGTACACGGTGCGACCGGACGACATCAGGACGGCGTCACCGGGGACGAGTCCCATGCCCTCGACCGCGGCGGCCAGCGGCGCGGCCAGGTCGGCGCCGAGCGTGGCGGCGTGCGTGACCGCGGCGAGGTGCACCGCGCGGAGCCCGAGCACGACCTGCAGCCGTTCGGCGAGCGCCACGGTCTCGTCCTGGAACGGGTCGACGACCTCGATGCGGACGAGTCCGGCCTTGCGGGCCTCGGCCACGAGCCGCGAGACGGTCGGGCGTGAGACACCGAGGCGCGAGGCGATCTCGACCTGGGTGGCGTCCTCGAGGTAGTACATCCGCGCCGCCTGGTAGACGGTGTCCAGCGGGAACCGGGTCCGCGACGCGTCGGGGCCGGGGCCAGCGGTGCTCTCGGACGACATGGAGCAGGACCCTTCGACTCGATCGGACACCGCGATCGTAGTCCGAGCAGGGCTCAGCGGATCGTGAACCCGCCGTCCACACGGAGGTCCGCACCGTTCACCATGGCGCTCGACTCCCCCGCCAGGAACAGCACGGCCGCGGCGATCTCGTCGGGTGTCGCGAAGCGGCCGGTGGGGATCTCGTCCTGGTGCCGGATGCCGTTCTCGTTCGCCCAGGCCGCACGGCCGAGGTCGGTGAGGACGACGGTCGGCGACACGGTGTTCACGGTGACGCCGCGTCCGCCCCACTCGAGCGCGAGCACCGTCGTCAGGCCGATGACGCCGGCCTTCGAGGCGCAGTAGGCGGCGTGCCCGTCGATGCCGACGTGGGCCGCCTGCGACGCGATGTTCACGATCCGCCCGTACCCGGCGTCGAGCATGTGCCGGCCGACGGCCTGCGCCACACGGAACGTGCCGGTCAGGTTGACGTGGATGGTCGCCGCCCAGGTGTCGGCTGCCAGGTCCTCCGCCGGGGCGAGCGCGGCGATGCCGGCGCAGTTCACCAGCACGTCGACGCCACCGAAGTGCCGGACGACGTCCGCCACGGTGCGGGTCACGGAGTCGGCATCGGTCACGTCACAGGCGAACCCGGCGTGGAGGCCCGTGGCCGTGCCCGCCCCGTCGGCGGCGGCGTCCGGCCCGGCCGTCACGGGCAGCGCGGACGTGGGCAGGTCGGCCGCGGCCGACGTGGCGCCGTCCGCACGGACGTCGACGACGGCGACACGGGCACCCCGTGCAGCCAGGGCCCGGGCGATGGCGTTGCCGATGCCCGACGCCCCGCCGGTCACCACCGCCGTACGGCCGCTGAAGTCGTTGGTCAGGTCGATCGTGTCGGGGCCCGGTCGGAGGGCCGCGGCGAAGTCCGTCGTCATGTTCGCTCCCTTGCGTTCGGTGCCGAACCTACCAGAAATTGTGTTCTGGACAAACGTTCTGGAAGGTGTACAGTCATCGCCGAAGCCACCCAACGGAGGAACAGCTCATGTCGACGACGACCGAGAACGCGGCCACGACCGCCCCCACCACGATCCCCACGACGATGCGCGCCGTCGTCGTCCACGGCCCCGGTGACTACCGGCTCGAGGAGCGTCCCGTCCCGACGCCCGGCCCCGGGGAACTCCTGCTCCGCACCGACGCCGTCGGCATCTGCGCGAGCGACCTAAAGTGCTACCACGGTGCCGCGAAGTTCTGGGGCGACGAGAACCGAGCGGCCTGGGCGGAGCGCGACCGCATCCCCGGACACGAGTTCGTCGGCACGATCGTCGCCGGTGACGACGCCGCCCTGGCCAAGCGCGGCGTCGACCTGGGCGACCGGATCGCCTGCGAGCAGATCGTGCCGTGCTGGGAGTGCCGCTACTGCCTCGAGGGCGCGTACTGGATGTGCAACGTGCACGACATGTTCGGCTTCAAGGGCTACGACGGCGCGATGGCCGAGTACGTGCTCGTGCCGGCGAAGGCGCTGACCCACCCGGTGTCGAAGGCGCTGCCCGGCCAGGTCGCCGCGTTCTCCGAGCCGTTGTCCTGCGCCTTCCACGCAGTCGAGCGCGGGGACATCAAGTTCGGCGACACCGTGGTGATCGCCGGTGCGGGCCCGATCGGTCTCTCCGCCATCGCCGGTGCGCGGCAGAAGAACCCGCTCCGGATCATCGCGCTCGACGTGGTCGAGGCGAAGCTCGAGCTGGCTCGCAAGGTCGGCGCCGACCTCACGATCAACATCGCCCAGGAGGACGCGGTCGCCCGGGTCAAGGAGCTCACCGACGGCTACGGTGCCGACGTCTACATCGAGGCCACCGGGCACCCGTCCGCGGTGCCGCAGGGACTGAACCTGCTCCGCAAGCTCGGGACCTTCGTCGAGTACTCGGTGTTCAAGGACGACGTGTCCGTGGACTGGTCGATCATCTCGGACGACAAGGAACTCGACGTGCGCGGCGCCCACCTCGGCCCGCACACCTGGCCGGCGGCGATCAAGCTGCTCGAGGCCGAGACCCTGCCGATGTCGGAGATCTGCACGCACCAGTTCCCGCTCGAGCAGTTCCAGGAGGCCCTCGACCTGGTCGGCGACTCCGCCGGTGCCAGCGTCAAGGTGTCGATCATCCCGTCCCTGACCGCCCCCACCACGGCCGCACAGGCCGCTCAGGCCTGACCGACCCCGCCAGCAGGGAGAGAACGAGCATGTCAGCGACGACAGCCCGCGCCACTGGCGCCCGCACGACCGCGCCCCGCACCGAGGGCCGCCTGGACCGGATGGGCATCCCCCGTCCGCTCGCCCTCGGGTTCGTCGCCGTCCTGGTCTTCATGACCGGGAACGGCGTCGAATCGAACTTCATCACGCCGCACATGGTGGCGGTCCTCGGCAGCCCCGAGGCCACCGTGGCGACGATCGTCACGTTCTACAGCCTGGCCGCACTGATCGGCAGCTACGTCTCGGGGGCTCTGTCCGACCTGGTCGGCCCGCGCCGCGTGATGATCCTCGGCTTCGCCGTCTGGGTCGTGTTCGAGGTCCTGTTCCTGCTGGCACTCGGCGCCGGCAGTGTCCCGTTCGCCGCCGTCACCTACGCGTTGCGCGGGTTCGGCTACCCGCTGTTCGCCTTCGCGTTCCTGGTCTGGGTGAACATCACCACCCCGGTCGAACGGAACGGCTCGGCGGTCGGCTGGTTCTACGTCGCCTTCACGGGTGGCCTGCCGACCCTCGGCTCGCTGTTCGCGATCGGTGCCATCCCGGTGTTCGGCGGCGGAACGGTCGGTGAGACCGGCGCGATGGTCGCCTCGATCGGTCTCGTCGTGATCGGGTTCCTCATCATGCTGTTCGGCGTCCGGCTGCCGAACGGGTTCACGCGCATCGCCCCCGCCGGCGAGAGCGCCTGGCAGGTGCTGACGAGCGGCATCCGCCTGACGGTCACGCGACCGAAGATCCTGATGGGCTTCCTCGTCCGCCTGATCAACACCGCGCCGGAGTTCGGCATGTTCGTCGTGCTCCCCGCGGTCATCGCGAACGAGCGCGGCTGGGGCCAGAGCCGCTGGCTGCTCATGACCGTCTGCGTCTACGCGACGAACATCCTGGTCAACGCCCTGTTCGGTTGGGTCGGCGACAAGATCGGCTGGCAGCGCACCGTCAAGTGGTTCGGCATCGTCGGCTCCGCGCTCGGGCTCATCGCCTGGTGGTACGTGCCGCAGCTCGTCCCCGCCGGTTCGGACTGGGGCTACGTGCTCTCCGTCGTCGCCGGGTGCGTGTTCGGCTGCCTGCTCGCCGGGTTCGTGCCGATGGGCGCGATCATGCCGGCGCTCGCCCCCGAGCACAAGGGCGCCGCGATGGCGATGTACACCACGGCCGCCGGCGGTGCCGCGTTCCTCGGCACCGGCGTCGTCGCCGCGGTCTTCGCCCTCGGCGGCGGCGGCCAGGCCGCCACGTGGACGTTCGTCGGCCTGTACGCCTGCGCGTTCGTGATGATCCACTTCCTCAAGGTCCCGCAGGGCGACCGAGGACACTGAGTTCCGGGCGACGACGGCCGTCCCGTCGTCGCCCGGTGCACCACCCACCACCATCCCCGGAGGACCCGCACCATGACCACGATCCACGACGACCCGGACGAGTTCGCCGAAGACCAGCTGAGCGGCTGGCTCGCGCTCTACGCCGACCGGGTCCGCGGCGTCCACGGCGGCGTCGTCACCCTGCCCACCGAGGGAGCCGCACCGCAGGTCGCCGTCGTCGTCGGGGGCGGCTCCGGCCACTACCCCGCGTTCTGCGGCGTCGTCGGCCCGGGCTTCGCCACCGGCGCCGTCGTCGGCAACGTCTTCACCTCGCCGTCGACCGCGCAGGTCTACTCGGTCGCCAAGGCCGCCGACCAGGGCCGCGGTGTCGTGCTGTCGTTCGGCAACTACGCCGGTGACACCATGAACTTCGGGCTCGCGGCCGAGCGGCTGCGTGCCGAGGGCATCGACACCCGCATCGTCGTGGTCACCGACGACGTCGCCAGTGCCGACGACGAGACGAAGCGCCGCGGCATCGCCGGTGACTTCTCCGTCTTCAAGGCGATGGGCGCCGCCGCTGCCGAGGGAGCCGACCTCGACGAGGTCGAACGGATCGGCCGGGCGTCGAACGCCGCGACCCGCACCATCGGCGTCGCGTTCTCCGGCTGCACCATGCCCGGTGCGACCGAACCGCTGTTCACCGTCCCCGACGGCCACCTCGGCCTGGGGCTCGGCATCCACGGCGAGCCGGGCATCCAGGACGTCCCGCTGCTCCGGGCGACGGACCTGGCGTCCCTGCTCGCCGAACGGCTGCTCACCGACCGCCCCGCAGCCGCCGGCTCCCGGGTCGCCCCGATCCTCAACGGGCTCGGTGACACCAAGTACGAGGAGCTCTTCCTGCTCTGGGGCCGGGTGCTGCCGCTGCTGCAGGAAGCCGGGCTCCAGGTCGTCGAACCCGAGGTCGGCGAACTCGTCACGAGCCTCGACATGGGCGGCTGCTCGCTGACGCTGCAGTGGCTCGACGACGAACTCGAACGGCTCTGGCGCGCCGACGCCTACACGCCCGCGTACCGCAAGGTGGCGGCGCCGGTCGCGGCGCTCGTGCCGGCCGACGCGGTGGACGCCGCCGAGGATGAGGCGACGGTCGTGCCGGAGGCGACCGATGCCTCCCGGCAGGCCGCGCAGACGGCGCGAGCCGCCGTCGAGGCGATGGACGCGCTGCTGCGCGAGCACGAGGAGACGCTCGGCCGCATCGACGCGGTCGCCGGGGACGGCGACCACGGCCGCGGCATGGTCAAGGGGATCGGCGCGGCGCGCAAGGCGGTCGACGGGCTCGGCCCGGAGGCCGGGGTCGCCTTCGTCCTCGGACGCGCCGGTGACGCGTGGGCCGCGTTCGCGGGCGGCACCTCCGGTGTCCTGTGGGGCGCCGCACTCGAGGCGTTCGGCCGCTCCCTCGGCGACGACCGCGAGTCGTACCAGGCCGCCGACGTCGTCGACGCGGCGCAGGCCTTCGCCGACTCGATCGTCCACCTGGGCGGGGCGTCCCGCGGGGACAAGACACTGCTCGACGCGCTGCTGCCGTTCGTGGACGAACTGCGCGGGGCCGTCGACACCGGCGCACCGCTCGTGGCAGCGTGGGAGACCGCGGCGCGGGTCGCGGTCGAGCAGGCCGAGGCCACCGCCGACCTCACGCCGAGGGTCGGACGGGCCAGGCCGCTGGCCGAGAAGAGCCTGGGGACACCCGACGCGGGTGCCACCTCGATGGGGATGATCCTCACGCGGATCGGCGAGGTCCTCGCCGCCCGTGCTGACAAGGAAGGAACACACGCATGACGTACCGTCTCGTGATCGGGTCCGACGACGCCGGGTTCGACTACAAGGAGATCATCAAGGCCGACCTGCTCGCCGACGACCGGGTGTCGGACGTCACCGACGTCGGCGTCGACGCGGACGGCCACACCGCCTACCCCCACGTCGCCGTGGACGCTGCGCGCCTGGTGGCGAACGGCGAGGCCGACCGGGCGATCCTGATCTGCGGCACCGGCCTCGGTGTGGCGATCAGCGCCAACAAGGTGCCGGGCATCCGTGCCGTCACCGCGCACGACTCGTACAGCGTGGAACGGTCGATCCTGTCGAACGACGCCCAGGTGCTCTGCATGGGGCAGCGCGTCGTCGGCATCGAGCTCGCCCGCCGTCTGGCGAAGGAGTGGCTCGGCTACGAGTTCGACCGTTCCAGTGCCAGCGCCGAGAAGGTCAACGCCATCTGCGAGTACGACGGCAGCGCACCGGCCGGGGTCGACGCCCAGGCGTAGGCAGGGTTCCGCACGACACCGGTGTTCGCGCGCTGAACACGCCCGTTCGGGTGTTCGGCACGCGAACACCGGTGTTCCGCCGGGCGCCGCCGCCGCTCAGCCGCGCGCGGCCAGGCGGTGCACGACGGCCTTCGTCGCCTCGTACAGCTCGCGGTAGTCCCGGTAGCCGGCCTCGTACGCCGCGGTCGCCGCAGGGTCCGGTTCGATCACCGTCGCCGGCGGGTTCCACGCACCGATGTCCACGGTGTCGCCCGGCCCCGCGACGAGCTCGGCAGCCAGGTACGCCGAGCCGAAGCACGCACCGATCGTCACGCTCGGCACCGTCTGCCGCAGCCCGGTGACGTCCGACACGATCGTGGGCCACAGCCGTCCGAGCAGCCCGCCGCCGGCCCCGACGAGTTCGCGGACCTCGACCCCGGCGTCGCGCAGCGCCTCGAGGTGGTGCCGTACCGCGTACGCCGTCGCCTCGAGCGTCGCCCGGTAGATGTCCCCGCGCGTGTGCCGGACCGTCAGTCCCGCGAGCACTCCGCGGGCGTCGGGGTCGGCGATCGGCGTCCGCTCCCCCGCGAAGTACGGCAGCATCAGCAGCCCGTTCGCCCCGATGCCGGAGCACCGCGCTTCCTCGAGCATGGTCGACCACTCGCCGTCGACCAGCCGTCGCAGCCAGTCCGTGATCGCCCCGGAGGTCGCCATCCCCCCGGACACGCTCGGCTGGCCCGGGTGCGTGCCGACGGTCGTCCACATCCCCGGCACCGCCGTGGGTTCGGCCGTCGGCACGATCATGAACATCGTGGTGCCGTACTGCAGGAACATCCGGCCCGGCACGGACTCACCGACGCTCACGCCCTCGGCCCAGGCGTCGATGGTCCCGGCCGTCACGGGGATGCCGGCCGGGAGGCCCGTGGCCGCGGCCGCCTCGGGTGTCACGACGCCCGCCTGGTCGCCCGACCACAGCAGGCGCGGCATGGCGAGACCGGGCGCCAGCCGGTCGCACCACTCCGGGATCCACCGGTTCGCGTGCACGTCGTAGAGGGGTGTCGTCTGACTGGCCGAGTGGTGGTCGAGGACGTACTCGCCCGTCAGCCGCTCGACCACGCGGGACGACGGCATCGTGAACCGGGCGGCCCGCGCCCAGACGTCGGGTTCGTGCCGGGCGAGCCAGGCGAGCTTCACGCCGGCGGCCTGGGTGCTCAGGGCGGACCCGCAGCGGGCCCGGATCGCGTCCTCGCCGCCGAGCTCGGCCGCGACGTCGTCGAGCAGCTCCGCCGTGCGGGTGTCGATGCCGTACAGGATCGCCGGACCGAGCGGCGCACCGTCGACGTCGGTCAGCAGCGCACACGGTCCGATGCCACTCACGCCGACCGCCTGCACCTCGACGTCGGGCACGCGGTCGAGCAGGGAGCGGGTGAGGGCGGTGAACTCCTCCCACCAGACGTCGGAGTCCATCTCGACCAGACCCTGCTCGGGGCGGTCGACCTCGTGGCGACGGCTCACCTCGGCGAGCACGGTGCCGTCGAACCGGGCCAGCAACGCCTTCGTGCTCGACGTCCCGATGTCCAGACCGAGCACCGCTCGCATGCCGCCTCCTTCGCCGCCACGCGACCGCCGCCGGTCGCGCCACGAGTCTACGAGCGACGCCCAGCTGTCTGTCGGGGGCCGGACGTACGGTACCGACGACTCCAATGCTCCACGAGGGGAACCCGATGAAGAAGTCAGCCTGGCTGCCAGCCGTCATCGCACCGGTCGTCGTCGCCGGCGCCGTTGCCGCCCCGATGATCGCGAACGCCGCGAACGACCCGATCGCGGGGACGAACCCCAGCGCGTCGGACGTCATCGCCAGCATCGCGAAGTCGTCGGACGCCCAGTACTCGGGCAAGCTCTCGCAGACGAGCGCACTCGGGCTCCCCGAACTGCCCACGGGTTCCGGCGGCTCCTCGCTCGAGGGCGACGCCTCCGACGTGCTCGGGCTGCTCACCGCGTCGCACACCGCCCGTGTCTACGTCGACGGCCCCGACAAGCAGCGCGTCCAGCTGACGCAGCAGCTCGCCGAGCAGGACGTCGTCCGCAACGGCTCGGACGTCTGGACCTGGGACTCGAAGGAGCGCACGGCCACGCACGTGACCCTGCCGAGCGACACCGCGAAGGACCCGCGGGGCGGCACGACGACCCCGGCCGACATCGCGGAGCAGGCCATCGACGCGATCACCCCGACCACCACCGTGTCGAAGCCGACCGAGGTCAGCGTCGCCGGACACGACGCCTGGCAGATCACCCTGACGCCGAAGTCGTCCGACACCCTCGTCGGAGCCGTCCGGCTGGCCGTCGACCAGCAGACCGGACTCCCGCTCCGCGCGAGCGTCCAGGCCGCAGGCGCGGACGACCCCGCGGTGCAGGTCGGGTTCACGAGCCTCGACTACGGCGCCCCCGCTGCCCGGCTCTTCGACTTCACCCCGCCGTCGAACGCGAAGGTGACCGAGAAGGACCTGTCCGAGGCCGGATCCCACGCGAAGGGCGAGAACGGCAACCACCGTGGCACCCCGAGCGGTGACGAGCCGACCTTCACCGGCACGGGGTGGAGCACCATCGCCGAGCTCCCCGCCGGCACGGTCGACCGGTCCGGGCTCGAGGGCGACGCCTCCGGCCTGCTCGACCAGCTGACGAAGCCCGTCGACGGCGGCCGTGCCGTGCAGACGTCGCTCGTCTCGGTCTACCTGACCGACGACGGCCGCGTGCTCGCGGGTGCCGTGCCGGTCGCCTCCCTGGTCGACGCCGCGAAGTGAGCGCGGACGATCACCAGGTGAGCACGGCCGGGCCGGCACCCGACCTGGCGATCCGCACCACGGGCCTCCAGAAGGTGTTCCGCAAGCAGCGCGCGGTCGACGGGATCGACCTGGCGGTGCCGCGCGGCGCGGTGTTCGGGTTCCTCGGGCCGAACGGTTCCGGCAAGACCACCACGATCCGGATGCTGCTCGGGCTCTCGAGCGCAAGCGGCGGCACCATCGAGCTGCTCGGCGAACCGATGCCGAAGGCGCTGCACGACGTCCTGCCCCGCGTCGGTGCACTCGTCGAGGGGCCGGCCTTCTACCCGTACCTGTCCGGCCGGGCGAACCTGCAGCGCTTCGACGCCGCCGACCCCACGTCGGACCCGCGTACCCGCAAGGCCCGCGTGGCCGGTGCCCTCGACCGCGTCGGGCTGACCCACGCGGCCGACAAGAAGGCGCACGCGTACTCCCTCGGCATGAAGCAGCGACTCGGTCTCGCGAACGCCCTGCTGTCCCCGCGCGACCTGCTGGTGCTCGACGAGCCGACCAACGGCCTCGACCCGCAGGGCACGCGCGAGGTCCGCAACCTCATCCGCTCCCTGGCCGACGACGGCACCACGGTGTTCGTGTCGAGCCACCTGCTGGCCGAGATCGAGCAGGTCTGCACGCACGCAGCCGTCATGCGGACGGGCAAGATCGTCGCGCAGGGCCCCCTCGACGAGCTGCGCGCAGCCGGGGCCCGCACCGTGACCGTGCGGACGCCCGACGTCGGGCAGGCCGGTGCCGTCCTCACCCGACTCGGGCTCACCCCGCGGCACGACGGCGGGGCCGACGTGCTGGTGGCCGACCTGCCGAACGCGCTGCTGCCCGAGACGATCACCGCGGAGCTCGTGCGCGCCGACGTCCGGGTGCGCGGTCTGACGGTGGGCGGCGGCACCCTCGAGGACCTGTTCGTCGCACTCACCGGAGAGGGATTCGATGTCGCAGCCTGACGCGGCCGTGCGCGACCTGCCCGTCCGCCGCCGGCAGCGCCCGTTCGCACTGCTCGGTTCCGAACTCGCGCTGGTGTTCCGGCGTCGCCGCACCTGGGCGATGCTCGGGGCACTCGCGCTCGTGCCGATCCTGATCGCGGTCGCCGTGAAGCTCACCACCGACGGCGACGACGGCGGGCCGGCGTTCCTCGGCGACATCACCAACAACGGCCTGTTCGTGGCGTTCACCGCACTGACCGTGTCGATCCCGCTGTTCCTGCCGCTGACCGTCGGCGTGGTCGCCGGGGACACCGTCGCGGGCGAGGCCAGCCACGGCACGATCCGCTACCTGCTCGTCGCACCGACGGGCCGCGTGCGGTTCATCCTGGTGAAGTTCGCCGGTGCCGTCGCGTTCTGCCTGGCCGCCACGCTGCTGGTGGTGCTGGTCGGTGCGGCGATCGGCGCCGTGCTGTTCCCGATCGGCCCCGTCACGCTGCTGTCCGGCACCCAGGTGGGCGGCTGGTCGTACGCCGGCCGTGCCCTGCTGCTCGCGCTGTACGTCGCGATGTCGATGCTCGGGCTCGTGGCGATCGGCATGTTCACGTCGACGCTGACGAACGTGCCGGTCGGGGCGATGGCCGCGACGGTCGTGCTCGCCGGGGCGTCGCAGGTGCTCGACCAGCTCCCCCAGCTCGACTGGCTGCACCCGTTCCTGTTCTCGCACCAGTGGCTCGGGTTCGGCGACCTGCTGCGCGACCCGATCTCGTTCGACTCGTTCGGGTCGAACGCGGTGCTGCAGCTCGGGTACGTCGTGGTGTTCGGGGCGCTGGCGTACAGCCGGTTCGCCTCGAAGGACATCCTGAGCTGACGCGGCAGGGGCCCGGCACGAAGGTGTCGGGCCCCTGCAACGCTCAGCGCGTTCCGCTCGCTCAGCTCGCCGGCGAGGCCGATCCGCCGGCCATCGTCTCCGTGTCGCTCCCCCGCGCATCGGCGTACCGGTCGCGCAGGTCACGGGCCTTCTCGGAGCGGTACCAGTCGAGCCGCGCCCCGGTCTCCACCGTCTGCATCCCGATCACGACCTTGCCGCGGGACTTCATCTCGGCCAGGTCCTCGTACGCCTCGACGATGTACTCGAACGGGTAGAAGCCCGAGATCAGGACCTGCACGCGACGGTCCTGCACGGCCTTCGCCAGCAGGGTCAGCAGCTCGCGCGTCTCCTCGTCCTCGGCGGGTGCGCGGAGGAACCGGACCTCGATGTCCCGGCGCTCCTCGGACGACACGAAGCGCTCCTGGCCGACGCCGAGACGTTCGGCCAGCAGCTCGGCGTTGCTCTCGCCGTGGTTGTCGATGAACGCGGTGATCGGCCGGCCGTCGGCGATGTCGCGGATGCGGTCTTCCTCGCCCTCACCGTAGGCGACGGGCAGCGTGCCGATCTGTCGCAGGTAGTCGTGGTTGCGGGGGCTGCCGAGGGCGATCACGGTCGCGCCGGCGTCGTGCGCCAGCTGGCACTCGATGTGTCCGACGCCACCGGCTGCGGCCGAGATGACGACGGTGTCCTGCGGTCCGAGCCGGAGCGACCGGACGACCGACACCGCGGTGCAGCCCGCCAGGTACAGGCCGCCGGCGACCTCCCACCCGACGTGCTCCGGCTTCTTGATGACGGCGCCGCGCGGCACCGCGATCCACGTGGCGTGGGCGCCGCCGGTCGGCGCGTGCCCCATCACCTCGTCGCCGATGCGGAGGTCCTTCACGCCGTCGCCCCGCGCGCGCACGATGCCGGCGAAGTCGACGCCCTGGTGGGCGGGGAACTCGAGGTCGACGTGGTCGCGGAGCTTCCCCTCGCGCAGGAACCGCTCGATGTGGTTCAGGCCCGCGGCCACGATCTCGACGACGATCTCGCCCGGTCCGGCCTCGGGCTTCTGCTGGGGGACGAGCTCGACGACGTCGAAGTCGCCGTACCGGTCGTACTGCACTGCACTGCCGACTCGCATGGGTGCTCCTTCGCTCCAGGTGTGCGTCCGTGCTACTCGGTGTTCCCGCACGCAACCCGAAGACGTGGGGTACCGCGGCTGTGGACGTGACCAGACGACGGACTGGAGGCCCGTGGCGGCGCCGCCACGGGCCTCCAGGCCGCCGTCACGCGCGTCCACCGCGCGTGGGGACCGGGCTCAGTGCTTGCCGGCGGCCGCGATGACGGCGCGGACCGTCTCGGGGTCGAGGCGGAACGCCCGCGGGTCGGCGTCGCCCCGTGGCACGCGGACCGGTGTCGAGCAGACGGAGCCGTCCGCGGCGACGTCGACGACGAGTGCGCCGCTGTCGACGACGGCGGATTCCTCGTCGTACGGGCCGACCACGTCGGTGTCGTTCGCGACACCGGGGGCGACGAGGACCGGGACGCCGGCGAGCGACCCGGCGAAGTGGTGGTGGTAGTGGCCGGCGAGGACGACCCGCACGTCGGAACCGCGGATGACGTCGGCGAGCGCCTCGGGGTTCTGCAGGCGGAGGGCCTCGTGCAGCTCGGTCGGGGCGGGCAGCGGCGGGTGGTGCAGGACGACGACGGTGCCGTGCGGGGCGTCGTCCGGGCCGCTGTGGGCGTCTTCGGCCAGGACTGTGCGCAGGTGCTCGAGCGCCGTGTCGCTGAGCTCGCCGTACCCGGCACCCGGGACGCTCGTGTCGACGGTCACGATCCGGCGCCCGGCGACGACCGACTGCCCGGAGACCGGGACCGTCGGCGGCAGGTACTCCATCGTGTGCATCAGCGCCGTGCCGCCCTGGCCCAGGACGTGCCCGTTCGCCAGGACCTGCCGGAACCCCTCGCGCAGGTCGTGGTTGCCGGGGACCGCGACGAAGGCTGCACCGTGCCGCTCCGCCCAGCCGCCGACCCGGTCCCGCACGGTCGCGTAGGACTCGGGGGTGCCGTCCTCGGAGACGTCGCCGGACACGACCACCAGCCCGATGCCGGGCACCTCGTCGACGTGGGCGAGCAGCCGTTCGAGCGCGGCCGTGGTGTCGACCGCGCCCTGGTGCAGGGCGCCGTCGCCGGTCAGGTGGGTGTCGGAGAGGTGGAGGATGCGGAGGGTCCCGGATGCTGGCGGCTGCATGGGTCCACGGTAGCCACGGCCCCCGTCAGTCCGGCGCGGCCGCGAGCTGGTCCTCGAGGTTGAACACCTCGGGCAGCACCCGCGCCGTCTGGTCGGCGCGCCCGGTGGCCCCGGCGAAGAGGTCCTGCATGTGCGCCTCCCACGCCGTGGCCACCTCGGACGCGGCGAGCGCGGCGTCCGCATCGGCCACCGAGTCCGTCTCGTAGTACCCGATGAGCAGTCCGTCGTCGTCGAGGAACAGCGAGTAGTTCCGCCGCCCCGCCGCCGCGATCGTCCGGAGCATCGCCGGCCACACGGCGGCGTGCCGCTCGCGGTAGGCGTCGAGCAGCTCGACCTGCACCTGCAGCCGGAAGCAGACGCGGGTCACCGTCCGGCCTGTTCGCGGCGACGCTGCTCGGCGTCGTGGACGGTGCGCTCGTCGGCGGTGCGGACCGTCCCGGTGACGGTGGTGACGGTGCCGTAGCGCTCGGCTTCGATCGCCTCGAGGGTCTTGCCCTGGGTGCGCGGCGCCCAGATCGTGCCGACGAGGAACGGCAACGCGAGGAGCCCGAGGATCAGGCCGCCGAGGGCCCGCAGCCCGATGTCCGACAGCAGCAGCGGGAACCAGATGCTCAACAGTCCGACCATGACGCGGGCAGCCAGGAACAGCACGCCCTGGGCGCTGGCGCGGTACCGGGTGGCGAAGAGCTCGCTCGTCCACAGGCCGTAGAACGCCTGCGCGCCGATGCCCGACGAGATGCCCCACGCCACCGCGAAGAACAGCAGGGTGCCGAGGTTGGCGGGCGCGTAGATGAGGACGGCCCACGCGATGATCGCCAGCACGGCCCCGGCGGCGTAGAGCGCGCGGCGGCTGACCCGGTCGGCGTACCGCATGAAGCCGAAGTACGTCGCGGCGACGGTGCAGCCCCAGACCAGGATCTGCAGTCCGTACTGCTCGGTGACGCTCGTGACCCCGGTCGCCGCGTACACCCGGGGCTGGAAGATGCCGGCCTGCCCGGCGACGGTGTTCCAGAGCGCGTAGACACCGAACAGGAACAGCATCGCGGTCAGGTTCTTCCGACGGCTGAACAGCTGCGTGATCCCGTGGAAGAAGTTCGCCGTGCCGGTGGCCGCGCGCTCGTCCTTCCAGATCGCCGACTCGGGCAGCCCGCGGCGGAGCCACCACACGATGGCGGCGACGACGAACAGGTGGGCGAAGATGAGGCGGCTCCCGAGCAGGCCGAGCGGGGCCGCGGCGATCGCCAGGGCGAACCCGACCATCGGCCCGATCGACCACGCGAGCTGTGCCGTGCCGACGTGGGCCGCGCGCTTGTCCGCAGGGGCCTGCTCGGCGATGTAGGTCCAGCTCGCCGGCACACCCGCACCGACGGCGATGCCGGTCAGGATGAAGCCGACCAGGAGCATGCCGTAGCTGCCGGCGAACACCGCGAGCAGGATGCCGAGCATGTAGAGGAGCAGGTCGTACGTGTAGATGAACTTGCGGCCGTACCGGTCGCACAGCGGTCCGCCGACGATCGCGCCGAGGGCGGCACCGAAGGCGTTCGCGGACAGGCTCGCGAGCAGGCCGACCTCGAGGTCGCCGATCCGGAACTCGGCCTGCCAGAGGCTGAGGCTCGTGGCGATCGCGATGATCGACCCCGACTCGATGTAGTTCGACATGGCCACCGAGACGGTGGCCTTCCAGCCCGTGGTGTTCCGGGCTCCGATGCGGACCGCCATTGGTCCTCCGTTCGCGTGTTCGTCGGTGAATCGTTTCAACGGGACGACGAGGACGATAGCGCTCCGGTGTGCGCGCTGGCAAGAGCGGGTTCGTCTGGCTGCGCCTCGCACCGTGCGCGGGCAGTCGACGCGACCACCCCACGGACGGGAGGCCCGGCACCGGCCCGCCCCGCGCCTCCCGTCCGCGTTTTCCACAGATCACGGCGCGGGCCGACCGCACGGGCCGCGCCGATGCCAGGATGGCCACATGGCGGTCAGTGTGCGAGAGGTGGCAGCGCTCGCGGGCGTGTCCCTCGGCACGGTGTCGAACGTGCTGAACCGCCCCGACAAGGTCGCTCCCGGCACGGTGGAACGCGTGCAGTCGGCGATCGCGACGCTCGGGTTCGTCCGCAACGACTCCGCACGGCAGCTCCGGGCCGGACGCAGCTCCACCGTCGGCCTCATCGTGCTCGACGGCGGCAACCCGTTCTTCACCGACGTCGCCCGGGGTGCCGAGGACGCCGCGATGGACAACGGCCTCGCGGTGCTGATCGGCAACTCCGACGAGTCCACCGACCGCGAACGCACCTACGTCGACCTGTTCGAGGAACGCCGTGTCGCCGGGCTCCTGATCTCCCCCGCCGGCGATGACCTGTCCCGCCTCGCGCGGCTGCGCGACCAGGGCACCGCCGTGGTGCTGGTGGACCGCCGCGCCGACGACGAGCACTTCGCCTCGGTCTCGGTCGACGACATCGCCGGTGGTCGCATCGCGGTCGAGCACCTCGCGGCGATCGGCCGCACCCACATCGCCTTCGTCGGCGGGCCGTTCGGCATCCGCCAGGTCGCCGACCGGCACGCCGGTGCACTCGCCGCCGCACAGGCCGCGGGGATCCGGCTCGAAGCCCTGCCGACCACCTCGCTGTCCGTGCTCGAAGGGCGCCGCATCGGCGAGGAGATCCAGGCCCGCCCGGCCGCCGATCGCCCGGACGCCGTCTTCGCCGCCAACGACCTGCTCGCCGTCGGGCTCGAACAGGCCTTCATCATGCGCGGCACCATCGCGGTGCCCGAGCAGATCGCCATCGTCGGCTACGACGACATCGCGTTCGCCGAGTCCGCGGTGGTCCCGCTGACGTCCGTGCGGCAGCCGGCGCAGGACCTCGGTCGCCGCGCGATCGAACTCCTGACGAAGCAGGTCGAGCAGGGGCAGGACATCGACCTCGAGCACGTGGAGTTCACACCGGAGCTCGTGGTGCGGCAGTCCTCCGTCGCCGACGCCTAGGGCCCGGTCCGGACACGGCTCCCCCGCCGCCTACGATCGGAGCATGGTGCATGTCCCCCGGCGCGACGGTCCGCCGAGCGTGCACCACGTCGCAGCCCGGGCCGGCGTCTCGCTGGCCACGGTCTCGAACGTCCTGAACCACCCCGAGCGGGTCGCCGACGCGACCGCCGCACGGGTGCGGGACGCGATCGACGCGCTCGGGTACACGCCGAACCGCAACGCCCGGGCCCTGGTGTCCGGCAGCACGCGCGCGATCGGCCTGGTCGTGATGTCGCTGCGGAACTCCCTGTTCAGCGACATGGTCAACGGAGCGCAGCTGGCCGCGCGGGAACGCGGCTTCACCCTGCTGATCGCCAGCAGCGAGGACGACCTGCAGGCGCAGGGCGAACACCTCGCCTACCTCGAGAGCGCCCGGGTGTCGGGGATCCTGCTCGCCTCGATGACGGAGTCGCGTGACCAGGTCGAGGTCGCGCGGCGCCACGGCCGACCGGTCGTGTACGTCAACTACGAACCGACCGAACTCGACGCGTGTGCTGTGGTCGTGGACAACGAGCAGGCCGGGTTCCTGGCGACCGAGCACCTGATCGACCGCGGCTGCCGACGCATCGGGTTCGTGAGCGCCCGTCCGGACCTGCAGCCCGTCGACCGGCGACGGGCCGGCGTGCTGCGGGCCGTTGCGGCGCACCCCGGGGTCGTACTCGTCGACGTCGACGCCGGGGACATCGACCCGCCCGGAGGCACCGACGCCGGGCTCCGCATCGCGCGGATGCCCGCGGACGAACGCCCCGACGGGGTACTGGGCGTGACCGACCTGCTCGCGATGGCGGTCGTCTCCGAGCTCCGAGCCGCCGGGATCCGCGTCCCCGAGGACATCACCGTGTCGGGCTGCGACCACAACTCCGTGGCGTGGGGTGGTGCGGTACCGCTGACCTCGGTGACGATGCACGGCTCGGAGATGGGTGCGGCGGCGGTGGAACTGCTGCTCGAGGAACTCACCGACCCGATGCACGTGCACCGGACCGTCGTGCTCAGCAGCGAGCTGGTGCCGCGCGAAAGCACGCTCGGTCGGGAGGGCGCGGCCGCAGCAGCCGCCGCCGCAGCCGTCGCGGGCACGACACCGAGCGACCCGAGGCGTACCGAGGCCTGACCGGCGGCGGACCAACCCGCGAAAGCGACACATCCGCGGGTCGTCGCTGCGTCCGGTCCGCCAGAGCGACAGATCGGCGCGAACGTTCGGCGGCACTCTGTCGCTTTCGCGGGCTGCGGGCAGTGGGCAGCGGGCTGCCGGGCCGGGCCGGCGCGCACGAGGCGACGCGGGCCCGCGGACGCGACCGGACACCGGACGGGAGGCGCGGGGCGGGGCCGGCACGGGCCTCCCGGCCGGCGGGCGGCGCGACCACCGCACGGTGCAGCACCGCGCGTCGGCTCGGTGCGAGGTTGCGCACTCCGTGCGAGCCCGCGCGCCCGTCACCGAGTGCGGAACCTCGCACCGAACGACGAACGAGCGAACGAGCGAACGAGCGAACGAGCAAACGAGCGAACGAGCTGCGCGTAACGAAATCGGCACAGCGATTGACACGCTTCAATCCTCGTGGTTCCATCCTGATTGAAACGTTCTAAAACGCAGTAACCGGACCCCGCGACGGCGCGGGATCCGGGTCCGTTTCACCCGGGGTACCCCAGCCCCGGGCCTTACGAGGAGGTAAGGAATGTCAGTTCGTTCCGTGACCAAGCGCGCGATCGCCATCGGCGGCGCGACGGTCCTGATCGGCGGGCTCGCAGCGTGCTCGTCCGGCGGCTCCGCCGACGAAGGCGGCGGCAAGGTCGAGATCACCTACCAGGCCGACAACGCCCCGGCCACCGCGGCCACCGCGAAGCCGCTCATCGAGGCCTTCGAGAAGGCCAACCCCGACATCACCGTCAAGTTCGACACCCGACCCCAGGGCACCGACGGCGACAACCTGATCAAGACTCGTCTGTCGACCGGCGAGGCCGCCGACGTCTTCAACTACAACTCCGGCTCGCTCATGCAGGCCCTCAACCCGGACAACACCCTGGTGGACCTGTCCGACGAGAAGTGGGCGAGCGACGTCGACCCGCAGTTCACCAAGGTCGTCAGCACCGACAAGGGCATGTACGGCGCCCCGTTCGGCACGAGCTTCGGCGGCGCGGTGCTCTACAACACGAAGGTCTACGACGACCTCGGCCTCAAGGTCCCGACCACGTGGGACGAGTTCATCAGCAACAGCGAGAAGATCAAGGACGCCGGCGACGTCGCCCCGATCATCCAGACCTACGGCGACACCTGGACCAGCCAGCTGTTCGTCCTCGGCGACTTCGCGAACATCACCGCGCAGGACGACAAGTGGGCGGACGACTACACCGCCAACAAGGAGTCCTACGCCGACGAACCCGCACTCGCCGGGTTCGAGCACCTCGCCGAGGGCAAGGACAAGGACCTCTACAACGAGGACTACGCCTCGGCCACGCAGGCGAACGGCCTGAAGATGCTGGCCGACGGCACCGGCGCGCAGTACCCGATGCTCACGAACGCGATCTCGGCGATCCAGCAGGACTCCCCCGACGCCGTCGACGACATCGGCGCGTTCGCCCTGCCGGCCGAGGACGCCGCGGACACGAACCTGACGATCTGGGAGCCGAACGGCCTGTACATCCCGAAGACGACCACCGGTGGCAAGCTGGCCGCGGCGAAGAAGTTCGTCGCCTTCGCGAACTCCACCGAGGGCTGCCAGGTGCAGAACGACACCGGCACCCCCGCCGGCCCGTACGTCATCTCGACCTGCTCGCTGCCGGACGACGTGCCCCCGATGATCGACGACCTGCAGCAGTACCTGGACGACGGCAAGGCGAGCCCCGCGCTCGAGTTCCTGTCCCCGATCAAGGGCCCGAACCTCGAGAAGATCTGCGTGCAGGTCGGCTCGGGCATCACCACCGCGAGCAAGGGCGCCGACCAGTACGACGACGACGTCGTCCAGCAGGCACAGCAGCTCGGCATCAAGGGCTGGTGATCGGGGTGACCGCGACCCTCACGACGGCGGTGGCCCCGCCGCAGACACGCAAGGCCGGCCGCCCCGGACCAGCGCGCAAGCGGATGCGCTCGTTCTACCCCGCGTGGTTCTTCATCCCCGCGATCGCGCTGTACGTCGTGTTCTTCGCGGTCCCGACCTTCGCCGGGTTCTACTTCTCGCTCACCCGCTGGACGCTGTTCGACCAGACCTTCATCGGCTTCGACAACTTCGTCCGGTTCTTCCAGGACCCGCAGCTCGTCTCCGGGTTCGTGCACACCTTCCAGTACGGCTTCGTGACGAGCGCGGCGAAGGTGGTCCTCGGACTCGCCCTCGCCCTGCTCCTCACGTCGCCCGTGCTGGGGCGCGGCTACCTGCGGGCGGTCGTGTTCTTCCCGGTGCTCGTGTCGACCATCGGCATCGGCATCACGTTCAAGGCGCTGATGGACCCGTTCCACGGGATCATCAACGGCGTGCTGGGCTCGGTCGGCCTGCCCACCCCCGGGTGGCTGACCGACCCGGCGCTCGCCCTGTGGAGCGTCGCCGCGGTGGACGTCTGGAAGGGCGTCGGCATCGCGACGCTCATCTTCATCGCCGGCATCGTCGCGATCCCGCAGGAGTACTTCGAGGCGGCACGGGTCGACGGCGCGAGCGCGTGGTCGATCTTCCGGAACATCACGTTGCCGCTGTCCCGCCCCGCGATGGGCACCGTCATCATCCTGTCGCTCATCGGCGGCCTGCGGTCGTTCGACCTGATCTGGGCGATGACCGGCGGCGGGCCGGGGTTCACGAGCGACGTGATCGCGAGCGTGATCTACAAGCAGTACCAGGCCGGGTTCTACGGCCTGTCCACCGCCGGCAACGTGGTCCTGTTCGTCGTCGTCACGGCGATCATGGTGCCGATCTCGTGGCTCCTCAACCGCAAGGAGGCAGAGCTGTGACCGCGCTCACCAGCCCCCGCGTCAGCACCCCGACGCGGTCCCGCCACCCGGGCCGTGCCCGCCGGTGGATCATCGGCTCGATCGCCATCGTCGTCAGCTTCGTCGTCTTCCTGGTGCCGTTCGTGTTCGTCCTGCTCCAGGCGGCGAAGAACCCGGCCGAGGCGAACCAGCTCGGCTTCAGCCTGCCGACCGACTGGCAGCTGTGGCAGAACCTGCAGGCGGTGTTCCAGAGCGGTGACGGCGGGATCCTCCGCGCGTTCTGGAACAGCGCCCTGCTCACCGTCGGCAGCGTCACCGTCATGGTCGTGTTCTCGGCGATGGTCGGGTACGTGCTGCAGCGGCGCCCGAGCCGGTGGAACGCCCTGATCAACTTCTTCGTGCTCGCGGGGCTCATCGTGCCGCCGGCGATCGTGCCGACCATCTGGGTGCTGCAGGGGCTCAACCTGTTCAAGACCATGGGCGGGATGATCCTGATCGAGGCGACCTTCGGCCTGTCGTTCTGCATCCTGCTGTTCCGGGCGTTCGTCGCGACGATCCCGAAGGAGCTCGACGAGGCCGCCGTGCTCGACGGCGCCGGCCCGATCCGCCTGTTCTTCGGGGTGGTGCTGCCGCTGCTCAAGCCGGTGATCATCACCGTCGTGCTCGTGCAGTCGGTGACGGTGTTCAACGACTTCACCAACCCGCTGTACTTCCTGCCGGGGTCCGAGAACGCGACGGTGCAGCAGACGCTCTACGCGTTCCAGAGCCAGTCGGTCAGCCAGCTGAACCTGCTGTTCACCGACGTGCTGCTCATCACGATCCCGCCGCTGATCCTCTACGTCTTCTTCAACCGTCAGATCGTCGCCGGCATGACCAGCGGCGCCGTCAAGGGCTGACCGCCCACCCCGGCCTGGAGGCGCGACCCGCCTCCGCCACACCGCCCACCCGGGCGGACGGCCGGGCCCACGACCCCCGCACCGGTCGACGACGACCGGTCGCGTGAAAGGACCACCACATGACCACCTGGACCGCACCGTTCATCGCGGCCGACACCGACCTCGGCAGCGCCCCGATCCTGCGTCGGGAGTTCACCCTCGACGACGGCCACGGCGCCGTCGCCGCCGCCACCCTCGACGTCAGCGCCCTCGGCGTCGTCGAGGCCTGGCTCGGCGGGCAGCGCGTCTCCGACCACCTGCTCGAACCGGGGTGGACGAGCTACGAGTGGCGCATCCGCGTCGTCACGCACGACGTCACCGAGCACCTGACCGACACGGTCCCCGGGCAGCCGGCCGTGCTCGCGCTCGTCGTCGGCAACGGCTGGGCCGCCGGACGACTGGCCTGGGGCGGGGGCGGTGGCTGGTACACCGACGAGCGCGCCGGGTTCGCCGAACTCCGGATCACCTTCGCCGACGGGCACGAGCAGCGCGTCACGACCGACACCGACTGGCAGGCCCTGTCGAGCGCGATCACCGCGGACCAGCTCTACGACGGGCAGGACATCGACGCCCGACTCCGCGACGGCTCGTTCCTGACGCCCGGCGAGGTCACCGTGCCCAGCGTTGACGGGCACCGGGGGCAGACGAGCACGGTGCACACGGTCGACATCGGCGAGCGCGAACTCGTCGCCGACACCGTGCCGCCGGTGCGCCCGCTGGCCGAGATCGCCCCGGTGGCGATCTGGACGAGCCCGTCGGGAGCGACCCTGCTCGACTTCGGCGTGAACCTGGTCGGGTGGCTCCGGGTCACCGCGACCGGCCCGGCCGGCACCGTGCTGACCCTGCAGCACGCCGAGGTGCTCGAGCACGACGAGCTCGGCACCCGCCCCTTGCGCACCGCGACGGCGACGGACCACTTCACCCTGCGCGGTGACGACGAGCCCGAGACGTTCGAGCCCCGGTTCACGTTCCACGGGTTCCGGTACGCGCAGGTCGACGGCTGGCGAGGCACGCACGACGAACTCCGCGCCGCGGTCACCGCCGTGCAGGTCGGGTCGGACCTCACCCGCACCGGCACGTTCGCGTCGAGCCACGAGCTGCTGAACACCTTCCACGACAACGTCGTCCGGGGCATGCAGGGCAACTTCCTGAGCGTGCCGACCGACTGCCCGCAGCGCGACGAGCGACTCGGCTGGACGGGCGACATCGCCGCGTTCGCCCCGACGGCCTCGTACCTGTTCGACACCCGGACGTTCCTGGCCGACTGGCTGCGCGACGTCTGGCTCGAGCAGCAGCACGCCGACGGGGTCATCCCGTTCGTGGTGCCGGACGTGCTGAAGTACTCCCCCGCCGAGGACTTCGGCAAGCCCGACGCGACCGCCGTCTGGTCGGACGCCGGCGTCTGGGTGCCGTGGACCCTGTACCAGGCGTACGGCGACACCGCGGTGCTCGAGGAGCAGTTCGACTCGATGGCCGCACACCTGCGCCGGGTCCGTGACCACCTGTCCCCGGAGGACCTGTGGGACACCGTGTTCCAGTTCGGCGACTGGCTCGACCCGGACGCCCCGCCCGAGGCCCCGGCCGACGCGAAGGCCGACAAGGGCGTCGTCGCGACCATCTGCGCCTACCGGTCCGCGACGATCGTGGCGGACGCGGCGGAGGTGTTGGGCGGTCACGAGGCGGAAGCAGCGGAGTTCCGGGAACTCGCCACGCGCCTCCAGGCCGGGTTCCGCACCCACTACCTGCAGGACGACGGGCGGATCCTGTCGGACGCGACCACGGTGTACACACTGGCGATCGTGTTCGGGATCCTGTCCGAGCAGGAGCAGGCCGTGGCCGGCGAGCGTCTCGCCGAGCTGGTCGAGGCGTCCGGGTACCGGATCTCGACGGGCTTCGCGGGAACGCCCTTCATCACCGACGCGCTGACGCAGACGGGCCACCTGGAGGACGCCTACCGGCTGCTGCTGCAGACGGAGTGCCCGTCGTGGCTGTACCCGGTGACGATGGGCGCGACGACGGTGTGGGAGCGGTGGGACTCGATGCTGCCGGACGGCACGATCAACCCGGGTGAGATGACCTCGTTCAACCACTACGCACTCGGTGCCGTGGCGGACTGGATGCACCGGGTGGTGGGTGGCCTGTCGCCGCTGTCGCCGGGGTACTCGGCCGTCCTGATCGCGCCGCAGCCGGGCGGTGGGCTGACGTGGGCGGAGACCTCGCTCGACACCGTGCACGGGCACGTCGCGGTGCGGTGGGAGCTCATCGACGGGGAGTTGCGCGTCCGGGCGACCGTGCCCGAGGGCGTCTCGGCCGTGGTGCGCCTGCCGGGTGGGCCCGAGCAGCGGCTCGGCGGCGGAACGCACGACCTCCGCGCGCCCGCCGCCGTCCCCGCCGCGTAGGGCCCTGGTCCGCAAAACACCGGTGTTCGCGCGTCGAACCCCCGAACGCGCGTGTTCACCACGTGAACACCGGTGTTTTGCGGCACCACCCGCGGCACCAAACCACCCCCACGGTTGCGGCAGACCGCCGCGCGCCGTACTGTATGAAACGATTCAATCGCACACGAGGAAGTGACACGATGACATCGACCCCGAGCTTCGCCGGCATCGCCGACCAGCTGGCACGACAGCAGATCGAGCTGCCCAGCTGGGCCTTCGGCAACTCCGGCACCCGCTTCAAGGTGTTCAGCACGCCGGGCACCCCGCGCGACCCCTACGAGAAGATCGCCGACGCCGCCCAGGTGCAGCAGTACACCGGCCTTGCGCCCACCGTCGCACTGCACATCCCGTGGGACCTGGTGGACGACTTCGCCGACCTCAAGCGCCACGCCGAGGAGCACGGGGTGTCGCTCGGCACCGTCAACTCGAACACGTTCCAGGACGACGACTACAAGTTCGGCGCCCTGACCCACGTCGACGAGACGATCCGGCAGAAGGCGATCGACCACCACCTACGCTGCGTCGACGTGATGGACGCCACCGGCAGCCGCGACCTGAAGATCTGGCTCGCCGAGGGCTCGAACTACCCGGGGCAGGAGGACATGCGCTCCCGCCAGGACCGCCTGCACGAGTCGCTCTCGACGATCTACGACCGCCTCGGTGCCGACCAGCGACTGGTACTCGAGTACAAGTTCTTCGAGCCGTCGTTCTACCACACGGACGTTCCCGACTGGGGCACCAGCTACGTGCAGACGGCGGCGCTCGGGCCGAAGGCGATGGTCTGCCTCGACACCGGGCACCACGCCCCCGGCACGAACATCGAGTTCATCGTGATGCAGCTCCTGCGCCTCGGCAAGCTCGGTTCCTTCGACTTCAACTCGCGCTTCTACGCCGACGACGACCTGATCGTGGGGGCAGCGGACCCGTTCCAGCTGTTCCGGATCCTGGTCGAGGTCATCCGCGGCGGTGGGTACGACAACCCCGACGTGGCGTTCATGCTCGACCAGTGCCACAACATCGAGGACAAGATCCCCGGCCAGATCCGCTCGGTGCTCAACGTGCAGGAGATGACGGCCCGCGCGCTGCTCCTGGACCGCGTCGCACTGACCGCGGCGCAGGAGGCACACGACGTCCTCGGCGCCAACGAGGTCTTCATGGACGCATACCAGACCGACGTCCGGAAGGACCTGGCCGAGTGGCGCGAGTCCCGCGGGCTGCCGGCGAACCCGATGCGCGCGTACCTGGACTCGGGCTACCAGCAGTCGATCGCCGAGGACCGCGTCGGCGGCGTCCAGGCCGGCTGGGGCGCGTAGGAACATGACGAACACAGTGGAGGCACGGGTGGACCCCGCAATGCACGGCACCGACGCAGACACCACGATCCGGGCGCTGGTCGCGCGCTCGAACGCGCTCGGCTCGGATCCGCGGATCACGAACTACGCGGGCGGGAACACCTCCGCCAAGGGCACTGACACCGACCCCGTCACGGGCGAACCGGTCGAGCTGCTCTGGGTGAAGGGCTCCGGGGGCGACCTCGGCACCCTCACCCCGGCGGGCCTCGCGGTCCTGCGAGTCGACCGCGTCCGGGCCCTCCAGGACGTCTACCCCGGCGTCGAGCGCGAGGACGAGATGGTCGCCGCGTTCGACTACACGCTGCACGGCAAGGGTGGTGCCGCGCCGTCGATCGACACCGCCATGCACGCCCTCGTCGACGCCGCCCACGTCGACCACCTGCACCCCGACGCCGGCATCGCGATCGCCACGGCAGCGGACGGTCCGGCCCTGACCGAGCGCATCTTCGGCGACCGGGTCGTCTGGGTGCCGTGGCGCCGGCCCGGGTTCCAGCTCGGGCTCGACATCGCAGGCGTCAAGCGTGACCACCCGGACGCCGTCGGCACGATCCTCGGCGGCCACGGCATCACCGCGTGGGGGGACACGAGCGACGAGGCCGAAGCGAACTCCCGCTGGATCATCGACACCGCCGAGCAGTACCTCGCGGAGCACGGCACGGCGAACCCGTTCGGCGGCCTCCGAGCGGGGTTCGAAGCACTGCCGACCGACGAACGTCGCGCACGCGCCGCCGCCCTCGCCCCCACGATCCGCGGCATCGCCGGGCACGACAAGCCGGTCGTCGGGCACTTCACCGACAGCGACGTCGTGCTCGAGTTCCTGGCGAGTGAGCGCGCCGAAGCACTCGCGGCCCTCGGCACCAGCTGCCCGGACCACTTCCTGCGCACCAAGGTCACGCCGCTCATCCTCGACCTGCCGGCCTCGTCGAGCGTCGACGAGCAGACCGGCCGCCTCCACGAACTGCACGAGCAGTACCGCGCGGACTACCAGGCGTACTACGACCGGCACGCGACGCCGGACTCCCCCGCGATCCGCGGCGCCGACCCGCTCATCGTGCTGGTGCCCGGTGTCGGGATGTTCTCGTACGGCAAGGACGCCCAGACCGCCCGGGTCGCCGGTGAGTTCTACGTGAACGCGATCAACGTGATGCGCGGTGCCGAGTCCGTCAGCACCTACGCCCCCATCGACGAGGCCGAGAAGTTCCGGATCGAGTACTGGGCACTCGAAGAGGCGAAGCTGCAGCGGATGCCCGCACCCAAGAAGCTCGCGACGCGCATCGCCCTGGTCACCGGAGCCGCATCGGGCATCGGCAAGGCGATCGCGAAGCGCCTGGCGGCCGAGGGCGCCGCCGTCGTCATCGCCGACCTCGACCTGGCGAAGGCGCAGGAGACCGCCGCCGAGATCGGCGGCCTCGACCAGGCCATCGGCGTCGCCGCGAACGTGACGGACGCCGCCGCGATCGACCAGGCGATCCAGCAGACGCTGCTGCACTTCGGCGGCCTCGACCTCGTCGTGAACAACGCGGGGCTGTCGTTGTCCAAGAGCCTGCTCGAGACCACCGAGCAGGACTGGGACCTGCAGCACGACGTGATGGCGAAGGGCTCGTTCCTGGTGTCGAAGGCCGCGGCGAAGGTGCTCATCGAGCAGGGCCTGGGCGGCGACATCGTCTACATCTCGTCGAAGAACTCGGTGTTCGCCGGGCCGAACAACATCGCGTACTCCGCCACGAAGGCCGACCAGGCCCACCAGGTGCGGTTGCTCGCGGCCGAGCTCGGTGAGCACGGCGTCCGCGTCAACGGCATCAACCCCGACGGGGTCGTGCGCGGCTCCGGCATCTTCGCGAGCGGCTGGGGCGCCAACCGCGCCAAGACGTACGGCATCGAGGAGCAGGACCTCGGCAAGTTCTACGCGCAGCGCACGATCCTGAAGCGCGAGGTCGTGCCCGAGAACGTCGCGAACGCCGTCTACGCCATCTGCACCGACGACTTCTCGCACACCACCGGCCTGCACGTGCCCGTCGACGCCGGCGTCGCCGCGGCCTTCCTGCGGTAGCGACGACCGACGACCAACGAGCGACGACCAACGAACCGAGCAGGAGCACGGCATGCACACCAGCGGCAGCGTCGCCGCGGTCGACCTCGGGGCGACCAGCGGCCGGGTGATCGTCGGCCACGTCGACCAGGACGGGGTCAGGATGGACCACGTCGCACGGTTCCCGAACGGCCCCGTCACCCTGCACGAGGGCGACGCCGACACCGGCCGCGACGCCCTGCACTGGGACGTCGTCGAGCTGTACCGGCAGGTGACCGAGGGGCTGCGGCGCGCGTTCGCCGAGCACCCCGCGATCGCCAGCATCGGCATCGACTCGTGGGCGGTCGACTACGGCCTGCTCCGCGACGGCCGACTGCTCGGGCTGCCGTCGCACTACCGCGACGACCGGCACCAGGGCGGTGTCGTCCCCGTGCACGACCGGATGGACGCCACCGAGCTGTACGCCCGGAACGGCCTGCAGCACCTGCCGTTCAACACCCTGTTCCAGTGGGCTGCCGACCCGTCGCTGCAGCTCGCGCAGCGTGCGCTGCTCGTCCCCGACCTGCTCGGGTACTGGCTGACGGGGGTCGAGGCGGCCGAGCGCACGAACGCCTCGACGACCGGGGCCCTGAACGCGACCACCCGTGGGTGGGACCCCGCGGTGCGGGCTGCTGCGGGCCTCCCGGCCGGGCTGCTGCCCACGCTGCGTGACCCGGGCGACCGACTCGGCCCCCTGCTGCCGTCCGTCGCCGAGCTCGTCGGCGGCCAGGCCGACGTGACGCTGGTCGGGTCGCACGACACGGCGAGCGCCGTCGTCGCGGTCCCCGCGACGGAGCCGGACTTCGCCTACATCTCGTCGGGCACGTGGTCGCTCGTCGGCGTCGAGCTCGACGCGCCCGTCCTGTCGGACGCGGCGCGACGCGCGAACTGCACGAACGAGGGCGGTGTCGACGGCCGTGTCCGGTTCCTGAAGAACGTGTCCGGACTGTGGCTGCTGTCGGAGAGCGTCCGCTCCTGGGAGCGCGGTGGCGACCACGTCGACCTGGAGGCCCTGCTCGCCTCCGCCGCGGCCGTCACCGCCACGGTCCCCGTCTTCGACCCCGCGGACGAGTCGTTCACGGCACCCGGCGACATGCCGGCGCGGATCGCCGCGTGGTGCGCGGCGCACGGGCTGAGCGCCCCCGCGTCGCGGGCGGAGTTCGTCCGGAGCATCCTCGAGTCCCTCGCGACGGCGTACGCCGAGACCCTGCGCACCATCGCCGACGTGACCGGCAAGACCATCCGGGTCGTGCACGTCGTGGGCGGCGGCTCGCAGAACCGGCTGCTCTGCCAGCTGACCGCGGACCGCACCGGCCTGCCGGTCGTGGCCGGACCGGTCGAGGCCACCGCACTCGGCAACGTGCTGGTGCAGGCGCGCGCCGCTGGACTCGCGGGCCTCGGAGGGGCTTCACTGGAGGCACTCCGCAGCATCGTCGCACGGAGCGTCGAGCCCGTGCGGTACACCCCGTCGGCGTCGTCGCGCGCCGATCCCGATCGATCCCCCGTCAGGAGCCACGCATGACCACGACCGACGACCAGCACCGGATCGACCCCGCAACCGGCGCACCGGCGCCCGCGACCGGGTCCGCGTCCGCAGCTCGCACGCGGGTCAAGCGGCAGCTGCCGACGGTGCGGGACCTCGCGCCGCTCATGCAGTTCAAGAAGCCGTCGCTGCCGGGTCGACGGCAGCGCCTCGAACAGGCCTTGACGATCTGGGACCTGCGGGACATCGCCGCCCGCCGCACCCCGAAGGCCGCGTTCGACTACACCGAGGGCGCGGCCGAGGCGGAGATCTCCCTCGCCCGCGCGCGGCAGGCGTTCGAGGACATCGAGTTCACCCCGGCGATCCTGCGGGACGTGTCGCGGGTGGACACCTCGCGCCAGGTGCTCGGGGCGCCGGTGTCGTACCCGTTCGGCATCGCGCCGACGGGCTTCACGCGGATGATGCAGACCGAGGGCGAGCGGGCCGGTGCCCGGGCAGCCGGACGTGCCGGCATCCCGTTCTCGCTCTCCACGATGGGCACCACCGCGATCGAGGACGTCCGCGACGCCAACCCGCACGGGCGCAACTGGTTCCAGCTGTACATGTGGAAGGACCGCGAGAAGTCGATGGCGCTGGTCTCCCGCGCCCAGCAGGCAGGCTTCGACACCCTGCTCGTCACCGTGGACGTCCCCGTCGCGGGTGCACGGCTGCGGGACAAGCGGAACGGATTCTCGATCCCGCCGCAGCTGAGTGCCCGGACCGTGGTGAACGCGATCCCGCGGCCGTGGTGGTGGTTCGACTTCCTGACCACCGAACCGCTGGCGTTCGCGTCACTCGACCGCTGGTCCGGCACCGTCGGCGAGCTGCTCGACCACATGTTCGACCCGACCGTCACCTACGAGGACCTCGCCTGGATCCGTGACCAGTGGCAGGGCAAGATCGTCGTGAAGGGCGTGCAGTCCCTGGCGGACGCCAAGCGCCTGGCCGACCTGGGCGTCGACGGCATCACGCTGTCGAACCACGGCGGCCGGCAGCTGGACCGCGCCCCGGTGCCCTTCCACCTGCTGCCCTCCGTGGTGAAGGAGGTCGGGAAGGACACCGAGGTGCACCTTGACACAGGCATCATGTCCGGCGCCGACATCGTCGCCGCCGTGGCCCTCGGCGCGACGTTCACGATGGTCGGCCGTGCCTACCTGTACGGGCTGATGGCCGGCGGCGAGGCCGGGGTGGACCGGATGATCCAGATCCTGTCCGAGCAGATCGAGCGGACCATGCGGCTGCTCGGGGTGGCCTCGCTCGACGAGCTCGAGCCGGGGCACGTGACGCAACTGCAGCGGTTGCAGCCGATCCCCCGGGCCTGAGCGGTCGGCTCCCCGCGCGTTGCATCGTGCACGTTCGGGCGGCGGACACCGGGCGTTCGTCGGTCGATTTCCGTGACGCCCCCCGAACGGGTCACAAATGATGCAAGATGTCCGTGGACGTGTCAACGAAACCCTCGGCATCCGGCCGGCTGGTGCGTCCGTCCCTCCCCGCATCCTGCGCCCGAGCATCCACGAGGAGCCCGACATCTCGACCCGAAGCACGTGCACGCCCTCGCGCGGCACGACCCCACGCACCACGTCCACGCCCCCGACCACCCGAGGGGGCACCCGATGATCCGCCACCGCGCGATCCTGGCGGTCGCGACCGCCGGCGCCCTGGTCCTCGGTGTCCCCACCGCCGCCTCCGCCCGCACCTGGTGGGGCTGGGACGGCGAGCGCCGCTGGCACAACGCACCGGTGAACCCCACCCCGACGCCGGCCCCGGACGAGACGGAGACCCCGGCCCCCACCGACGAGTGGGCCCCGGACACGGAGCCCGAGCAGGACTCCGCGCCGATCGAGGACTCCGCCCCCGTGGCCGAGCCCGCGCCCGACGCAGAGGCCGAGCCCGAGTCCGAGGCTGCGCCGGAAGCGGCACCCGAGGCTGAGGCCTCCCCCGCGGACCTGTCCGCGATCGCACCGGACGCCCCGTTCGTCGAGGACTTCACCACGAACGCCGTCACCGGCCTCGTCCAGTCGCTGTACCCGCAGTCGTGGCAGCCCTACCCCGACGGCACCTCGGGCATCTACGCGCCGAGCAAGACGGTGTCGGTGCACGACGGCGTGATGGACGTCGCCCTCGGCACCGGTGCCGGAGCAGCCGGCACCTTCGGCTCCTCCGCCGGCGCCTGGGACCACGTCGGTGGCTCCTTCTCGGTCCGCGCGAAGGCGACCGGCGGCGACGGCAACGGCGCGGCCTTCATGCTGTGGCCGACGTCGAACGTGTGGGCCGACGGCGAGATCGACTTCCCCGAGGGCAACTTCGAGGACAGCCCCTCGGTGTTCCACCACTCGATGACCCCGGGCAAGGAAGCCGAGCGCGTCCAGCTCGGCACCGGCGTCTCGTGGCGCGACTGGCACACCTACAAGGTCGACTGGGTCCCCGGTGAGTCCGTGACCTACAGCGTCGACGGCAAGGTCCTGGGCACGATCACGCACGACGTGCCGACGACCCCGCACCGCTTCATGTTCCAGGTCGGCAACTGGGGCGAGCAGGGCAACCTGCTCATCGACTGGGTCTCGACGACCGAGTAGCGTCCGCAGGTCCGCACCACGGACGGACGGGAGGCCCGGTGCCAGCTGGCACCGGGCCTCCCGTCCGTCTGCGTGGTCGCGTCTGCTCGACGCGGCGCGTCCTGCGGACCCTGTGGGCTAGTGCTTCTCGTCGACGAGCGCGATGAAACGACTACCGATGCCCTCGACCTCACGCCGCGTCAGGCCGGCGGTGGGCTCGGGCGCCTGGTACGGGGCGTGGTAGTCGCACATCAGGTAGTCCCACTCGGGCCACCACTTCTTCGGGCGCGCCTCTTCGTCGAAGCCGCAGACCACGCACTCCAGGCGCGTCCAGACCTTCTTCGTGCCGGTGCGGTTGGCCCGGGACTGCACGAGCCAGGCGGGCGGGTCCTGCTCGATCGCGTCGAGCTCCGCTTCGCTCAGGCGCGACGGGATGCCGTGGCGGGTCGCCATCTCGAGGGGGATGTCGAGCCGGACGGCGGCTTCGCGGCGGGAGAGCATCCGTCCAGGGTAGGTCCTGCCACTTCCCACCTCGAACTGCGACGGCAGCAACCGGGACGTCCGCCGCGGACTTTCCTCGAGTGGGCAGTCCGTGTATGGTCTCGATCACTGAGGTAAAAGGCGCCGCGATCTGCGACGCACCCGCACGCGGCATCGAACGAGTCGCCACTTCTTCCCTCGAAGGAGTGCGCCATCGTGTCCCCCAGTCCCGCTCGCACCACCGGGCACAGGCCCGGCGGTGGTTCTTCTCCTCGTCTGCGCGACGCCTGGATCGCCCTCGCCGGGCTGTCCGCGGTGTTCCTGTTCGAGATGCTCGACAACTCCGTGCTCAACGTCGCCCTGCCGACGATCGGTCGCGACCTGGGCTCGTCGACGACGGGCCTGCAGTGGGTCTCGGGTGCCTACTCGGTCGCCTTCGGAGGGCTGATGCTGCTCTTCGGCGCCGTCGCCGACCGCATCGGACGCCGCCGGGTCATGTTCGCCGGGCTCGTCCTGCTGGCCCTGGCGAGCCTCGCCACGGCGGTGGTCACGTCGACCGAGCAACTGATCGCCGTGCGCGTCGCGATGGGCGTCGCCGCGGCGATGACGACGCCCGGGTCGATGGCGCTCGCGTTCCGACTCTTCGACGACGAAGGTCTCCGGGTGCGGGCACTCACCGTCATCTCGACGGCCGGGCTCGTGGGACTGGCCATCGGGCCGACCGTCGGCGGGTTCGTGCTCGCCGTCGCCCCGTGGCAGGTGCTGCTGCTGGCCGACGTGCCCATCGCGGTCCTCGCACTCGTCGGCATCCGGCTCGGTGTCGCCCGCGACGAGGATTCAGGGCTCCATCGTGATCCGGTCGACGTGGTCGGAGCGCTGCTCGGTACCGTGACCACGGCCGGAGCGCTCGTGGCGCCGACGATCCTGGTCGAGTCCGGAGCCGCTGGCTGGTGGGGGTGGGCCGTCCTCGCCCTCGCCGTCACCTGCGCTGTGGGGTTCGTCGCCCGCGAGCGGACCGCGCGGCACCCGCTGATCGACCTGCACCTGCTCGCCCGACCACTCGTCTCGAGCGGCCTCGCGTTCAAGGCCGCGTCGGGTCTGGCCGTCGCCGGACTGTCGTACCTCGTGACCCTGCAGCTGCAGTTCGCCTGGGGCTGGCCGCCGGCCCTGGCCGCCGTCGGGACGCTGCCGCAGGTGGTCGTACTGCTCGTCGGCGGCCGCTTCGTCGGGCCGTTCGTGCAGCGGGTCGGCCTGAACCGCGCCGCCTGGATGAGCGCCGTCTCGGTCGTCGCAGGGCTCGCGGTCTTCGGCGCCCTGAGCCGGTACGGGTACCCCTGGGTGCTCGTCGCGCTCGTGCTCGTCGCGGCCGGCATGCGGGTCGTCGGCGTCGTCGCCGGCGCGTCGGTCCTCACGGGGCTGCCCGCGGACCGCACCTCCGTCGGAGCAGCGCTCGTCGACACCTCGAGCGAGCTCGCGGGTGGTGCCGCCGTCGCGGCGGCGGGGACCATCGTCGCCGCCTTCGTCGCCGGGAGCATCACCACGACCACCTGGACCGCCGTCCGGCTCGAGGGCTTCCAGGACGCCCTCACCGTCGCCGGGCTCGGCCTCGCCGCGGTCGCAGCACTGCTCGTCGTGGTCGGCATGCTCCAAGCCCGGCCCGCCGTCGAACCAGAGGACGAGGCCCCGTCCGACCCTGCCGACACCGCCCCTGCACACACCGACCCGACCACCATCACCGAGGAGACCTCCCGTGTCTGACACCATCGCCCTCCCCCGCCCGCCGTTCGATCCCGAGTTCGTGCCCTTCCTCACCGCCATGGATGCGCGCGGCCGCTTCCACCTCACGGCGCAGATGCTGCCGCAGATGCGACAGCTGGACATGACCGAGGCGCAGCTCGACGAAGGACTGCATGCTCGCGGCCTCGAGCGCAGCAGCATCACGATCCCGGGGCACCGCGGTGACCCGATCGACCTCGCCGTGATCCAACGCACCGGCCGCACCGGCACGGCTGCCCTGGCCTACGCGATCCACGGCGGCGGCATGATGTTCGGCCACCACCTCGGCAACCTCGACTCCTACGACGAGTGGCTGCTGGTGCACGACGTGGTCCTGGTCAGCCCGGACTACCGCCTGGCTCCGGAACACCCGGACCCGTACCCGGTCGAGGACTGCTACGCCGGTCTCGTCTGGGCAGCCGAGCACGCCGACGAACTCGGCATCGACCCGGAGCGCATCGTCCTCGTCGGGCAGAGCGCCGGCGCCGGTCTCGCCGCCGGCACCGCCCTCCTCGCCCGCGACCGACGGGGGCCCTCCGTCATCGGCCAGGTGCTCGTGAGCCCCATGCTCGACGACCGCGACGCGACCCTGTCGGCTCGGCAGTTCGACGGTGTCGGGGTCGCCGACCGGGAGATGACACGGTTCGGCTGGGACGCCTACCTCGGTGACCGGCGGGGCGGCGAGGACGTGTCGATCTACGCCGCACCCGGCCGCGCGACCAACCTCGCCGGGCTCCCGCCCGCGTACATCGACTGCGGCAGCACCGAGGTGTTCCGCGACGAGACCGTCGCCTACGCCAGCTCGCTGTGGGCGGCAGGGGTCCAGGCGGAACTGCACGTGTGGCCGGGAGCGTTCCACGGATCGACGAGCATGATGCCCGACGCGACGCTGTCGCGGCGGGCCGTGCGGGCCCTGCGCGAATTCACCGGGCGTCTCCTCAGCCCGGCGGTTTGACGGCAGTCCCGGCACGAGCGCATCGCGGCGCTCGTGCCGGGACCGGCTCCTGTTCGCAGCAACAGCTAGATCCGGTCCAGGGACACCACCGTGACGACGATCGGCCACGCCTCACCGTCGAGCTGCACGGACCGCAGCCCGCGCGGCAGGGCTTGTCGGTCTTCGGACTCAACGACGACTCCCTGCAGCCCGATGAGGTGCCCGGAACCCCTGCTGTAGTGCACGCGATCACCGACGACGGGCATGATGATGGTGTCCGCCGCCAGCTCCTCTGCAGCGAGTTCCACGGTGAGAGGCCAAGACTCCGTGAGCACCTCGGCGAGCTGTGCCTCGAACACGCCGCGTTCGTCGAGCTCCGCGTCGCCCGACTCGGGATCCACGATCCTCGCGACTGGCAGGATCTGCTGGCCGATCGTGCGCGCGACTCCGCATCCGATCGCGACACCCAGGCCGGCGAGGGACAGCCCCGTGCTCGCCGTCTCGAACCGCAACGTGACTGGATCAGCAACGACCTGACGGAGTCCGCCCTTCGAGCCGCCGCCGGTGTGCGCTCGCACGGCAGTCGCCTGCACCGCGCCGTGGATTCGTGGCGCGACCGGAGCTGCTCTCGTCCGCCGGAGATCACCGCCGAACTGCTCTCCGAGATGCTTCGTGAACGCGAGGGCGCCAGGCCGTCGCTCGTCGCAGTTGTCCATCGGGTCGCCTTCGGGTCGGCTTCTCGCAGCCTCGGGTCAGGCTGTTTCCGGACCGTACTGCCGGACCATCCGCCCACACGACGGTTCCTCACCGATTTTGCGGTAACCAGCAACGCCGATTCGTCGTCCGCATCCGCGCAGCCCTCACGAGGACTGAAACCGCCGCTGAGCACGATGAGTGGCAAGCCGACCAGCAACGCGGCCCCCGCCCGGAAGTCCATGAGAGACGGACGGGAGGTGGGCCCCACCAGCCGGTACCGGAGCACCGCGCCAGCGGGGTGACGGCCGTGCCTGGAGGGACGGTGCCAGCTGGCACCGGGCCTCCCGTCCGCCTGCTGGTCGCGTCGACGACGCGACCAGCAGGCGCTGGTGCGTCAGCGCGATCCGACGATCGCGGCCTTGGTCTGGTCACGCAGGTACGCGATGCCGGCAGCGTTCGGGTGGAGTGCGCCGAAGAGGATGCTGTACTTCGTCCCGGCCAGCGGCGTGCTGTTCGCGGCGGTGCCGCGGTCGGTCAGGGTGAGTCCCGCCATCCATGCGGAACCCGACGCGGCACAGGGGGTGTGCGCGGCAGACCCCTGGAGCGTCGAGACGTAGGTGAACCCACGAGCCTTCGCCGCAGCCTTGACCGCTGCGTCGAGCGCGTTCTGGGTGCGGTGGAAGTAGGCGGTGTCGGTGGCGGTGAAGGGGAACGCGTTCTGCGGGAACGGCGGTTCGAGACCGGAGTCACCGAGGAGACTCGAGAAGCATCCCTTCGGGGCCTGCGCCGCACCCGGCGCGAGCATCGGGTAGCCGACGACGAACACCTTCGCCTGCGGAGCACGCTGCGCGATCACGCGGAACGTCGCAGCGAGCCGAGGTGCCACGACCGTGCGGATGCGCGATGCGAGACGATCCCGCGTGACGCCGTGCACGACCGGTGCGTAGTAGTCCTTGCAGTGGTCGTAGGTCTTCCCGTGGATCTCCGAGAACACCGGGCCGGCCTTGTCCAGCGCGACGCAGTTCGCGATGACGCCGGAGAACCCCAGGTCGTTCCCGCCGATCGACACCGTGACGACGTCCGTGTCCTTGGAGAGCGCGTCGGCCTGGACGGGCGCGGTGGCACTTCCGGCTCCGGTCTTCTGCGCGACCCGGGAGATGTTGCCGGTGGTGGCACCGGCGCAGGCACGGTCGTCGAGCTGGAGTCCCAGTGACGCTGCGACCTGGTGCGGGTAGTCGGTGGTGGACTGGAAGCAGCCGGCTGCCGGACCCGAGCCGTAGGGGGCGACGCCGAAGCCGCCCGCGTACGAGTCGCCGAGGGCCACGTAGTTGTCACCGCTGGCGGCGGCTACGGACTGGGTGGGCGCCGCGCCGTCGGCGTTGGCCGCGGAGACGGGCCCGGCCGCCCCGACAGCGAGCGCTGCCGCCGTGAGGACGCCACTGGTGATCAGCAGCGCGTTGGTCCGGCGGAGGCGAGGAGCGTGACGCATGGAGCAGGTTCCTTCCAGAGGGCCTATTCGACAGACGATCGTCTGACAAGTAGACGGTAGGTCGGTACGACGCCCCGCGCCATGAGAGGGCCACCAGGTGCATCGGATGCATTCCGCGCACCCGCCCTGTCCCTCGACGTGGATCAGGCCGGCGCGCACCAGGTGGACAGGTGGTCCAGCGCCGCTCCGGCCGTGGCCACCAAGCGCTTGCGGGTCGATTCCCGGTCGGCGTCCGCGAGCACCGCGTCGCCGATGGCCTCGGTGGTCTGCTGCACGACGGCCACGAGCGCGGCAGCCTGAGCACGCCGGGTCATCGAGTCGAAACCCGTGTCCGCCAGTTCTACTGCCACTGCGGACGTAACCTCGTCGTAGAACTCCAGCGCCCGTCGCCGGAGCACCGCGCTGAGCCGGCACTGCGCTGGGAACTCCCCTCGCGCCAAGGCCGGGTCCTCTGCGACGTACCGATCGACATCCTCGAGCACGATGGTGCGCATCGCTTCCGCGGGTGACTGCTGCGCACCTCGGTCCGCAACCGCAGCTCGGATCTTCTCGAGCACCTCATCGGCTCGGTCGAACACCAGATCGGGTTTGGTCGGGAAGTAGTTGTAGACGGTCTGATCCGAGACGCCTGCAGCTCGGGCCACGTCTGACATCGACACCTCGTCGTACCCGTGCTCAGCGAACAGGCGTGCAGCAACGTCACCCAGGCGCTCGCGGGTCTCCCGTTTCTTGCGCTCTCGCAGCCCCGACGGAACACCCTCGCTCGACTCCACCATCCCCCGAGTCTGACACGAAACGTTGAGTGACCCAAAGTTCTGGTACGTTGGCCGAAGTTAGAGTCACTACAAGTTCGGTGGATACCGAGGAACGAGGACGATCGATGACCACGCAGACACAGGAACAGGTACTCATCGCAGGAGCGAGTTTCGCTGGGCTCACGACCGCGCTGTGGATGCGTCGGCTCGGGTACGACGTCTCGATCGTCGAGGTCGCTCCCGGGTTGAAGCGAGGCGGCACCCCGGTCGACATCCGGGACGACACCATCGCGATCGTGGATCGGATGGGCCTGCTCGAGCAGATCTCGGCGAAGGCGCTCGCGCCGCGGGTGACGGAGTTCACGACGCCGGAGGGAGACCGCATCGCGCGGATGGATCCCGTGCCGCCCTCGGCCGGATCGACGGGCGACGGCTACGAGATCCACCGCGACGACCTGCTCGACATCCTCGCCGCCGCGACCGAGGGCGAGGTGGAGATGCTGTGGAACAACTCGGTCACATCCCTGCACGAGACCGACGAAGAGCGCGTGCACGTCACCTTCCGCGACGGAACCGAACGGGACTTCTCCATGGTGTTCGGCTGCGACGGCAACCACTCCACAGTGCGTCGACTGCACTTCGGGCAGGAAGCGCTGTACAGCCACTTCCTGCGGACGTACTTCTCCGTCGCCACCCTCGACGACCTCGTCATCGAACCGCAGACAACCCAGATCACCAACGCACCGGGCGTCACGATGCTGGTCAACTCGTACGACACCACCACCGACCTCGTCCTCGGCTTCCGCTCCGAGCAGGAGATCCTCTTCGACCACCACGACGAAGCGGCACAGAAGCGCATCCTCCGCGAGCACATGCTCCGGGCCGGTTCGCCGTTCTCGGACCACGTCGACGAAGCCATCGGCGCCGAGACCTTCTACTTCGACAAGCTCAGCCAAATCAAGATGCCGGCGTGGACGTCCGGCCGCGTCGCACTCGTCGGCGACGCCGGTTACTGCCCTTCCCCGGCCGCCGGGATGGGCGGCTCGCTCGCCATCATCGGCGCCACCGCACTCCACGACGCTCTTCGGGAAGCGGACGGCGACGTCGAGCAGGCATTCGCTGACTACGAGCGCGCGCTCCGGCCGGTCGTCGACGCGGTACAGCACGACGCCGAGCACATCGGTGTCAGCAGCTACTTCCCCGCGACCGCAGACCAGATCGATGCGCGCAACAGGATGCTGCTCGACCGCTGAGTACGGACGCCCCGCGGTTGCGCCTGTTCGAAACAATTCCACAAGACTTCTTGTGCGTATAGGGTCGCACCATGACCCAAGGACGGATCGACGACCCCGCCCAGATGCGCGCCCTCGCTCACCCGACACGCCTGCGCATCCTCGGCCTGTTGCGTGCGAACGGCCCGCAAACCGCCGCGACGATCGGCGAGGTGATCGACGAAGCGCCCGGCACGATCAGCTACCACTGCACCCGACTCGCCGCCGCGGGCTTCATCGAACCCGCTCCCGACGCGGGCACGGACCGACGTGAGCGCTGGTGGCGAGCCGCGCACGACGCCTCCGTGTGGGAGCTCGCCGATGCGCTCGACGACCCGGAGCGGTTGCTCGCCACCAACACCCTCGACCACGCGGTCGCCCGCGTGTACGCCGCGAACTACGAGGCGTTCGTCGACCTCGCGCCGACGTTCGGACGCGAGTGGGTGTCGGCGTCCTCGAGCTCGGACCGCGTGCTCCGCCTGACGGCAGCCGAGCTCCAGGACATGGGCGAGGAACTCCGCGGCGTCGTGGACCGCTGGGCTGGTGTCGCTGCCGAGCACCACGCCGGCGACGGCTCCGAGCAGGTCTTCGTGCTGAACCAGGCATACCGATGGCCTCGCGGCTGAGCCCCCGGGCGCAACTGCGCGCACTGCTCGCGGTGCAGGTGGTGTCGCGCATCGGGAACGTCATCACCACCATCACCGTGCCGTTCGCCGTCCTCGCGCGTGGCGGCTCCGCCACCGACGTCGGCATCGCCGCGTTCATGGCGACGGTGCCGATCGTGCTCGGCGGCCCGTTCGGCGGTGCCATCGTGGAGCGGGTCGGCTTCGTCCGCTCGAGTGTCGCGTCCGACGTCGTCAGCGGGCTCACCCTGCTCGCGATGCCGGTGCTCGCCTGGACCGTCGGTCTGCCGTTCTGGGCGCTCCTCGCGCTCGTGTTCGTCAGCGGGCTGTTCGACACCCCGGGTGAGTCCGCCCGACGGGTGCTCCTGCCGGGGCTCGCGACCGCGGCAGGCGTGCCGCTCGAACGTGCCGTCGGCCACTTCGAGGCGTCGTCACGGCTGTCGGTGCTGATCGGTGCGCCCCTCGGCGGGACCCTGGTCGCCGTCCTCGGTCCGATGCCGGGTCTCGCCTGCGTGGCGATCGCCTTCGGGGCAGCCGCGATGCTCATGGCGCTGACGGTCCGCGGTGCGGTGGCGCCGGTCGCGTCCGGCGAGCCCGTGGAGTCGCAGGGGTACTGGCGCGACATCGCCGACGGGTTCCGGTTCTGCGTCCGCGATCCCCTGTTCCGGCTCGTGGTCGCGCTGGTGCTCGTGACGAACCTGCTCGACGCCGCACGCTCGACCACGCTCCTGCCGCTCTACGCCGACCAGCAGCTCGGCGGCGCGCAGGCGCTCGGGCTCGTCACCGGTGTCTTCGGGGGTGCGGCGTTCCTCGGCTCCGTCGCCTTCGGGTACGTGGCGCACCGCGTGCCACGGCGGTTGGTCTTCGCCCTGTGCTTCGTGCTCGCCGGCGGGCCGTCCCTGGTGGTCCCGGCGCTCGGGCTCGGCCTGCCGTGGATGCTCGCCTCGGCTGCGCTGTCCGGGCTGGCGGCCGGGTCGATCAACCCGATCCTCGGAGCCGTCGAGCTCGAGCGGATCCCGGAGCACATGCGCGCGCGGGTGTTCGGCCTGCTCGGTGCCGGCGCGTGGGCGGGCATCCCCGTCGGCGGCCTGCTCGCCGGGCTCGCTGCCGACGGTGTGGGGGTCGAGGCCACCTTCGCCGTCGTCGCGGTCGTGTACACGGTCGTGACGCTCACGCCGCTGCTCGGCGGATCATGGCGGCTGATGGAACGCCGCTCGGTCACGGTGTCGGCGGCTTGACTTCCGGTGGTCCGCCCGAACCGCCGCCTAGGCTGCGGAGGTGACCAGGCACCGGACGGACACCCGACGAGCGATCGTCGTGACCGTTCTGGTCGTGGCTGCCGCGGCCGTCCTGTTCATCGGTCTGCGCGCCGCACTGCTGTTCGCGGGGGCGACGGAAGGCGACGTGCCGACGTCGTCGTCGATCCCCCTGCCTGCGGGAAGCAGGGTGGTCCACGAGGACGAGGAGTGCGCATCCGGTGGATGCTGGTCGGTCGTGTCCGTGCAGCCGCCGACGGGAGTGAGCCCGTCCGAACTGTCGACGACGTTGGGCACCGAGCCGTTCGCAAAGCTGCCCGGGACGCTGTGGGATCCCCGCGTCGTCAATCTGACGTCGGAGGTACAGGGCGAACTTCTCGTGGTCCGAGCGGACTACTGGTCGCGCGAACTCCCACCCTGACCGGCGGGTGGGGCTGTCACCTGACGCCTGCGCCGTCACCGACCGGGGTCAGTGACTGTCGGTCATCCCGCTGCTGACGTACGAGGAGTTGACCGTGTCGTCGGTGAGCGTGCAGTTGTAGACGGCGTACGGGTCGGTGTGCCCGTCGTCGAAGGTGAAGGGGTAGATGAGCTGGTAGGTCCCGTCGCTGCCCGGGTACCCCGACGGGTCGTTCGTGAACGTCAGGGTGACCCCGGCATCCGCGGCCCCCTTGCTGCACTCGTCGTAGATGTGCTGCGCGAGCGCCGACGTCCCGGGGTCTTGCGACGGGGACGACGACGGAGTCGACGGAGGTTGGTTCACCGGGGTCGCGGCGTCGGTCGCGGTCGGAGACTGGGACGGCACCGGGGTCTTGTCCCCGGTCATCGCCGTGGTGGCGGACGGCGGCGGAGTCGCGGTGCTCGCAGCACAACCGCTGAGGGCGGCGACCATGACGCAGGCGGCCAAAGCTGTGACGCTGACGCGGGTTCGGGTGTTCATCGGTGGTCTCTCCTTCTGTCGGAGCAGAGGTCGCTCACTGAGAGATGTCGCGGAACGACGGATCCTGACACCGACAGCGGCCTCCACCACGAACAGGTTCAGCCGCCGCTGCGCTCCCGACGACGCACCCGCAGCGTGCCGATCCCCTGCACGATGCAGACGACACCGCTCGCGACGACGATGACCCCGGTCACGATCCGGCCGATGGAGACCCCGCCGAACAGCAACGGCGCGACCGCGACACCGATGAAGATCGCGCCCATCACGATGACGACGACCGGGTTCTGGGCGACGAAGAACCGGCGCCCACCGTTCGCTTCGGCGATCGCCCGGTCCCGAGCACGCGGGACGGCGTCCGGCGACCGACCAGCGCGGCGATCTGCACGCCGTCGCCGACTGCGCAGGACCAACCACACCGCCGCGCCGATGACCACGGCCGCTCCGATCGCGATCCACTCGACGAGCTGGAAGAACCCGAAGACCATCACCAGGACGAACCCGACCGCGATGCCCACGAACATGTCCGAGGTCATCCGGTCGGTCCGGCCGTCGACACTCGTGACGTAACCGGGGCGGCGTTCGTACGGATCGTGCTCGTCCACGGCCGGTCCGTCGGCCCGTTCGGTTCCCATGCTCCGAACGTACCGACGGCGCTGGGGAACCGTCCGGGTCAGCCCACTCGTTCACCCGGCTTCTCGGCCCGGACCCCGTGCGCCGGACGCCGCTCCCGAACGATCGCGACCGCCTGGCGCAGCGACAACCCTGGCAAGTAGGTACGGACGATCGCGACGCCGATCGTGGGCAGCGCCACCGGGTCCGGGTACGCCATCACCAGGGGGTGCAGGTCTGGCCCGAACTTCGCCTTGAAGCGCAGCAGGGAGCGGAACCCGTACACCGGCTCGAGCGCACCGCCGACGACGTCGAGGACCGATTCGACGCCGCTCCGCCCGGCCCCCTGCGGCTCGGCCGACGAGGCGAGCGGGGCGGCGGACAGGCTGAGCCGCTCGGCACCGTCGGCGCGCATCCGGTCGACTGCACTCGCGACCAGGAACTCCATCACACCGTTCGGGGCGTCCGGGGCGCGGCGCATCACGTCGAGCGTCCATCCGACCACCTGCCCGGCGCGGTACGCCGGCAGCCAGCTGGTGACGGCGAGGACGGTGCCGTCCTCGCTCAGGGCGACGAGCGTCCGGACGGCGGGGTCGCGCATCTCGTCGATCCCGCCCAGGGTGAACCCCATCTCGGGCAGTTCGCGCTCGGCGACCCACTCCTCCGAGATCGCCTCGATCTGGCGTGTGACCGAGCCGGGCAGCGAGGCCCAGTCCGACCAGAGCGCGGTGGTGCCGGATCGTGCGGCCTTGTTGACGGCCGTGCGGACGTCCTGCTTGCGCTTGCCCGTCGTCGTCCAGGTGCGCGGGTCGAGGTCGGCGTCCTCGGCCACGGGAAGGGTCGTCCAACCGAGCCGGGCGAGCGCAGCGCCGAGGGTGGCGTCGATGCCGTAGAAGACGGGCGTCCACCCGTGGTCGTCCGCGGCCCGTGCGAAGCCCTCGAGGGCGGCCAGCCGCGCGTCCTCGTGTCCGAAGGGGCCGCCGGTCGTCACGGCGACGCTCCCGGTGCGGTGGTAGGCGACACCGGCGCGGCCGTCCTCGGTGAACCAGTACTCGTTGCCGGGCCAGGTGGTCATCCACCCGAAGGTGTCACCACCGCCCGCGACCAGCAGGGCCCGAGCGGCCACCCGAGCGGCGTCCTGCCCGTCGAGGTCGCTGTCCGAGCGTCCGGCCCCGGTCGGCCGGACCGCGGCGATCGCCACGGCGAGCCACAGGAGCGGGCCGGAGACACCCACGACGAACCGCAGCGCCGGGTCGGCCTGCGCCAGGTGTGTCGGCAGGGTCACGGGGGCGATCGGGCCGAGCACGGCGAGCGCCAGGTGGAGGGGCTCGCGCACGCTGTCGCCCGAAGCCACGGCGACACCGACGACGACGACCGCGAGCACCACGGCCGAACCGGCGACCGTCAGGACGAAGGTCCGCAGTCGTCGCTGGTCGGTCCGGACCGGGAAGTCCGCGCGGCGCAGGACGAGCACCACGGCGGTCGCGATCGGCACCAGCACCGACGCGGCGATCGAGAGCGAGACCGCGAGGTGGTCCGACGCCAGGCGCTGCACGACGGCGTGGTGGCGTTCGGGCAGCACCCCGTACGAGACGGCGGTCGCGACGCCGGAGACGAGGTCGACGGTCGCGACGAGCCACAGTGCGAACCGGCTCCCGCGCCGGAGTCCCACCGCGCCGACCGCCAGGACCACGAGCGGCATCACGGCCAGCAGCGAGTGGAACAGGCCGTGCGGGTGCACCTCGGCGAGCGCCCGGACGCAGCTGGCGGTCACCCCGGTCACCGAGCAGTGCGGCATCCGTCCGGTCGGCCCGGTGTCGAGCACCACGGCGAGCGGGGCGAGCAGCCCGAACTGGGCACCGGTGACGAGCGCGAGGACGGGTCCGACGGCCGACACGGTCACCGCGGCCACGAGCAGCACCCGGGTCTCGCGTGATGAACTCCGGGTCCAGCCGCTCCGCACCGGCGACCGTCGCAGCACGCGGCCGAGCACCAGGCCGACGACCAGGGCGAGCGCAGCGTGCAGGTCGGACGCGTGTCCGGCGTAGAGCAGCAGTGCCGCGACGACGGCGATCGACACCACCCGGATCCGGCGTCGCCACAGGGCGCCGGCGAACGCGCTCGCGGTGACGATGGTGCCGACGATCCACGTCCAGGGTCCGACGTGCCCCAGGTGCACGAGGAAACCGCGGTTCGCCGGGGCGCCGTCGAACAGCTGCAGCAGGGCGCCGAGCCCGGTCCCCACCACGGTCGTGACGACCATCGCGAGCAGGGTGCGCCGCCAGCCGAGCAGCCGTTCGGACGCCGCGGTGCAGACAACGACGGCGACGAAGGTGACGAGGAACCCGACGACGCTGCTCGTCACCGCGACCACGCCGAGCGGACCCATCGTCCCGCCGAGTGTGTCGAGCGTCCGACCGTCCTTCGTGCCGAGGCACCTGAGCACCACGGCGGCGATGCCGGCGACGATCGTCAGGGCCGAGACGACGCTCGTCAGCGGGTACCGACGGGCTGCCGGCACGAGCCGTCTCGGATGCGCCCACGCGAGGGCCGCGACCACCGCGCTCACCGCAGGCCCAGGTGCGCGATGACGCCGGGCATCCCGACGCGCAGCGCGTAGCGGACGGTGTTCCAGTCATGGGCGGAGCCCTCGGACACGAACAGCCGGGTCCGCATGCCGGCGGCGTCCGCGGCGGCGCGGAGTGCCGTGGTCGATGCGACGTAGGGGGCGTCGTCGCTGCCGTAGGCGAACACCGTCAGGTGCCCGGGGTAGGGACCGTGCGCACGCATGATCGCCCGCGGTGCCGCTTCGGCGTACCGCGAGGCCGAGCCGCCGAACCCGTACCGGATGCTGTGCTGGACGGAGCCGTTCAGGGGTGCGAGCTCGCTCGAGATGGCGAAGGTCGTGCCGAACACGCCGGGGTGTGCGGTGGAGAACTGCATGGCACACGTGGCTCCCTGCGAGAACCCGACGATGCCCCAGGCCGAGGGCGCTGCCCCGACGCGCAGGTGCTGCCGGATCCAGTTCGTGGTGTCGGTCATGATGTACGTCGCGGAACGGCCGAGGGACGAGTCGACGCACATCGGGTTCCGGTCCGGTGCCCCGAGTTGATCCGGCGCGACGACGATCGGGGCGAGTCCGTGGTGGGCCTCGGCGAACGCGTCCATCACCGCGCCGAGCCGACCGGCCTGGAACATGTCGCTCGGCTGCCCGGGTTGCCCGGCCAGGCTGATGAGGACCGGCAGGGTCGGTGGTCGCTCGGTCAGGGCAGCCGGCGGCAGGTACACCACCGCCGGCCGTGCGTGGAAGTGGGAGACGGTCGACGGGATGGTGACCGAGAGCACCTTCCCGCGTCGCGGCATGTCGGCGGGCGCCCGCCAGGTGGCCGGGTCGACCACCGGACTGGAGGCGCGACCCACCCCCGTCTCGTGTCCCAGCGGACCCGACGGGTACGGATCGGTCGTCACGGCCTGCTCGATCGTGCGGTACGCCCCGAAGTCGACGTTGACGCCGAGGACGGCGGCCAGGGCCACCGCCACCGCCGCGAGCACGCCGAGCACGCGGCGGAGCCAGCCGCCCTGGACGACCGTCACGACGAGGAGCCCGACTCCACCGAAGGCAAGGGCCACCCACATCCGGGTGATCGGGGTGAACGACACCCCGTACAGGTCCTGCACGTCCCCGAACCACCACACCGCGACCAGGCCGATCACGGCGCCGACGGCCACGGCGCCGAGCCGCCAGAGCAGGCCCCGGACCGGATGGCGGGAGCGATGGCCGAACGCCGGCAGGAGCGCGGCGACGGTGAGGAGCCCCGCGGCGACGTCCACCGGGACGAGCACGGACGGTGCGACGACGGCGACGTGGAACAGGGGTCGGAGCAGATCGTGGAACATGGGGCCTCCCGGCGGACGGTGCAATCGTGGCGGCGGCCCGCTGCGAACGGGGCACCGAGGCGCTTCCGGTTCCCACAGTTCCCACCTGTGCGGCTCCCAGGCGGCACTCGACCGACACCCAGCGAAGCGTCCGATGCGACGCTGCCGCGGGACCGCTCGGTGGCGCGCACCTAGGGTGAACGGGTGACGCACGACGGATCGGTACGGGCTGCACTCGCGGCGGTCGCAGCGGACGGCTGGGGCGACGGTGGGCCGCTCGTCGAACCCGGCGGCACGGCTGCACCACGTCGGGCCGCGGTCCTGATGCTCTTCGGCGCGCTCGACCACACCCCGAGCGACCGACCGGCGGCAGCGCCCGGCGTCCCGCGGGACCTCGACGTCCTGCTCCTCGCCCGGGCCACGACCCTGCGCGCGCACGCCGGCGAGGTCGCGTTCCCCGGCGGACGCATCGACCCCGGTGACGCGGACGCCGTCGCCGCCGCACTCCGCGAGGCACAGGAGGAGACGGGGCTCGACCCCGCCGGCGTCGAGGTGCTCGGCACCCTGCCAGCCGTGCCGCTGGCGTTCTCGAACCACCTGGTCCGGCCCGTCATCGGCTGGTGGCGCGACCCCTCACCGATCCGCGTCGTCGACGAGCACGAGTCGGCGGCGGTGTTCCGGGTCCCCGTGGCCGACCTGCTCGACCCGGCGAACCGCGGCGTGACCGTGATCCGCCGCAGTGGTCAGGAGTGGCGCGGACCGGCGTTCACCATCGAGGCCGACGGGGACGAGCACCTGGTGTGGGGCTTCACCGCGATGCTGCTGGATGCACTGTTCGACCGACTCGGCTGGACGGAACCGTGGGACCGGAGCCTCGAGGTGCCGCTGCCCGACTGAGCACCGGGAACGACAGCGGGTCGGCCCGCACCGCGTCGACCGCGTGGGCCACGGCCCCGATGACGACGACGTCGGCCCCGAGCGACGACGCGACGAGTTCCGGCACCGGGTCGAAGTGCCCTTTCGCGAGCAGCTCGCGCGCGCGGTCGATCACGGCGACCGCGGGCTGGGCGATCGCGCCGGCGACCACGACGCGGTCGATGTCGAGCAGGCTCGCGAGCAGGATGCAGACCCGGGCCAGGCGGTCACCCAGGCGGTCGACGATGGTGCGCGCGACCGGATCACCGCTCCGCGCGGCCGCGAACACCAGGGCGGCGTCGGCGGCGAGCGCGGAGTCCGCGGGGATGCGCCCGGCGGCGACGGCGTCGGCCACGAAGGTGCGGGCGACCGCGCCGATGCCGTCGGAGGAGCCGACACCCTCGACGAGTTCGAGCACCCGCATCTCCCCGGCACCGCCGTGGGCACCGCGCAGCAGGACCCCGTCGACGACGAGGCCCGCGCCGAAGCGTTCGCCGGACAGCAGCGCCGCGAACGAGGCGTCACCCGAGGACGGCCGCTCGGCGAGCGCGGCGAGGTTCGCGTCGTTCTCGACGAGCACCCGCCCGTCCGGCACGGCGTCGGCGAATCCCGGGTTCATCCGGACCCAGAAGCCGCCGTCGTCGGGCGAGGCCCCGGCGGCGTCGACCGGCGCCGGGATGCCCACGACGGTGACCAGGACCCGGGTGCGGTCGACGTCGGCCGAGGCGAGGGCGGCGGCCACGGTGTCGGCGAGGACCCCGAGTCGCACGGGCACGTCGAGGCCCGATGCACCCAGCGACCCCTCGGCACGACCGAGCACCGTGCCGCGCAGGTCGGCGACGAAGGCCGTGACCCGGTGCTGGCCGGCGTCCACACCGACGACGACCCCGGCGACCGTGTCGAGCTCGTAGCGGCGGGCGGGGCGCCCCATCCGGTACTCCCCCGCGGCGCGGGCGTCGTCGAGCTCGCGGAGCCAGCCGAGCCGCACGAGCTCCTCGGCCGCCCCGAGCACGGTCGACCGGGTCAGGCCGGTGGCGTCGATCGCCTCGGTCGCGGTGAACGCCGACGAGTCGAAGGCGTACGCGAGCAGCGTCTCTGCGCTCGTTCCACGGGGTGGCGGCATGTCGTGACCCTATCGCGCGACGAGTTCCTTGCGGAATTAGATTTTCTCGCTACATTTAGTTCCGCGGGCAGCATCGGAGCCGCTCGCGGGACGGAACGGCAGGGACGCCGGGTCCGGACGGACGGAGACGACGTGCAAGCACACGCCACCGCCAGGAGCGCAGCATCGGTCAGCCGACGCGGGTTCCTGCTGGGAGCGGGCGGCATCGGAGCGGGCCTCGCGCTCGCCGGATGCGCCCCGATCGGGTCCTCGAGCGCCAAGCCGGAGACCATCACGTTCTACGTGTCGAAGCCCGAGGTCATCGGCTACTTCGACGACGTCATCGCGCAGTTCCACCAGAGCCAGTCGAAGGTCCGGGTCGTGCGCGACTCGACCTCGAGCATGTCCGCGAACTTCGTGCGGAACCGGCCGCCGGACCTCGGCTGCTGGAACTACAACTTCTCGGTCGTGCCGTTCGTCGAGCACGGCGCACTGACCGACCTGTCCGACCTGCCGCAGGCCGACACCATCAACCCCGACCTGTGGCCGCTCATGGAGCAGACCGCCGACTACCCCGGCCGGAAGAGCGCCCTGCCGTACTCGGTGACGGCGGCGTCGGTGATCTACAACAAGGCGCTCTTCGCGCAGCAGGGGCTCGAGGTCCCGACGACGTGGAGCGAGTTCGCCGACGTGTGCGAGCGCCTCACCAAGGCCGGCATCGCGCCGATCTACGGCACGTTCAAGGACAACTGGACGATCGCCCAGGGCATGTTCGACTACTCGATCGGCGGCATGATCGACACCCCGGCGACCTTCGAGGCACTCCGGCGCGAGGGCACGAACGTCGGCAAGGGGTCCGCGGTCTCGTTCGAGCGCGACCTGCGGAAGCCGATGGAGCGCATGGTGCAGCTCCGCGCCTGGCACCAGGACGGCGCCGCGAGCCGCGGGTACGGCGACGGCAACCTCGCCTTCGCCCAGGGCAAGGCGGGCATGTACCTGCAGGGGCCGTGGGCCCTCGGCGAGATCGCCAAGACCACGAAGGACATGGACCTCGGCACCTTCCCGCTCCCCGTCACCGACGACCCGGCCGACCGCAAGGTCCGCGTGAACGTCGACCTGGCGCTCTGGATCCCGGAGGCGTCGCGCAAGCAGGAGGCTGCCCGCGAGTTCCTGTCGTTCCTGATGACCAAGCAGGTCAACGACAAGTACAACGCGGACAACAACGGCTTCGGGGTCCGCAAGGACGCTCCCCCGGCGTCGAACCCCGCCCTCCGCGGCATGCAGTCGTACTACGACGACGCAGCCTTCTACCTCGGCGCCTCGCAGCTCATCCCCGCCGAGATCCCGGTCGCGAACTACGCGCAGTCGATCGCCTTCGGCGGCGACCCGCAGCGCCAGCTCCGCACCCTCGACGCCGACTGGGCGCGTCTCGCGCTCCGCACGGCCGCGTAAGGAGACGTCCGAATGGCAACCACGACCACCGAATCCATCACGACGGCGGACCGCCGCCGCCGTGGCGGAGCCGCACCGGGCCTCCAGGCCGGACGACGGGACGGACGACGCAAGCCCCGCGTCGACCCGCTCTTCCTGGCGTTCCTGCTGCCCACCCTGGTGCTCTTCACGCTCGCCATCACGCTGCCGGCGGTGATGGGCATCGTGCTGAGCTTCACGAACTCCGTCGGCTTCGGCGAGTTCCGGTTCACCGGGCTCACCAACTACATCGCGGTGTTCTCCGACCCCGCGATCCTGCAGGCGTACCTGTTCACGCTCGGGTTCTCGCTCGTCACCGTGATCGTCGTGAACGCGATCGCGTTCCTGCTGGCCATCGCACTGACGTCGAAGATCCGCGGCAAGATCGCGCTGCGTGCGGTGTTCGTGCTGCCGATGGTGATCTCGGGCATCGTCATCGCCTACGTGTTCTCGTTCCTGTTCGCGAACAGCCTGCCGGCCTTCGCCACCGCGATCGGCTTCGGGCCGCTCGAGCAGAGCATCCTGGCGAACCCCGACCTGGCCTGGCTGGCGATCGTGGTCGTCACCGCCTGGCAGGCGATCCCGTCGACGCTCCTCATCTACATCGCCGGCGTCCTCTCGATCCCCGGCGAGGTGTACGAGGCGGCAGCCCTCGACGGTGCCAGCGCCTGGCGGCAGCTCGTCTCGATCACCGCACCGCTGACGGCGGGCTACATCCTGATCAACCTGGTCATCGGGTTCAAGAACTTCCTGAACTCGTACGACATCATCGTCGGCCTGACCGACGGCGGCCCCGGCACCTCGACCACCAGTGTCGCGATGTCGATCTTCAAGGGCTTCAACGGCGGCGACTACGCCTACCAGATGGCGAACGCCACGATTTTCTTCGTCATCGCGGTCGTCATCGCCGTGATCCAGCTGCGGGCGACCCGCGGGAAGGCAGCGCTCTGATGTCCCTGCAAGCACCCCTGCGACCGGGGACCACCGCGACCGGCAGCATCCGTTCCGTCGACGCCGACCGGTCCTCCGGCTCGGGCAAGCCCGGCCGCGGTCGTTCCAACTGGCCCGTCACCGTCGTCCTCGTGCTGTGCGCGCTGTCGGTGCTCGTGCCGCTGTACGTCACGCTCACGATGGCGTTCAAGACCACCGGCCAGGCCGTCGACGGCAACGCGTTCTCGCTGCCGGCACCGTTCAGCGTCGACGGCTTCGTGCAGGCGTGGCAGCTGACCGACTTCCCGCGGGCGTTCGGGGTCTCGGTGTTCGTCGCCGCGATCACCGTCGTCGGCACGATCCTGCTCGCCTCGTTCACGGCCTACGCGATCGCCCGGAACTGGGACCGCCGGCTGTTCCGCTGGTCGTTCTTCTACCTGCTCGCGGCGATGTTCCTGCCGTTCCCGGTGCTCGCACTGTCGCAGGTGAAGCTCACCGGACTCGCGCACCTGGACAACCCGCTCGGCGTCGCGATCCTGCACGTCATGTTCCAGCTGTCCTTCAGCGTGCTGCTCTTCACGGCCTTCCTGCGGTCGATCCCGGCGGAACTGGAGGAGAGTGCACGCATCGACGGTGCGAGCACGGGGCAGGTGTTCTGGCGACTCGTGTTCCCGCTGCTGGCACCGATGAGCGCCACCGTCGGCATCTTCGCGTTCCTCGCGTCCTGGAACGACTTCGTGATGCCGTCGTTGATCACCTCCGACCCGGCGCTGCAGACCCTGCCGGTGCTGCAGCAGATGTTCCAGACGCAGTTCAGCAACAACTACAACGTGTCGTTCGCCTCGTACCTGATGGCGATGGCCCCGGCGATCATCGTCTACCTCGTCACCCAGCGGTGGGTGATGGCCGGCGTGACCCAGGGGGCCATCAAGTGACCGACACCGCCGGTGCGGGCCCGACCGCGATCGCCGGTGCGGGCCCGACCGACACACGCCCCTCGAACCCCTCGACCCACGAAAGGCCCGACGTGACCGACACCCTCACCCAGCCCGCCGCCACCTCGCACGACGAGACCTGGTGGCGCCAGGCCAGCGTCTACCAGATCTACCCCCGCTCGTTCGCCGACGCGAACGGCGACGGCATCGGCGACCTGCCCGGCATCACCGACCGGGTGCCGTACCTGGCCTCGCTCGGCATCGAGGCCGTCTGGCTCAGCCCCTTCTACCCGTCCGCCCTGGCCGACGGCGGCTACGACGTCGACGACTACCGGGGCGTCGACCCGCGCCTCGGCACCCTCGACGACTTCGACCGGATGGTCGAGGCACTGCACGCCGCCGGCATCCGGGTGATCGTCGACGTCGTCCCGAACCACACGAGCGACCGGCACGAGTGGTTCCGCGAGGCGCTCGCAGCGCCCAAGGGCTCCCCCGCCCGCGACCGCTACGTGTTCCGCGACGGCACGGGGCCGTCCGGCGAGGACGCCCCCGCCGACTGGATCTCGATCTTCGGTGGCCCGGCCTGGACCGCCGTCGGCGACGGTCAGTGGTACCTGCACAGCTTCGCGAAGGAGCAGCCCGACCTGAACTGGGCGAACCGCGAGGTCCGCGACGACTTCCTGCACACCCTGCGCTTCTGGTCCGACCGCGGCGTCGACGGGTTCCGCATCGACGTGGCCCACGGCCTGGCGAAGGACCTGGGCGAGACCCTGCCCACCTGGGCCGAGCTCGCCGAGATGCCGAAGGACGGCACGCACCCGCTCTGGGACCGTGACGACGTGCACGAGATCTACGCCGAGTGGCGGACGGTCTTCAACGAGTACACGCCGGCCCGCACCGCGGTCGCCGAGGCCTGGGTCCCCGCCCACCGCCGCGCCCGCTACGCCAGCGCCGAGGGACTCGGTCAGGCGTTCAACTTCGACCTGCTCGAGGCCGACTTCGACGCCGGCCAGTTCCGCACGATCATCGAGTTCAACCTCGGCCTCGCCGAGCAGTCCGGCTCGTCGACCACGTGGGTGTTCTCGAACCACGACGTCGTCCGGCACGCCACCCGCTACGCCCTGCCGCCCCGCGCCGGCGGCACCGACAAGCAGGGCAGCGCCTGGCTGCTCGCCGGTGGTTCGCAGGACGCGCTCGACCGGTCGCTCGGCCTCCGTCGCGCACAGGCCGCGACGCTGCTCGAGCTCGCCCTGCCCGGCTCTGCCTACCTGTACCAGGGCGAGGAGCTCGGCCTGCACGAGGTCGGCGACATCCCGGACGCCGACCGCCAGGACCCGGCGTTCTTCCGCAACCCGGGCGTCGACGTCGGTCGTGACGGCTGCCGCGTGCCGATCCCGTGGACGCGCACCGGCTCGTCGTTCGGCTTCGGTCCGGACGGCTCGCACCTGCCGCAGCCGGCGTGGTTCGCCGACTCCAGCGTCGAGGCCGAGGACGCCGACCCCGACTCCACCCTGAACCTGTACCGGAAGGCGCTCGGCCTGCGTGGCCAGCTGCAGTCCGAGGAACAGCTCGAATGGATCGAGACCGGCCGCGACGACGTGCTCGCGTTCCGCCGGCCGAACGGCTGGACGAGCGTGACGGTCTTCGGCGACGAGCCCTTCGCGCTGCCGGCCGGCGAGCTGCTGCTCGCCTCGGCCCCCGTGGTCGACGGCGCCCTGTCGGGCGTGGGGACGGCCTGGTTGCGTTCCTGACGCGACCCGCGCCCTGGGCGCGACCGGACGACGGACGGGAGGCGCGGTGCCAGCTGGCACCGCGCCTCCCGTCCGCCTGTCGGGGCGTCCCTGGGCGAGACGGGCGTACCCGGCGGAAGCGGGCGTACCTGCCGGAAGCGGGCGTACCGGGTCGAGAGTTCCGACCAGGTACGCCCGTTCTCGCATCCCATCGCGGCCGTTCTGGGAAGGAAGTCCCGGTAGGGTCGCCGCATGAGCGGGGCGAGCATCAGCGTGCAGGACTTCGTGATGCGGTTCGGGGACCGCAACGTGGTCGACGGGCTGTCGTTCGACGTCGCCCCCGGCGAGACGTTCGGGCTGCTCGGCAGCAACGGCTCCGGCAAGACCACGACGATCCGGGCCCTGCTCGGCATCACCACGCCGACGGCGGGCACGCTGACGATCGACGGCCGCCCCTACCGGCCGGCCACCGGCGGCATCGGCTACCTGCCCGAGGAGCGCGGGCTGTACCGCAAGGAGTCCGTCATCGACGTGATGACCTACTTCGGGCGCCTGCGCGGGCTTCGCGGTGCCGAGGCGACCGCGTGGAGCATGGACTACCTGGCACGGGTGGGACTCGCCGACCGCGCGAAGCTGCGCGTCGACAAGCTGTCCGGCGGGCAGCAGCAGAAGGTGCAGCTCGGCATCACGATCATGGACCAGCCCCGGCTGCTCATCCTCGACGAACCGACCAAGGGCCTCGACCCGGTGAACCGGCGACTCCTGCTCGACCTGGTCGACGAACGGAAGGCCGACGGGGCGACCGTGGTCCTCGTGACGCACCACATGGACGAGGTCGAGCGGCTCTGCGACCGCATCCTGCTGCTCAAGGACGGCCGGGCCGCCGCGTACGGATCGGTGCCCGACGTGCAGGACGCCTTCGGCGGCGCCGTCGCCCGCGTGGGGCTCGACGGCCCCGTACCGAAGTCACCGCTGTACCGGCTCGCCCGTCACGAGGGGCACGTCGCCTACCTCGTCCCGACCCAGGCCGCCGCTCCGGACGGTGCGGACGTGCTGGCAGAACTGGTCGCGGCCGGGGTGCACGTCACCGCGTTCGAGATGCGTCGGATCCCGCTCGACGAGATCTTCGTGCAGGTCTACGGGCACGACGCCCTGGCTGCGGCGTCGACCGACGGGGCAGCGGCATGAGCAACCTCGGCACGGTCGTCCGGTTCGAGTTCGTCCGCGCGGTCAAGAAGCCCGCGTTCTGGATCGGGACCCTCGCGCTGCCGGTCGTCATCGTGGTCGTCTCGTTGCTCGTGGGCATCGGGCAGGCAGCCGGCACCAACTCCGTGGTGTCCGGGTCGTCGGCCACCAAGACCCCGTTCCACTACGTCGACGAGTCCGGCCTGGTGTCGGAGTCGGTGGCCGCGAAGTGGGGCGGGACCCCCTCCACCGACGCCGCCACCGACCGCGCCGCCGTCCGGTCCGGTGACCTCGACGCCTTCATCGCGTTCCCGTCGTCGCCGTCCACGACGGCCATCCGGGTCGACGCCGCCGACCGCGGGCTCTTCGCGAACGGGGTGTACTCGTCGCTGGCCGAGCGGGTGCTCGAGCAGAGCGTCGCCGCGTCCGTCGACGACCCCGAGACCGTGCAGCTGCTCCGCAGTCCGCCCGCCACCGACGTCACCACCTACGCGGACGGCCGGGTCGCACCGGGCTGGCTGTCCGTCGTGCCGCCGTTCCTGTTCGTCGCAGCGTTCTTCGGGCTCGTCATCCTGCTCGCCGCCCGGATGGTCACCGTCGTGGTCGAGGAGAAGGAGAACCGGATCTCCGAGATGATCCTGACCACGGTGACCGCGGGCGACCTGATCCGCGGCAAGGTCATCGCGATGCTGCTCGTCGGCTTCGTGCAGGTCAGCGTGTTCGTCGTGCCCGGCCTGGTCGGGCTGCTCGTCGCCCTGCCGCTGGTGTCGTCGCAGCTCGGTGGGCTGACCGTCGACCCGTGGCGGATGGTGACCGGGGCGCTGCTGCTCGTCGGCGGGGTGCTGCTGGCGTCCGGGCTGTTCGTCGCCGTCGGGGCCGCCGTCCCGTCGATCAAGGACGCCTCGGCCCTGCAGTCGGCAGCGATCTTCGCGCTGATCATCCCCCTGTACGCGGCGTTCTTCGTGATGACGACGCCGACGTCGCCCGTCGCGCAGTTCTTCACGTACTTCCCGACCTTCACGCCGATCACCGCGATGGTGCGGAACGCCGTCGGGGCCCTGACCGTGACGGAGTCGGTGGTCTGCATCGTCGAGGTGTTCGTCGTCGCCGGGCTGCTGCTGTGGTTCGCGGAGTACCTGTTCCGGCACTCGGTCGCGCAGTACGGGTCGAAGGTGACGGTGCGGCAGGTGCTGTCGTGGCGGCGGGGGCGGCGGGGCTGATCCCCGCCGATCAACCGGCGGCGATGCGGCGGAGCGCGTCCAGGTGGGCGGCCCAGACGGCCCGACCCGACGCCGTCAGGGTGATCGACGTGCGGGGTGTCTTGCCCACGAACCCCTTCCCCACCGACACGTAGCCGGCCGCCTCGAGCGCGGAGACCTGCTTGCTCAGCACCGAGTCGCTGACCTCGACCGCGTCCCGCACCTCGCGGAACCCCAGGGTGCCGGCACGGGTCAGGGCGGCGATCACCGAGAAGCGCACCGGGTGCTGCAGCAGGTCGTCGAGCTCGTGCCGGGGATGCACCCGGTCGGTGGTGCTCACGAGCGGGCCTCGCGCGCCGCACACACCAGGGCGACCAGCAGCACGAGCCCCGAGGTGGTGCCCGACCAGAGCACCGAGCCGTGCACCCACCCGACCACGGCGATCGCCGCCAGGTAGGTGACCGCCCAGCTGGCGATGTAGACGGTCCAGCGGCGGCTCCGGGCGAAGGCCGAGCGGCCGCGGATGCTCACCATGAAGAACACCACCAGGGCGAACAGGGCCACGAGGGTGCCGACGTAGACGGCGGCGAACGCGTCCCCGGTCGTGAGCCCCATGCCGAGCGTGCCGAGCGACGTCGCGACGCCGAGCGCGGTGATGAACGTGACGTACGGCCAGCGGACGGCGTCGTGCGCACGTCGGCCGATCCGGTCCGCCTGGTCGAGCAGTCGGGCCGCCTCGGCGGGTCCGGGTCGTGCGGTGGTGTCCTCCATGGTGTCCCCTCTCGTTGACACCAGTGTTGCAAGTACTTGCCAGTTTGGCAAGTACTTTCCAAACCGGAGAGATTGCCGCTGCGCTCAGACGCGGACGGGTGCCTCGTCGAGGTCCCACGACGGGACGGCATGCCGCTTCCAGCCCTGGCGCAGGGTGTTCGCCGCGCGGTCGAACTCCACCAGGACATCGATGTACGGGCGGACCAGCATCTGGATCTGCAGCCCCTCGTACACGGCGAGCAGCTGGGTCGCAGCCTGGTACGCGGGGATGCCGGCCTCTTCCGAGCCCTTGTCGAAGTCGCGCTGCAGCCCGACGGTCAGCTGCTCGGCGTACTCCTCGAACCGCTTGCGGAACAGTTCGGCGAACCCGGACTCCGAGCTGGCCACGGTGATCAGCCCCGCGAGCACCCGGACGAGCCCGGGGTCGGCGACGTCCTCGGCCAGGGTCAGGCGGACGTGCTCGATCGTGCACGTGGGCGGGTTCTTCCGCCGGGTCCCCCGCAGCTGCGCCCACCGGTCGTAGGTGACCAGGAGCAGGGCGTGCCAGGTCGGGAACAGCCGCTCGACGGTCTCGAGCGGGATACCGGCCACCTCGGCGACGACCGCCGCGTCGACGGTGTCGAACGGGTGCAGGCGGTAGGCACGGATGGCCGCGCGCACCGTGCGCTCTGCGAGGGACTCGTCGTCCTCGACGCGTTCGCCGTGCAGGGGTTCCATCCGACCATTGCAGCGCATTCCGGGCCGTTTGTCTCGTCCCAGAGCGGGGGCCGTGCTCCCGGCCGCGTCAGCGCGTCGTGATCACGGCGGTCAGCCGACGGTGACGGGCGCCGCCGGCGGGCGGACCCGCTGGCGCATCCACACGAAGAACCCGGTCAGGGTGAAGACGCCGTAGAAGACGTACATCAACCCGGAGGCGTAGTACCCGGCGGAGAACAGCAGCGGCACGCCGACCAGGTCGACCGCCACCCAGATGAGCCAGAACTCGACCCACCCCTTCGCCATGCCGTAGGTGGCGAGCAGCGATCCGACGAAGATCCACGCGTCGCTCCACACCGGCTCGTACGACCCGAGCGCGCGGAAGACGGGGGTCAGCAGGGCGGTGCCGCCGACCATGCCGACGACGAGCAGCAGACGGGTCTGCCAGGAGGCCCAGCGCGGGTCGATCACGGTCGTCGCGTCCTCGGGGCGGTGCGTCCACCGGTACCAGCCGTAGATGCTCACGATGATGAACATGACCTGGCGGCCGGCCTGCCCGAGCAGGTTGACGGGGTTCGGGGTGTCGAAGAGCGCACCCATGAAGACGGTGAAGAGCAGGGCGTTGCCAACGAGTCCGACCGGCCAGGCCCAGACCTTCCGGCGCATGCCACCGAGGGCACTGAGCAACCCGAAGACGTTGCCGATCACCTCGCGCCAGAGCACCGTCTGGTCGCCGATGACGATCTGCGCGTCGAACAACCAGCGCACGATGTCCATGGGCCCTCCTCGTTTCCGGACGGTGCAACGACGCCGTGCGTACCGGCATTCCTTCCATGATCGCTCTGCTCACGCGGAGTGCACTCCCAGAAACCGGGGTACAAACCATGTCCTCCCTAGCGGGGACAAAAATGACCCCTGTTCTGGGGTCCGGGTGAACGCTCGTTCTCGCTTGTCGGCACTTTGGGGGACAGCTAACGTCGTCACCAGAGCGAGTCCAGCCCGCCCGAGCAGCAGCACATGCGCTCCGAGGCCCGGCGACCGTTCTCGGCACCGGTCAGCCGCGACCCCCTCCAACCACTGGGTCGATGACAACCTCCCCACCGGACACGACGCCCGAATGTCCCCGGTGGGCTTCAGCGTGCCCGGAGCACGCAGGAACGGATCCACCCCATGCACAAGATCGTCACCGGTGCCATCGCCGGCGCAGCAGGCGTCGCACTCCTCCTCGGCGGTGCGGGCACGTTCGCCCTCTGGAACGCCAGCGCCTCGAGCGCCGCGTCCGCCGTGAGCGCCGGCACCCTGACGCTGAGCGCCAACAACGACGGTGCCTGGACCGACATCACGAACGGTCGTTCCACCGCGATCGACCCCACGAAGGCCCTGATGGTGCCGGGCAACACGTTCCAGTTCACGCAGACGCTGAACATCGGCGCGACCGGCCAGGACCTCAAGGCGAACCTGACGTACGCCAACCAGAGCATCACCGGCGACGCCGCGCTGCTCGCCGCCACGACGAAGACGCTTGCCGTCACGTCGACGAGCGCTTCGGTCGTGCAGTCCTCGTCGAACACGAACACGTTCGTGGTCTCGCCGTCCTCGTCCACGTCGACCGTCAAGGTCGTCTTCACGGTGACGCTCCCCTCGTCGGCGACCACCGGTCAGGGCGGCTCGATCAACCTCAGCGCGCTGGCCTTCACGCTGACCCAGACCGCGATCGGTTCCTGATCCCCCGATCGCACCCCACCGACCACGACGACCAGGAGCACGCACATGACCGCCACACCGCGGACGACGGGACGCCACCGCGCAGCCCGACGGTACCGCTGGGTGTGGCCGGTCGCGATCGCCCTGGTCGTCGCGGTCGGAACGGCGCTCCTCGGCGCCGGCGGCACGTACGCCCTCTGGAACGGGACGGCCAGCACGGCAGCCACCACGGTGCGCTCCGCCACGGCGACCATCACCGTCGGCAGCACGACGGCGATGAACACCGCGGTCCTCGGGCCGGGCACGAGCACCACCGGCACCTTCACGGTGCGGAACACCGGCTCGGTCCCCCTGTCGATGCGCGTCACGACGACGGCCTCCAAGTCGTCCGTCGCGGCGGCGACCGGTGAGCTGACGCTCCACCTCGCGATGGTGTCCTCGGCCGCGAAGTGCGTGCCCGGGCTCACCGGCACGAGCGCGCGGCTCGCCACCTTCGACACCGGCACCGGGTCCTTCACCCTGCCGGCCGGGGGCAGCGGCATCGCCTGCCTCGAGATGGCCCTCGACGCCGACGCCCCGCAGAGCGTCGCCGGCGCCACCACCGACTTCACCCTCACCGTCACGGGAACGCAGGTCTCCGCATGAACCGCCGCCTCCGGCTCCTCGTCGCCGTGCTCCTCACCGCCGTGTTCGTCGGTGGCACCTCGAGCGCCGCGTGGGCACTGTGGAGCGCGTCGGGCACCACAGCGGCGAGCACCACGGTCGGCACGGTCGCGGCGTCCATCGGCGGCACGAGCGCCCTCACCACGGCGTTCTCGTCGAGCGTCACCTCGACGACGAAGCCGATCACCCTGACCGACTCGGGCACCCTCGCCGGCACCGCCACCACCACGGTCTCCGTCGTGTCCGGCAGCTCGACCGCACTCGCCAAGGCCGTCACCGTCGTCGCCTGGCCGGTCGCCTCGACCGCTGGCTGCACCACGAGCACGGCCGTCGGCACCGGGTCCGTCACCGGCACCTGGGCGTCGCTGCCGAGCATGAGCGCGAAGCTCGCCGCCGGCGCCTCCGCCGTCTGGTGCACCCGCAGCACCCTGCAGTCATCGGCCCCGGCCGGCTCGACCGCCAAGGTGAACGTCAACCTCACCGTCACGAGCGGCACCTGGACCTCGGGCGTCGTCGCCGGCGGCTTCACCCTGACCACCCCGGCAGCGACCGTCGACACCACGCCCTCGCTGGTCTGCACGGACCACGGCGGTTGGTACGTCGAGATCCGGTGGGACGCCGCGAACCGGCCGATGGACACCTGGTACGGCGCGTTCGTCGGCTCGACCCCGGTCGGGCAGAAGGCGCAGGACTACTCCGCGTTCATCACGATCGCGCCGCCGGACGTCCCCGCGAGCGCCGGCACCGCTGGCACGCTGACCGTCACCGTCAAGGTGCTCGACAGCGCCGGCAACCCCACGAGCACCGTCGCGGGCACCGGCAAGGTCACGCTCTTCACGCAGGACAACGGGGCGGCGATCCGATGCGGCGCATGAGCACCCCCACCCCGCGCTCCGGCTGGCGCGCCGTCGTCCACGCCGTCGTGCTCGGCCTCAGCACCGGACTCCTGCTGCTCGTCGCCGCCCTGGCGGTCGTGCTGATCGTCGTGCCGAAGGCCACCGGCTCGATGCCGCTCACCGTCCTGACGCAGTCGATGGAGCCGACGCTGCCGCCGGGGACGCTGCTCGTGGTCCGTCCGACCCCGATCGACGACATCCGCGTCGGCGACGTCGTGACCTACCAGATCGTGTCGGGCCAGCCCGCGGTCGTCAGCCACCGCGTGGTCTCGGTGTCGTCGTCGTCGGACGGCGAGCGAACCTTCGTCCTCAAGGGCGACAACAACGCCGAGGCCGACCCGGCACCGGTCACCGCCGTGCAGATCCGCGGCGTGGTCTGGTACTCCGTGCCGGAGATCGGCATCGTCAACCAGGTCGTCAACGGGTCGCGGAGCTGGCTCATCCCCGCGGTCGCCGGCGTGCTCCTGACGTACGGGGCGGTGATGATGACGGCGGGCTTCGTGAGCGCCGCACGTCGTCGCCGCGCTGGCACGGCCCGCGCCGGCACCAGCCACGGACGCCGCAGCGCAGCGCACCACGTCGAGCGGACCACCACCGAGAACAGGACCGAGACGACGACCACCACCCGGTCTAGGCTCGGTGGACGTGACGGACGGAGTGCAGCGGGCGCGGGAGCTCCTCGACGCAGCGGCCCGACGGCTCCGCGCCGCGGACGTCCCGGACGAAGCACTCGGCGAGTACGTGCAGCCGAAGGCGGTCCTCGGGATCCGTCGTGACCCGACGATGCGACCCCTCGGCCGGGTGTGGCGGGTCGGAGCACTCCTGATCGGGTCGTCCCCCGAGACCGCCGGCCGTGTCTGGGCCACCGGGTCGATCACCCGCGTCACCGAACCCGGTCGGTCGCAGTACCAGTCGGTCTCCGCCGAGGTCCGCCGCGCCTACCGAGCCGCCGCCGCGAAGGGCCATTTCGACGCTGGTGACACGGTGAACCACGGCGCCGTCCCGATCCCCGTCGACGACTCCCTCGTCGGCGCCGAGGGCGTACTCGTCGTCATCGAGGACGTGCCCTCGGTCCGGTGGTCCCCGACCGCCGGCGCCGCAGTCCCCCTCGCCGACTACCTGGACGACCGCGTCGGGCTGCTCGTCGATCCCCCGCGGGGCGCAACCGACTGACGCGGCCAGCGGCCACGGAATCGCACGGTGCGGGGGTTCGTCATGCGGTGCGGGGGTTCGTCGTGCGGTGCTGGTTCACCCCACCCGTGCGAACTTGCCCGCACCGTGCTCCGCCACGACCCCGCACCGAGCCACCTCCATCGCCCCGACCCACGAACCCCGCACCGTGCGGCTCCGGGTGAGCCCGAAGGACGCGACCACGGAGCCGCACCGTGCCGGGTTCGTCAGGCGTGCCGGTTCCTCGCGCATGCGCACCGTGCCGGATCGCCCGACCCGTGCGAACTTGCCCGCCCCGTGCCCCGCCACGACCCCGCACCGAGCCACTTCCACCGCCCGGACCCACGAACTCAGCACCGTGCGGCCCGCCCTGCATCCCGCACCGTGCGTCCGCGGCACCCGAACCCGGCACCCGAACCGGCCACCCGCACCCCGCAGCCCGTCCGCCGGACGCGATCCGGGCCTCCAGTCCGACCGGACCGACCACGCGCCTGTCGCGACGTCACCCGGTCCCGATAGTGTCGGAACGTGAGCAACGAGGCATTCGACGACCGCTACGAGCTGCGCGAGTTCGCGCCCGGGACGGACGACAAGGGGGCACCGAACGCCGAGACGGCAGCGTGGATGCAGGCCGTCGGGATGGGCTTCCACGAAGCCGACCCCGACGCCGAGGGCGCAGCCCGCATGGCGTCGCACTTCATCGCCGACGAAGAGACGTTCCTCGGGGTCTACGTGCGCGAGCCGTTCCCGGGGTCCGTCGACGAGACGTGGCCGGCCGGCACCTTCACGTGGTTCCGCAAGGCGCTGAGCTGGGGCGACGGCTCCTCCGTCGACACCCAGGCGATCTCCGCGGTCACCGTCCGCCCGACCGAGCGTCGCCGCGGCATCCTGCGCCGGATGATGACGCACGCGCTCGAGCGCGGGGTCGCCGAGGGCTACGCCGTCGCGTCGCTGACCGCGTCCGAGGGCACCATCTACCGCCGCTTCGGCTTCGGCTGCGCCATCCGCGAGCGTGCTGTGCACGTCCGCCGTGAGCGCGCGCTCCCCCTGCTCGCCCCGACCTCCGGCACGGTGTCGGTCGTCACGCCGCAGTGGCTGGCCGACGGCCCGGGCAAGGCGGTCTTCGACCGGTTCCACGTCCGCACCCCCGGCTCGATGGTCCGCAACACCGGAACCTGGCCGATCGCGTTCGGCCTGCTCGGCCACGACGGGCAGAAGGCGAAGGACGTCCGCGCGGCGGTGCACCGTCCCGACGGCTCCGACGAGATCGACGGCTACGTCACCTGGCGCGTCAAGGAGGACCGCGGTTCCGACACCGCGCTCGAGATCGTCGACCTGGTGTACGCGGACGACCAGGCCTACACCGCCCTGTGGGAGTTCCTGCTCTCGGTCGACCTCAACGACGTCGTGAAGTACAACCGCTCACGCCTCGACGACCCCATCGTCGCGGCGCTCGGCGACAACCGTGCGTACGACGTCGACCACGAAGAGGACCACGTCTGGCTGCGCGTGCTCGACGTGCCGGCGGTGCTGACCTCGCGGCCGTTCGCCATCGACGGGTCCCTGACACTCGGGGTCACCGACGCGCTCGGCTTCACCACCGGCACGTACCGCCTCGACGTCCAGGAGGCCCGTGGCACCGTCACGCGCATCGCCGACGACGTCGACGTGGCCGGGTCTGACGTCCAGCTCGACGTCGCAGAGCTCGGTGCGCTGCTGATCGGGTCGGTCTCCCCCGTCACCCTGGCCGCCGCGGGGCTCGTCCGCGCTGCGGACCCGGCGTCGGTGGAGCTGCTCCGCGCGATGCTGCTGCCGCCGCGGACGCCGCACGGCATCACGTACTTCTGATGGACGTCGCCCGGGTGGTGGGGCGCGCGGGCTGATGCGCTCTGGTGCGAGGTTCCCGATTCCGTGGCAGGCAGACGCGCTCGCACGGAGTACGGAACCTCGCACCACACGAGCGGAGCGCGCCGCGGCCCTACGCCCGGCGCCGCACCCGCGGGTCGACGAACGCGTAGACCACGTCGACGATCACGTTCGCCGTGACGATCAGCAGCGCCGAGAACAGCGTGAAGCCGACGACCACCTGCAGGTCGAGCGTGTGCACCGCGTCGATGAGCAGCGCGCCGAGGCCCTGCATCGAGAACACCTTCTCCGTGATGACCGCACCACCGAGCAGCGACCCGAGGTCGAGCCCGAACAGCGTCACGACGGGCAGGATCGCCGTCCGGAGCCCGTGCCGCACGACGACCTGGCGCTCGCGCAGCCCCTTGGCCCGGGCGGTCCGCACGAAGTCCTGCGACATCGACTCGAGCATCTCGCCACGGGTCAACCGGGCGTAGATCGCAGCGCTGATGAACGCGAGCACGCACCACGGCAGGATCAGGTGGGTGAACCAGCCGACCGGGTCGTCACCGAAGGCCACGTAGCCGCTGGTCGGCAGGATCCCCAGCACGAACCCGAACAGCAGGATGCCGAGCAGCCCGACCAGGTACGCCGGGGACGAGACACCGGCGACCGCGACCGTCATGACGGCCCGGTCGACGAAGGTGCCGCGGCGCAGCGCCGAGACGGTGCCGCCGAACACCCCGGCGACGAGCCACAGCACGGCGGCGCCCACGGCGATCGAGGCCGTGACGGGCAGGCGCGCGAGGATCAGCTCGGTGACGCTCTCGTGCAGCTGGAACGAGTACCCGAAGCACGGCGCCGCGCACTCGATGACGCTGTTGCCGCTGCCGAAGGTCCGGCCGGTGAAGATGCCGGCCAGGTAGGCGCCGAACTGTGCGAGCCAAGGCTTGTCAGTGCCGAGGAAGGCCTGGACCTCTTGCAGCCGGTCCGGCGTACAGGGCTTGTCGCAGATCGCCCGGGCCGGGTTGGTCGGCAGGAGCATGAAGAGCGCGTACGTGATGGCCGCGACGACGAGCAGCACGACGGCGGCTCCGAGCACGCGGATCGCCAGGAACCGCAGGGTGGCGGCGTTCACGCGGTGCCCCCTCGCGGGTCGAGGGCGTCGCGCAGGGCGTCACCGAGCACGTTGAAGGCGAGGGTGATGAGGAACAGTGCGGCTCCGGGGAACACGAGGTACATGGGATCGGTCTGCACCCAGCCGATGGCGTCGCCGATGCTGCGACCCCACGACGGCGTCGGCGGGTTGACGCCGACGGCCAGGAACGAGAGCGCGGCCTCGGCACCGATCATCGACGGGATCGAGATGGTCGCGTAGACGGTGATCGTCGCGGCGAGGTTCGGCAGCAGCTGCGTGCGGATGACGTGCCACCGTCCAGCGCCCATCGCGGTGGAGGCGACGACGTAGTTCCGGCTGACGAGCGACAGCGTCTGCCCCCGCACGACACGGGCCACGGCCGGCCAGCCGAAGAACCCGATGACGAGCACGACGAGCACGGGCTTCGGGAACGACGACGGCACGATCGCGGTGAGGGCGATCATGAACACGAGCGACGGGAACCCGAAGATCACGTCGACGACCCGCGAGAGCACCCGGTCGTACCAGCCGCCGAAGAACCCGGTCGTGACGCCGACGAGCACGCCGATGACGATCGAGACCAGGGTCGCGGCGAGTCCGATGCCGAGCGACGTCCGAGCACCGTACGTGACGATCGAGAACAGGTCGCGCCCGGTCAGGGGCTCGACGCCGAACCAGTGCTCACCGCTGATGCCGCCGCCCGGACCGCGCGGAGCGCCGAACGAGTTGAGCGCGTCGATGTCGTACGAGTACGGGTCCTGCCCGGACGCCTTCGCGATGAGCGGGGCCGCCACGGCGACCACCAGGAACACCGCGATGACGACGGCTGAAGCCACCGCCCAGCGGTCCTGCCGGACGCGTCGCACCACGGCCCGGAAGCCGGTGGTCCGGCCGGACGGTGCGACCGGTCGGTCGACGACGTTGGCTGTCACGAGGCCACTCCTTCCCACGCGCGCCACGCCTCGCGGCGAGCGGCCTGTCGCACGGGATCGGCGACGGGCGCTGCGGCGAGGAGCATGCGCGTGTAGTCCTGTTGCGGGTCGTCGAGCACGGCGTCGGTGCTCCCCCGCTCGACGATCCGGCCGTCGCGCAGCACGATCACCCGGTCGGCGAGCTGACGGACGACGGCGAGGTCGTGGCTGATGAGCAGCATGCCGAAGCCGAACTCCCGCTGCAGCCCGGCGAGCAGGTCGAGCACGGCGGCCTGCACCGTCACGTCGAGTGCCGAGGTCGGTTCGTCGGCGATGACGAGTGCCGGCCGCAGTGCGAGCGCACGCGCGACGGCGACGCGCTGCCGCTGGCCGCCCGACAGCTGGTGCGGGAACCGCTCGGCCCACGTCGGGTCGAGCTGCACGGCGGTCAGCAGTTCACGGACCCGCTCGGCCCGGCCCACAGCGGAGTCGGTGCCGTGCACGAGCAGCGGTTCCGCGATGCTCCAGCCGATGGTCTGCCGCGGGTTGAGCGACGACGCCGGGTCCTGGAACACGATGCCGACCCGACTGCGCAGCTCGCGCAGTCGTCGTCCGCGAGCGGTGCGCAGGTCGCTGCCGTCCACCTCGACCGAGCCGGCGACGACGGGCACCAGCCCCGCGAGCGCGCGCCCGATCGTGGACTTGCCGGAACCGGATTCGCCCACCAGGCCGACGGTCTCGCCAGCGTGCAGGTCGAGGTCGATGCCGGACACGGTCGGTCCGCCTCGGCGCGAGTACCGCACGGCGACGTCGCGCAGGCGCGCCACCAGCGACCGGGAGGCGCGACTCGCGTCCGCCTCGCCGGTCACCGCAGCGGTCTTCGCGCTGGGCGACACCTCACGCGCGCCTGGAGCCGTGAGCTGTCGCTGGGCGCGTGAGCCGGGATCGCCGGCCCGGGCGTCCGGGTCCGCAGCCGGCGCTGCGGACGCGGGGCGCGCCTCCAGGCTGGGGACGGCCGCGAGGAGTTCGCGCGTGTAGTCGGCGGTCGGGTGGGCGAAGACCTCGGCGACGGTCCCGTGCTCGACCGGGTCGCCGCGGCGCAGCACCAGCAGGTCGTCCGCGACGTCGGCGACCACGCCCATGTCGTGGGTGATGAGCAGCACGGCGAGGGAGCGCTCGCGGCCGAGCCGCCGCAGCAGGTCGAGGATGCCGGCCTGCACGGTGACGTCGAGCGCGGTCGTGGGCTCGTCGGCGAAGAGTGCGACCGGGTCGCCGGCCAGGGCCATCGCGATCATCGCGCGCTGGAGCTGGCCGCCGGACAGTTCGTGCGGGTAGGCCTTCCGGATGCGCTCCGGGTCGGTGAGCCCGGCGTCACGGAGCAGTTCGTCGACGCGCGCCCGGACCCCGGCGCGGTCGAGCCCGGTCGGGTGGGCTCGGACGGCCTCGGCGATCTGCGTGCCGATTGACAGGACGGGCGTGAACGAGTTCATCGGCTCCTGGAACACCACGCCGATGCCAGCACCCCGGACGGCGCGGACCGTCTCGACGGGGGCACCGATGAGTTCCTCGCCACGGAACCGGGCGCTGCCCGACACCGAGGCCTGCGGCGGCAGGAGCCCGAGCACGCTCATGGCGCTGACGGACTTGCCCGAGCCGGACTCCCCCACCAGGGCGAGGACCCGGCCGGGCGTCAGGTCGAAGGAGACGTCACGGACGACGGGCTCCGCGTCGCCGAACGCGACGCGGAGCCCCTCGACCTGCAGGATCGGTTCGGTCACTGCTTGAGCGAGACCTTGAGGTAGTTCGGGTACGCGGGGAAGTCCGCGATCTGGAAGTTCTGCACGTTCGAGCCGGCGAGGAAGGACTGCTTCGCGTAGATCAGCGGCACGACCGGGGCGTCGGCCATGATCTTCTGGTCCGCCTGGGCCCAGAGCTTCTGCGCGTCGTCCTGGTCGACCGTGGAGCTGGCCTTCGCGATGAGGGCGTCGACCTCGGGGTTGCTGTACTTCGAGACGTTGTAGCCGCCGCCACCGATCTGCGACGAGTCGTACAGGGGCTGCAGGTTGGCGTTCGCGCTCGGGAAGTCCGGCTGCCAGCTCGACAGCGACAGGTCGAAGTCGGTGCCGTTGGTGGTCGCCTGCGTGAAGGAGTCGTAGTCGAGCGGCTTGAGCGTCACGGCGATGCCGGCACGCTTCAGGCCGGACTGCAGCGCCTGCGCCTGGGCGAGGTAGGTGGGGTCGTTCTGGGTGACCAGGGTCAGCTTCAGGTTGCTGACGCCGGCCTCCTTGAGCAGCTCCTTCGCCTTGTCGACGTCACCGGTGGCCTTCGTCTTGTACAGGTCGTAGTCCTGGCGTCCGGCGATGCCCGGGGTGATGAGCGTCGAGGCGTACGAACCGGCGATCGCGCCGCCGGCGGCGATGCGGAAGGACTTGCGGTCGACCGCGTACTGCAGCGCCTGGCGGACCTTGAGGTCCTTGAGCTCACCGCGCTGCGTGTTGATCGCCATGTAGCTGATCGGGCCGGCCTTCGAGGTGGCGAGGCGGTCCTGGGCGGCCGGGTTGCTGCGCACCTGGTTGAGCTCGGCGGCACCCAGGTAGATGGCGCCGAAGGAGTTCTTGGCGTCGCCGTTGTCCGCGATGAGCGTCTGCGTCGCCGTGGACTGGTCCTGGCTCTCCTTGAAGACGATCTTCGACGGGCCGGCGGTGCGGACCTCGTCGGTCTTCGCGCTCCAGTTCTTGTTGCGGACGAGCGTGACCTGCGAGCCCTGCGTGTTCGACTGCACCTGGTACGGACCGGATGCGACCGGCTTCAGGTCGTAGGCGCCGGTGTCCTTGCCGTCGCCCTCGGGCACCGGGGTGAACGCGGGCATCGACGCGAGCCACGGCCAGTCGCCGTACGCGTCGTTCAGCTTGAAGACGATGGTCTTGTCGTTCGGGGTCTCGATGCTGTCGAGCGACTTGCCGTCGAACGGGCCCTTGTAGGAGTCACCACCGACCAGGAGCGACTTGTGGTAGCTCAGGCCACCGCTCAGGGTCGGCGCGAACGAGCGCTCGATGCCCCACTTGATGTCCTTCGTGGTGATCGGCGTGCCGTCCTGGAACTCGACGCCGTCCTTCAGCGTGTAGGTCCAGGTCTTGCCGTCGTCGCTCGAGACCCCGGTGTTGGTCGCCAGGTCGGGGACGACCTTCGCCGTCTTGCCCGGCTCGACATCCCACGTGGTGAGCCGTCGGGCGACGAGGCCCATCGACGTGATGCCGAGGCTCTGGCTGGTCGCGGGGTCGAGGTGGAACGAGGTCTGCGGCGTCAGGATGTTGAGCGTGCCGCCCTTGGCCGTGCCCTCGGCGCCGTCGTCGGACGAACCCCCACCCGAGCAGCCGGTCAGGACCAGGGCTGCTGCTGCGGCGACGGCCGCGGTGATCGTCAGGCGGTTGGGGCGTCTCATGACGGTGCTGCTCCTCGGGGAAGGGGGTCGCGATCGCGGTGGCGGTCGCTGCGACGGCGGAACGGTTCACCCGCCGGGCGGCGTCCATCCTGACACCGCGACGGTGGCCCGTCCGAATCTCGCGTGCGTCGGACGACGCACGACGAAACATTGCAAGCGCCGGACGCCGTCCCGCTATTCCCGATGCGTTCGCACCGCAGCGCGTCAGCGGTCGAAGAGGCCACCGAGGAAGTCGTTGCCGAGGTTCGACGCCTGCTCGCCGAGCCCGGACGCCTGCTCTCCGAACCCCGCGGCCTGCTCACCGAACCCGCCGAGGAGCTGCTCGCCCTCGCCGAGGAGTCCCTCGACGCCCCCGCCGAGGTCACCGAGCCCGAGGTCGCCCATGCCCGAGGCGATGCCCTCGAAGTCGACGCCGAGGTCGGCCGCCCCTGCCAGGACCGGACCGGCGGCAGCGCTCAGCACCGCTCCCCCGGCCACCGCGGCGGCGAGGCCACCGAACGCCATCGCGCCGGCGCCGACCGCTGCACCACCGGCGAACGCCCCGGCGCGTCCGCGGCCGTTGCCCGAGCGGCCGGAACCGCCGAGGACCCGTCGGACCAGACCCGGACGCGACATCTCTCCGCGGGTCATCGCACGGGCCATGCCGCCCGCCGAGTCGTCGCGCAGGTGCTCGTGGGGCGGGAGCTCGGAGTTCAGGCGGTCGCGGACCTGCTGGCGCTGCGCCGGGGTGAGCCGCGCGAAGGCGTCGTGGTGGACCTGCTCGAGCTGCTCCGGCGACGAGGTGCGGAGCAGGTAGTCGTACTTCGCCAGGGCGACCTTGTCGGCGTCGGCCCCGTGCTGCGGCGTGGCGGCGTGCTGCTGCTGCTGCGGCTGGCCGTACTGCTGCGGCTGGCCGTACTGCTGCGGCTGGCCGTACTGCTGCGGCTGGCCGTGCTGCTGCGGCGGCTGCTGCTGGTTCCGGTCGTCACCGGTCAGCTTGTCCGCGGCGCTGCGCACGATGCCGCGCCAGTCGGTTCCGCCCTGCTGCGATCCGGCGCCGGGCGCGGTGCCCCCCTGCCCACGCTTCTGGAGCTTCTTGTCGATGACCTTGGAGGCCATGCCGATGATGCGGTTGAGGTTCGCCATGCCCCGACCTTTGCGTCCTCACATGTGAACGCCCGGCGCTGCTCCGGTGCGACACCCGGACAACGCATCCCGATCCGCTGGGAACCGGCGCGGCTCAGGACAGGATGCGGGCCAGGAACGCGTTCCGGAACCGCCCCGTGGGGTCGAGGTCACGGGCGAGTGCGGCGAAGTCGGACAGCCGCGGGTACGCCTCGTGCAGCCGCTCGGCACTGGCCGCGGAGACCTTGCCCCAGTGCGGCCGCGGGTCGAACGGCTCGAGGACGTCCTCGATCCGGGCCACCGCCGCGGCCACGGCTGCGGCGTCGCGACGGAACGTGAAGTGCAGGCCGACCGACTGTCGACCGGACGACGGCGCGAGCCACGCGGTGTCGGCGGCGATGGTGCGGACCTCGGCGGCGATGAGGATCGGGGCGAACAGCGACGCCAGCGGTCGGAGCGCCTCGAGCGCCGCCACCGCCGAGGCAGCGGGGATCAGGTACTCCGCCTGGATCTCGGCCCCGGTCGACGGGGTGAACGAGGACCGGAAGTGCGGCAGTCGCTCCGACCACGGCCCCGGCACGCCGCCCTGCTCGGTGACCCCGGCAGGGTCGTTCTCACCCGGATGCACCGGACCCGAGGCCGCACGGGCGCCGAGGGCCACGAGGTCGACGGTCGGTGCGGCCTCGTCGACGCGGTGCTTGACCCAGACCTGCCGGGCACCGCGGTCGTCGAACGAGGTGAACATCGACACGGAGTACGCGTCGGACATCACCTGGTCGAACTGCGCGGCGACGGCGTCCCACGGCAGGTCGAGGTGCACCGTCGTGGCGACCTGGAACGTCGGCTCGATCGCGAGCTCCACCGCGGTGACGACGCCGAGCGCGCCGATCCCGACCCGGTGGGCGTCGAGCAGCCCGTCCGGTGACGAGGCGTCGACGTGGGCGATCTCACCGGAGGCGCGGACGACGTCGAGGCCGACCACCGCCTGCGCGAGCGACGGGTTCCGCACACCGGAGCCGTGCGTCCCCGTGGCGACGGCCCCGGCCGTGGAGATGTGCGGCAGGGACGCGAGGTTCCCGAGTGCCCAGCCACGGGCCTCCAGACCGGCCGCGACCTGGCTGTGCGTCATGCCGGCGGCGACCCGCACGACGCGACGCGACGTGTCGATGTCGAGCACCGGCGGCAGGTCCGACAACGAGACCTGGACGGCATCGGTGTCGGCGATGGTGTTGAACGAGTGTCGCGAGCCGAGCGCCGTCAGGCGCGGCGTCGACGCGACGAGCTGCTGGAGCTCGTCCACCGACGTCGGCCGGGCCAGCGCCGAGGCGCGGTAGGTGACGTTGCCCGCCCAGTTGGTGCGGGTGCGCTCGGCCGCGATCACGTCGTCCATCGTGGGTCCTGACTCCTCTAGAAGCCGCGGTCGAGACGGTGCCACGTCTGCTGGAGACGCAGCTCGTCGCGGAACCCGCGTGCGGTGGTGTGTTCGTCGATCACCAGGAACTCGGTGCCGACCATGGTCGCGAAGTCCTCGACGACCTGCAGGCCGACCGCCGTCGTCATCACGGTGTGGTGAGCGGCGCCGGCGGTGAGCCAGGCCTCGGCGGCCACGGGGAACGACGGCCGGGGCTCCCAGACCGCGCGGCCCACGGGCAGCTTCGGCAGGGCCTCGGTCGGCGGCACGACGTCGACGACGTTCGCGGTGAGGCGGAAGCCGTCGCGGGTGTCGGACAGCGCGACGACGACGGCCTCGCCGGAGTCCGCGGTGAAGACCAGGCGGACCGGGTCGTCCTTGCCGCCGATGCCGAGCGGGTGGATCTCGAGCGTCGGCGTCGTGGTGGTGAGCGTCGGCGAGACCTCGAGCATGTGCGCCCCGAGGATCTTCTCGGCGCCCGGGGTGAGGTCGTAGGTGTAGTCCTCCATCAGGGAGGCACCACCGGGCAGGCCGGCGCCGGCGACGTTCATCGCGCGGACCAGGACCGCCGTCTTCCAGTCACCCTCGGCACCGAAGCCGTAGCCGTCGGCCATCAGGCGCTGCACGGCCAGGCCCGGCAGCTGCTTGAGTGAGCCGAGGTCCTCGAAGTTCGTGGTGAACGCGGCGCTGCCGTTCTGCGCGAGCAGGGTGCGGAGGCCGATCTCGATGGCGGCACCGTCGCGGAGCGCGGCGTGCCGTTCGCCGCCGGCGCTGCGCAGGGACGGGTCCACGTCGTAGTCGCGCTCGTACGTCGCCACGAGCGCGTCGACCGCTGCCGTGTCCGCTGCGGCGGCGTCCACCGCTGCCGCGAGCTCGTTGACGGCCCACGTGTTGACCTGCACGCCGAGCTCGATCTCGGCCTCGGTCTTGTCGCCCTCGGTGACGGCGACGTAGCGCATGTTGTCGCCGAAGCGGGTGAGCTTCAGCTCGCGGACGGCCGCGGCGCCGGCGGCGGCACGGGTCCAGTTCGCGACGCGCTGCTGGACGCGGGGGTCCGAGACGTGGCCGACGGCCGTGGCGTGCCGGACGCCGAGGCGGGCCAGGGCGTAGCCGAACTCACGGTCGCCGTGCGCGGCCTGGTTGAGGTTCATGAAGTCGAAGTCGATGTCCGCCCAGGGCAGCGTGACGTTCGCCTGCGTGTGCAGGTGCAGCAGCGGCTTGGTCAGCGCCTGCAGGCCGCCGATCCACATCTTGGCCGGGCTGAACGTGTGCATCCAGGTGGTGACACCGATGACCTTGTCGTCGGCGCTCGCCTCGATGAGCGCCCGGCGGATGCCGTCGGCGTCCTTGAGCACGGGCTTCCAGACCAGCTTCACCGGCAGGTGCCCGGCGAGCTCTGCGTGGACGGCCTTGCTCTGCTCCTCGACCTGGCGCAGGGTCTCCTCGCCGTACAGCCCCTGGGAGCCGGTGAGGAACCAGACCTCGTAGCTGTCGAGCGTTTCCTGCGGGTCGACGTGCGTCGGGGTGTCCTGCGTCATCGCATGGCTCCTTCGGGGTTCTGTCCGTAGACGTTCTGGTAGCGATCGAAGAGTCGATCGATGTCTGCTTCGGGGATCGGGACGACCTCGCCGCCCTGCTTCGCGATGTGGACGGTCCGTGCCACGTCCTCGCACATCACGGCCGCCTTGACGGCGTCCTTCGCGTCCTTGCCGATCGTGAAGACACCGTGGTTCTGCATCAGGACCGCGCGGCTGCGGTGGCCGCTCAGCGTGTCGACGATGCCGTGGCCGATCGAGTCGTCGCCGATGATGGCGAACGGGCCGACCGGGATGGGTCCGCCGAACTCGTCGGCCATCGCCGTGATGACGCACGGGATCGCCTCGGCGCGGGCCGCCCAGGCGGTCGCGTACGTCGAGTGGGTGTGCACGACACCGCCGACCTCGGGCATGTTCCGGTACACGTAGGCGTGCGCGGCGGTGTCGCTGGACGGGCCGTGCTCGTTGCCCCAGCCCTCGGCCGGCACGCCGTCGAGGGTGCAGACGACCTGGTTCTCCGGCGTCAGGTCGTCGCTCGACACCCCGCTCGGCTTGATGACGAACAGGTCCGTGCCGGGCACGCGCTCGGAGACGTTGCCGCCGGTCCAGATCACGAGGCCGTAGCGGACGAGTTCGCCGTGCAGGCGCGCGACGCGCTCCCGCGTCGTCGCCACCGCCTGGCGTGTGGTCTCGTCGATCGCGTCCGTCATCGGGTCACTTCCTCTGTCTGGAGGCGCGGGTCGGCGCCGTCGGTCTCTTCGGTCGGTCCTGTGGTCGCGCTGGGGCGGGTCGCCGCCGCGGCGACGTCCTGCACGGGCAGTGCGGCCCGGTAGCGGTCCAGGTACGTCTGGAACCCGGCGACGTCCGCCGGCTCGGGTTCGGCCACGTGCACGGCGTCCCCGCCGAACACGGTGTCGGACAGGTAGTCGGCGAGCTGCTGGTCGGTGTGCTCGAGGTAGGCGGCCAGCACGGCGATCCCCCACGCGCCGCCCTCGCCCGCGGTCTCCTCGAGCGCGATCGGCACGCGCAACGCCGCCGCGAGGAGCCGCTGCGGGCTGCCGGGTGTGCGGAAGAGCCCGCCGTGCGCGGTCATCCGGTCCACCTGCACCTGTTCGCCGTGCAGGACGTCCATGCCGATGGCAAGCGTCGCGAAGGCGCCGTGCACCTCGGAGCGCACCAGGTTGCCGAGCGTGAAGCGTGCGCCGGGGGTGCGGAGCAGCAGGGGCCGGCCGTCCTCGACGTGGGTGACGGGTTCGCCGGCCAGGTAGTTGAAGGAGAGCAGGCCGCCGGCGTCGGGGTCGGTGTCGTCGGCGACGGCCTCGGCGAGCAGGGTCGCGTAGACGTCGTCGATGCCGATCGGGGTCGCGCCGGTCCGCTCGCTCGAGGCCTCGGCGAAGCGCCCGAACACCCGGGCCCAGCTCGCGATCTCGCTCGCGCCGTTGTTGCAGTGCACCATCGCCACGGCGTCGCCGGCCGGGGTGGTGACGACGTCGAGTTCCTCGTGCGCGGTGGTCAGCGGCTGCTCGAGCACGACCATCGCGAAGATGCTCGTGCCGACGCTGACGTTGCCGGTGCGCGGGGCGACGGCGTTCGTCGCGACCATGCCGGTTCCGGCGTCGCCCTCCGGAGGGCAGAGCGGTGCGCCGGGTTCGAGCGTGCGGGTCGGGTCGAGCCAGGCCGCACCCTCGGGGGTCAGCTCACCGGCTTCGGCACCGGCGACGAGGACCTCGGGCAGCAGGGACCGCAGGTCCGGCACGCCGATCAGGTCCTGCGCGGTGGCGAGCATGGCGTGGTCGAAGTCCTTCGCGCCCGGGTCGCCGGGGCCGCTGTCGACGGGGCCACCCTCGATCGGGAACATGCCGCTCGCGTCACCGACGCCCAGCACGTTCCGGCCGGTCAGACGACGGTGGACGTAGCCGGCCAGGGTCGTGACGCCGGCGATCTCGGCCACGTGCGGCTCGTCGTCGAGGACCGCCTGGTACAGGTGCGCGATCGACCAGCGCAGCGGGATGTTGAACCCGAGGGCCTTGCTGAGGCGTTCGGCCGCGGGGCCGGTCGAGGTGTTGCGCCAGGTGCGGAACGGCACGAGCAGCTCACCCGCGGCGTCGAACGCCAGGTAGCCGTGCATCATCGCGCTCACGCCCACCGCGCGGTAGGTGCTCGGGGCGACGCCGTACTGCGCCTCGACGTCGGCCACCAGGGCGGCGTACGCGGCACGGAGTCCGGTCTCGACGGCCTCGAGCGAGTAGGTCCAGCGGCCGTCGACGTACTCGTTCTCCCACTCGTGGGAACCGGCCGCGATGGGCACGAGGTCCTCGTCCACCAGGCAGGCCTTGATGCGGGTGGAGCCGAGCTCGATCCCGAGTGTGGTGCGGCCGTCCACGATCCGCTGTCGGCGGTCGTCACCCATGTGTTCCTCCAGAACCTCGTCGTCCTCAGTGAGCGCTCACATCCTGGCACGTGAGCGCTCACTCGTGCAACGCCGCGGCGCGCCGCCGGTGCGCCCGTCCCGCCAGCGGTCGAAACACCCCGCTCAGTTCCCCCGACCGGTCACGAACCGTCGTCCATCGCATCGCCAGCCGACCATTCCTGACCACTCGACACCCCACGCGCGACGGGTCGTGACCACGCGGCGCACGAGGTCGACGACGACGTGCGACCACCGCAACACCCCACCCGCGCACGTCCCGACCACGACTCTCCGAACCGCGACACCCCGAACGGTGGCCCTCGGGACGGTCACGACACCCTGCTGCCTCCCCACCGCGCGGTCACGAACTATCGGCTGGAGGTGCGCCGAGCGACGAGTCGTGACCGCTCGACCACGGCAGACGGGGTGTTGTGACCGCTCGACGACGAGCACCAGCACGAGCACCAGCACCAGCACCAGCACCAGCACCAGCACCAGCGAGGTCGCACGACACGCCGCGACCGGTCCGCCGAGGTCGCGCGAACTGCCGCCGGACGGCACGACACGCGGCAGTTCGCGCGACCTCGCAAGCCCCGAACCCCGAGCCCCGACCGCCGAGCCCCGAACGCGCCCTACGCGCCGACGGTGCTCTCGCGGATGACGAGCGACGGGGTGACAGCCGCCGACGACGCCCTCCCGCCGTCGATCAGGGCGAGGAGCGCCTGCCCCGCGACGCGCCCGAGCTCCTCGAGCCGCAGGTCCACGGTGGTCAGCGGCGGCCTCGAGGCGAGCGCCATCACGTCCCAGTCGTCGAACCCCGTGACCGCGACGTCTCCGGGCACCGAACGCCCGAGCTCCCGCAGCCGGTCGCACACGCCCCGGGCGATCTGGTCGCTGCCGCAGACGATCGCGTCGACGTCGGGCGACTCCCGCGCGAGCACGTCCACGGCCTGCCGCCCCCAGCGCTCCGACCACTCGCCGTACAGCGGGTCGGTGACCAGGTGCGGCCCGAGGACCGACGAGGCACCGGCGACCCGTCGTGCCGCGGACCGGTGTCGCGCCGGCCCGGTCACGATCGCGACCCGCTGTCGCCCGAGCGAGCGCACGTGCGAGGCGACGAGTGCCGACCCGGCGGCGTCGTCGAGGGTGACCGACACGTCGGCGTCGTCGGTCGAGGGTGTGAAGGCGTAGACGACCGGGATCGACACGTCGATCGGGGGCCGGGCGTCGGCGGAACGACCCGTCACGATGATGCCGTCGACGCCGCGGGCCGCCAGGGAGCGCAGGTAGTGGGCCTCGCGCACGTGGTCGTCGCGGGTGTCGCACAGCAGGACGGCCATCCGCCCGGCGGACAGGGCGTCCTCGGCGCCGAGCAGCACCGGGATCGAGAACCGTCCGAACGAGTCGGTGGTGATCATGCCGACGGTGTAGGTCCGCCCCGACGACAGCGCACGGGCCCGGGCATCGCCGACGAACCCGAGCTTCTCGGCGGCTTCCTTCACCCGCAGCCGGGTGGCGTCCCGCAGCTGCCCGGTGCCGTTCAGCGCCTTCGACGCGGTGCCGATCGACACCCCGGCGAGCGCCGCCACGTCGGTGATCCGGATCGGCTGTCCGGTGCGTTCGAGCGTCACGGCAACCACCTTTCCGACAATCAGAGCGTGCCGATGACCTTACACAAAACCGCCGGAAAGCTCTTGCGCGGCGTGCGCCCGGTGTCGTAGCGTCCACCGCAGAAACCGTTTTCCGGATGGCCAGCTCCATCCGCACGGTGCCAGTCACATCGCAAGGAGGCGACATGACCACCACGCTCGCGACCGATCGCGGCGCACACACCGCGACCCCGGTCCTCCCGACCGCCGACGCACGCCTGACGCTCCGGCCGCTGCCGACCGGCGGCGCCCGGATCACCGGCGGCTTCTGGGCGCTCCGCCAGGAGCGCAACGGCCGCGACGCCGTCCGCAGCGGCTACCAGCAGCTCGAGACGGCCGGCAACTTCCGCAACCTCCGCATCGCCGCGGGACTCGAGGAGGGCGAGGCCGTCGGCCCGATCTTCATGGACTCCGACGTGACGAAGTGGCTCGAGGCCGTGGCCTGGGAGTACGGCCGCGCCCCCGCCGAAGACCTGCTCGACCTGCAGCGCGAGGTCACCGCCCTGTACGCCCGGGCGCAGGCAGAGGACGGGTACCTGGACTCCGTCCAGCAGGTCCGTGGGAAGGGCGAGCGGTACACGGACCTCAAGTGGAGCCACGAGATGTACTGCGCCGGGCACCTGTACCAGGCGGCCGTGGCCCAGCACCGTGCGACGGGCGACACCGGGCTGCTCGACGTCGCGATCAAGAACGCCGACCACCTGGTCCGCACGTTCGGCGACAGCACCGCACCGGACGGCACGCCGAAGACGCGCGACGTCGACGGCCACCCCGTCGTCGAGATGGGCCTGGTCGAGCTGTACCGCGAGACCGGCAACCGTGACTACCTCGACCTGGCGCACTGGTTCGTCGACGCCCGCGGGCACGGGATCATCGAGCGCGCCGGCGGCGAACCGACGTACTTCTCCGACCGGGTGCCGAGCCGGCAGGCCACGACCGTCGAGGGGCACGCCGTGCGCGCCGTGTACCTGGCTGCGGGTGCCGTGGACGTCGCGATCGAGACCGGGGACACAGAACTCCTCGCCGCGAGCGAGCGCCAGTTCGCGGACATGATGGCGACGAAGGCCTTCATCACCGGGGGCCTCGGTGCACGCTGGGACTGGGAGGCGTTCGGCGACCCGTACGAGCTGCCGACCGATCGCGGCTACGCCGAGACCTGCGCGGCCATCGGCGGGGTGCAGTGGGCCTGGCGGCTGCTGCTCGCCACCGGCAAGCCGGTCTACGCCGACGCGATCGAGCGCTTGCTCTACAACGCGTTCCTCGCCGGGGTGAGCCTGGCCGGCACCGAGTACTTCTACGTGAACCCGCTGCAGCAGCGCGACCAAGCCCACCAGGACGAGAACCGCTCCCCCGCCCACGGGCGCCGCGGCTGGTTCGACTGCGCCTGCTGCCCGCCGAACATCATGCGCACCTTCGCGAGCCTCGACGGCTACCTGGCGACCGCAACCGACGGCGGCCTGCAGGTCCACCAGTACGCCACCGCTGACCTCGGTCCGGTGCGGGTCGAGACCGACTACCCGCACGACGGCCGCGTCCGCGTCACGGTCACCGAGGACGGCCCGCTCGCCCTGGGCCTGCGGATCCCGGCCTGGTCGGACACCACGACCGTCACGGGTCCGGACGGGTCCGCGAGCCCGACAGCAGGCACGCTGCACGTCGTCGACCGCGAGTGGTCGGCGGGCGACACGGTCGAGCTCGTCTTCGACACGACGCCGCACCGCTACGTCGCCGACGCCCGCATCGACGCAGCACGCGGGCAGGTCGCGATCGAGCGCGGCCCGCTCGTGTACGCGGTCGAGCAGGCGGACCAGCAGGGCTTCACGGTCGACGACCTGACGGTCGACGCGGACGCGCCGATCACGGAGGAGCGCCGCGACGACCTGCTCGACGGCGTCGTCACGCTGCAGATCCCGGGGCACGCTCCGGGCGAGCACGTGCAGCCGGCCTGGCCGTACCAGCGGCTGGACGCGACCCGGTCTGGGCCCACGCGTGCCGGTTCCGACGCGTCGCGGAGCCTGCGGAGCGACGTGGCGGCCGAGCACGTGGGGAGAGGCGCGGATCACGCCGGAGACGCGACCAGCGTCGACGACGTGGCCGGTCCGCAGGGCGCCACCACGGGCCTCCAGGCCGGTCGCGACGTCACCGCGATCGCCGTCCCGTACTACGCGTGGGCCAACCGGGGAGCCGCGCCGATGCGCGTCTGGCTCCCGCTGGCGCGGTGACCGGCGTGGACCGCCGAGCGTTCCTCGTCGGCGGCGTCGCCGGCGGGGCCGCCCTCGCCCTGGCCGGGTGCTCCGGCACCCTGCCGAAGGTCGTCGCGAAGCCCGCGAGCTTCGGGAAGAACGCGACCGGCACCGTGCAGGTGTGGTGCCGGTCGGCGACCCAGGCCGGCCTGACGTCGGCCGTCGCCGGGTTCAACAAGGCGAACCCGGCGCTGCAGGTCCAGCTGACGCCCGTGCCGGACGCGCAGTACGTGACCAAGCTCGCAACCGCGATCCGCGGGGGTGAGCCGCCGGACGTCGTGGACATCGACGACATCAACTCGCAGCTGTTCATCTTCCGCGAGGCGTTCGCCGACCTGACCGACGTGGTCAAGGACCTGGACTACTTCGACGCGATCTCGCCGGGGCACCTGCGCCTGCTCGAGTACCGCGACCGGTACTACGGCCTGCCCTACCTGGCCGACAACTCGCAGCTGTTCGTGAACACCGAGCTGTTCGAGCGTGCGGGTCTCGACGTCGAGGAGTCGACGAAGGACCTGTCCACGCTGCTCGACGCGGCGAAGGCCATCCGGAAGCTCGACGACGACGTGTACGGCTGGTCGATCTCCGGCAACGCCGCCGGCATCATCGGCTTCGTCACGCAGCCGCACGTCTGGGCGACCGGGGTCGACATGATGACCGGCGAGGTGGGCTCCCAGCGGGCGAACATCACCGGCAACGAGGCCCTCGAACGCATGCTCGAGTTCTACCGGCAGCTGTGGCAGGACGGCGTGCTGTCGAAGGCGACGTACTCCGACGCCGGCACCACGTGGGGTGCCGACTTCCGGGCCGGCAAGGTGGGGATCTTCCCGACCTCGTACGGGGCGACCGTGCCCGCGGCCACCAAGGCGATGCGCGCGAAGATGCAGACGGTGCTCATCCCGTCGTGGGACGGCCAGCGGTCGTTCTTCGACGGCGGCGACAACATGTGCATCCCGAACGGGGCGGCGAACCCGTCCGGTGGGTGGGCGTTCATGCAGTACGCGAACGGGCTCCAGCAGCAGCAGGCACTGCCGGACGGCGGGTACTTCCCGACGCGGTCCGACGCCGCCACCCCGGAGTACCGCAAGCGGTTCCCACTGGCGTACGGGCCACTCGACGCCATCGACAAGGGCTACGCACCGCAGACGCTGGCGTACAACCTGCTCAACAACCAGCCGTCGTCGCCGTACTTCGCGATGTTCCGCGAGGCCGTGTTCGGGTCGGGGAGCGCTGCCGCCATGCGGACGGCGCAGTCCGACTACCAGCGGATCCTCGACCAGGTGCAGGCCTGAGCCTGCCTGCCTGTCTTCTCCGCTCGTCCCGCTCGTCTCGCTCTTGTTGATGCACAGAGAGGTGCACGCATGTCGACCATCTCCACCCGGCGCCCCGCCGGCCGGACCGGCCCGGGCCGTCCCACCGTGGGCCGCGGCCCGGGGCGCGGCGGCGCCGTCCGGACCCGCAACTCGCTCACCCACCCGCCGCGCACCGGCGCCGTCCTCGTCGCCCCGGCGATCCTGTTCGTCGCCGTCTTCGTGCTCGTGCCGCTCGTGTTCGCGCTCTACATCTCGTTCACGAACTGGCCCCTGATCGGCCCGTACCGGTTCATCGGGGTGCAGAACTACCTGACGCTGTTCCAGGACCCGACGTTCGTGCACGCCATCGGCTACACGCTGCTGTACACGGCGATCGTGACCCTGCCGATCCTGGCGCTCGGGTACTTCCTCGCCGTGCTCGTCCGCGCACGACGCCGTGGCAGCACGATCCTGCGGACGGTGTTCTTCCTGCCGTACGTGGTCGGGCTGACGACGCTCTCGTTCATGCTCGTGCTCGAGGCGCAGCCGAACTCGGGGGCCGTCAACATGGTGCTCCGCTGGCTCGGGATCACCGACGGCAGCACCGCGTGGCTCGTGAACGGCCCGCTGGCGACGCTGCTCATCTGCGTGCTCGTGGTCTGGGCCGTGTCCGGGCTGACCATGGTGCTGCTCATGTCGGCGATGCAGGGCGTCCCCGACGAGGTCTACGAGTCGGCGCAGCTCGAGGGGGCCTCCTGGTGGCAGACCGAACGCCTCATCACGTTCCCGATGATCCGCTCCACCGTCGCGCTGAGCGTCATCATCTCGGTGATCGGATCGCTGCTCGCCTTCAACCAGTTCTACATCCTGACCCAGGGCGGGCCGGGCACCGAGACCACCACGATCGTGAACGCGATCTACAACCGCGGGTTCGTGAACCTGCAGCTCGGGGCCGCGACCGCCCAGTCGATCGCCCTCGTCGTGGTGATCGCCGCCGTGACGGTGTTCCAGTTCTGGGCACTGCGAGAGAAGGACTGACGCCATGAGCACCACGACCTCCCGTGCGGCCCTCGCGGCGCCGGACCTGTCCACCAGGACCCTGACCACCACGGGCCACGGCCGACGTCGGCGCCACCAGCAGGGCAGCGTCCAGCATCCCCGCGACACCACCGTCAAGCGCACCCTGTACGCCATCGCCGGCATCGGTTCCGCGCTCGTGTTCGGCGTCCCGCTCATCTGGTCGATCCTGCGGGCGTTCCAGTCCGAGGCCGTCATCACGCAGGCCCCCGACCCGGCGACGTTCTTCCAGCTCGGGTGGCAGAACTTCGCCGCCGTGTTCGCCTCGTCGTCGCACCTGCTCACCGGCGTCGTGAACTCGCTCATCGTGTCGATCGCCACGGCGGTGCTGACCGCGGTGATCGCGACCATGGCCGGCTACGGGTTCGCCCGCTTCCGGTTCCGGGGCGCCGGGCTCGTGTTCGGCCTGGTGCTGCTGACGATGATGGTGCCGTTCCAGGCCATCCTCACGCCGCTGTACCTCGAGATGAACGCCATGGGGCTGACGAACTCGCTGCTCGGGCTCGTGCTGTTCTACACGACCGTGAACCTGCCGTTCGGGGTGTTCGTGATGCGGAACGCGTTCGAGTCGATCCCCACCGAGCTCGAGGACTCGGCCTTCGTCGACGGGGCCTCGCGCTTCCGCGTCGTCGTGTCGGTGCTCCGCCCGCTGCTCCTGCCCGGGGCGGCGACCGCGGCGCTCTACGCGTTCCTGGCGTCGTGGACGGAGTTCCTCGGAGCCCTGACGTTCCTGACGAAGGACTCGCTGTACACGCTGCCGGTCGCGCTGCTCAACCTGCAGACCGGGGCGTACGGGCAGGTGTCGTACGGCAACCTCGTCGCCGGGTCGGTGGTGGCGATGATCCCGTGCATCGCGCTGTACGTCGGGTTGCAGAGGTTCTACGTCGCCGGGCTGTCGTCCGGGGCGTTGAAGGGCTGACGGTCGGGTCAGCTCGGGGTCGCGCGCGGTCTCGCACCGTGCGCGGCCCCTCGGTCGGTGCGGGGTTGTGCGCGGCCTCGCACCGTGCGCGGCCGCTCGGTCGGTGCGGGGTTGACCGCTCGGTGCGGGACTGTAGCGCCGCACCGAGCGATCAACCTCGCACCGGCCGCACAACGCCGCACCGTGCGCCGCGGGCCCGCGCACGGAAGAACCTCGCACCACCCGCACACCGCCACACGGTGCGACGGGGCGCTACGTGCTGCGCCGCACCACCAGCTCGGGCGCGAGCAGCGTCTCATCGCGGGGCTCTCCCTCGACCAGGGCCCGCACGGTGTCGAGCACCCGCTCCCCCATCGCCCGGAAGTCCTGCCGCACGGTGGTCAGCGGCGGCGTGAAGTGCGCCGCCTCGGGGACGTCGTCGAACCCCACGACCGCGATGTCGTCGGGCACCCGCAGCCCCTCGTCGGCGAAGGCGTGCAGCACCCCGAGGGCCATCTGGTCGTTGCCCGCGAAGACGGCGTCGACCGTCCCCACGTCGATGTGCCGGGCGGCCGCGAAGCCGCTCGCCGGGGTCCAGTCGCCCTCGAGCACGACCGGTTCGAGCCCGGCGTCCTGCATGATCCGCACGTAGGTGGCCCGGCGCACCTCGGACTCCTGCGACACGTGCGGCCCGGCGATGTGTACGATCCGGCGGTGTCCGCGGTCGAACAGGTGCTGCATGACGAGCGAGGTGCCGGCCGCCTGGTCGATGGCGACGGCAGCGACGCTCGGCGCGACCGGGGTCCGCACGGCGTCGCGCTGCACGGCGTTCGACACCACGACGGGCACGGTGACCGGCACGGTGAGCGAGGCGAGGGCGTCGAGCACCCGGTTGTCGGCGGCGACCAGCACGATCGCGGCGACGTCCTGCGCGAGCAGCGTGGTGAGCGCCCCGGACAGGTCGGACGGCCGCGGTTCCTCGGGCAGGGTCGACAGCAGCACGTGGTACCCCGCGGATCGGGCGGCTCGTTCGAAGCCGATCGAGGTGCTCGACGGGCCGTACAGCGCGTCGCCGGCGGTGATGATGCCGAGCGCCTTGCTCCGCCCACCGGCGAGCGCCCGGGCGGCGGCGCGGGGCCGGTACCCGAGCTCGGTGACGGCGTCGGTGACCTGCGTCCGGAACTGCTCGCGGACGGTCGGATCGCCGTTGATCACGCGGGAGACGGTCTGGTGGGACACGCCGGCGCGTTCGGCGACGTCGAAGATCGTCGGGGCCTTCCGGCGCTTGCCGCCCCTGCCCTCGGGGGCGGTCGTGGTGCTCACGCGCCAACCGTACCGCTCGGTCCGGTCGCCGCGGCAAGATCACGAAACGGCGGTGTTGAGTTGACACCCCGTCACGGAACCCACAAGATGTGAGCGCTCACACGAGCGCATCCCACGGGGCACAGCAGCCCCGGCACCCGACCGCGTCGAGGACGACGCGAAGGAACAGAGGTACTTCGATGATGAAGCGCAGGATCATCGCGGGCGTCGCAGCCGTCGGCATCGCGATCTCGCTGGCCGCTTGCTCGGCCGGCGGCCGTGCGTCCACCGATGGTGGCGGCAGCGGCGACAACAAGGGCGCCCTCGTCGGCGTCGCCATGCCCACCAAGGTCTCCGAGCGGTGGATCAAGGACGGCAACGCCGTCAAGAGCGACCTCGAGAAGGCCGGCTACAAGGTCGACCTCGAGTACGGCGACAACAAGGTCCAGCAGCAGGCCCAGCAGGTCAGCAACATGATCACCAAGGGCGCGAAGGTCCTGATCATCGCGTCGATCGACGGTGGCGCGCTCTCCGACCAGCTCGACGCCGCCGCCAAGGCCGGCATCAAGGTGATCTCGTACGACCGCCTGCTGACGGGCAACAAGAACGTCGACTACTACGTGTCCTTCGACAACGAGAAGGTCGGCGTCGACCAGGCGAACAGCCTGCTCACCGGCCTGGGTGTGCTCGACGCGGACGGCAAGAAGACCGGCGAGAAGGGCCCCTTCAACATCGAGGTCTTCGCCGGCTCGCTCGACGACAACAACGCCGGGTTCTTCTTCAACGGCGCCATGAAGACGCTCAAGCCGTACCTCGAGGACGGCACGCTGAAGATCCAGTCCGGCCAGGACGAGCTGTCCCAGGCCGCGACGCAGCAGTGGGACCCGGCCACGGCCAAGGCCCGCATGCAGAACCTGATCGCGAAGTCCTACTCGGGCGGCACCACGCTCGACGGCGTGCTCTCGCCGTACGACGGCATCTCGATCGGCATCATCTCGGCGCTCCAGGGCGCCGGGTACGGCACGAGTGACCGCCCGCTCCCGACGGTCACGGGCCAGGACGCCGAGGCCGCCTCGGTCAAGTCGATCATCGCCGGCCAGCAGTACTCGACGATCTACAAGGACACGCGCAAGCTCGCCAAGCAGTCCGTCACCATGGCCGAGGACCTGCTCACCGGCAAGGACCCCGAGGTCAACGACACGAAGAGCTACGACAACAAGGTCAAGGTCGTCCCGACCTTCCTGTTCCAGCCGACGGTCGTCACGAAGGACAACTACAAGGAAGTCCTCGTGGACTCCGGGTACTACACCGAAGCCGACCTGAAGTAGTCAGGCCCATCTCACGGACCGGAGGCGCGGTGCCAGCCCGCACCGCGCCTCCAGTCCGTCTCCACCAGCGCGCGCACGCGCGCACGACGGAAAGGCGTCCACATGGCGGACACCATCCTCGAGATGCGGGACATCACCAAGACGTTCCCCGGCGTCAAGGCCCTGCAGGGCGTCTCGATCGAGGTCGAGCGCGGCCAGGTCCACGCGATCTGCGGCGAGAACGGCGCGGGCAAGTCGACGCTCATGAAGGTGCTGTCGGGTGTCTACCCGGCCGGCTCCTTCGACGGCGAGATCCTGCTCGACGGCGAGCCCGTGCGGTTCGCGAACATCAACGACTCCGAGGCTGCGGGCGTCGTCATCATCCACCAGGAGCTGGCGCTCAGCCCCTTCCTGTCGATCGCCGAGAACATCTTCCTCGGCAACGAGCAGTCCAAGGGCGGCTTCATCGACTGGAACAAGACGAACCTGACGGCCGCCGAGCTGCTCAAGCGCGTCGGGCTGAAGGACAACCCCGTCACCAAGGTCGTCGACCTCGGGGTCGGCAAGCAGCAGCTCGTCGAGATCGCGAAGGCGCTCTCGAAGGAGGTGAAGCTCCTCATCCTCGACGAGCCCACCGCCGCGCTGAACGACGACGACTCCGCGCACCTGCTCGAGCTCATCCGCTCGCTGCAGGCCGAGGGGATGACGGCGATCATCATCAGCCACAAGCTCAACGAGATCAAGGCGATCGCGGACAAGGTCACGATCATCCGCGACGGCAAGACCATCGAGACGCTCGACATGCGGGCCGACGACGTGTCAGAGGACCGGATCATCCGCGGGATGGTCGGCCGCGACCTGTCGAACCGGTACCCCGAGCGCGAGAACCCCGTCATCGGCGAGGAACTGCTGCGGATCGAGGACTGGACCGTCCACCACCAGCTCGACTCGTCGCGCGAGATCATCCACCAGGCCAACCTCAACGTCCGCGCCGGCGAGGTCGTCGGCATCGCCGGGCTCATGGGCGCCGGCCGCACGGAACTCGCGATGAGCGTCTTCGGGCAGTCCTACGGCACCGGCATCAGCGGCACCGTCTACAAGCGCGGCACCCCGATCAAGACGCACACCGTCTCGCAGGCGATCGACAACGGCATCGCCTACGTCACCGAGGACCGCAAGCGCTACGGCCTGAACCTGATCGACGACATCAAGCGGAACATCTCCGGGTCGGCACTCGGCAAGCTCGCCAACTGGGGCTTCGTGAACTCCTCGGAGGAGACCACCGTCGCGACCCAGTTCCTCAAGAGCCTCAACATCAAGGCGCCGAACGTCGACGTCGTGACGGGGAAGCTCTCCGGCGGGAACCAGCAGAAGGTCGTCCTGTCGAAGTGGATGTACGCCGACCCCGACGTGCTCATCCTCGACGAGCCCACCCGTGGCATCGACGTCGGCGCGAAGTACGAGATCTACACGATCATCAACCAGCTCGCCGACCAGGGGAAGGCGGTCATCGTGATCTCCTCCGAGCTCCCCGAACTGCTCGGCATCTGCGACCGCATCTACACCCTCTCCGAGGGCACCATCACGGCCGACGTCCCGCGCGCCGAGGCGACGCCCGAGGTCCTCATGCAGTACATGACCCAGGAACGGGAGACCCCTGTCAATGAACGCGCTTAAGTCCGCCGTCGGCTACCTCACCGGGCAGCTCCGACAGATCGGCCTGTTCATCGCGCTGATCGTCATCGTCATCTTCTTCCAGGTGACCACGAACGGCATCACGCTGGCCCCGATCAACGTCTCGAACCTGATCGTCCAGAACAGCTACATCCTCATCCTGGCCATCGGCATGGTCATGGTCATCATCGCCGGCCACATCGACCTGTCGGTCGGTTCGGTGGTCGCCTTCACCGGTGCCATGGCCGGCGTGATGATCACGCAGTGGAACATCCCGTGGCCGATCGCGGTCGTGCTCTGCCTGGTGGTCGGTGCACTCGTCGGCGCCTGGCAGGGCTTCTGGATCGCGTACTTCGGGATCCCGGCGTTCATCGTGACGCTGGCGGGCATGCTCGCGTTCCGCGGCGCGGCCCAGATCGTCCTGCAGAACCAGCAGATCTCGCCGTTCCCCGCCGGCTTCCGCTCGCTCGGCTCCGGCTTCCTGCCGTCCTTCGGCACCACCGGGTACGAGCCGCTCACGATGATCCTCGGCTTCGCCGCCGCGGCCGTCATGGTGATCGCCGCGTTCCGCGGTCGCATCACGCGTCGCAAGTACCAGCTCGAGAGCGAGCCGTTCGCCTGGTTCATCGTGAAGACGGCCTTCGGCGCCGTGCTCGTGATCTACGTGGCGCTCCTGCTCGCCAGCTACAACGGCACCCCGATCGTGCTCGTCGTGCTCGGCGCCCTCGTGGTGATCTACTCGGTCGTCATGCGGAGCGCGGTGTTCGGCCGCCACATCTACGCGATCGGTGGCAACGCCCTGGCCGCGCAGCTGTCGGGCGTGAAGACGAAGCGCGTCACGTTCCTGCTCTTCGTCAACATGGGTGTCATCTCGGCCCTGGCGGGTGTGGTCTTCACCGGCCAGCTCAACCTGGCGGCACCGGGCGCGGGCAACGGCTTCGAGCTCGACGCCATCGCCGCCGTGTTCATCGGTGGCGCGGCCGTCACCGGCGGCATCGGCACCGTGCCGGGAGCCATCGTCGGCGGTCTGATCATCGGCCTGCTGAACAACGGCATGTCGATCCTCGGTGTCGGCACCGAGTTCCAGTCCCTGATCAAGGGACTGGTGCTGCTCGCCGCCGTCGCGTTCGACGTGTTCAACAAGCGCCGGGCGGCGTCCGCGCGCAAGTAGCGTCGTTCGGGCGTGCGCGTGCGCGTGTTCGCGTGTTCGCGTGTTCGCTTGGTGAGCAGAAACGGTCGGGTCCTCGATGGGGACCCGACCGTTTCTGCTCACGAACGCGACAGGACGGCCCAACCCCCGGCCGGGAGGCGCAGGGGCCCGTCCCCGAGATCAGCCCCGCCCGCCTCGACCTGCGTCGCGTCGGCCGCGGGCACCTCGACGGGATCGTCCGACAGGTTCAGGGCGGTCACCACGGCGGCGTCCGCCGTCGCGGTCCGCAGCACCACGGCGGTGTTGGTCAGGTGCACGACGTCGGTGTGCGCGCGGTGCAGCCACGGGTTCCGACGGCGCAGGGCGATGAGCGCCTCGTACGCGTGGGTCAGGTCCGTCGGCTCCGGCACCTCGGCCGGGAACTCCGGGCGGACCGCGTCGTCGCCGCCCTCACGTTCCTCCTTCACCCCGGTCCAGCCGTACTCGTCGCCGGCGTAGACCACGGGGGTCCCCGCCACCGTGAACAGCACCGCGGCGGCGTGCCCGGCGAACCGCTCCCCCACCGCGCTCGCGATCCGGGTGACGTCGTGGTTGCCGACGAACGTCGTCGGGGCGAAGGTGGCCAGCAGCGCGTCGTGCCGCTCGATCGCGTGCGCGAGCTCGTGGCCGTTGCGGTCCGCGATGCCGTGCCAGATCCCCTGCCACAGCTCGTACTGGGTCAGCGAGTCCATCGTCGAGTCGCGTGCGATCGCCGCCGCATCGCCGTGGATCACCTCGCCGCTGAACCAGGCGTCCGGGAACCGCTCCCGCACCCGCGGCAGCACCCGCGCCCAGAACGCCGGCGGCACCGCGTACGCCGCGTCGAGCCGCCAACCGTCGACGCCGCGGGCCAGCCAGTGCGTCATGACCTGCACCACGAGGTCCTCGGTGGCACGGCTGTCGTGGTCGAGCGCGACGAGGATGTCGTGGCCCTCGAACAGTCCGACGGGCACGGGCTGCCCCGGCTGCCACCCGGACCAGTCGATGGCGAACAGGTCGGCGGTCGGCGCCTCCGGGCCCTGGTCCGACAACGCACGGAACGCCGGGTGCTCACGCCCGACGTGGTTGAACACCCCGTCCAGCAGCACCCGCACGCCCCGCTCGTGCGCCGCGGTGACCAGGGCGTCGAAGTCGGCGTCGTCGCCCAGGCGCGGGTCGACACGGAAGTGGTCGACCGTGTCGTACCCGTGGGTCGAGCTCGCGAACACCGGGCCGAGCAACAGGCCGTTCAGACCGAGGTCGACGACGTGGTCGAGCCACCCGGTCAAGCGGTCGAAGCGGTGTTCGAGCGGACGCTCCCCCACCGGTGACGCAGGGCGGACCTCGGCGCCGACGAAGCCGAGTGGGTAGACGTGCCACCACATCACGTGCTGGACCCAGGCCGGCTCGGGCGGACGGGCGGGGACGGTGTCGGGGTTCACCGCTCCGATGCTGCCAGGCGCACCTGGACCGTGTGCGTGGTCGCTGTGGACCGCCCTGCCGAGCAGGACGAGGATGGGGCCATGGGACGGGCGATCAGGACGGAAGCCGATGCGTCGGCATCGGAGTCGGCACACGCCGAACGGACCTGCGCCTCGTGCGGGCGACGGATGCCGTCCTCGGCGGCACCGGAGGCGAAGTGGTGTTCGGCAGCCTGCCGCCGACACGGTCTCGACGACACCGACCGGGCTCTGGAGCAGCGCATCGACGAACTGCTCGCGGCACGGGCGCGGACCTCGAGCATCTGCCCGTCCGAGGTCGCACGCTCACTCGACCCGGACGACTGGCGACCGCTGATGGAGCCCGCACGTCGAGCCGCCCGCCGCATGGTCGCGCGCGGCGAGGTCGAGATCACCCAGGGCGGGTCCGTCGTCGACCCGTCGACCGCCAAGGGCCCGATCCGCATCCGCCGTCCGCGGTGATCCGGGTCGCGGCGCGCCTGTTTCAGGTGTGCTCGTGAACCGTTCGGATGAGCCGTTCGAGCGCGGTCACCAGCCCCCGTGTCTTCTCCTGGGTCACACGCGACGTCGAGTACTGGAAGTTCGTCTTCTCATCGGTCAGGCGCTTGAAGTGCAGGCCGGGTCGGGTGTCCGGTGCGCAGGCCGTGTCGAGCAGCCGACGAGCGGCGGCGTGGTCGTCGCCGAGGTGGTGGTGGCCGAGGATCGCACCGCAGATCGCGTCCGACGCCGCTATCCCGCCGAGCACAGCGTTCGCACCGGCGGCCTTCCAGTCCGCGTGACTCGTGGACTCGACGTAGAGGAGCGCGACCTCGAGGTAGGCCTGCGCTTCGTCGCGGCGCATCGCGACTGCGGCCCGGTCGACGGCGCGCACGCGGGCGCCCATCAGATGTACGTCCTGATCTCCTCGCCGAAGACTGTCCGGGCTTCTTCTCGCCACGACCCGACGAGCGGGTCTCCCTCGGCCACGAACCGACGGAGATCAGCGCGGGTCACGTCGAAGACCTGGCACTCGTTGCCGGTCCACCGCCGGACGAGGTCACCGAGGCGGACGACGACGTCCGTGTCGACGGTCTCCTCGAAGACGACGAGGAGGTCCAGGTCGGACGTCGGCGTCGCGGTGCCTCGGGCAACTGAACCGAAGATCGAGACCGAGAGGACCCCGGCCTGCGCCGACGCGACGTACGCGCCGATCCGACGTTCGAGTTCGTCGCTGGCTTCGAGTCCGAGTTCCACCGCCGGCCAGAGCAGGTGTTCCCGGTTGACCCGGTAGGCAGAGTGCTGCAGACCGCGCTCGACCTGCACGAGCCCTGCCGCCTCGAGCTTGTCGAGCGCTCGTTTGATGCCGGTGTGCTGCGGAGCGCCCGCGACCCGCGCAACCTGTCGTCCGGTCATGCCCGAATCGGTCCGGGCGAGGACGCGGAGCGCGTCGGCCTGTGTGGCTCCCAGCAGCGTGGCGAGTGGTTGCACGAGTTGCATGTTGGTTCCTCCGCGAGGAGTGTACCGCTCAACGGTACAAGTGGTGCGTCTTTGTGTACACAGGCCAGTCGCCGGGACGCGGTGAGGGAACACGTGTCGCCCAACGTGGGTTGCATCGAGGGATGACTGCAACCGGATCGACCGAACAGACCTCTGCCCGCCGCGAAGCCCTGGTCGTCGGAGCCAGTGGCATCACCGGTTCCGCCCTGGTGCGCCACCTGCTCGACCTGGGCTGGGACGTGACGGCGCTCTCCCGCCGACCGCTCGCTGAACAGGGCGTCCGGACCGTCGCGGCCGACCTGCGCGACCCCGAGAGCCTGGCGGCCGCACTCGCCGACGAGCACCCGACCCACGTCTTCTTCACTGCATGGCAGCGGCAGGACACCGAGGCGGAGAACATCCGCGTCAACGGCGGCATGGTCCGCGACCTGCTCGCGGCGCTGTCGCACGCTCCGCTCGAGCACGTCGCCCTGGTCACCGGCCTGAAGCACTACCTCGGCCCGTTCGAGGCGTACGCCGCGGGCGAGATGCCCGACACCCCCTTCCACGAGGAGGAACCGCGCCTCGACACCCCGAACTTCTACTACGCACAAGAGGACGAGCTCTTCGCCGCAGCCGAGCGCCAGGGGTTCACCTGGTCCGTGCACCGCTCGCACACCGTGATCGGGCACGCGGTCGGCAACGCGATGAACATGGGCCTCACACTCGCCGTGCAGGCCACGCTGGCGAAGGAACTCGACCTGGACTTCGTGTTCCCGGGCAGCGAGGCCCAGTGGAACGGCCTGACCGACATGACCGACGCCGGCATCCTCGCCGAGCACATGGTGTGGGCCTCGACGTCACCCGAGGGTGCGGACGAGCCGTTCAACATCGTCAACGGTGACGTCTTCCGGTGGCGATGGATGTGGCCGCGCCTGGCCGCGCACCTCGGTGTCGACCCCACGCGCGTCGTGGGCTACGAGGACGCTCCGCGACCGCTCGAGGAGCAGATGGCGCCGTACGAGTCCGAGTGGGCCGGCATCGCCGAGCGCCACGGTCTCGCCGAGGCCGACATCACCCGGCTCGCCTCGTGGTGGCACACCGACGCCGACCTCGGTCGTGCGATGGAGGTCGTCACCGACATGGGGAAGAGCCGCGACGCCGGGTTCACGGCGTTCCGCCGGACCGAGCAGGCCTTCGCGGACCTGTTCGCCCGGTACCGGGCCGACCGCCTCATCCCCTGATCCGTCGGGGGCCGGTCAGAAGGCGTACCGGATCCGGCAGGACGGCAGGTGCTCGGCCACGAGTTCGCGGAAGCGCTCGACGAGCTGCCCCTTCATGCCGGACCGGTAGCGCACGTTCACGGCACCGTTCTGGGACACCTTCTGCTCCTGCAGGTCCGGACGCCACAGCAGGTCCTCGGCCTTGGGGTGCCACCCGAGGTTGACCTCGTGCAGGGGCTGGTTGTGGGTCAGGAAGATCACCTCGGCCGCGAGCTGCGCCTTGGCGGCCGGGGACAGCACGTCGTCGACCTGCCGGAGCAGCTCGGCCCAGTCCGACTCCCACGTCGGCGTGAGGATGACCGGCGAGAAGTTCAGGTGGACCTCGTACCCGGCGTCGACGAAGTCGTTCACCGCGGCGATGCGCTCGGCGATCGGGCTCGTGCGGATGTCGGTGACCTTCGCGGTCTCGTGCGGCATCAGTGAGAAGCGGATCCGGGTCCGGCCCATCGGGTCCCAGTCGAGCAGGTCGCGGTTGACGTACTTCGTGGCGAACGAGGCCTTGGCCGTCGGGGTCATCCGGAACAGGTCGCAAAGGTCGCGGACGTTGTCGCTGATCATCGCGTCGACCGAGCAGTCGCTGTTCTCGCCGATGTCGTAGACCCAGGCTTCCGGGTCGCACTGGTTCGGTTCGGTCTTCGGCCCCTGCTTGGCGATGTTCCGCGCCACGTGCTTGGTGATCTGGTCGATGTTCGCGAACACCGTCACGGGGTTGCTGTAGCCCTTGCGCCGCGGCACGTAGCAGTAGGCGCACGCCATCGCGCAGCCGTTCGCGGTGGACGGTGCGATGAAGTCGGCGGAGCGACCGTTCGGCCGGGTCACCAACGACTTCTTCACGCCGAGCACGAGCGCCTCGGTCTTGATCCGCACCCAGCGCTGGACGTTCCGTTCGTCGCCGTGCACCTCGGGGATGTTCCAGTGCGACTCGACCGGGACGATCTCGGCGTCCGGCCAGCGCCCGACGATCTCCTGCCCGCGCTGGAGTTCGAGGGCGGCCGGCTCGGCGTAGATGCGTCGGACGTCGAGCATCGGGCGGACGCGTTCGTGGCTCATCGGCTCCTGTCTACCCGGCACCACCGACGGTGCAGACTCGGACCATGACCGCTGAACCCGACGACCACTTCTTCGTCGTGGACGGCCGACGCTGGCGCCGCACCGACCCCGCCCTGCCCGAGGAACTCGCCGCCGCACTCCGCTCCCACCTGGGGCGCGGGCGCAACGCCGTGAAGACCGCGAAGCGCGCGGGCGACGACGAGGCCCTGGCGGCGGCGCGGCACCGGAACGGCCTGGCCAAGCACGGGCTGGGCGAACGCGGCCCCGAGTGGTGGACGCGCCCCGAGGCCGACCGGATCGCCGACGCCGAGCGCGCCCTCGCCGACCTGGACGCCCTCGACCGCGACTGATCCTTCCCATGACGCCCGCGATGGAAAGCAGAATCGGGCGTACCTGGTCGAAACCTCCGACCAGGTACGCCCGATACGACCAGGGACGCCCGATTCGACCAGGGACGCCCGGTTCGACCAGGCCGCGCGCCCGGCTAGGCCTCGGTGTGACCCAGGTCGGGCTCGACGAGCAGGCACGCGGTGCGGGACGCGGCGGCGTGCAGTTCGAGCACGACGAGCTCGTTGCGACCGTGGCGGAGCACCGGCCCCGGGATCGCCAGGGTCTGCTGCGGGCCTCGCGACCAGTACCGACCGAGGCAGAACCCGTTGACCCAGGCGGCACCCTTCCGGAACCCGTCGAGCGACAGGTACCGGTCGTCCACGGTGTCGAGGTCGAACGAGCCAGCTGCGAACGTCGGCCCGGCGAGCACGTCGCCGCCGGTGGGAGCGATCTCGGACAGCGCGGTCACGGCGGCCGGTGCGATGGGGTCGAGGGCGAGCGGCGACGCGGTCCACCGGGCCACGGGGACGCCGTCGATCGAGACGCCCCCGATCAGGCCCTTCGGCTCGCCGATGCGGACGCCGTAGTCGACGCGGCCCTGGTCCTCGACGAGGAGCTCGAGCGTGCCGGTCACCGGCGGCAGGGTGATGGCGCGGTCGTGGTGCTCGCGCTCCAGGAGCCCGACCACGACGCCGTCGGCCGACACGATCGCTCGGTCGCGCACCTCGGTGCCGACGGTCAGTACCCCTCCGGCGGGCAGGTCGACCTCGGCGCGGTAGGCGACGAAGCCGCTCGCGGCTCCGAGGGCGTCGAAGGTCGGCGGCTCGTCGTGCGCGGACCACGCCGTGAGCGTGGGCAGCAGGGAACGGAGCGACGCGACGCGGTCCAGACGGACGGCGAGGTCCGTGGCGGGGGTGATCCGGGCCTCCAGGCCGTCGCCGGACGCGTCCACGGGACCGAGGCGACCCGATCCACCCGGCTCCATCGTCGCGGGCAGCGGCGGGACGGGCGCGTAGCGCGCGATCACCGAGCGGAAGGCGTGGAACTTCTCCGTCGGCCGGCCGGCCTCGTCGAGCGGGGCGTCGTAGTCGTACGACGTCGCGATCGGGCGGTAGACGCCCTTGTCGTTCGCGCCGTTCGTGAAGCCGAAGTTCGTGCCGCCGTGGAACATGTAGATGTTCACCGAGCCGCCGGCGGCGAGCAGGACGTCGAGGTCCTCCGCGCTGGCGGACGCCGGCGTGGTGTGGTGGTGCTCGCCCCAGCTGTCGAACCAGCCGTCCCAGAACTCCGAGCACATCAGGGGCCCGGTGGGCTGGGCCTGCCGCAGGCGCTCGAGGCGGGCGGCGGAGCGTGAGCCGAACGAACCGGTCTTGTGCAGCGAGGGCAGGGAGCCGTCCTCGAGCATCGTGCCCATCGGCTGGTCGACGCTCGTGAAGGGGACGGTCAGCCCGATGTCGCGGTGCATCTGCTCGAGTGCGCGCAGGTACTCGGGGTCGGAGCCGTAGGCGCCGTACTCGTTCTCGACCTGCACCAGGACGATGGGCCCGCCCTGGTCGATCTGCCGCGGGACCAGCACGGGGGCCAGGTGCTGCAGGTACGTCTCGACCGCTGCGAGGAACCCGGGCTCGTTGCGCCGGACACCCACGGAACCGTCGGCGAACAACCAGTACGGCAGGCCGCCGTTCGTCCACTCGGCACAGATGTAGGGGCCGGGGCGGACGATGGCGTGCATGCCCTCGGCGGCGACGAGGTCGAGGAAGCGGCCGAGGTCCAGGCCACCCGACAGGTCGAACACCCCGGGCGACGGCGCGTGCGCGTTCCAGGCGACGTAGGTCTCGATGGTGTTGAGCCCCATCAGCTTCGCCTTGCGGATCCGGTCGGCCCACAGGTCGGGGTGGACGCGGAAGTAGTGGATCGCGCCGGACAGGACCCGGTGCGGCTCGCCGTCGAGCAGGAAGTCGGTGTCGCCGATGGCGAAGCGCATGGTGTGGTTCTTTCGTTGCCGGCCGGGCCGGGCGTCGAGCCGGGCCGGGCGTGGAGCCCGGCCGGGCGTGGAGCCCGGCCAGGCGTGGAGCGGGGCCGTGCGGACGTGTCCGCACGGCCCCGCGGGGATGCTGTCGAACTACTTCGACGAGACCGTGAAGCCCTGGTCCTTGCCGTACTTGGCGAGGGCCTTCTGCCAGGCCTCGAGGCCGGCGTCGAGCGAGGTGCCGTTCTCGTACGCCTGACCGACGGTGTCGGCGTAGACGCTGTTCGCGTAGACCTGGTACGGCAGGTAGGTGAAGTCGTTGTCCGAGGACTTCGACGCGTCGACGAGCACCTTGTTGATCTGCTGGCCGCCGAAGTACTCCGGCTTCTCGTCGAGGAACGCCGACGAGTCGAGGTCAGCGGTGGTCGACGGGAAGCCGCCGGACTCCATGAAGACCTTCGTGGACTCCTTCGAGGAGTTCAGCCACTTGAGGAAGCCCGCGGCGAGGGCCGGGTTCTTCGACTGCTTCATGACGACCTGGGCGCTGCCGCCGTTGTTCGCGGTCTGGGCGGTGCCACCGTCGTAGGTCGGCATCGGGGCGACGCGCCAGTCACCCGAGGCCTGGGCGACGCCGGACTCCAGGTTGCCGGGCATCCAGGCGCCGGTGATCATCGTGGCGATCTCACCGTTGCCGAGCTGCTTGTACCAGTCGTCGGTCCAGCCGACCGTCTTCGACAGCAGGCCCTGCTCGACGAGCTCGTTCCAGGTGCTCGTCCACTTCTTGGTGCCCTCGTCCTGCAGGTTGATGGTCACCTTGTCACCGTCGGTGGTGAAGGGGGTGCCACCGGCCTGGGCGATCATGCTCGTGGTGAAGCCGGCGTCGCCGGAGTCCGCCGCGATGTAGGCCTTCGGGTCCGCCTCGTGCAGCTTCTTGGCCGCGGTGACGTACTCGTCCCAGGTCTTCGGCACGGCGATGTCGTGCTTGTCGAAGACCTTCTTGTTGTAGAACAGCGCCATGGGGCCGGAGTCCTGCGGCAGGCCGTAGACCTTGCCGTCGATCGACACCGAGCTCCAGGTGCTCTTCGCGAAGTCCTTCTCGAGCGAGTCGAAGCCGTAGCTCGACAGGTCGAGCAGCGACTCGGACAGCGCGAACTGCGGCAGGGCGTAGTACTCGACCTGGGCGACGTCGGGGGCGCCCGAACCGGCCTTGATCGTGTTCTGCAGCTTCGTGTACTGGTCGGCACCGGTGCCGGCGTTGACGAGCTTGACCTTCACCTTGGGGTACTGCTTCTCGAACGCGGCGACCTGGGCCTTCGCCGACGGGGTCCACGACCAGTAGGTCAGGGTGCCACCGTCCTGCAGGGCCTTGTCGATGTCGTCGGCCGATCCGCCGGAGCCGGAGCCGCCGGAGGCGCACGCGGCGAGGGCGATCGCGGCGGTGACGCCGATGGCGAGGGCGCTGAGCCCGCGCCGGAGACGCTTGTTCATGGGAGTGCCTTTCACTTCTTCGTGGAGGGGGTGGTGCTGCTGTGTGCCGGACCGGAGGACAGGGGCGGGGTCGCCACGGCCTCCCGTCCAAGGGATCAGGCCTTGACCGACCCGGCCGCGAGGCCGGACTGCCAGAAGCGCTGGAGGAAGAGGAACGCGACCACGATCGGGATGATCGTGAGGAGCGATCCCGTGACGACGAGGTTGTAGATCGGCTGCGCGCCGGACCCGGTGGCCTGCGCGTTCCACTGGTTCAGGCCGACCGTCAGTGGGTACCACTTCGGGTCGCTGAGCATGATGAGCGGCAGGAAGTAGTTGTTCCAGGTGGCGACGACCGCGAACAGCAGGACGGTGACGACACCGGGCGCGAGCAGGCGGAGCGCGATCGTGAAGAAGATCCGGAACTCACCGGCGCCGTCCATGCGGGCGGCCTCGAGCAGTTCGGCCGGGATCGCGTCCACCGCGTAGGTCCAGATCAGGTACATGCCGAACGGGCTGATCAGCGAGGGCAGGATGATCGCCCACGGGGTGTTGGTCAGGCCGACCTGCGAGAACAGCAGGAAGGTCGGGACCGCCAGGGCCGTACCGGGGACCGCGATGGCCCCGAGGACGACGGCGAAGACCGCGCGGCGACCGGGGAACTGGAACTTCGCCATGCCGTAGCCCGCGACGGTGGCGAGCAGGGTGGCCCCGCCGGCACCGACGACGACGTAGAGCAGCGTGTTGCCGAACCACTGCAGGAAGATGCCGTCGTTGTAGGTCAGCGTGTCGACGATGTTCTGCCAGAGGTTGAAGTCTCCGCCGAACCACAGACCGAACGTGGAGAGCAGCGACGCCTGCGTCTTCGTGCTGTTCACGAGCAGGTAGAACAGCGGCGCGAACGAGTACACGACGAAGACGACCATGACCGCGGTCAGCAGGCCGGAACGCTTCGGCTTGCGTCCGTCGACGTGCTGGTCTGCCTTCCTGGAGGCGCGGATCGAGCGGGTGCGCGGCGCACGTTGCGTCGTGGTCGCCTCGGTCACCGTGGCCGCTGCGGGCCCGGCGGGGTGCTGGATGGTGCTCATCGGTTCTCCTCGCGGGTGCCGCGGACCTGGACGACGTAGGCGATCACCGCGGTGATCACGCCCATCACGATCGCGACCGTGGCGGAGTAGTTGAACTGCTGACCGCTGAAGGACAGCGAGTAGGCGTACATGTTCGGGGTGAAGGCGCTGCCGATGACGTTCGGGGCGAGCGTCTTGAGCAGGTTCGGCTCGTTGAAGAGCTGGAAGCTGCCGATGATCGAGAAGATCGTGGCGATGACCATCGGGCCGCGGAGCGCCGGGAGCTTGATCGAGAAGACCGTGCGCATCGGGCCGGCACCGTCGAGCTCGGCCGCCTCGTACAGCTCACCGGGGACGGTGCGGAGTGCGGCGTAGAAGATCAGCATGTTGTAGCCGAGGAACTCCCACGTGACCACGTTGCCGATCGACGTCAGGACCCAGCTCGGGCTGAACGGCTGCAGCAGGTCGATGCCGAGCGCGTCGTTCGCGGCGCCCGTCAGACCGAACTGGTTGCCGTAGATGAAGCCCCAGATCAGGGCGGCGACGACACCGGGGACGGCGTAGGGCAGGAACACCGCGATGCGGAAGAAGCTCGTCCCCCACAGTCGGGCGCTGTCCAGAGCCAGGGCGGCGACGAGGGCGAGGCCGAGCATGATCGGCACCTGGACGACCAGGAAGATCGCGACCCGGCCGAACCCGGACCAGAACTTGGCGTCCTGGAAGAGCTGCACGTAGTTGGCGAACCAGACGAACTGGTTGCCACCGATGAGCTGGTCGCGGAACAGGCTGAGCCAGAGCGCGTAGCCGATCGGCACGATGAGCATCAGGACCAGGACGACGACGAACGGGCCGACGAACAGCCATCCGGTGAACCGTCCCCGCGGCTTGGGGCGGCGGCCGGCCGGGCGCTCGGCGGTGGGGCGCGGTGCTGCCTCACCGGGGCGCGCTGCGAGCGTGCTCATGTGACTCCTTCGTCTGCTGCGTTCGGGTGGTCGATGTCGGCGGCTCGGCCCGGGCCGGGCCGGATCAGGGTGTCCGGGCGGTCACCGATGTTGACGTCAACATCGAACGACGCGACGATAGCATGGCAACGTCAACATGCGCTAGCGTCCGGGGAGGCCGACCGCTCGGCCCCTCGATCCGGAAGGAGCGCCAGCGTGACGATGGAGTCCCCCGCCGGCACCCGCCGTGCCCCCTCGATGGCCGCAGTGGCCGACGCCGCCGGGGTGTCGATGCAGACGGTCTCACGCGTCGCCCGGGGCTTCGACAACGTCAGCCCGGAGACCCGCGACCGCGTCCAGCGCGCGATGGAGTCCCTCGGCTACCGGCCCAACCGCGCCGCCCGTGCCCTGCGCTCCGGCCGCTTCCGCACCATCGGCGTGATCATGTTCACGCTCGCGTCCTTCGGCAACATGCGCACGCTCGAGGCGATCGCCGACGCCGCCGGGGTCGCCGACTTCACGATCACCCTGCTGCCGATGGCCTCGCGCACCGAGGCGGGCGTCCGTTCCGCGTTCTCGCGCCTGCACGAACAGGCCGTCGACGGCGTCGTGATCATCATCGAGTCGCACATCATCGACACCGCCGAGGTCGTGCTGCCCGACGGCGTGCCGATGGTCATCATCGACTCCACGGGCAGCACCGACCACCCCGCGATCGACACCGACCAGGCCGACGGCGCCCGACAGGCCACGCAGCACCTGCTCGACCTCGGGCACGAGACCGTCTGGCACGTCGCCGGGCCGGAGTCGTCGTACTCGGCAGCCCGTCGCCTCGCCGCGTGGCAGGACACCCTGGAACGCGCCGGTCGACCGGTCCCCCCGGTGTTCCGCGGCGGCTGGACGACCGAGCACGGCTACGAGGCCGGGCTCGAGATCGCCGCACGCCCGGAGATCACCGCGGTGTTCGCCGCGAACGACCAGACCGCCCTCGGGGTCCTGCGCGCCGCACACGAGTCCGGTCGCCCGGTGCCGTCGTCGCTCAGCGTGGTGGGGTTCGACGACTCCCCCGAGTCCGACTCGTTCTGGCCGCCGCTGACCACCGTGCACCAGTCCTTCGACGAGGTCGGCCGCCGAGCGGTCGCGAACCTGCTCGCCCAGATCGACGGCGAGCGGGTCAGCGTCGCCGCCGACCTGGTGCCGGTGCGGCTCGTCGAGCGCGCGAGCACGGCGGCGCCGCCGGCGCGCTGACGCGGCGCGCGTTTCGCGCTCACCGACACATCACGTGCGCACGCCCCCGTGATCTGTCGCCCAGCACGTGAACTCGCGCACACGCCGGACAGGAGGCCCGGTGCCAGGCCGCCACGGGCCTCCCGGCCGCCGCGCCGCGACGCCACGGCCCTTTCCGCGAAAGCGACAGAACCGCGCCGAACGTCCGTGGAGAACTGTCGGTTTCGCGGACCTGACCCGGCTAACTGCCGACCACCTGTCGCTTTGGCAACCACATGCCGGACGGGAGGCCCGGTGCCAGGCCGCCACGGGCCTCCCGGCCGCCGCGCGGGCCACGTCACGGGCCCAGCGACAGTCCACGCGCCCGTCACCCCGTGAACTGTCGCCCAGCACGTGAACTCGCGCCGCCCGCCGCGCCCCCGCAACGAGCAGAGGACGTCGGGCGCGAGCGCCCGACGTCCTCTGTGCTCACTCGACGCCCGCCGTGGCGTGCGCCGAGGCGCCTTGTCAGCCGACCGAGACGGCGGTCCAGGAGACCGGCGGGAGCTCGATCGTGACGGTGTCGCCCTCGCGGCGGACCGACTCGTTCGTGCGGAGTCCCACGCGCGCGGTGTTCTCCAGGTCGTTCACGGCGTGCAGGTCGTCGTCCCAGACGCCCTCGGCGTGGACGTCACCCGTCGCACCGATGCCGGCCAGGTCGATCGTCACCGTGGTCGGCTCGGACGGGTGGCGGTTGATCAGGAAGACCGCGGCCTTGCCGTCCTCGGACACGGTGGCGGCGGAGTCCACGACCGGGACCTCGCCGTGCTTGCCACCGTCGACCGTGTCACCAGAGGCCTTCACCTGCAGCGAGGTGCCCTGCGCCAGGCGCGAGGTGACCGAGAACGGGAAGAAGGTCGTCTGGCGCCAGGCCGGGCCACCGGGCTCGGTCATGATCGGGCCGATCACGTTGACGAGCTGGGCGAGCGAGGCCGAGGCGACGCGGTCGGCGTGCCGGAGCAGCGAGATGAGCAGGCCACCCACGACGACGGCGTCGGCGACGGTGTAGACGTCCTCGAGCAGACGCGGGGCGACAGGCCACTCGTCGAGCGTGAAGGTCTTGGCCTTCGCTTCCCACTTCTTGATCGACCAGACGTTCCACTCGTCGAACGAGATGTCGATGCGCTTGTCGGACTTCTTCTGCGCCTGGACGTGGTCGGCGGCCGTGGTGACCGTCTTGATGAAGTGGTCCATGTTGGCGCCCGAGGCGAGGAACGACGGCAGGTCGTCGTCCTCCTCGTAGTAGGCGTGTGCGGAGATGTAGTCGACGTCGTCGTAGGTGTGCTCGAGGACGGTGCGCTCCCACTCGCCGAACGTCGGCATCGACGCCCCGGAGGAACCGCAGGCGACGAGCTCGAGGTCGGGCTGGATCTGCCGCATGGCCTTGGCGGTCATGGCGGCGAGCTTGCCGTAGTCGTCGGCGTTCTTGTGGCCGAGCTGCCACGGGCCGTCCATCTCGTTGCCGAGGCACCACATCTTGATGGCGAAGGGTTCCTGGCGACCGTTCGAACGACGGTATTCGGACAGTGCGGTGCCGGCGTCGATGTTCGCGTACTCGAGGAGCTCGATGGCCTCCTGCGTGCCGCGGGTACCGAGGTTCACGGCGAGCATGAGCTCCGAGCCGACCTGGTCGAGCCAGTGCTGGAACTCGTGCAGGCCGACCTCGTTGGTCTCGGTCGAGTGCCAGGCCAGGTCGAGGCGGCGGGGGCGCTGCTCGACGGGGCCGACGCCGTCCTCCCACTTGTACCCGGAGACGAAGTTGCCACCGGGGTAGCGGATGGCGGAGACGCCGAGTTCCTTGACGAGTTCGACGACGTCCTTGCGGAAGCCGTGCTCGTCGGCGGTCTCGTGGGTGGGCTCGTGGATGCCGTCGTAGACGTGGCGGCCGAGGTGCTCGACGAACCCGCCGAACAGGCGACGTCGCACCGGCCCCACGGTGAACGCGGCGTCGAGGACGAGGTGTGTGCGGGGCATGGATCTCCTTCGATCGTGGCAGTGCGGTTCGTGCGGGGAGCGGGTGGGGCCACGGACGGGAACCGAAGCGGGCCGTCACGAAAGTGAGCGCTCACCTGACGGAAACGCTACCGGGTTCCACGCCGTCGCGAAAGGGGTGGCGGATGCCGGGAGCGAGCGCTAATGTGAGCGCTCACGGAGCACCGGAAGGTCGTTCCGTGTCCGGAGCAGCAGTGCTCCGGGTCCGGAGCAGCGATGCTCCGGCGGGAGCACCGACCCTGTTCCCGAGCCCGGCCCATCCCGATGGAGTGATGCCATGCCGATCCCACCCGCAACACCCGCGTCGCGCCTCTCGCGCCGGGGCTTCCTCGCCGCCGGCGCAGCGGCCGCGACGGTCCTGCCGCTCGCCGCCTGCTCGAGCCCCCTCGCCGCCGGCCTCGCCGGTAGCGCACTCAACCCCGAGACCCTCGTCTTCTGGAACCTGTTCGGCGGCGGCGACGGCGTCCGCATGCAGGCCATGGAGGACGGCTACGCGAAGCAGCACGGCGGCTCGAGCGCGCTGCAGGGCACCACGTTCGCGTGGGGCAACCCGTACTACTCGAAGCTGACACTGGCGACCGTCGGGAACAAGCCGCCGGACGTCGCGGTCGCGCACCTGACCCGCGCGAAGCCGCTCTGGGACGGTGACCTGCTCGACCCGATCACGTCCGACGACCTGGCGAGCGTCGGCCTGAGCGCCGCCGACTTCAACCAGAAGGCCTGGGCGGCGCAGAAGACCGACGGCAACAACATCGCGGTCCCGCTCGACACCCACCCCTTCGTCCTCTTCTACAACGTCGACGTCTGCAAGAAGGCCGGCCTGATCGACGGCGACGGCAACCTCGTCGACCTCAACGGCATGGACAACTTCGAGAAGGCCCTCGCCGCGGTCGCCAAGGTCACCGGCGGCACGGCGCTCAACGTCGCGAACGTGGTGCCGGAGACGGCCACCCCGTGGCGCTTCTTCTGGACGATGTACAACCAGCTGAAGGACGCCACCCCGTTCATCAGCGACGGCGGGTCGAAGCTCACCGTCAACGAGGACGCCTACAACGAGGTCACGAGCCGCACCCAGAAGTGGGTGAAGGAGGGCTGGCTGAACAAGGCCCTCGACTACGCCACCGCGCAGTCGCTCATGTTCGACGGCAAGGCCGGCTTCTTCATGCAGGGCGAGTGGGAGATCAGCACCGCGCAGTCGATCAAGGGCCTGAACTTCGGCATGGCGCCGATCCCCCAGCTCTACGACAAGCCGGCGACCCAGGCGGACTCGCACACGTTCGTCCTGCCGAAGAAGGCCCGCACGCCGGAGCAGCGCAAGCAGCACATGCTCTTCATCAAGCAGATGCTCGAGCAGAGCCTGACGTGGGCCGAGGGCGGGCACGTGCCGGCCTACATCCCGACGTTCGACAGCGCGGCGTACAAGAAGCTCACGCCCCAGTCGAACTACGCGGCCGCAGCCGAGACCGCCGTGTTCGACGATGCCGCCTGGTACGGCGGTTCGGGTTCGACGTTCGAGGGCACGGTGGGCGCCCAGCTCGCCCTCGTGCAGCAGGGCAGCTCGTCCCCCGCGCAGGCCCTCAGCGCCATCAAGTCGCAGCTCGCGACGTACCTCAACACCCCGAGCCCCCTGTGACCCGGCACGCAACGACCCGGCCGGACCATGCCGGGCAGACGACCCCCGCGATCGCCGTGAACACCGCGCGAAAGGCACGATGACGTGACCACAGCACCTGTCCTCGACCGGCCGACCGACGCGGCCACCGCGCCGCGTCTCCGCCGGAACCGCTCCTACGGCTCCAGCGTGAACCGCGGCCAGGGCCGCAGCGGCTGGCTGTTCCTCGCCCCGTTCGGCCTGTTCTACGTGGCCTTCCTGCTCGGCCCGACGGTCTGGATGATCGTCACGAGCTTCTTCAACACCTCGACCGTCCGCACCGGGCTCGGCAGCTTCGCCGGGTTCGCGAACTACGCCGAGATGCTCGGGCGCAGCGACTTCTGGTCGTCGCTCTGGCACACGCTGCAGTTCACGCTGTACACGACCCCGCCGCTCGTCATCCTGGCGTTCGTGTTCGCCGTGCTGACGAACCGGATGAACCGCGGGCAGTGGTTCTTCCGTCTGGCGTTCTTCCTGCCGTTCATCCTGCCGTCGGCGACGATCTCGCTGATCTGGGTGTTCATCTTCACGCCGAGCACCGGTCTGTGGGCGAGCCTGCAGTCGGCGATCGGCATGACGCCCGGCTCCGGCATGCTGTCGAGCCCGAACACGGCCATGATCGGTGTCGCGATCGCCACCGTGTGGTGGACCCTCGGCTTCAACTTCGTGCTCTACCTGGCCGGTCTGCAGGAGATCCCGCGCGAACTGTACGAAGCAGCCGCCGTCGACGGTGCGTCGAACTGGCAGCAGATCAAGTCGATCACGCTCCCCCTGCTCGGCCGCACGACGACCCTGGTCGTCCTGCTGCAGATCATCGCGAGCCTGAAGATCTTCGACCAGGTCTACCTAATGACGAACGGCGGGCCGGGCATCTCGACCCAGGTCTCGCTGCAGCTCATCACGGGCGTCGGCTTCACCGACAACCGGCTCGGTGCCGCATCGGCCGCGTCGGTCCTCCTGTTCATCGTGATCGTGGCGATCGCGGTCATCCGGCAGCTCGTCGAGCGCGCTGCCGCCAAGCGAGAGATCGGGGCCTGACATGACCGCCACCGAGAGCATCACCACCGGCCGCAAGCTCCGCACCGGCGTCTCGTCCGCCGCTCCGACGAGCGCCGCGAAGATCGGCGTCAGCGGTCGCGGCTTCACGATCGCGTCGGGGATCGTCCTGACGATCTTCGCGATCATCTGGCTCATCCCGAGCGTGTTCGCCCTGAAGACGTCGCTGTCCGACAACGGCGTCGCCGCACTCGGCGCGAACGCGATCCTGTCGAACTGGAACCCGACGCTGCACTCGTACTCGTCGCTGTTCCAGGCCGGCGACATCTGGAACTGGTACCTCGCCAGCGCCATCACGAGCGTCGTCACGGCGGCACTCACCGTGCTGTTCGCGTCGATGGCGGCGTTCGCGCTGTCTCGGCTGGTGTTCCGCGGCCGCAACATCGCGTTCCTGCTCATCATCCTCGGGATCATGATCCCGACGCAGGTGCTGATCATCCCGATCTTCCAGGAGCTCAACGCGGTCGGCCTGCTCAACACCTACTGGTCGGTGATCTTCCCGCAGGTGCCCGCCGTGATCGCGGTGTTCATCTTCAAGCAGTTCTTCGACGGCATCCCGAAGGAGCTCGAAGAGGCGGCGCGCATCGACGGCGCCGGCATCTGGAAGGTGTACTGGTCGGTCATCCTGCCGCTGTCGCGTCCGGTGATCGCGGCCGTGACGATCCTGACCTTCGTCGGGGTGTGGAACAACCTGCTGCTGCCGCTGTTCGTGCTGTCCAACCCGGACCTCATGACGATCCCGGTCGGGCTCGCCACGGTCCAGGGCAGCTTCGGGCAGCGCTACGCCGACATCCAGGCCGGTGCGATCCTCGCGGCGCTGCCGCTGATCATCCTCTACCTGATCTTCCAGCGGCAGATCGTGGAGGGCGTGACGGGCTCGGGCCTCAAGGGCTGACGCGACCCCACCACGGACGGGAGGCCCGGTGCCAGCTGGCACCGGGCCTCCCGTCCGTCCGTTGGTCGCGTCACGGGCGCGGCGCGGCTGGCGCTTTCGGGCGTACCTGGTCGGAAGTTCTGTGGCGGTACGCCCGAAAGCACCAGGCATCGCGCGCGCCAGGGGAAGAACCGGGTGCACCTGGCCGAACCGGGCGTACCTGGCGGGACCGGGCGTACCTGGCAGAACCGGGCGTACCTGGTCGGAAGTTCTGTGGCGGTACGCCCGAAAGCACCAGGCATCGCGCGCGCCAAGGGAAGAGACCGGGCGCACCTGGCCGAACCGGGCATACCTGGCGGAACCGGGCATGCCTGGTCGGAAGTTCTGTGGTGGTACGCCCGAAAGGACCAGGCATCGCGGGCGCAAGGGGAAAGACCGGGCGTACCTGGCGGGAACGGGCGTGCCTGGCGGAAACGGGCGTACCTGCCAGGCAGCGCACGGGTCAAGCGGGGACGGAGACCTTCGTCTCGTGCTTCCAGAACCCGGAGAACGTGATGCGGGACTTCGGCAGGCCCGCACGGTGCAGGTGGCGGCGGCCCTCCGTTGCGAGTCGCGACTCCCCCACGACGAACGCGTACCCCTGGTCGTCGGACGGCACGTGCCGCTGCAGTTCGGCGAGGGCGCCGCTGCCGGGGACGGCGCCGGGCTGCCGGACGATCCACGTCACCTGCACGCCGGTGGGGGCGTCGAGGTCGCGGATGTCGGCGGGGGTCGGGACCTCTTGGATGATGCGGCCGACGGTGTCGCGCGGCAACGACGCGGCGATGCCGACGATGCCGGGCAGGCCGGTCTCCTCCGCTGCGACGATGACCTCGCTGGTGCCGGCCGGGACGTCGAAGATGCAGCCCTGGTCGAGCATCGCGAGTTCCTCGCCGGGGCGGGCGGAGCAGGCCCAGATCGCGGCACGGCCCTCGAGCTGACCGCGGTGGTCCAGGTGCACGACGAAGTCGATGTCGAGCTCGGCGGTGCCGTCGGCGAGCAGCCGGTACGCGGCGACGGTGTAGTTCGCGCAGTGGGGGCGGATGTCCTCGGGGATGCCGAGGAACGTCGGCCACCACTTCTTGCCGTCCAGGTCGGGCATCCGGAAGGCGTCCTGGTCGGGGCGTCGGACGAACAGGCGGAACCAGTGGTCGAAACCGAGGTAGCCGAACTCGTGCAGGTCGTCGCCGGTGACGGTGACGCGCTGCATCGAGGGGGTCACCCGCTGGGTCCGGAGGACACGGGCGCGGAAGAGCCGGGGGTTCGTCGGCAGGAGCCGCGGGGTCTTCGCCATGAGGCAAGGCTAACCTAAGATGACTTCCGTGCCAGCCCCCAATCCCGTTCTGGCTTCCGGTCCGGAGGCCCCCGAACCCGTCGCGTCCAGCGCCCGAGACGGCGACGCGTCCCGCGCCCTCGGTGTGCACCGGACCGCGATGCGGCGACGGACCGCGGTCATCATCGGCCTCGTCGTCGCCCTGGTGCTCGTCGCCGTGGCGAGCATGCTGCTCGGCAGCAACCGCATCGGTGTCGCCGAGGTGTGGGCGGGGCTCACCCGCTCGGGGTCGAGCACCGACGAGGCGATCGTGTGGGGCTCTCGCATCCCGCGCACGCTGATCGGTGCTGCGGTCGGGGCGGCCCTCGGCATTGCCGGGCTCCTCATGCAGGGACACACCCGCAACCCACTCGCCGACCCCGGCCTGTTCGGGGTCTCGTCGGGTGCGGGACTCGCGGTGGTGCTCGGCGTCTACGTGTTCGGGGTGACGAGCACGAGCGCGACCGTGTGGTTCGCCCTGGTCGGGGCCCTGGTCGCCAGCGTCGTCGTCTTCTCGGTGACCATCGCCGGCAGCGGCACCGCCAGTCCGGTGCCACTCGCCCTCGCCGGGGCCGCGGTCTCGGCGCTGCTCGCCGCCCTGACCTCCTTCGTCGTGCTGACCGACCAGGCCTCGCTCGACGCGTACCGGCTCTGGGTCGTCGGGTCCCTCGCGGCACGGCAGCTCGACATCCTCGGCGCGGTGTGGCCGTTCCTGGCCGCCGGGCTCGTGCTCGCGGTGCTGAACGTCCGCGCCCTGGACGCCCTCGGGCTCGGGTCCGAGCTGGCGAAGGGGCTCGGCGAGAACGTGCTCGTCGCCCGGCTCGTCGGCCTGGGCGGGATCACGCTGCTCGCCGCCGGGGCGACCGCTGCTGCCGGCCCGATCGGCTTCGTCGGTCTGACGGTGCCGCACGTCGCCCGTGCACTCGTCGGCACCGGACACCGCTGGACCCTGCCGGTCTCCGGTCTGGTCGGTGCCGCCCTCGTGCTGCTCGCCGACGTCATCGGTCGCCTGATCGGCGGGTTCTCCGAGGTCGAGGTCGGCATCGTGCTCGCCGTCATCGGTGGCCCCGTGTTCGTCGCCGTGGCCCGTCGCCGATCGCTGGTGTCGCTGTGAGCGGGGCAGCGGTGCGCAGCACCGGCAGCACGCCCGGCAGCACGCCCGGCAGCGCGCCCAGCAGCACGCCCGAGACCACCACGCCCGGCACGCCCGCCCCCGCTGCCCGCACCCCCGGCCGCGCCGGCATCCGCATCGGCCCCGTCGGCCTCGCCTGGCGCCCCCGGGTGTTCTGGTACACGGTCGGGTCGCTCGCCACCGTCCTGGTGCTCATCGTCCTCGGGACGGCGGTCGGCTCGACGTGGATCGCACCCGGGGTCGTCATCCGGTCCCTGCTCGGCCTGGAGTCCGGGCCGGACGCCTTCATCATCACCACCCTGCGCCTGCCCCGCGTGCTCACCGGCGCACTCGTCGGCCTGACGCTCGGGGTGGCCGGCGCGCTCACCCAGACCTTCACCCGCAACCCCCTCGGCACCCCGGACATCATCGGTGTCACCGCGGGCGCGAGCGTCGGTGCGGTCGCGGCCATCGTCCTCGGCGGCGGGACGTACTCGGTGTCGTCCCTGGTGCTCGGTGGCGGGATCCCGGTGGCGGCCACGATCGGCGCCCTGGTCGCGGCGGTCCTGGTGTACGGCCTGGGCTGGCGCGGCGGCGTGCAGAGCTACCGGCTCGTGCTGGTCGGCATCGGCGTGAGCGCGACCCTCGACGCGGTGACGAGCTACCTGCTCGTCCGCGCGAAGATCACCGTCGCCACCGCGGCGTCGCAGTGGCTCGTCGGCAGCCTGTCGAGCACCTCGTGGGAGAGCGTCTGGCCGCTGCTCGTGGTGGCGGTCGTCGCGGTGCCGATCGCGCTCGCGACGAGTGCGGCCCTCGGCATCGGGCAGCTCGGCGACGAGGTCGCGACGGGCGTCGGACTCGGCGTCCAGCGGCACCGGCTGCTCGTCATCGCGCTCGCGGTCGTGCTGACCGCCGCCGCCGTGGCCGCCGCGGGACCGGTCGGCTTCGTCGCGTTCGTCGTGCCGCAGGTCGGGCTCCGGCTTGCCGGGACGAACCGGCCGCCGCTGCTGCTCGCCGGTGCCCTCGGCGCCGTGCTCGTGCTCGCCGCCGACCTGCTTTCCCGTTCCGCGTTCCCGTGGCAGGTGCCGGTCGGCATCATCACCACCGTGATCGGGGCGCCGTACCTGATCTGGCTCCTCGTCCGTCACCGCAAGGAGATGTCCCGATGACAACATCGCACCAACACGAGCACGAGCACCACACCCCCGTCCTCGAAGCCACGGGCCTGTCCGTCGGCTACGACCGCCAGCCCGTGCTGCGCGACCTGGACCTTCGCATCGAACGCGGCACCGTCACGACGTTCCTCGGCGCGAACGGCTGCGGCAAGTCGACCCTGCTCAAGGCGTTCGGCCGCGTGCTCAAGCCGCAGGCCGGCGAGGTCATGCTCGACGGCACCCCGATCCGCAGGGAGCCGAACCGCCAGGTCGCCCGCAAGCTCGCGATCCTGCCGCAGTCCCCCGTCGCCCCCGCGGGCACCAGCGTGCTCGACCTGGTGATGCGCGGCCGGAACCCGCACCAGTCGTGGGCGAAGCCGTGGACCGCCGAGGACGCCGCCGTCGCCGAAGAGGCCATCGCCGCCACCGGCCTGACCGAGGTCGCGCACCGCGACGTCACGAGCCTGTCCGGCGGGCAGCGCCAGCGCGCCTGGATCGCCATGGTCGTCGCGCAGCAGGCCCAGACGCTCCTGCTCGACGAGCCGACCACCTACCTCGACCTCGCGCACCAGCTCGAGGTCCTGCGGCTCGTCCGGCGGCTGAACCGTGAGCAGGGGTCGACGATCGTCATGGTGCTGCACGACCTGTCGCTCGCGGCGCGGTACTCCGACCGGCTCGTGGTGCTGCACGACGGCGGGGTCGTGGCCGACGGCACCCCCCACGACGTCCTCACCCCGGCACTGCTCGAGCACGCGTTCGGCCTGCACGCCCGGGTGTTCCCCGACCCGGTGACCGGTGCACCGATGATCGTGCCCGAGGCGGACGAGCACGACCCCGTCCCGAGTGCCCCGACGGGGCACACGGTCCCGAGTGCCCCGACCGAGCGCACGGTCCCGACGAAAACCGAAGACGTGCTGGCGAGTACCGCGAACTTAGGTTAGCCTCTCCTAACGTGAAGACCTCCCGACGTGGCCACCTGCGCGCCGCCCTCCTGACCTCCGTGACCGTCTCGGCACTCCTCCTGACCGGCTGCTCGAGCACCGGCAACTCGAACGACTCCGACTCCGACGGCGGCACCGCCGCGTCGAAGGCGTGGTCGTACGAGGACGCCACGGGCGCCACCGTGAAGGTCGACCACACGCCGAAGCGCGTCGTCGTGCTGAACGACATCGCCCTGTCGTTCATCGAGTACGGCCTGAAGCCCGTCGGCACCTTCGGGCAGCTGACGATGGCGAAGGACGCCCGGTTCAAGGGTCTCGACACCGACGGCATCACGCAGCTCGGCACGGCCTACGGCGACATCGACCTCGAGCAGCTCGCCGCGCTCAAGCCCGACCTCGTCGTCACCTCGGTCTACCCGACCGACGCCAAGGGCACGCTCGACACGAAGCAGCCGGGCTACGGCTTCAAGGACAAGGCGCAGGAGAAGCAGATCGAGGCCATCGCGCCGGTCGTCCAGGTGAAGTGGGGCGGCAAGGGCGAGGACGTCATCGAGAAGATCGCCGAACTGTCCGAGTCCCTCGGCGCGAAGGAGTCGATGGTCGACGCCGCCGAGGAGCGCTTCGACACCGCGGCCGACGAGCTCGAGAAGGTCTCGAAGGAGAAGGACCTGTCGGTCGTCTCGATGTACGCCGACGGTGACGGCGCGTACGTCACCCGCCCGACCGACGAGCCGTCGCTGCAGATGTACGCGTCGTACGGGGTCGACTTCGTCAACCCGAAGCCCGAGGGCTTCTACTGGGGCATCTACTCGTGGGAGAACGCCGGCCAGATCACCGGTGACGTGCTGCTGCTGTCGCAGCAGGGCTACCAGGTCGCCGACCTCGAGAAGCAGCCGACCTTCGCCGACAACGCCGCGCTCGAGGCGGGCCAGGTCCACAGCTGGACGTTCCCGGCCCTCGACTACGCGTCGCAGGCCGACTACATGACCAAGCTCGCGGGCTGGCTCGAGGACAGCAAGAAGCTGTCGTAGGACGCAACCGAGAACCGGCCTGGAGGCGTGGTGCCAGCTGGCACCGCGCCTCCAGTCCGTTCGTGGTTGCGTTCCGGGCCGTCAGCCGACCGGCAACGCCGCGTTCACCGCCGTCTGCGCGTCGCGCCAGACGGCCGCGCGCGACCCCGCATAGGTGCCGCCCTGACCGTTGGAGAACGACCGCAGGTTGTGCTTCGCGCCGTCCGTGTTGCCCTGCCAGTAGGCGGTGACGGCACGCGAGGTCCCGCCCACCAGCCACACCTGGTCGGCCGCGTCCGTGGTGCCGGTCTTACCGAACAGGGTCGCGCCGTCGGGGGTCTGCCCGCCGCTCGCCGTGCCGCCGCGGAACGCGCCCTGCATGACGTCGAACGCGGTGGCCGCGGTCTGCGGCGACACCGCCTGCGTGCAGGTGCGGGGTTGTCCGCCGAGTTCCTCGCCGTCGGGTGCGATGACCTGGTCGATCACCACGGGTGCGCAGAACCGCCCGCCGTTCGCGATGCCGGCGTAGGCCGACGCCATCGTGAGCGGGGCGATGCTCTCGGTGCCGAGCAGGGACCCCGGGTTCCAGGGCAGCTCGCCGCCGGTCGCCAGGTGCACCCCCAGCCGCTCGGCCACGTCGCGGATGTCGCACAGGTCGAGCTGTTCGGCCATCGACTGGTACGCCGCGTTCACGGACTGCGCCGTCGCCGACCGGACCGAGTACGGACCACGCTGCCCGGGTGAGTCGTTCTTCGGCTGCCAGAACGCCGAGGCGGGTCCACCGCAGGCGGTCCACTCGCTGTGCGGGTGCGGTGTGCCGTTGACGACGGTGTCCGGACTGCGGCCGGCCTCGATCCACGCCAGCAGGGTGAACATCTTGTAGGTCGACCCGGTCTGGAACCCCGTCGAGCTGCCGTCCGCCTGGTCGGTGGCGTAGTTCAGCGAGGTCGCGGTGCGGGGCGCGTCGGACGACCGGTCGTGGTCGGTGTTCTGCGCCATCGTCAGCACACGGCCCGTCCCGGCCTCGACCGTGTTGAACGTGGCCCCCAGCGCCAGCCGGGTCTCGGTCTTCGGGTCGTACTGGTCGAGCAGCCGCTTCTGTTCCGCGTTCAGGTCGAGGTCGAGCGTGGTCTGGATCCGGTACCCGCCGGTGCGCCAGGCGTCCGCCCGCTGCTGCTTCGTCGCGCCGAGCTGCGGGAGCCGCTGGGCGATGGTCTCCGCGTGGTCGCAGAAGAACTCCGCGCCCACCTCGACCGCCTCGCACCCCTGCTGCGGGGCCGTCAGGTGGACGGAGTCGGCGACGCGGGACAGCCGAGCCGTGCGGTACTCCTCGGCCGACAGGTGCCCCTGCTCGTGCATCGACCGCAGGATCACGTTCCGCCGCGCGGCGTTGTCGCGGTGATGGTCCGGCGTCGACAGGTCCCGTCGCTCCGGCCACTGCACGATCGCGATGAGCGACGCCGCCTCGGCCGGGGTCAGGTCGGTCGCCGACTTGCCGTAGTAGTGCTGCGCCGCCGACTGCACCCCGTAGGTCTGGTCGCCGAAGTAGGCGATGTTCAGGTACGCCGCCAGGATCTGCTGCTTCGTGTACTGCTTCGCCAGGCTGATCGCGAGCTTCATCTCGGCGAGCTTGCGCTGCGGTGTCCGCCGGGTCGCGTCCTCGTACGCGGCCTCGCGTTCCTCGGCCGTGGGCAGTTCGCTCGCCTGCTGGATCTTGATGTTCCGCACGAGCTGCATCGTCAGGGTCGAACCACCCGACCCGCCCTCGGTCCCGGACGTGGCGACGCTCACGAGCGACCGGACGACGGACGTCGCGTCGACGCCGCCGGTCTCGTAGAACCGCTTGTCCTCGCCGTCCACCGCGGCGTGCTCCAGGTGGTCGCTGATCTGGTCGAGCGTGAGCTCCTGCCGGTCCTGGTCCCACACGTTCGCCAGGTGCACCGGCTCGCCGCCGCGGTACGCCCAGATCTGGTTCCGCTGCGGCAGCTGCCCGATCTCGATGTCCTCCGGCAGCGACTCGAACACCCCGATCGCCGAGGTCGTGCCGACGCCGGCGACCGCGATCACCGGCGTCACGCCGACGCTCACCAGCAACCCGGCGAGCACACTGCCACCCACGAAGCCGAGCGCGGCTCCCCCTGCACGTCGCATCGTCATGTCGTCCGTTCCCCCTCGGTCGCACCGCCATCGGCGCGGTCGGGAGAGGCTCGCAGTCCTGCTCGGGCGGTGGCCGTGACTTCCCCGCGGAACACCGTCGTGTCCGCTGGGAAAGTGCCGGTGCGATCCGCTCCCCGCCGCCGCGCTACGATCCGGGCATGACCCCGATCGCGCCACGTGTGCTGCACATCCTCTGCACGGCGTTCCTCGTCGTGGCGTTCCTGGCATCGTTCGTCGGTGGGTACGCGAACGCGAACGACTCCGGCGAGGGCGGCGCGAACATCGGTGCCGGGGCGCTGATGTTCTTCGGTGCACTCGCCGGCGTGGTCGGCATCGGGCTCGGCGTCGCGGCGCTCGTCTCCGGCCTCGCCACCGCCCGGCGCAGCGCGGCCTGATCGCCGGTCGCGCGCCGTTCCGAGCACCACGGTCGCGGTGGTGGCGGGATCGCCACGACCGGAGGATCATCGGCCCATGGAGTACTCGACGGCGATGCTCACCGAGGAGACGTGGCCCGACTTCGCCGCGCTCGTGACCCGCAGCAACGGTGTGTGGGGCGGGTGCTGGTGCATCGGTTTCCACCCGGACGGCCCACGCGGGACGCCCGACCCGACGGTGTCCCACCAGGAGGCGAAGCACCGCCACGTGCGGAACGGCACGAACCACCAGGTGCTCGTCTACGCCGACGGCACGGCGGTCGGCTGGTGCCAGTTCGGGCGGCCGGTCGAGCTGCCGACGATCCTGAACCCCGGCGCGTACGCCCGCGACGCCTCGACGCCGCCGGACTGGCGGATCGGCTGCGTGTTCGTGGAGTCCCGGCACCGCGGCCAGGGGGTCGCACGCGCCGCGGTCACGACCGCGCTCGAGGAGATCCGGCGGGCGGGTGGCGGGACCGTCGAGGCCTACCCGGAGCAGACGGTCGAGCGGAAGCCGCAGCGCGGGGCCTACCTGCACACCGGGCCGGAAGAACTGTTCACGCAGTTCGGGTTCGTGCGCGACCGCCGCATCGCCAAGTGGCGGTGGGTGATGCGCACGACGGTGTGACCGGCGTACCCGCTGGTACCGTGGGAACCGTGACACGCACCGCTCCGGTACGACCGCACCGCCTCGCCCTCATCGGCGCCGCCGTGGCCCTGGTGATCGGGGTCGGCCTGCTCTTCACCCCCTGGGACGGGCCAGTCATCGTGCTCGCCTGGGCGCTCATCGTCGCCGCGGTCGTCCTCGGCGCCATCACGCTGTTCCTGGTGCGGGCCCCCCGCAGCTAGGCCGCGCACACCCGCCGGCGCGACCGTCGGTCAGCCGCGCCGCCGCGCGCCCGCGGAGCGTGGCGGGTTCGCGCGCAGGTGCTCCGCCGCTCCCCCGAGGATCCGCGCCAGGTCGTCGACGTCCGCGCCCGACATCGACGCGAACAGCAGGGTGTGCAGCGCCTCGATGTGTCCGGGGAAGACCGCGGCGAGGACGTCACGACCAGCCCGGGTGATCTTCACGACCGTGCTGCGTTCGTCGTCGGGCGAGGGCCCACGGGTGACCAGCCCACGCTGCTCGAGCAGTTGCGCCTGGTACGTGAGCCCGCTGCGGCTGTAGACGACCCCGTCGGCGAGGTCGGTCATGCGCTGCTGCCCGCCCGGAGCGTCACCGAGCCGGGCGAGCAGTTGGAACTGCACGTAGCTCAGGCCGCCCACGTCGCGCAGCTGCCGCTCGACCGCGTGGCGCAGCAGGCTGCTCACCTCGGTGAAGGCGAAGTACGCCCCGAGCTGCGTCGGGGTCAGGGAGTTCGGCGCATCGGTCACGAGATCCATCCTACCTGTTGCTTCGAGTTCGAAGCAGTGCTAGCGTCACCGTCAGTTGCTTCGAACTCGAAGCATACGAGCAACACCGACGAAGGGCACGATCATGCAGGCAGTACGGTTCCACGAGGTCGGCGGTCCCGAGGTGCTCCGCACCGAGGACGTCGAGCAGCCCACCCCGGGCGCCGGGCAGGTGCGACTCCGCGTCGCCGCCTCGGCGTTCAACGCGGCGGACAACGGGATGCGGGGCGGGTTCCTGCCGATCCCGGTCCAGCTGCCGCACGTCCCCGGCTACGACGTGTCCGGCACCGTCGACGCGCTCGGCGACGGTGTCGAGGGGATCGCGATCGGGGACGCCGTCGTCGCGTTCCTGCCGATGGAGCTCGACGGCGGGGCGGCCGAGTACGTCATCGCCCCGGCGGACGCGGTGGTCGCCGCACCGACGAGCATCCCGCTGGCCGACGCGGCGGCGCTGCCCTCCGTGGCACTCACCGCGTGGCAGGCACTGTTCGACGACGGGCGGCTCGAGGCAGGCCAACGCCTGCTCGTCATGGGAGCCGGCGGCGTGGTGGGCAAGTACGCGATCCAGCTCGCCGTCCGCGCCGGGGTCCACGTGATCGCGACGGCGAGCCCGCGCAGCATCGAGGCCGTCCGGGCAGCCGGTGCCCACGAGGTCATCGACCACACCACGACCGACGTCCGTGCCGCCGTGACGGAGCCGGTCGACGTGCTGCTCAACCTCGCCCCGATCGACCCGCAGGACTTCGCGGCACTCGTCGACGTCGTGCGCGACGGCGGCGCGGTCGTCAGCACCACGGCGTTCATGCCCACGCCGGACGACGAGTCCCGCGGGGTCCGGGCGGAGACGGTGTTCGTCCTGCGCAACCGCGAACGCCTGGCGGAGCTGGTGTCCCTGGTCGACGCCGGGGCGCTCACGGTCGAGGTCACCCGGCGCATCCCGCTGACCGCACTGCCGTCCCTGCACGCCGAGGCGGCCGCCGGACGGATCAGCGGCAAGGTCGTGGTCCTGGTCGGGTGACGGCCGCACACCCCCGCACCAGCACCACCCGCAGCAGCGCCGGATACGCTCGGCGCATGACGGACCAGGGGTGGCACGAGGACGTGCTCGGAGCACCGTACGAGCGGCTCGAACTGCCGCTCGGCACCGACTCCGAGGGGCCCGTCGTCGCCACCCTGGTCCGCCGCCGGCACACCCCGACGGACCTGCTGCTGCACGGTCGCGGGCCCCTGCACGGGGTCGACGTGCTCTACGTGCACGGCTGGTCGGACTACTTCTTCCAGGTGGAGCTCGCCGAACGCCTCGAGCGGCTCGGCGCCCGGTTCCACGCGCTGGACCTGCGGAAGTACGGTAGGAGCCTGCGCCCGTACCAGACCCCGGGCATGGTCGACGACCTGGCGGTGTACGACGAGGACATCGCCGCAGCGCTCGACGCGATCTCGGCCGAGCACCCCGGCTCGGACCGCCGCCGACTCGTCCCGATGGGCCACTCCACCGGCGGCCTGACCCTGTCGCTCTGGGCCGCCCGGCACCCGGAGCTCGTGCACGGCCTCGTGCTGAACAGCCCGTGGCTCGAGTTCCAGGCCACCGCGGTCGGCCGGGCCATCGTCGCACCGGTCATCAAGCTCGGTGCCCGCCGGAACCCCCTCGCGCCGATGCCCGCCGTCGACCCCGGCTTCTACACCCGCACCGTCTCGGCCGAGGGCGAGGGGTCGTGGACCTACGAGCAGCAGTGGCGGCCGGAGCGTGGCTTCCCCCTGCACCCCGGGTGGCTCGCAGCGGTCTTCGACGGCCAGGCAGAGGTCGAGAAGGGCCTCGGCATCGGGGTCCCGACCCTGGTGATGCTGAGCGACAAGAGCATGCTCCAGCCGCGGTGGGACCCGGGCATGGCGCGGGCCGACGTCGCCCTGAACGTCGACACGGTGGCGCACCGCTCGCTCTCCCTCGGCGAGGAGGTCACGGTCCGCCGACTCGAAGGTGCCCTGCACGACGTCGTGCTGTCCGCGCCGGAGGTGCGGGAACGGGCGTACGACACCATCGGGCGCTGGGCGACCACCCTCCGCTAGTCCCGCGACGACTGTCCCGCGACGCGTGCGACTCAGTCGGACAGCCCGGCCACCGCGGTGCGGGTCGCCGCGGCGACGAGCGCGTCCGACGGCTCCGCCCCGGGATCGGCGCGGCTCGTCATGACCACGAGCACGACGGGGTCGCGCCCCGGCGGCGTCACGACCGCGATGTCGTTCCGGACCCCGTAGGACGCCGTGCCGGTCTTGTCGGCCACCCGCCACGACGGGTCCACCCCGGCACGGATCGTCGCGTCCCCGGTCGTGTTGCCGAGCATCGCCTCGAGGAGCACCCGCCGGTCGGCGGCATCGAGCGCGTCCCCGAGCAGCACGGTCCGGAGGTTCGCCGCGAACCGCTCCGGCGTCGTCGTGTCCCGCCGGTCACCCGGGATCGCCTGGTTCAGGTCGGGTTCGGCCCGGTCGACGCTCGTCGTCCGGTCCCCGATGCCGCGCAGCCACCGCTCGACCGCGTCCGGCCCGCCCAGCCGTTCCACCAGCAGGTTCGCCGCGGTGTTGTCGCTGGAGCGGAGCGCCGCGTCGACGAGCTCGCGCACCGTCATCCCGGTGTCGACGTGCTCGCGCGTCACGGGCGCGTACTCGAGCAGGTCGCCGCGGTCGTAGTGCACGACGGTCGCCAGGTCGGTGTCGGACGAGGCGTCGAGGACCGCGGCCGCGATGAACACCTTGATCGTCGACGCGAACGCGAACCGCTCCCCCGCGCGGTGCGCGATCGTCCGACCGCTCCCGGTGTCGATCGCGGCGACCCCGAGCCGTGCGTCGTACCGCCGTTCCAGCGCCGCGAAGGCCCGCGCGGTGGCGGGATCGGTCGCCGGGTCGGTCGCCGGCGCCGCTGCACCCGAAGCCGCCCCAGACGCAGCAGCAGGAGCAGACGACGTCGGCCCGGTCGTGTCACCACCCGGCGCACCGGAGCACCTCACCAGCCCGACCAGCACCAACGCCGTCAGGGCCGCGGCCGTCGTCCTCGTCCCACCTCGCACGCCCCGAGCCTGCCCGACGACCGTGCAACTACCCTGAGCGGCATGCCAGCTCCCGCCGTCCGCCTCACCCGCCTGGACCCCACCGGCGCCGACCGCCAGGAGTTGCTCGCGTTCCTGACGTCCGAGGAGTTCCCGTTCCACGTCCGACGGCGCATCAGCGCGGCCGACGCGGCGAGCGCCGTCGACTCCGGCGCCTACCGCGACGACGAGCACGACACCTCCTGGCTCGACCACGACGAGCACGGGCGGATCGGACTGGTCCGTCTCGAGGACCTGGCGGACCCCGTCCCCCTGTTCGACCTGCGCCTGGCCGGTCGCTTCCGGGGTCGGGGCCTCGGCGTCCCCGCCCTGCGTGCGGTGACCGACCACGTGTTCACGACGATGCCGGCGATCACGCGTTTCGAGGGCCAGACCCGCGAGGACAACACCGCCATGCGCCGGGTCTTCGTCCGCGCCGGGTGGGTGCAGGAGGCCCACTACCGCGAGGCGTGGCCCGTCGACGGCGGCCCGGCCGTCGGGTCGGTCGGTTACGGCGTGCTGCGCCGCGACTGGGAGACGGGCGAGACCACCCCGGTGCCGTGGGACGACGTCGCGCGGTGAGCGGCTGACGGTTCTGGTTCACGATCCTCGGGGTTCGTGAACCGGAACCGTCATCGCGCGGACACGAACCGCCGTCCCGCGCCCGTCTCGTGGGCAACAGGCGGACGGGAGGCCCGTGGCGGCGCCGCCACGGGCCTCCCGTCCGTCGGTCGGTCGCGTCTCAGGACCGTGACAGGCGCTCCACGGTGGCGTGCGCGCCGTCCGCGATGAGCCCGTCCAGGGCGTCGCGGTACGCGGCGACGAACCGTTCGTCGTCGACCAGGTCGCCGAAGACCTGGCGGTTCGCGATGAAGGCGAGGCGGTCGTCGCGCTGGGTCAGGGCGATGCGGTGCAGGGGCTCGGCGAGCCGGTCGACGATCTCGATGGGTTCACCGGACTCGTCGGTGCCCTCGTCGTAGCGGGCCCACGACGCGACGATGCCGGCGGACAGCGTGACGGGCCGGCCGGCGGCCAGGTTCTCGCGCACGACGGGGAGCAGCCACTTCGGGATCCGGTCGCTCGACTCGGCGCAGAGCCGGGCGAGGGTGTCGCGCACCTCGGGGTTCTGGAAGCGCTCGATCAGGGTCGACTTGTAGTCCTCCAGGTCGATGCCGGGCACCGGGTGCAGCGTCGGCGTGCCCTCGTCGTCCATGTAGCGGCGCAGGAAGGTCGCGATCGCCGGGTCCTGCGTGGCCTCGTGCGCGTAGCGGTACCCGGACAGGTAGCCGAAGTAGCAGAGCCCCTGGTGGCTGGCGTTGAGGAGCCGGAGCTTCATGAGTTCGTACGGCTCGACGTCGTCGACGAGCTGGACGTCGGCGTCCTCGTAGGGCGGGCGGCCGGCGGGGTGGGCGTCCTCGAGCACCCACTGGAAGAACGGTTCGGCGACGACGGGCCAGGCGTCGTCGATGCCGAGCTCGTCGCGGACCCAGGCGCGGTCCTCGTCGGCGGTGACCGGGGTGATGCGGTCGACCATCGAGTTCGGGAACGCCACGTGCTCGTCCATCCAGTCGGCGAAGTCCGGGTCCTGCAGCCGGGCGTAGGCGGTGAACATCGACCGTGCGACGTGCCCGTTGCCCTGGATGTTGTCGCAGGACATCACGGTGAACGGGTCGAGGCCGCGGTCCCGTCGGCGGCGCAGTGCCTCGACCACCAGGCCGAACACCGTGCGGGGCGGGCCGTCACCGCGCAGGTCGGCCGCGACGACGGGTTCGTCGGCGACGAACTCGCCGGTGACGTGGTCGAAGTTGTAGCCGCCCTCGGTGATGGTCAGGCTGACGATCCTGGTGTCCGGGTGCGCCATCTTCTCGACGACCGCGTCCGGGTCGTCGACGGCGAGCAGGTACTCGACGATGCTGCCGACGACGCGTGACTCACGGGTGCCGTCCGGGTGCTTGAGGACGAGCGTGTACAGACCGCCCTGCTCGGCCATCGCGGTCGCCATCCGACGGTCCTGCTCGAGCACGCCGACGCCGCAGATGCCGTACTCGCGGGCTTCGCCACGCTGCAGGAGCCGGTCGATCACCATCGCCTGGTGCGCGCGGTGGAACCCGCCGACGCCGAAGTGGACGATGCCGGCGGTGATGCCGTCGCGGTCGTAGGTGGGCACGGCGACACCGCTCGCGGCGATCTCGTCGAGGGTCTCCGGGGACAGGCGGACGGGCATCGGTACTCCTTCGTACGGTGGCGGTTCGTCCGGCCAGTCTGGCACCCGGCACCTCCGACTGAACAGCGGTGCAGCACAGACGTTCTGCACCGGGGGACGAACCTGGGGATGCACTCAACTTCGTTGCACCGAGTGCATCGATGCACCTAGTGTTCGATTTCGTGACCATTGCGACCGACCGCCGTGCTGCCCTCAAGGCGAAGCACCGTGCGGCGATCCTGCAGGCCGCTCGCGACCTGATCGACGAGCGCGGCGGCCGGGACTTCAGCGTGGACGACCTCGCCGCCCGGGCCGACATCGCCCGGCGCACCGTGTTCAACCACTTCGCCTCGCTCGACGAGGTCCTGCTGGCTGTGTGCGAGCAGGAGCTGTCCGTCATCATCGACCGGTTCCTCGCCGACATGGCCCGGACACCGGTGGGCGACGGCAGCCGGGCGTCGATGTTCGACGAGCTCGAGTCCGCCGCCCGCGGTGCCGACCTCGCTCCGGCGATCGCCAGCATGTACCGGATCCTCGGCGACCCCGGCAAGGACGACCCGAAGGCCGCGGTCCTGACCCAGACGGCGTTCTCGCGTGTGACCGAACGACTCCGGCACGAGGTCGCCCGGCGCTACCCGGCCGCCGACCCCCTCGACGCCGCGCTGCTCGTCGAGTCGCTCATGAGCGGCATCGTCGTCATCGCGGAGCACTGGCTGGCGACGTCCGGCCCCGAGCTCGACCGACCGGCGCTCGACGCGTGGGACGACCTGCTCGCACGACTCGTGCACAGCGTCCGCAGCGGCTACATGGCCGACGACTGACACCGCTCCACCTCCTCATCCCCCAGGGGTCCACCGGCGCACCCCGCACCACCAGCACCTGACACGAAAGGACCGCAGGCAACCGCATGGCCGGTCTCCTCTACCGTCTCGGACGGTTCTCCGCACGACGCCACTGGCTCGTGATCATCACCTGGGTCGTGATCATGGCCGTCGCGGGCGTCACGTACACGCTCTTCGCCGGGACGATCTCGTCGTCGATCACGATCCCGAACACCAAGACCAGTCAGGTGCAGGACCAGCTCGCCGACAAGTTCCCGTCGGCGAACGGCGGCAACGGCACGATCGTCTTCGAGACGAAGGACGGCAAGGCGTTCTCCTCGTCGCAGCAGTCCGAGATCGACGACTTCCTGACCAGCCTCGAGAAGCTCGACGGCGTCAAGGGCACGACGAGCGGCTTCGACACCCAGCAGCAGCTCGACGACCAGCGGCAGAAGATCGTCGACGGCCGTGACCAGATCGAGTCCGGTCGCGCGAAGATCGAGACCGGCCAGGACCAGCTCGACGCCCAGAAGGCGCAGCTCGAGTCCGGCAAGCAGAAGATCGAGGACGCCCAGGCGCAGCTCGACGCCCAGAAGGCCCAGGCGCAGGCAGCCGGTGGCGCAGCCCTCCCCGCCGCACAGGCGCAGGCAGCGGCCGCCCAGCTCCAGCAGGCGCAGGCGCAGATCGACGCCCAGCAGGCCCAGATCGACGCCGGTGAGCAGCAGATCGCCGACGCCCAGAAGACGATCGACACGAACAAGCAGAAGCTCGACGAGAACGCGCAGGAGCTCGAACAGGGCTCGGACCTGCTCGACCTGTCGAAGGACATCCGCTTCGTGTCGGACAACGGCAGCGCCGCGATCGGCACCGTGCAGTTCACGAAGTCGACCTACGAGGTCCCCGCGGACACGAAGACCGCCATCGCGGACGACGCCGAGTCGGCCGACATCCAGGGCGTCAACGTGTACGTCTCGAACGACATCGCACAGGGTGTGCCGTCGATCCTCGGCCCGGGTGAGATCGGCGGTGTCATCATCGCCGCGATCGTGCTGCTCCTGATGCTCCGCACGGTCATCGGCGCCGCGGTCCCGCTCGTCAGCGCCGTGCTCGGCGTCGGCGTCGCCTCGCTCACCGCCCTGTCGTTCTCGAGCGTCGTCGAGTTCATCTCCGTCACGCCCGTGCTGGGGGTGATGCTGGGCCTGGCGGTCGGCATCGACTACTCGCTGTTCATCCTGAACCGGCACCGGACCCAGCTGAAGCAGGGCATGCAGGTGCACGAGTCGATCGGGCTCGCGAACGGCACGTCGGGCAACGCCGTGGTGTTCGCCGGTGCCACGGTCATCGTCGCGCTGCTCGCGCTGAACATCACCGGCATCCCGTTCCTCGGCCTGATGGGCACGGTCGGTGCGGTCGCGGTGCTCTTCGCGATCCTCATCGCGACCTCGTTCACCCCGGCCCTGCTGTCGCTCATCGGCATGCGGATCCTGCGGAAGAAGGAGCGCGCGAAGATCGGCAACACCGACTCCACGCGGATCCCGAACAAGCCGATGTCGAGCTGGCGCGCGGTCATCACGCTCGTCCTCGGCGTCGCGGTGCTCGGCACCATCGCCCTGCCCGCGACCCAGATGCGCCTCGGCCTGCCGAGCGGTTCGTCCGAGGCCGTCGAGTCGAGCCAGTACAAGGCCTACAAGACGCTCGAGAAGGAGTTCGGCGCCGGGCAGAACGGCCCGCTGCTCGTCGTGGCGACCCTGCCGGAGTCGATCAGCAAGAGCGACGTCACCGCGACCGAGGTCACCATCGGCCAGGCGATCGCGAAGAACGACGACGTGGAGGCCGTGCTGCCCATCGGCGCCTCGAAGGACCGCGACATCGTCGCGTTCCAGGTGAAGCCCGCCGGCGGCCCGGACAGCGTCTCCACCGAGAACGTCGTGAAGGACCTGCGCGAGCAGACCGTCTCCACCGACGACGGCAAGGTCACCCTCGGCGTCGCGGGCAACGCGTCGGCGAACATCGACGTGTCCGAGAAGCTGTCGAACGTGCTGCCGCTCTACCTCGTGGTGGTCGTCGGGCTGTCGCTGATCATCCTGATCATCGTGTTCCGGTCGTTCCTCGTGCCGATCACCGCCACCGCCGGGTTCATCCTGTCCGTGCTGGCGTCGTTCGGTGGTCTGACCGCGATCTACCAGTTCGGCTGGCTCGGCTCGGTCTTCGGTGTGCACGACCCGGCACCGATCCTGAGCTTCCTGCCCATCATCGAGATCGGCATCCTGTTCGGTCTGGCGATGGACTACCAGCTGTTCCTGGTGTCCGGCATGCGTGAGGCCTACGCCCACGGCGCGAGCGCGAAGGTGGCCGTCCAGCGCGGTCTGCACGCGGGTCGCGCGGTGGTCACGGCGGCGGCGATCATCATGATCTCCGTGTTCGCGGGCTTCATCTTCTCGGACTCGTCCACCATCAAGCCGATCGGCTTCGGGCTGGCGTTCGGTGTGCTGATCGACGCCTTCGTCGTCCGCATGCTGCTCATCCCGTCGGCGATGCACCTGCTCGGCAAGAGCGCCTGGTGGTTCCCGAAGTGGCTCGACCGCATCGTGCCGGACGTCGACGTGGAGGGCGCGAAGCTCGAGCGCACCCACCCGGTCGCCGGCCACGAGGACACGCACACCGGCACCCACGCGCTCCCCGTGGAGCCGGACGCGAACGCGCACGACTCGGGCCACCCGCCCGCGCACCGCGCGTAGTCGACGCACCAGCGCAACCACCCTGGAGGCCCGGTGCCGGTCCACGAGACCGGCACCGGGCCTCCAGGCCGTTGCGCCTACCGCCCCAGGTCGCGACCACACCACTTCGTGCACGAACGAAGTACCCTGAGGGCATGACCCAGACCGCACCGGACCCGCTCGCGCTCGACCGGCAGCTCTGCTTCGCACTCGCGGCGACGAGCCGCAGTGTCATCGGGCTGTACCGCGACCTGCTCGAGCCGATGGGCCTGACGCACCCGCAGTACCTCGTGATGCTCGCCCTGTGGGAGCGGGACCCGCGGTCGGTGCGCGAGATCGCCGGGGAGCTGCGACTCGACTCCGCCACGCTGAGCCCACTGCTCAAGCGACTGGAGGCCTCCGGCTACGTCCGCCGCACCCGCAGCGCCGCCGACGAACGCCAACTCGAGGTGTCCCTGACGACCGCCGGGCACGCCCTGCGCGACCGAGCGCAGGCGGTGCCGCTCGCCGTCGCCGACCGGCTCGGGTGGCCACTCGCCCGACTCGAGTCCCTGAAGGACGAGCTGACGGAGCTACTGGAGCGCGTCGACCAGGTGTGATCCGCGGCCATCAGTGCCATAATGATTCGTGCACGAACGAAAGGATGCACCGTGGGACGCTTCGGCCAGTGGTACGAACGGTGGAACACGACGCTCATCAACAAGATGGGCCCCTCGCAGATCGGCGCCGGTCGCCCCGAGGGCATCGACGACCGGACGATCGACCGGGGCTGCCCCCTCTGCGGCAAGCCCCTCTCGCAGCACCAGGTGATCCGGCCCGAGGGTCAGGTCCGCTCGTCGACGCTGGTGTGCCCGCGCGACTGACCGCACTGCCTGAAGAAGTGCTCCGAGGCGGAATTGCATGGGACAACTCGTCGTTCGCCCTGACGTGAAGCTCTTCGAACCCGCCTCCATCGGCGCCCTGTCCCTGTCGAACCGCGTCGTCATGGCCCCGCTCACGCGCACCCGCGCCGGCGAGCACGGCGTCCCGAACGACCTACTCGTCGAGCACTACCGGCAGCGCGCCGGCCTCGGCATGATCATCACCGAGGGCACCTGGCCCGTGCAGGAGGGCCGCTCCTACCCCGGGCAGCCCGGCATCGAGACCGACGACCAGATCGCCGGCTGGCGCCGCGTGACCGACGCCGTGCACGCCGCCGGCGGCACCATCGTCATGCAGCTCATGCACGGCGGCCGCGTCTCGCACACCGACATCTCGCAGACCCCGCGCATCGTCGCCCCGTCCGCCATCGCCGCCCCCGGGCAGACGCACCTGGCCGACGGCTCGAAGGCCGACATGCCCGTCCCGCACGAGCTGACCACCGCCGAGGTGCAGGAGGCCGTGCAGGGCTTCGTGCAGGCCGCCCGCAACGCGATCGCCGCCGGACTCGACGGGGTCGAGGTCCACGGCGCCAACGGCTACCTGGTGCACGAGTTCATGTCGCCGGTGTCGAACACCCGCACCGACCAGTACGGCGGCTCCCCCGAGAACCGCGCACGCTTCGCGATCGAGGTCACCACCGCCATCGCCGACGCCATCGGCGCCGACCGCACCGGCATCCGCCTGTCGCCCGAGCACGGGATCCAGGGCGTCATCGAGGACGACGCCGACGACGTGCGCGCCACCTACACCGCCGTCGCCGAGGGCCTCGCGCCGCTGGGGCTCGCCTTCGTCGACGTCCTGCACGCCGAGCCGACCGGTGACCTGGTGCAGCACGTCCGCCGTACCGCGGGCGCGCCGTTCATCGTGAACTCGGGCTTCTCGTCGCTCACCACCCGCGACGAGGCCATCGCGATCGTCGACGGCGACCACGCCGACGCCGTCGCCGTGGGCCGCGCCGCGATCGCCAACCCGGACCTCGCGCACCGCTGGGAGCACGACGCCGAGCTCAACGAGCCGCGTCCGGAGCTCTTCTACGGCGCGACCGCCGAGGGCTACACCGACTACCCGTCGCTGGCCGAGGCGCGCGCGACCGTCGCGTAGTCGACGCACCATCTGACGGACGGGAGGCCCATGGCGACACCGCCACGGGCCTCCCGTCCGTACCGGGGCCACGTCGACGGTCAGTGGTCGAGGACCGAGAGCGAACCGACCACCGCGACGGCCAACGGTCCGCTGTAGGACACGCAGACGACGCCCATCCACACGGCCCCCGCCCACGTCGCTCGCAGACGGCTCTTCCGCCGGTCGCGGAGCACCAGGCGACGCCCCGCAGCGGCGATCGCGTCGGCGTGCCCGTCCTCGAGCAGCGAGCGGTCGTCCTGGTACCTGGAGGCGGCGCGCACGACACGGGGCACGACCTCGCCCAGGACTGCCTCGACCTGCATCCACGGCGCAGGGCGCGACCAGTCCGCGGTCCCCGGCGCCGAGAAGACCAGCCGGTCGTCGACCATCTCGACGTTCCAGCCGGCCGCGTGGTCGACGAGCGCCGCCATCACGTCAGGGGTGAGGACGTACAGCGCGTCCTGGCCGTAGTCCTCCGGCGCCCACACCCGGAAGTGCCGGTCGAAGTCACCCTCCAGCGACATCCGCTGCCGGTGGCGGAGCACCACCGGCAGGTCGCTGCGACGACCGTCGTTCGCCGTGGCGTCGAGGAGCAGGTGCGGCAACGTGCCGGGTAGCCGGACGGTCAGGTACGTCCAGTCCCGCGAGACCATCCAGCGCCGCAGGACGCAGCCGAACTCGACGTCCGGGACGCCGTCGACGTGCATGGGGGCGGTGCCGAACCGGGGGTGGACGCGGATGCCGGAGTAGCGCGGGGTGATCATCGAGTCGAGCGGCTTCGGACGGACCGGACGCACCGGGTACCCACTGGCCTCCCCCGTCAGCACTGCCCGAGCCTCGTCCGGACGCAGGGTCCGAGGTCGTTCGCCCCGGACCAGGAGCACGACGAGCCCGACCACGCCGGCGACGAGCACCACGAACCAGGCCGCCCAGCGGACGACGTCCCCGACACCCGCACCGTTGTGGACGAGCCCGGTGCCCCAGATCACGAGCGCGGACGCGAGCCACGCGAGCGGGACCTCGATCGCCAGGAGCAGCGCGTTCCACCACCACGGGGCCTGTCGCGGGCGGCGCATCCGCGGTCGTCGCGCCGTCTCCGCCACGAACTCGTCGTCGGACGCGGTCAACCAGCGCAGGTCCATCGGCCCCCCTCTGGAGAAGGATCGTAGCGTCCGCGCCGAGAACGCCCGGCGGAGCCGTCCTCGTCTCCTAGGATCGACGCAGTGAGTACAGCAACGCCGGGCGAGCGGGGCCCCGCGCACCGAGCGCGCGACACCACGCGGTGGGACATCCAGGGCCTCCGCGCGTTCGCCGTCCTCGCGGTCGTCGTCTACCACCTGTGGCCGGGCGCCCTGCACGGTGGGTTCGTCGGTGTCGACGTCTTCTTCGTGATCTCCGGCTTCCTGATCACCGGGCTGCTGCTGCGGGAACAGCTCGCGACGGGCACGATCCGGCTCGGACGGTTCTGGTCGCGCCGGGCCAAACGCCTGCTGCCGGCCGCGTTCCTCACCATCGTGGTCACCGGCGTCGCGGTGCTCGTCGCCGTGCCGAGCGCGCTGTGGGGGCAGTACGGGCGTGAGCTGATCGCCTCGACGGTGTACCTGCAGAACTGGGAGCTCGCGGCGAACGCCGTCGACTACCTGGCGTCGGCCGACGCCCCCTCACCGTTCCAGCACTTCTGGTCGCTGTCGGTCGAGGAGCAGTTCTACATCCTCTTGCCGCTCCTGCTGCTCGGCGTCGGGGCACTCGCACGCCGTCGGTTCACGCCGTTGGCGACCGCGCGGCTGCTGCTCGGCAGCGTCGTCGTGCTGTCCCTCGTGTGGAGCATCGTGCAGACCGCCACCGACCCCGGCGTCGCCTACTTCTCCACCGGCACCCGCGCGTGGGAGTTCGCACTCGGCGGTCTCGTCGCCACCGTGCACCTGCCCGAGGTCCGCACGGAGGTCGCCCGACGGGTCCGCCTGGTCGCCACCGGCATCGGCGTCGTGGCCCTCGCGCTGTCCCTCGTCGTGATCACCCCGGAGACGGCGTTCCCCGGGATCGCGGCGCTGCTGCCGGTCGCCGGTGCGGCACTGGTGCTGCTGTTCGGTGCGGGGACCGAGTTCGAGGACGTCGGTGCGGTGCGGCCCGTCGCCTTCTTCGGTCGGATCTCGTACGCGCTCTACCTCTGGCACTGGCCCCTCGTCGTCATCCTGCCGATCATGCTCGGCCGTCCGCTCGACTGGGCGACGAGCTCGGCGGTGCTGCTCGTCGCGATCGGTCTGGCCACCGTGACGACGATCTGGTTCGAGGAACCGGTCCGGTTCTCGACGTGGCTGCGGGACCTGCAGCCCCGGGGCGTCGTCTCGCTCGCCGTCATCTGCAGCTTCACCGTGGTGACGCTCGGGGCAGCCACCCTGACCGCCGTCTACGTGCAGGAGGTCAACGCGACCACGGTCACGAAGCAGGTCACCGCGGAGCAGGAGGACGACGACGAGTCCTGCTTCGGTGCCGCCGCGCGCATCGGGTTCGCCGACCCCTGCGTCGACCCCGAGCTCGCCGACGTCCGTGTGCCCGCTCCGGCCGTGGCCAAGGACGACGACGACAACCGCGCCGAGTGCTGGAGCGGCACGTTCCGGCCCTGCGTCCTCGGCAAGACCACCGGCTGGTCGAAGCACCTCATCGTCATCGGCGACTCCCACAGCAACGCACTGCTCGGTGCGTACGAGAAGATCGCCGACGACAACGGCTGGCGGATCGACCTGGCCGGCGCCGGCGGGTGTTACCTCACCACCGCGCAGCAGGACTCACTGAGCCCCTCGTCGATGCGGGGCTGCAACTCGTGGAAGCACGCCGCCATCGACTACGTCCGCGAGCACCGCGACGCCGACGCCCTGGTCGTCACCCACTCCACCACGCAGATGCCGGTCAGCCTGCCGCCCGGAACGGCCCGCGACAAGGCCACCCGCAACGGCCTGGTCGACGCGTGGGAGCAGGCGGCCGGTGACGAGCTGCCCGTCATCGCCGTCCGTGACAACCCGGTGCCCCGCCCCGACGTCGTCGCCTGCCTGAGCACGATGTCCGGGCCGACGACGGACGCCTGCGACCGGTCGCGCGCCGAAGCACTCGGCCTGACGGACTCGTCGGTCGAGGCCGTCGCCGCGTTCCGGGCGGCCGGGGGCAGGGCAGCCTCGATCGACCTGAGCCGCTACTACTGCACCGACACCACGTGCCCGGCGGTCGTCGGGGGCGTCCTGGTCTACCGGGACAGCACGCACATCACGGCGACGTGGGCGTCGTCGCTCGAGCCGTACCTGGAGCGTGCGCTGCAGGACCGGTTGGCGGCGTTCGCGCGCTGAGCCGGACGGCCCGAACGGGGGGGGACTGAGCGGTTCATCAGACGATCGTCTGCCGAATTGCAGGACCGTCCCAAGTTGAGGGACGAAGTTGCTCGGACCATGCCGCGGCCATCAGCATCGCACAGCGCGATCGACGGCCAGCGGACGCTCGAGGCAACTGAAGGGGCACCCCCGTGCACATCTCGCGCCGAACTGCGCTCATCGGCATCACCGCCACCGTCCCGCTCGTCACGACCGCGCTCGCGGCCCCGGCCGACGCCGCCACCCCGTCAGGCGCGGCCGGCTCCACCGCGTCGACCGGTTCCTCCGGCTCGACCGCTTCGTCCGGCTCCGCCGACTCGGGCGTGCTCGCTGTGCAGCGCTGGCTCAACACGACCTTCGGGCACCTGCACGGATGGGTGCACGTGGACGAGGACGGGCTGACCGGCAGCGGCACCGTGCTCGGGATCGTGCAGGCCACCCAGTCGCTGCTCGGCATCTCCCCCGTCGTCGCGACGTTCGGGCCGACGACCCGTCGGAAGCTCGAGCAGCACGGCGACGTCGGGGCCGAGACGGGCGACGACGCCGCGACCTGGCGCCGGCTGGTCCAGGCCGGACTGGTCTGCAAGGGTGCCTCGACCGTCACGCTCACCGGTGAGTACGACGCAGCAACCGTCGCGGCCGTGCAGGCGCTCCGCTCCGACCTGGGTGCCGAGCCCGGCGCACTCCCGCTGTCGGCCCACCTGTTCGGCGCCCTCCTGACCGTCGACCCCGTGCGACTCGCCTCCGGCGGGTCCCGAGCGGTGCGCGCGGTGCAGCAGTACCTCAACCGCACCTACGCCGAGGCGACCGGCGGCGCGTACGGCAGCACGAGCGGACTCGTCGACACGAGCACGTACTCGGCGGCGATCCGCGCGGTGCAGGTCGCGGTGGGCGTCACGGTCGACGGCGCCTGGGGCCCGGGGACGGCTGCTGCGCTCCGTGCCGCGGGCCCGAGCGTCGTCGGGGTCGGGGCCACCGGCGCCTGGGTGCTGCTCGTCAAGGCGCTCCTGGTGCTGAACGGCGAGCGCGTCGTGTTCAGCAGTGCCTACTCGGCGGCGGACGCCGCGGTGGTCCGTGCGTTCCAGCAGTTCCAGGCGTTCCCGCCCGCCGAGCAGACCGGGACGTGCGACGCCGGCACCTGGGCAGCCCTGGCGGCGAGCACGGGTGACCCGGACCGTGCGACGACCGGTGCCGACACCGCGGTGCGCCTCGACGACGCCCGCGCGGCCGCCGTCCGGGCGTCCGGTGCCACCAGCGTCGGCCGGTACCTCACGAACCACCAGCGTTCCGGGGCACTCGACAAGGCCCTGACCCCCGAGGAACTCCGTGTGATGGCGAGCGCCGGCCTCGGGCTGTGGCCGATCTTCGAGGAGGGCGGGTTCGCTGCCTCGTGGTTCACGGAGGAACAGGGCGTCCGCGACGCCCACCGCGCCCACGACGCGGCCCGGAAGCTCGGGATCCCGAAGCAGACCACCGTCTACTTCGCCGCCGACTTCGACGCGACCGCGGCGCAGGACGAGTCGCTCGTGGTCCCGTACTTCCGTGGCGTCGCCGCCGGCCTGCGGGACCGCGGGAACCTGTACAAGGCGGGCGTCTACGGCTCCCGCGCCACGTGCACCGCCGTGAGCAGCGCCGGACTCGCGCACTTCTCGTTCGTCGCCGGGATGTCGCCGGCCTGGTCGGGCAACCAGCTCGAGCCACTGCCGGGCAACTGGTCGCTCAACCAGATCCAGAACCGCACGGTCGGGTCGGGCAACGGGTCCACCGAGATCGACGCGGTGGTGGACTCCGGGCGCGACCCCGGCGTCCCCGCGGCTCGGCTGGCCGGCTGACGGACTGCCGACCGGGATCGAGCGCCGCCGTGACCACCACGACCCCGCGTGACGACGAGCCGCACGCCGTGTTCCCGCACCGTGCCACCTACGTCTTCTCGAACTTCGAGGAGGCGATCTCGATGGACTGCTACTGCGACGAGGGCGCCGACCACTTCGGCGTCTACCCGTTCTACGACGAGGTCATCAAACCGATCATCGACGATCTGACCCGACGCGTCCGGCGCCGGTTCGGGAAGGAAACCCCGTGAACACCGCACACCCCACCACCCCGACCACCGCCCGGCACCGCACCCGCCGGACCGCCGCGACGGCCCTGGCCTTCGGGCTGCTCGCGGCGGGCATCGCCCTGCCGACTTCAGCGGCGAACGCCGATCCCCTGCCCACGTCCGCCGAACCGACGGGTTCCACGATGACCATCTCCCACGACGATTCCCGTCCCACGGCGTCGACGGCGGAGCTCGACACCATCGGCGCGCTCATCCTCCGACGGCTCGAGCTCGCCGACCCGGTGGCGGAGTCGAAGTGGCTCAGCGGGAAGCCGGTCGCCGACCCGGTGCGCGAACAGGCCGTCGTGGACGAAGCGGTGACCCTGGCCGAGCAGCAGGGCGTCGACCCCGTGCTGGTGACCCGGGTGATCCGCGCGCAGATCGCCGCGAGCAAGGTCGTCCAGCGCGGCCTCATCAACCACTGGACGCACAACCCGTGGATGGCACCCACGACGGCACCGGACCTGACGACCATCCGGCCCCAGCTCGACGCCATCGACACCGACCTGGTGACGGCGCTCGGCCAGGCCCAGACCGTCGCCCAGGACCACCGGTGCGCACACCTGGTGGACGCGGAGCGGAAGCACCTCGACGTCGGACTCGACTCGCTGCACCGGAAGGGGATCGACGTGGCCTGGCACACGTTCTGCGCCGCCTGACGCGGGCAGGGGACGGGCCGTCATCGTGAGCGGCCCTAGGATGTGGTGTTCACTGATCGCTCAGCTCCGGGCGAGGAAGGACACCGCGCCAGATGAACCAGCGGCAGCTCGCCATGGAGGCCTCTCGACGAGCCATCATCGATGCCGCAGGGCAGCAGTTCGCCGCCTTCGGCTACGAGGCGACCACGTTCTCCCGTGTCGCCGAGGCGATGGGGAAGCCGAAGTCGGCGATCGGGTACCACCTGTTCCCGTCGAAGAAGGACCTGGCGACGGCGGTCATCGAACTGCAGCAGCAGCGCTGGCGTGCACTCTTCGACGCACTCCCCGCGCAGCCGGGCATCGAGCGGCTGACGGTGTTCCTCCTGACCACCGGGATGGACGTCCGCCGGGGCTCGGTCGCGGGCGGCGCGGTCCGGCTCCTGCACGAACTCGGCAAGGCCGGCGTGCCGGTGCCGCGCGGTTTCGACTGGTTCGAGATGACGCGAGGCGAACTCGTCAGCGCGGGGGTCGCGGCGGCGGACGTCGACGCGGCCGCGGTCCAGCCGTCCGTCCTGCTGCTCCTCAACACGACGCTGGGCATGGTGGACGGTTCGACGCAGCTGACCGACGACGAGCTCGTGGCGCAGCTCAAGGCGCTGTGGGCACCGCTCTTCACGTCGTTCGGCATCGCCGGTGCATCCGAGGTCATCGCGGCGGCCCAGCCGTACTCCCCCGGGTCCTGACCCTGGTCGCTCAGTCGCTCAGTCGCCCTGCCGCGGGACCTCGTCGCGGAGCGCCCGGCTCGGCGACCGCCCGTAGGCCTCGCGGTAGGCAGCGGAGAACCGCGTCGCGTTGCTGAACCCCCACCGCAACCCGATGGACGCGACCGTCGCTCCGGCGTCCGGATCGGCCACCAGCAACTCGAGGTGCGCCTCGGCCAGCCGCACCCGCCGGACGTAGGCTGCCGGGCTCACCCCGAGCTCGCGCTGGAACGCGGACTGCAGCCCGCGGGACGACACCCGGGCGGCCGTGGCGATGTCGGGGACCGAGATCGGTTCGGTGAGGTGGTCGTCGATGTACTGCACGGCGCGGCGCACGACCCCGCCGGCGGCCGCCGAAGTCGGGACGATCGCGTCCGGCTCGATGTGCACCGGGAACACCTGGAACGCCGCGGCGGCGACGTGGCGGAACACCTCGGCGCGGACCAGGTCGTTCCCGAAGGCCCGCTCATCACTCGTGACCGCGTGCGCGTGCCCGATGACACTCGCCCAGTAGTCCGCCAGTTCCGGACGAGGCGCCCGGCCGTCGACGACGAGCCGCCCTCGCTCCGCACCATGCTGCTGCAATCCGACCCCCAGCAGGACCGACACCGGCAGGCTGACGACGCTGAAGTCCACGTCGAGGGTGTCGTTGTGGACCAGGCCGAGGCCGTGCAACGACCCGTTCGGCACCCCGCCCGTCCCGCGCGGGGCGAAGTCGCCGCTGTGCACCTGGACCGACACCAGCGTGTCCGCGATCTCGGCGGTCGTCTCCATCGTGCCGCCGAAGTGGTGCCGTTCGACGGTCATCACGCCGTCGCCGCGCACGTGCTGCTCGTACCGGAAGAGCGGGCCGACGTCACGGATCTCCGGGCGGTCGTACAGCGCCCCCAGGGCCGTGGCGGCCACCTCGGCGTCACGGGTCGCGAAGTCGATGGACAGCACAGGCACCTCGTTCTCCGATCGGACGGACCGACGCACCATCGTCACCCCGTCGACCGGGGAACGCCTGCGAAGACGCGCCGCTGCCGGTCAACGACGAAGGGCCCCGGTGGAATCCACCGGGGCCCTTCGTCCTTCTGCTTGCCTGTGCGCTCGAAGGGACTCGAACCCCCAACCTTCTGATCCGTAGTCAGATGCTCTATCCATTGAGCTACGAGCGCGTGGCCTTGCGGCCGTGGAAGACTCTACAACAGGTGCGGCCCGGGCGCCAATCGAGGCCCTCCGGCCCCTGTGCTCGGCGTGTCGCGAACGGTCTCCGACGGCCGCACCGTCACAGCGCCACGGGCTCCTCGTCGAACACCTCGGCCAGGAACACCCGGAGCGCCTGCCACGACCGGCGGTCGGCACGCTCCTGGTACTGCGCGCCGTGGTCCGGAGCGTCGGTGCCCGGCACGGCGAACGCGTGCATCGCACCCGAGTACGTCACGACCTGCCAGTCGACGTCCGGCGCCGCCCGCATCTCGTCCTGCCACGCGTGCACGGCCTCGTCCGGCACGACGGGGTCGGCGCCCCCGGTGAGGACGAGCAGCTTCGCCCGGATGTCCGCGGCGTCCGAGGGGTCGTGCGCGATGAGGCCACCGTGGAACGCCACGGCGCCGACCAGGTCGGCCCCGGTCCGTGCGAGCTCGAGTGCGGTCGACCCACCGAAGCAGTACCCCATCACGACGACGCGGGTGGGGTCGACGTCCGGGTCGGCGAGCAGTCGCTCGAGTCCGGCGGTGGCGCGGGCCCGCAGCAGGGGCAGGTCCTGGTAGAAACCGCCGGCGACCTGGGCCGCCGTGTCGTCACCGGGGCGGACGCCGACTCCGTAGATGTCCGCGCCGAACGCGACGTAGCCGAGCCGGGCGAGCATCGTCACCCGGGCCTCGACGTGCTCGTTTACGCCGTGCCAGTCGTGCACGACGAGGACGGCCGGACGACGGCCCGCGATCGCGGCGTCCTTCGCGAGGACGCCGAGCAGTTCGGTGCCCTCGTGGTCGTAGGGGACGTCGTCGACACGGATGTCGGCGCCGGCGGGTTCGGGAACGGTCTGCAGGACGTCGTCGGTGGTGTTCACGTCGCCCGACGCTACGCCGCCACTCGGGCTCAGGCTTCGATGTTGTCCCAGCCGTCGGGGCCGACCGACCCGGCGGCGTACTCGTCGAGGGGTGCCTTGCCGGCCTTCCACGCGTCGAGGAACGGCCCGACGACCTTCCAGCCCTGCACGGCACTGTCGCCGCGCACCGACAGCGTCGCGTCGCCCTCGAGCACGCCGGCCAGCACCTCGCCGTAGGCACTCAGGCGCCCGGGGTTGAAGGTCACCTCGAGGCTGGTGTGGTCGATCGTGTACGGGTCACCGGCGCCGTTGACGTTGAGCTCGAGCTGCATCTCGTCCGGGGCGATCCAGATGCGCAGCCGGTCGGGCAACTCGGTGCCGGTGAGCCCCTCGGGCACGTGCGGGGAGTCCTTGAACGTGATGACGATCTCGCGGCGCTGCGCGGCGAGCGCCTTGCCGGACCGCAGGGTGAAGGGGACGCCTGCCCAGCGCCAGTTCGCGATCTCGAGGGTGAGCTGGGCGAGGGTCTCGGTGCCGAGCGACGGGTCCACGCCGTCCTCGTCGACGTACGACGGCAGCTGGCGGTCCCCGACGGTGCCGGCGGTGTACCGGGCGCGCTTGCCGGCCGTGACGACGTCGCCGCCCCACGGTCGGACGGCCCGCAGCACGAGTTCCTTCTGGGTGCGCAGGTCGTCGGCCTTGATCGAGGCGGGGGCCTCCATCGCGACGACGGCCATCACCTGCAGCAGGTGGCTCTGGATCATGTCGGTGAGCGCCCCGGCCTTGTCGTAGTAGCGCGCCCGACCCTCGAGACCGAGGGTCTCGTCGTAGACGATGTCGACGCGCTCGACGTGCTGCGACGAGAGCAGCGGTTCGATGATGCGGTTGGCGAAGCGCAGCCCGAGCAGGTTCAGCACGGTGGAGCGGCCGAGGAAGTGGTCGACGCGGTGGATGCGCTCCTCGGGGATGAACGAGTGCAGCAGGTCGTTCAGGTGCGAGGCGCTCTCGGCGTCGGTGCCGAACGGCTTCTCGAGCGCCAGACGGGTGCCGGCGGGCAGGTCGAGGTGGGCGAGCTGCTCGCAGCTCTTCTCGGTGACCGCCGGCGGCAGCGCGAAGTAGATCGCGGGGTCGTGCTCGCACGCGGCGAGCAGTGCCCGCAGGTCGTCCGGGTCGGTGACGTCGGCCTTCCGGTAGGTCGAGGCGTCGACCACGGCCTGCAGTCGCTCCGGCAGCGCTGTGTCACCCGAGGCGCCCTCGTCCTCCTCGTTCTTCGACGCCTGCGCGTTCTCGAAGGACTCGCGCACCTGCGCCTTCCAGTCGGCGTCGGACAGGTCCTCGACACCGGCCCCGACGAGCTGGACGTCCCAGTCGTCCTTCACCTGGAGCAGGGTGGCGAGGCCGGGCAGGAGCAGGCGCTTGGACAGGTCGCCGCTGGCTCCGAGGATGAGCAGGCTGGTCTGGAGGCTCGACATGCTGCAGACGGTACTCATCGGCCCCGGTGGATGACCGGGCCGCTACGGTGGTGTCAGTCCGGCGCGAGGGAGCACCATGAGCAGTGGGTACGAAGGGCGACGCCTCCGTGTCGCCGTGGTCGGGACGGGCATGATCGCCGGCGTCCACGCCCGGGCGGCCCGGGCCTCCGGTGCCGAGGTCCTCGGCGTGCTCGGCCGGAACGCCGCCCGCTCCGAGCAGGTGGCGGCGCAGCTCGACCTGCCCCGTGGCTACGCCTCCCTCGACGAGGTCATCGCCGACGCCCCCGACGTCGTGCACATCTGCACCCCGAACGACCAGCACCACCCGCAGGCGCTCGCGGTGATCGCGGCCGGCATCAACGTGGTGTGCGAGAAGCCCCTGGCGATCGACCCCGCACAGGCCGCCGAGCTCGTCGCCGCCGCTGCCGAGGCCGGTGTCGTGGCCACCGTGCCGTTCGTGTACCGGTACCACCCGATGGTCCGCGAGATCCGGGCGCGCATCGCCGACGGGGAGCTCGGCCGGCTGCTCGCGGTGCACGGCCACTACCTGCAGGACTGGATGCTCGACGAGGACGCCTCGAGCTGGCGGGTCGACCCGACCTCGAGTGGCCTGTCCCGCGCGTTCGCCGACATCGGCTCGCACTGGTGCGACCTGGTCGAGTTCGTCACGGGCGAGCGCTTCGCCTCGGTGTCCGCCGCGACCGACATCGTCTACCCGACGCGGCCGGCGGCGTCCGGCCCGTCGTTCTCCGGCTCCCCCGACCCGGACCCGGTGGCCGACGCGGCCGAACGTGCCGAGGTCACCACCGAGGACACCGCCGTCGCCACCTTCCGCACCGCCACGGGCCGCATCGGGAACGTCGTGATCTCGCAGGTCGCGTCGGGCCGGAAGAACCGCCTGTGGTTCGAGGTCGACGGCACCCGCGGCAGCGCGGCGTTCGACCAGGAGCAGCCCGAGTCGGCCTGGTTCGGCAACGAGCGCGGCGCCCAGATCGTGGTCCGCGACCCGTCGCAGGGGTACCCGGACCAGCGCCGGCTGGCGATCGTGCCGGCCGGGCACCCCCAGGGGTACCTCGACGCCTTCGCGGCCTTCGTCGCCGACACCTACACCGCGGTCCGCACCGGAGTGGCCCCCGACGGACTGCCGACGTTCGCGGACGGCGCCCGCTCCGCCGACATCATCGAGGCCGTGATCGGCAGCGCGGCCGAGACGACCTGGCGGGAGATCCGGTGAAGCTCGGCATGCTGACCGCCTGCCTGCCCGGTTGGTCGCTCGACCGGATCGCCGGGTTCGCCCAGCAGCAGGGCTACGAGCGGCTCGAGGTCGCCGTCTGGCCCGGCACCGGCGGTCGCGACTTCGAGGCGGCGCACCTGCCGGTCGCCACGTTCACCGACGAGGATGCCCTGGCCACCCGTGCCCTGCTCGACCGCACGGGCCTCGAGATCTCGGCGCTCGCGTACTACGAGAACAACCTGCACCAGGACCCGGAGCACCGAGCCGCGGTGCGGACCCACCTCAAGCACGCGATCGACACCGCGCAGACGCTCGGCATCCCGTACGTGGGCACGTTCATCGGCCGCGACACCACGAAGTCCGTCCGCGAGAACATGGCCGAGGGGAACCGGGTCCTGCCCGAGCTCGTCGACTACGCCGGCGAGCGGGGCGTACGGCTCGTCATCGAGAACTGCGTGATGGAGGGCTGGCACCCCGACGGGTACCCCGGCAACATCGCGTACTCCCCCGAGCTCTGGGGCTGGGTCACCGGCCTGGGCTTCGGCCTGAACTGGGACCCGTCGCACCTGACGTGGATCGGGATCGACCCGGTCGAGACGATCCTGCCGTTCGCCGAGCACATCGTGCACGCCCAGGCGAAGGACCTGGAGCTGTTCCCCGAGCGGCGCAACGAGTACGGGTTCTTCGGCAAGGTCGACAAGGGCGACGACCCGTGGGACATGGGCTGGTGGCGGTTCCGGGTGCCGGGCCGCGGTGTCGTGGACTGGCCACGCGTCGTCGACCGCCTCTACGAGGCGGGCTTCGACGGCACGCTGAGCGTCGAGCACGAGGACCCGCTCTGGGGCGGCACCGACGACCGGGTGCTCGAGGGGCTGCGCATCGCGCACCGCACGCTGCGTCCGCTGATCGCGCAGGAGCAGTAGCGAGCACCCACCGGCAACGAGCACAGGGCCCTGGTCTGGAGGCCCGGATCACGTGACCGACGTCGGTCACGTGATCCGGGCCTCCAGACCGGTGCCTGTGAACGGACCCGTGCGCGCCCGCGCAGGCTGGTGCCATGAGCACGACCGTGAGCGACTTCGTCATCGACCGCATCAAGGCGTGGGGGGTCTCCCGCGTGTTCGGGTACCCCGGCGACGGGATCGGCGCCTTCGACGGCGCGCTCGGCCAGGCGGCGTCGAAGGGCGACGGCCTGGAGTACGTCCGCCCCACGCACGAGGAGATCGCGGCGCTGATGGCGACCGCGCACGCGAAGTTCACCGGCGAGGTCGGGGTCTGCGTCGCGACGTCGAGTCCCGGCGCCTTCCACCTGCTGAACGGGCTGTACGACGCGCAGATGGACAACCAGCCGGTGGTGGCGATCGTCGGCCAGCAGGGGCTCGCAGCGATGGGGTCGTTCACGCAGCAGGAGTCGAACCTGGAGCGCGTGTTCGCCGACGTCGCCTGCTACGTGCAGACGGTGGCCACGCCCGAAGCCGTCGGTGTGGTGCTCGACACCGCGTTCCGCACGGCGTCGCTCCGCAAGCAGCCGGCCGTCGTCGTGCTGCCCCACGACGTGCAGGCGATGGCGTACGACGCACCGCCGCTGGAGCACTGGGCCTCGCGGTCGAGCGACGTCCCCGCGTCGACCCGGATCACGCCGCCCGCCGACGAGGTCCGGAAGATGGCGGAGATCATCAACGCCGGGTCGAAGGTGACGTTCCTGGTCGGTGCCGGCGCGCGCGGTGCGACGGCCCAGGTGCTCGCCGCCGCCGAGAAGGCGGGTGCGGGGATCATCACGGCACTCCGTGGCAAGGACGTGATCCCGTCCGACGTGCCGTACCACTCGCAGCAGCTCGGGCTGCTCGGGTCGCTGCCGTCGCTGCACCAGATCCGCGACTGCGACACCCTCGTGCTGCTCGGCACGAACTACCCGTACGGCGAGTACATGCCGAAGACGGGGCAGGCCCGGGGCATCCAGGTCGACATCAAGCCGGAGCAGCTCGGCCTGCGGTACCCGACCGAGCTGAACCTGTGGGGCGACGTCGGCTCGACGCTCGACGCGGTGCTCCCGCTGCTCGAGCAGAAGACCGACAGGTCCTTCCAGCAGACCGTCGCCGACGAGATGCGCGAGTGGGAGTCGGAGATGCGCGCCCAGTCCGAGGTCGCCTACGACGACGGGGTGAACCCGCGCCGGGTGATCCAGGCCGTGAACGACCGGCTGCCCGACGGCGTCACGGTCACCGCGGACGCCGGCACGACGGCCGACTGGTACGGCCACCACATCCGGTTGCGCGAGGGCATGCGCGGCGACATGTCCGGCCGCCTCGCGACGATGCTCGCGGCGATGCCGTACGCGGTGACGGCGAAGTTCGCGTTCCCGGACCGCCCGGCGGTGTGCACGATCGGCGACGGGGCCTTCCAGATGCTCGGCATGAACGAGCTGATCACCGTGAAGAAGTACCTGGCGGCCTGGCCGAACCAGCAGCTCGTCATCGTGGTCATGCACAACGACGACCTCGGCCAGGTGTCGTGGGAGATGCGCACCGAGGACGGCAACCCGATGTGGCGCGGCTCGCAGGACGTCGAGTCGATCGACTACGCCGGGTACGCGACGCTGCTGGGGTTCCAGGGCATCGCGGTGCACGAGGACTCCGAGGTCGAGGCGGCGGTCGAGCGGGCCTTCGCCCACCAGGGGGTGACCCTCATCGACGCGTACGTCAGCCGGAGCGTCCCGCCGCTGCCCCCGCACATCACGAAGGAGTACGCGATCAACACGGCGAAGAGCCTGCTGAAGGGCGACCCGGTCGAGTTCGACGTCGTGAAGGACTCCGCGAAGGCGATGGCGACCGAGGTCACCGAGCGGGTGAAGGGCGCCCTCGGCCGCGACTGAACCAGGTCTGCCGAGCGGAGGGGACGGCCGTGTGAACGTCGTGTGACGACTTGCGCAGGGGTCTGGCGAGTCGCCTGTGCGTCTTCGTAGGTTCGACGGCGATGAACACTTCCCACACCACCGGAACCGCCGGTGCGACGACCCGACGACGCCTCGGCGCCGGCGCGGCCCTCGCCACCGCCGGGGTCCTGGTCGCACTGTCCGTCCCGTCCGCAGCCGTCGCCGCCGAGGGCGACACGACGATCGACATCATCGACGTCAACGACTTCCACGGTCGCATCGAGTCCGAGGGCACCGCCGCCGACAAGGCCGCCGGCGCCGCGAAGCTCGCCGGCGTCGTGCAGTCGTACCGCGAGGCCAACCCGAACACGATCTTCGCCAGCGTCGGCGACAACGTGGGCGCCTCGACCTTCACCTCGCTCATCCAGCAGGACTCCCCCACGATCGACGCCCTGAACGCCATGGACCTCGACGTCAGCGCGATCGGCAACCACGAGCTCGACAAGGGCCAGGACGACCTGACCGGCCGCATCGAGGACCGTGCCGACTGGCCGTACGTCTCGGCGAACATCGTCACGGCCGGCACCACCGACCCCGCGTTCACGCCGTACTCCATCGTGGAGAAGGGCGGCGTCAAGGTCGGCTTCATCGGTGCCACCACCGAGGACCTCATCCCCGGGCTCGTCAGCCCCGGCGGGGTCGAGGGTCTCGCGATGGCCCCGATCGTCAGCCAGGTCAACCGGTACGCCGAGCAGCTCACCGACGGCAAGGACGACAACGGCGAGGCCGACGTGCTCGTCCTGCTCGTGCACGAGGGGGCCACCACGAGTGCGCTCACCGACGCCACGGGCACCGGCGCGTTCGGCAAGATCACCTCGGGCGTCTCGTCGAAGGTCTCGGCCATCGTGTCGGCGCACACCCACGCGACGTACAACCACTCCATCGCCGGCCCCGACGGCACGAAGCGTCCGGTGATCCAGGCCGGGTCCTACGGGGTGAACCTCGGACACCTGCAGCTCACCGTGGACGCCGACAAGCAGCTCACCGGCATCACGTCCTCGGTCACCTCCGTCAACGAGGACAAGCGTGTCCCCGCCGACACCACCTCGGTCAACGCCGTGAGCGACATCGTGACCGCCGCGAAGGCCGTCGCCGACGTCAAGGGCGGCGAGAAGCTCGGCGAGATCACGGGTGACCTGCGTCGCGCCGTGCAGTCCGACCGCAAGGCCGAGAACCGTGGCGGCGAGTCCGTCCTGGGCAATTACATCGCCGAGGTCCAGCGCAGCGCCACCGAGCGGAACGGCTCGCAGGTCGCCTTCATGAACCCGGGCGGGCTCCGCACCGACATGGTCTACGCGTCCAGCGGCGCCGGCGACCCGGACGGCACCGTCACCTACAAGGAGGCCGCGCTCGTCCAGCCGTTCGCCAACACCCTGGTGACCAAGGACATGACCGGCCAGCAGATCAAGAACGCCCTCGAGCAGCAGTGGCAGCCGGACGGCCTCGAGCGTCCGTTCCTGAAGCTCGGCGTCTCGGACGGCTTCGCGTACACCTACGACCCGTCGAAGGGTCGCGGCGAGCGCATCACCGGCATGACCCTCGACGGCAAGGCGATCGCGCTGACCGACACCCTCAAGGTGACCGTCAACTCGTTCCTGTCGACCGGTGGCGACAACTTCGCCGCCTTCGCGACCGGTACGAACGTCGCCGACTCAGGCCAGGTCGACCTGCAGGCCCAGGTGGACTACTTCCTCGCCAACCCGAAGGTCACGCCGCCGGTCGACCAGCGCGCCGTCGGCGTCACGGTCACGCCGACCCCGGCCGGTGGCTTCCAGCCCGGTGACGCGATCGAGCTCGACCTGTCGTCGCTCGTGTTCAGCAGCGAGGACCCCGAGAAGGCCGGCACCGTCTCGGTCACCGCGGACGGCAAGGAGCTCGCATCGTCGGCGATCGACCCGACGATCACGGACAAGAACGACGAGCAGGGTCGCGCGACCCTGACGGTCACGGTCCCCGAGATCGAGGCGCCGGCCGCACGCGCTTCCGCCCGCACCGCCGGTTCCGTCTCCCTCGCCGCGGTGGCCGAGCCGGTCGCCACGACGGACGCGCCGCTCGTCGTCACCCTGCCGGGTGGCCAGACCGTCACCCTCGCCGTGACGATCCCGGTTGCCGCAGCGGTCGACCCGACCGACCCGACCGACCCGACCGACCCGACGGACCCGACCGACCCGACGGACCCGGTCGACCCGACCCCGGCTCCGACCCCGAACCCGGGTGGCGGGGTCATCCCCGGCCCCGGCGCGGGTGACGGTGACGACGCGGGCATCGGTGGCGTCGGCGGGACCGACGACGACCCGCGCGCCGGTGGCGACCTCGCCTACACGGGTGCGGACCTGACCGCTCCGGCGATCGCGGCGGGCCTGCTCCTGCTCGCCGGGATCACGGCACTCGTGGTCCTCCGCCGCAACCGCGCACGACGTGCCGCGACGGTCCTGACGGACTGACCCACAGTCTGCGGGCACACACGTGAACGGGCCGTCTCACCCTGGTGAGGCGGCCCGTTCGCGTCGGCCAGGAGGCCCGGGGCACGTCCGGCGCACACCTCGCGCGACCCGGTGGTCCCGGTTGCTGTCCCATCCCGGTCGATCACTGCGGATCCGCGGATCCGCGGGGTACTCTCGGGGTTGTCGCACCGCGACGCGTCGTGCCGGGTCGCTTTCAGCAAGTCGACGGTGGTTCCGTTCGGCGAGACTCCGCGACGCGGGCGTCCTCCGCCTCCAGGGAAACGGCGGAGGGCGCCCACCCTCGCGTGTCAGCGACTCAGGTCAGCGGAAGAGCTGCTCGCCGATGTACGACCCCTTGCGCGGTGCCGGCGGCACGGCGAACACCGCGGAGCCGATGTGCGAGACGTACTCGTTCAGCCGGTCCGAGGCACCGAGCTTCCGCTGCAGGCGCGTGAAGTGGTCCGGGTCGTTCACGTAGGCGATGAACAGCAGCCCGGCGTCGAGCTGGCCGTACTCGTTGAGCCCGTCGGTGTAGTTGTACGGCCGGCGCAGGATCTTCACGCCGCCGTTCGCCTCGTGCGCGGCGAGGGCGATGTGCGACGTCGCGTCGATCTTCGTCGCACCGTCGTCGTCCTTGGCGTGGAAGTCCGGGGTGGTGTGCTCATGCCCGCCGGAGAGCGGTGCGCCCTGGATCTTCGTCCGCCCGAACACCCGCTGCTGGTCGCTGACGACGTCCGCGTCCCAGGTCTCGATGTTCATGCGGATCTTCCGCACCACCTGGTAGCTGCCGCCGGCCATCCACCCGGCGTCGCGGTCGAGCCAGACGAAGCGGTCGTGGTCGGCGTCGGTCGTGATGTTCCGGGTGCCGTCCTTGAACCCCATCAGGTTGCGGGGCGTGCTCTGGTGCGGCCCGGCCGATGCCCGGCCGAAGCCGAGCACGGTCCAGCGGACGGTCGCGGTGCCGCGGGCCATCCGTGCCAGGTCGCGCACGGCGTGGTACGCCACCTGGGGGTCGTCGGCGCAGGCCTGCAGGGACAGGTCCCCGCCGGTCAGGCCCTCCTGCAGGTTGTCGCTCGGCAGCGTCGGGATGTCGGCGAGCGAGGCCGGACGGCGGTCGGCGAGCCCGAAGCGCTCGTCGAAGACGCCGGGACCCAGGCCCACCGTGACGGTCAGGGACGCCGGCCCGAGGTCGAGCGCCTCGCCGGTGTCGGCACCGACCCCGTTGCCGTGCGCGGGTTCGACGCTGCCGACGGTCTTGCCGGCCTGCAGCTGGGCGATCGCGGCCGACCAGCGGGCGAGGAGCACCTGCAGCTCGGTCGTGACGGTCGTCGACAGGTCGAACGTCATGTAGACGCAGTACCGCTGCGGGGTGGTGCGGATCCCGCCCTGCGGCTGCCGGGCCGCGGTGGCGTAGAACGGCTGGCTCTGCGACAGGTCGATCGACTCGTCGCCGTTCGTCGCCGCCGTGAACGGGTTCACGCCGGTCGCCGCGGTGGCGCCGCCGATGCCCGCAGCCGCGCCGACCCCGGCGCCGGCCACGGCCAGGCCGGCGCCGAACAGCCCACGGCGGGAGACGTTCGCCCGCGGTGCCTCGTTCGCCCGAGGTGCCTCGTCCGGCTCGGTCACGCGGTCGCGACCTTCTCGGCCAGGCGGGACAGCGGGTCCTGCAGCGCCTGGATCTGCTGCGAGATCGTGTTCGCGTCGGACTTCTTGGTGGCGACGTCCCACGTGGCGAAACCGCCCAGGTCGTCGGCGTCGCGGTAGCCGTCCATCATCGTGTTCGTGGCGTCGAACTGCTTGGCGATCTGCTTCGTCAGGGTCGGGTCGAGCTTGGTCAGCCCCGGCTTGAGGTACGCGAAGGCCTGACGGGCACCCTCGACGTTGGCAGCGAGGTCGACGAGGTCGATGTGGCTGTACGCCTCTTCCTCGCCGGTGATCTTGTTCGACTGCACCTCTTCGAGCAGACCCGCGGCACCGTTCGCCAGGTCCTCCGGCTTGTAGTCGAGCGTCGGCACGAGCTTCGCGAGCAGCTGCACGTCCTCGGTCAGGTCCGCGGCGGTCTGCTTGGTCGACGCGGTGATCTTCCCGGCCTGGAACAGGTCCTTCTCGACGGCGTGGAACCCGCTCCAGCCGACGGCCGGGTCGAGGTTCGAGGCGCGCATGTCGATCAGGTAGTCGAGGTTGCCGGCGTTGTCGGTGGCCTTGAAGCCCTTCTTGACGAAGCCGTCGACGTCGCTCTCGACGTGCTCGTAGAACGGACGGGCGTTCGCGTAGTCGGTCTTCGCCGCGTCGAGGTCGCCGGCGTCGATGTGCTTCTGCATCTGCTCGACCGCGGCGACCATGTCGGTGACCTGCCCGTCGACGTAGGTCGCGTAGCCCTTCGTCCCGTCGCGGAGCAGGGTCGAGGCGCTGCTGTTCGCGGTCGACGCGGCCTTGCCGGTGACGGTGAAGTCCGTCAGCTCGGTCTCGGCACCGGGGCAGTACACCTGGTACTTCCCACCGGTCAGCGTGGCGGTGAAGCGGACGGCGTCGAGGCCGGGCGCCAGGTTCTCCTTCTCGCCGAGGATCCGCTGGTCCTGCAGCAGCTCGACCTCGGTGATCGCGGTCGACGACTCGTTCTTGACCGTGAAGGTGACGGGGCCCGCGGGGACCTTCGTCGAGGACACCGCGCAGGCGTCCTGCCCGTCGTTGGTGAGCGTGATGGTGACGCGGGAGACCTTCGCGTCGCCGGAGCCGGAGCCGTCGGCTCCGGTGGACCCGCCGGCGCACCCGGTGAGTGCGAGGGCGGTGACGGCGCCGAGGGCGCCCAGGGTGATCAGGGGTCGGACGGGCTTACCGAAGGACATGGTCGGTGCTCCTTGCAGGGTCCGCGGCCGGAGGGCCACGAGCGGGGACGGGTTCGGGGGTGGGGATGGTGGGGAGTCGCCGGCGACGGCGGTCACGGAGGGCCAGCAGCGCCTGCGCGGCGGCCGCGATGCCCAGGGCGATCGGCAGCCAGGCCTTCCAGAGCAGCAGGTCGGCTGATCGCGAGTCCGCTGCGGCCACCGAGGCGGCCGACCGCTCGACGCGGGCGTCGGGGACGGACCAGACGGTGCGGTCCAGGGTCGTGGTGCGCGCGGACGGGAGGCCCCCACCGCTCAGCGTCAGCACCTCGCGTTCGTCGCGGGTCGCGTCCAGGACCCCACCACGGACGGTCCACAGGGTCACCGTGTCGCGCACGGCCCAGCGCGCCGAGAAGGGGCCGGGGTTCGTCGACGGGGAGACCCCGACGGGCAGGCGACCGAACAGGGTGACGAGGTCGTCGAGCGTCAGCGTCGACGGACGGTCGGCACCGCTCCCCTGCTCAGTGTTCCCGTCCTGCACGACGCGCCACCGGTCGGCGGCCACGCCCGCGCGGGTGACGCGGCGGTGGGCCGACGTCGGCAGGGTGATTCGGGCCTCCTGGCCGGTTCCGGTGCCGGCCACGCGGAGGACGCCGGACGCACCGTCGACGCTGGCGGAGACGGAGCTGGCGTCGCCGCTGACCGCGGTGGTGCGGGGCAGGTCGACCCCGCCTGTCGGCACGGCGATCGCGAGTGCCGCTGCCGCCACGGCGAGTGCACCGGCGACGACGGCGCGCACCCGGGGCACGCGGTCCGGCGACGGACGCCAGGCGCGCGGCCAGAGCGTCAGGGCCAGTACCGGGACGACGTAGAGGACCCAGCCGAGCACCTCGATGACCCGCGGGTCCGGCGGGATGCCGAGCACGCCGGTGACCAGGGCCCCCTGCACCGAACCGTTCGGCGCGAGCCACGACAGGTCGACGGTGCGCTGCTGGCCGATGACGATCCAGCCGGCCTCGTGCGCGCGGCGGAGGACGGTCAACACCAGGCCGCCCGCGACGAAGACCAGGAAGACCCCGGTGCCGGTGAAGAACCGCGACAGGTTGAGGCGGACGCCACCGGTGTAGATGCCGAAGCCGACGACGACCGCGGCCGCGATGCCGATCACGGCACCGAGGGCGGCGAGGCCGGTGTCCGACGACGCCTGGAACGTGGCGAGGAGGAACACCGAGGTCTCGAAGCCCTCCTTCAGGACGGCGAGGAACGCCATGCCGGCGAGGGCCCAGGCGGTGCCACGGCCGAGGGCTGCGGTCGCACTGGCCTCGAGGTCGGCGGTCAGGGTGCGCGCGTGCGTGCGCATCCAGACGATCATGCCCGTCACGAAGACGACGGCGACGATGCCGATGACCGCCTCCATGCCCTCCTGCTGGGCCTGCGGCAGCGCCTGTTCGACGGCCTGCAGCCCGAAGCCGACGGCGATGCTGAGCAGCACCGCGAGCCCGACGCCCGACCACATCGGGCTGAGCGGGACGCGGTTGCGACGCAGGAACGCGGCGATGATGCCGACGATGAGCGTGGCTTCGAGGCCTTCACGGAGACCGATGACGAGAGTGGCGATCATGACGAAGGTGAGGCTAACCTAACCGCCGAACGGCCCGCCAGTCGTGCGACGTGATGTTTGATGGTTCTCATGAACCTGCTGTCCGTCGACGGCCTGGCGTCGGTCACGAACGTGCTCGACCTCGCCGGGGTCTTCGCGTCCGCCCTGCTCGGCGGCTCCATCGCCCGCGCGATGGACTTCGACCTGTTCGGGTTCCTGGTCGTCGGGTTCGTCTCCGGACTCGGCGGCGGGATGCTCCGCGACACCCTGCTGCAGAACGGACCACCCGTCGCGCTCGTCGACCCGCTGTACGTGCCGGTCGCCGTCGCCGGGGCGCTCATCGCGTTCCTCGTGTCGTTCTCCGAGGTCACCTGGGACCGGCTGTTCACCGTGCTCGACGCCGCCGTGATCGGGTTCTGGGCCGTGGTCGGCGTGCAGCGCACCTACGACGCCGGGCTCGACTGGCCGGCCGCGATCATCATGGGGACCATCACCGCGGTCGGCGGCGGGGCCATGCGTGACCTGCTGCTGCGGCGGGTGCCGGCGGTGTTCGGCGGCAACGCGCTGTACGCCACCGTGGCCGTCGCGGCCTCGGCCGTGATGGTGATCGCCTCGGCGCTCGGGTCGCCGTCGCTCGGCATCCTGCTCGCGATCACCCTGTCGCTCGGGCTCCGCTGGGGAGCGGTCCGGCGGGGCTGGGGGCTGCCGAACGGCCGTGACTGGCAGCCGAAGTCGACCCTCGGTTCGCTGCTCCGGCGGGGTCGGAGCCTGCGACCGGACGCGCTCCGGTTGCTCCGGCGCCCGGGCCGTCGGACCGGTGCCGGCAGTGTCCGAGAAGAGCACGAGGACTGAGGGGCTGTCCTCCGCGGCCCCGCGACGCTACGATCAGTACCGCCGGGTATCGTCCTGGCAGTTCTGCCGGGGATGGTCCCGGTGAACGCTGTCCGCACAGCACCGACGCGACCCGAACGCGCCGGTTCCGAGCAGACGTGGGGATGGGGGCTTCGCTGATGCCGCGCGGGATCAGACGCGCGGCGCGGCAGGTCTCCACCACGATGCTCTCCCCGACGACCACCACCACAGGTCGGAGCAGCAACCGATGAGCGACGACGCTTCCCCCACCCAGCGCATCCCGCGCGCCGAGGTCCGGGAACGCCTGCTCGCCGCCGGAGCCGCGGTCTTCGCCGAACAGGGTGTGTACGGCGCGCGGCTCGACGACGTCGCAGCACGCGCGGGGTTCAGCAAGGGTGCGGTCTACTCGAACTTCTCGTCCAAGGAAGACCTGCTCGCCCAGGTCATGCAGCGGTCCACGAACGTCGTGCTCGCCTCACTGCAGGAACTCGTGCACGCGGACATCGCCGCCGTCGACGTCGGGGACGTCCTGCGCGCCGCGTTCGGGCAGAACGACCAGAGCGAGCAGTTCGCGCTGCTCTCGGCGTTCCGCGGGTACGCGGTGCGGCACCCGGAGCTGCTGCCCGAGTTCATCCGGCAGCGCCGGATCCTGCAGGACGGGGTGCTCGAGCTCGTGCGGCTGTGGCTCGGTGCCCACCCCGAGGTCGAGGTCGGCATGACCCCGGAGGAGTTCGCGACCGTGCTCATCGGGGCGAACGTCGGCCTGGTGTTCGACGCGCCGGCGCTGCCCGGGGTCGATCCGGGCGAGCTCGTCGCGACCCTGGTCGAGGCGGTCATCCGCCGGCGCTGACGCGCGCGCCCCGCGGCGCGGGCGGGCGGCGTGCGGGCGGCGGGCGGCGGGCGGCGGCGAGGCGCGGCGGTCGGGGCTTCGCACCGTGCGAGGTTCGCCACCCCGTGCCCGCACGACCGCCCCGTGCCCGCCTACAGCCCCGCACCGAACCACCAACCACGCACCACCCGACCAACCCCGCACCGTGCAACACCCGCCGAGCCATCGCCCACCGGAACCCTCACCGTGCGAGGTTCGCCACCCCGTGCCCACTCGAACGCCCCGTGCCCGCCTACAGCCCAGCACCGAGCCACCAACCACGCACCACCCGACGAGCCCCGCACCGTGCAACACCCGCCGACGCGACGCCCAACGGAGCCCGCACCGTGCGAGGTTCGCCACCCCGTGCCCGCACGACCGCCCGGTGCCCGCCCACAGCCCCGCACCGAGCCACCAACCACGCACCACTCGACGAACCCCGCACCGTGCAGCACCCGCCAGCCGGCACGCGCCCGCGTCAGGCCGTGCGACGATCCCGACGGCGGGGCTTCGGCCCGTCGTGGGACCAGGCGGACGACGGCAGCAGGCTCGGCGGCAGCAGGCGCGACCGCACGACGCGCACCGTGGGGACCGAGGCGTCGAGAGCCCCGCGAGCGTCGCGGACGTGACGTTCCAACGCCGCCGTGTCCACCGATGCGGCCCCGTCGGCGGCGAAGCGCTCGCGATCGACCGCGTCGACCGCGGCCTCCAGGTGCGGCACGACCGACTCCGGCAACCCGGGCCGCAGGCGTCCGAGCACGGCTCGGGCGGTCCGGGCCACGGCGGCGGCGTCACCCGGCGGCGCGAGGCCCGGGGCGTACCCGTGGTCGGCGACGTCGTCGAGCAACTCGCGCCACGCCTGCACGGCGGGTGACCGACCGGCAGCGATCGCCGACAGCCTCGACCGACGGCGAACAGCGCGCACGAGGCCCGGGGCGACGAGGACCGCGAGCACGAGCAGCAGGCCCACGAGCAGCCCGACCGGTCCTCCGCCGCCGCCGGTGCCGGACACACCCGTGGCACCCGGAACCGGGGACGCCGACGGGGTCGGTGACGCTGATTCGTCCGCCGGGGTGGTCTGCTCGGGCGCCGGCAGCGGGGTCTCCGGTGCCGCTGCGGTCGGCGAGGCCGAGGGCTCCTCGGACGGCGCAGCTTCGTCGGAGTCGGGCGTCGGCTCGAAGGCGACCCACCCTGCGCCCTGGATGTACAGCTCGGGCCAGGAGTGCAGCTGCCGGTTCGACACCGCGTACTCGCCGTCGGGCTGCGGCGACCCGGCCCGGTACCCGACCGCGATGCGCGAGGGGATGCCGAGCGTGCGGGCCATCACGGCCATCGCGGACGAGAAGTGCACGCAGTACCCGTCGCGGACCTTCAGGAACGTCGAGACGACGTCCATGCTGTCGCCGTCGTAGCCCTGCTCGACGGGAGCGGTCTCGGAGTACGTGAACAGGTCGCTGCGGAACCACTGCTCGAGTGCCCGCGCTCGCCCGTAGTCGTCGGTCGCGGCGGCGGCGACGCGGGTCGCGGTGGTCGAGATGTTCGCCGGCAGGTCGTCGGGCAGGGCGAGGTCGGTGCGGAGCTGCTGGCGGCTGGGCTCCCGGAAGCCACGGCCGTCGGAGCGGGCGAGCACCCCCGAGGCGGCGACCGCGTCGAGGTAGTCGTTGGCGAACGTCGAAGCCCCGTAGACCTCGTACATCGCGCCGCGGGCAGTCGCGGCTCCGGTCGACCGGACGGTGCTCGAGTTCCCCATCCACCGCCACTGCGACAGGTCGAGGTTGGTGGACTGCGACTCGATCGACACCGCACCCGACGGCACCGGCAGGTAGGTGCTGGACAGCCCGGTGATCCGGACCGTCACGTCGCCGCGGCTCGCCAGGCGCGGGTTGACGCCCTCGGCCCACTGCTGTTCGTCGGCGGTGTCGGCCTCGGCTGCGTTCGTCACGGTCGGCACCCAGTCCCCCGTGCCGAACTCGTCCAGGTCGGCGAGCTTGAGGTACTCGGGCTGCCCGTCCGACGAGCGGTACCGGAACACCTCGAGCTCGCTCGGACGGCGCAGGTCGTTGCCGAGTTCGAGCAGGGTGCCGGGCCGTCCGGGCTGGATCGGCGACTGGATCGCCCCGGTCACGCCGGACAACCAGCTGGCGTTGAGCGGCACGATCGTCGGCAGCCCGATGGCCACGACGAGCCCGATTGCCCCGACGACCGCGGCCGGCAGTACACGCTGCACCGGGCGCACGGACAGCCAGAGCAGGGCGAGGAACGCCACCGCCGTGGTGATGACGAGCGGGGTGCCGGCGGGCTGCCCGGTGATGACACCCGGCACGATCAGGATGACGAGGGCAGGAGCAGCGGCGAGCGACGGGATCCGCGCGATGGCGGCGAGGAACAGCGAGACGGCCGCCACCCAGCCGATCGACGCGGTGACCACGAGCCGGATCGCGTCGGTCTGCGGCAGTGGTGCGGGGTTCAGGCGGATCGCGGCGAGCGTCTCCCCGAGGGCCCCGTCGGCGTCGAGCCACCCGAGCGGTTGGATGTCGTTGACCAGTGCGGCGGCGCACGAGCAGGCGATGACCGTGCCGACCAGGACGACGAAGCGGATGCCGGGCGTCTGGCGGCGTACCGCGAGCATCACGGCGACGAGCACGGCGACGACGACGACGCCCGATGCCCACCAGGCGATGCCCTGCACGAGCGGCCGGATGGCGAGGGCGGCGAGGAGCACGGGCACCGGCGCGAGGGCCACGACCCAGGCGCTCGGGACGTCACGCAGGTCGTCGTCGCGGTCGAGGATCTCGCGCACGTCGGCACGGCCACGCGCCGGTGCGCTCACCCCGGTCACCGGGCGGCTCCGGACGGCGTCGCGCCGACGACCGGCACCACGAGGGTCCGCCAGCCGCCGCGGTCGAGGATGCCCCGCACGGCCGGGTCCGGCGGCACGATCGTCGCCAGGATGCCGCGGCTCGACCCGCTGGTCGCGCTGACGAGTTCGGCGGCTTCCTCCGCGGTGCAGGTGCCCGTCACGACGGCGGTCATGCCGTGCACGTCGCGGCCACGGACCTCGGGCAGGACGTCGGTGACTTCGCGGGCGTCGGAGCGGAGCCGGACGTCGGCGAGCCCGACGAGCACGTCGGTCAGCCCGCCGACGTCGCCCGCGTGCCGGGTCGCGCCTTCGGGACCGTCGAACACGAGCACGACACGGGAGGTCCGGGCGGCGAGCGCCCGGGCGACACTGGCGGCCACCACGACGGCGTGCTCGAAGGCCTGGTCGCCGCCCAGGTCGGAGAGTTCGGCGAGGTCCTCTCGACCGAGCCGCTGGTAGGACTCGCGCCGGACGTCGAGGGCGATCACGGCCTCGGGCGGCTGGGCCTGGGTTGTCTGGCGGACGTGGAGTTCCCCGCGCCGAGCGCTCTGGGCCCAGTGCACCCGGCGGATCGGGTCACCCGGTCGGTACGGGCGGAGTTCGCTGTCGTCGGCGGAACCACCCTGTCCGACCCGGCCCTCGTCGGCCGAGACCGCACCGGCGAGCGCCCCGGCGTCGATCGCCCCGAGGGGTGCCGAGGCGGGGACGACGACGACCTCTTCGGCCGGGACGACGGGACGGTCGATGCGGAGCAGGCCGAACGGGTCCTCGACCCGGATCGTCACGGGGCCGACCAGCGAGCGGCCGCGGTGCATCGCGAGCGCCTCGACGTCGAGCACCGCCGGCGGCAGGTTCGGCCCGACCTCGGCGTAGGTCTCCGCCTCCGCCAGGCTGGCGAAGGCGTCCTCGAGCTGTTCGCGCACGAGCAGCGTCGCCCGCGGGCCGATCGGCAGGCTGGTGCTGCCGAGGGTGATGCGTTCCCGGTAGACCTCGCCCACCTGCACGATCGCCCGTGCGGTGCTGCGGCTGCCGCGGAGCGGGGTGGCGACGACGAACGCCATCACGATGCCGAGTACGACCAGCACGAGCAGCAGCAGGCCTGCCGTGACGGCCACGCTCGTGGTGCCGACCAGACCGCCGCCGACCAGGCCGATACCGACGGCGATGACCGTCCAGCCCCGGATCGTCGGGCGCGGGAACGGGGTGCGTCGGGCCAACGACAGCCCCCGGCGGCCGAACCGTGCCGCCGTGGACCGCGCGGCACCGACGCGTCGCAGCAGCGACGGCGGTGCCGATGGACCGGCCATCAGGAGCGGACGGGGGTGGCCGTGAACGGGATGGCGGTGTCGGAGACGATGCGGACGACGATCTCGCGCACGGTGTCCTCGCCGGTGCCGCCGAGCCCACGGGCGACCGGCACGAGCCGGTGCGCGAGCACGATCGGGGCGAGTGTCGCGACGTCGTCGGGGGTGACGAACGGGCGGCCGAGCAGGGCTGCGTGCGCACGGGCCGCCTGCGCCAGGTGCAGCGTCGCGCGGGGGCTCGCACCGAGCACGAGGTCGGGGTGGGTGCGCGTCGACCGGACGATCGCGATGATGTACGCCTCGACGTCGGGGGCGATGTGCACCCCGGCGACGGTCTCGATGATCGCCCGCAGCGTGGTGACGTCGACGATCGGCCGCAGGCGCGACAGCGGGTCGCTGCCGCCGCGGTTCGCGAGCATCTGCCGTTCGGCGTCGACGCTCGGGTAGCCCATCGCGATGCGGGCCATGAATCGGTCCCGCTGCGCCTCGGGCAGCGGGTACGTGCCCTCCATGTCGATCGGGTTCTGCGTCGCGACGATCATGAACGGCCGGTCGAGCGGACGCGTCACACCGTCGACGGTGACCTGCGACTCCGCCATCGCCTCGAGCAGGGCGGACTGGGTCTTCGGGCTGGTGCGGTTGATCTCGTCGCCGATGACCACGTTCGCGAACACCGGGCCGGGCGAGAACCGGAAGGTGCCGGACGACTGGTCGAAGATGTTCACGCCCGTGACGTCGGACGGCAGCATGTCCGAGGTGAACTGGATGCGGTTCACGGACCCGCCGACCGAGGCGCCGAGCGCCTTGGCGAGCACGGTCTTGCCGACGCCGGGGACGTCCTCGACGAGCAGGTGCCCCTCGGCGAGCATCACCGTCAGGGCCGTGCGGATGGCTTCCGCCTTGCCGTCGATCACCGTGGCGACGGAGGCCACGATGTCGTCGCCCACCGCCCGCACGTGTTCGAGCGGGAAGGCGGGGTGGGTCGGCTCCGGCACGCAGGGCTCCATCGTCGGGGACAGGTGTCGTGCATGCTACATCGGGCCGGTGACAGCACCCGGTACGGGTGCACGGACTGGTCGTTCCGCGCACCGGTGGCCGATCCGCGTGTGGTGGGGCCGGGAGGCACGGCCCGCCACACGCCGATCCGTCACCCGGTGCGCGGAACGGTTCACGGGCCTCCAGGCAGTGTCCGGGTCGGCTGACGGACCGTCAGGACCGGGGCGCCAGCGCCGCATCCGCGGCGCGCAGCACGCGTGCGGCGACCGCGACCCCTTCTTCGCGCCCGAGCTCGGTGTCCTCGTGCTCGATGTTCACCCACATGTCCGGGTCGATCGCACGCAGGGCCTCGAGGAACGTCGTCCAATACGCCTCGTCGTGGCCCTTGCCGAGCGCGACGAAGTCCCACGCCGACGGCTTCGGCCACTCGTTCGCCCACTCGTCGCCGCCGAGGTTCGTGCGCGACTCGTCCGGCGACAACCGGCGGAACGAGTTGTCGAGCACCCCGTTGATCGCGGCGTGCGGGTTGATCCGGACGTCCTTCGCGGCGGCGTGGAACACGAGCGGCCCGAGGTCGTGGGCGACCGCCACCGGGTCCATCTGCTGCCAGAACAGGTGCGAGGCGTCGAGTTCCACCCCCACGTTGGTCAGCCCGCCGCGCTCGACGAGCTCCCGGATCGACGCCGGGTTGAAGACGAGGTTCTGGGGGTGCAGCTCGAGCGCGACCTGCACACCGTGCTCCCGGGCCAGGGCGTCGATCTCCTGCCAGAACGGCACCGCGACGCTCCACTGGTGCTCGAGGACGTCGAGCGCGGCCGAGTTCCAGGCGTTCACGATCCAGTTCGGCCTCGTGCCACCCGGCTCCCCCGCCGGCAGTCCGGACATCGTGACGACGCGGTCCTGCCCGAGGCGGGCCGCCAGGCGGATGCTGCGCCGGACGTCCTCGGCGTGCGCGGGACCGATCGCCGGGTCGGGGTGCAGCGGGTTGCCGTTGCAGTTGAGCCCGGCGATCTGGACGCCGGTCCCCGCGAACTGCGCGAGGAACGCGTCACGCGCCCCGTCGTCCTGCAGGATCGCGTCGATGTCGGGCACGTGCACCGGGGGCAGGAACCCGCCGGTGTTCAGCTCGATGCCGGTGAGGCCGTTGGCCGCGATGACCCGGAGTGCGTCCTCGAGGGGCCGGTCGTGCAGGATCGCGTTGTAGAGACCGAGTTTCATGCGCGGACACCACCCTCCGTGGTCGGGACGACGGCGTCGGCAACGTCGACGGACGTGCCCCCGGCCGCGGCGGACCGTGCCACCGCGTCGAGGACCTCCATGTTGTGCACGCCGTCGTCGAACGTGGCGTTCGCGGGCAGGGCGTCGGGCACGGCGCCGGACAGCCCCGCGATCTCGTCGAGGAACGCCCGCGCCTGGTACTCGAACATCTGGTTCTGCCCCCAGCCGACGCCCGGGGCGTCCATCGCCATGCCGCCCGCGACGTAGGGGTGGTCCGGGCCGAGCACGACCTGGCGGTACCCACCCAGACGCGAGCCGTCGGACTGCAGCGCGAGGCCGATCTCGGAGGCGCGCTCCTGGTCCCAGCGGGCGGCGCCGCGCTCGCAGAACACCTCGATGACGAGGCCGTTCGGGTGCCCGGCCGCGACGCGTGAGGCCTCGAGCGACCCGACGACCGTGCCGTCGCCGAACCGTGCACTGAACGTGGCGTAGTCGTCGTTGCCGACGGCCTCGGTCTCTCCGGTGAGCGGGACGGCCTGCCCCCGCAGGGCGTGTCCGGCGGCCACAGGGCGCTCGGTGATCGACGTGGTGAACGTCCCACCGCTGACGCTCCGGACCGGGCCGGCGAGGAACTCGGCGACGTAGGACAGGTGCGAGCCGACGTCGGCGAGCGCGCCGGATCCCGGCTCCCCCGTGAACCGCCACGAGAACGGGACGTCGGGCGAGGCGCCGTAGTCGGTCCAGTACCGGCCGGAGACGTGCAGGACCCGGCCGAGCGTGCCGTCCTCGACGAGCTCCTTGATGGCCGCGAGGCCGGGAGCCCGGCGGTAGGTGAACCCGATGCGGCCGAGCACTCCGCGCTGCTCGGCCTCGGCAGCGGCGGACGCCATCGCGCGGGCATCGTCGAGCGAGTCGGACAGTGGCTTCTCGCAGAGCACGTGCTTGCCGGCGGCGAGCAGCCCCTCGACGATCTCGCGGTGCAGGGTGTTCGCGACGACGACGCTCACCACGTCGATGTCGTCCGCCGCCGCGATGGCCCGCCAGTCGGTGTCGTGCCGCTCGTAGCCGAAGCGCCGTGCGGCCGCGGCGGCGAGGGGCTCGTAGACGTCGCCGACCGAGACGAGCCGGACCGGCGGCAGCGTCGAGGTGAAGAGGGAGGGTGCGTTCCGCCACGCAGCCATGTGGGCCTTGCCCGCCATGCCCGCGCCGATGACGGCGACGCCGATGCTGTCGCTCATGTTCTCTCCTTCGAGAAGGTCGCTGGATCCCGATTCTGGAACGTTCCAGAACGTGTCGGTAGACTGTAGCCGCACCAGCCCATGTCCTGTCAAGCACCGTGCCGGAAAGGCTCAGCGTGACCCCTCGCCCGCCGACGATCATCGACGTCGCCGCACGCGCAGGCGTCTCGAAGTCCCTGGTGTCGATGGTGCTGCGCGACGATCCCGGGGTCTCCCCCGCCCGCCGCTCCGCGGTGCTCGCCGCCGTCGCGGAGCTCGGCTACCGCCCGAACCGCGCCGCCGCCATCCTCGCCGGCACCCGGACCCGCACCATCGGGGTCATCGTCGACGACTTCCGGAACCCCTGGTACGTCCCGATGCTCGACGGCATCCGCGGGGCCCTCGCCCCGCACGGCCTGCGCCTCACCCTCGCGGACACCCGCGCCAACGCTCACCTGGGCTCCTCACCCTTCGACGACCTGGTCTCCCTGCGGGTCGACGGCGTGGTGCTCGCCGCCGAGGGCTTCCCCGACGTCGTCGTCCCCGCCGACACCCCGGTCGTGGTCGCCGGCGCACGCGAGGACGTCCCCGGCGGACTCGACGTGGTCGCCTCCGACGAAGCCGCCGGCGGACGGTTGGCAGCGGATCACCTGATCAGCCTGGGTCACCGCCGCATCGCCCACGTCACCGGCTCGGGAGGCCCGGCTGCGCTCCGCCGCGACGCCACGGTCGCGCAGCTGGTCGCGTCCGGCATCGAGCCGCTGGTCTACGGCTCCGGCCCGACCTCGGAGACGACCGGCTACGAGGGCATGCGGCTCGCCCTCCGGGAGCACCCCGACCTGACCGCGGTGTTCGCCGCGAACGACGTCATGGCGATGGGCGCGATCGCCGCCGTGCAGGAAGCCGGACTCCGCGTGCCGCAGGACGTCTCGGTGATCGGCAACGACGAGACCCCGCTCGCCGCGTCCCCCTTGCTGCGCCTGACGACGGTCGACCCGCACAACGACGAGGTCGGGCGCCTGGCGGCTGCGCGCTTGGTCGAGCGGATCGGCGCGATTTCGGGAACGCCGGCGGATCCCATCAGGACACTCGTGCCCCCGACGCTCGTCGTGCGGTCGACGACGGGGCCGCCGCGCGCCTGAGCGGCGACCGCCCCGGGGCCGACGCCGGCGGGGCGGAGGTGCGCCGGGCCTCCAGGCCGGGTGCGAGGTGACCCGAGGTCAGACGCGCGCGCCCTCGAGTCGCTCGACGGACTCGGCCAGGTCGGCGAGTTCGGGGACCTCGTGCGCCTCGGCGAGGGCGCCCTCGAGCGCCTCGGCGTGGATCGGTGTCGCACGCTCGAGCAGGACCTGCCCGGCGTGCGTGAGCTCCGTGTAGAGCCCGCGACGATCGTCGGCGCACAGGACACGGGTCAGCAGGGCACGCTCCTCGAGCCGGTTCACCAGCCGGGTGGTCGCACTCGGGCTGAGGGCGGCCGCGCGGGCGAGCTGCTGCATGCGCATGTGGAAGCCGTCCTGGCGGCGCAGGGCATCGAGCACCGTGAACTCGACGACGGACAGGTCGACCTGCCGGAGGGCCCGCTCCAGGCGCGTCTCGATCAGGCCGTGCAGCGCTGCCAGGGTGCGCCAGCCGTGGGCACGGACGGCGGTGGAGGTGTCATCGACGGACATCGGGGCTCCTTCGGTCGGTGCAGACGGCGACAGTTGCTTGCGCGGGTACCCCGCGTGTGCAACTATCGATATCCCGCGTCTGCAACAACCAGCGTACGCGGCACAGCTGCACAACGGAAGGACATCCATGCCCGCGGGACTCATCGCCCTCGCACTCGGCGGATTCGGCATCGGCCTGACCGAGTTCGTCATCACCGGCCTGCTGCCCGAGGTGGCGGCCGACTACGGCGTCACCGAGACCACCGCCGGCTGGCTCGTCACCGGATACGCCCTGGCGGTCATCGTCGGGGCCCTCGGGCTCACCGCCGCGACCACGCGACTTCCCCGCAAGCCCGTCCTGCTCGGGCTGCTCGTGCTGTTCATCGTCGGCAACACCCTGTCCGCGATCGCCCCGACCTACGGCGTGATGATGACCGGCCGCGTCATCGCCGCCCTGTGCCACGGCGCGTTCTTCGGCATCGGCTCGGTCGTCGCCGCGAACATGGTCGAGCGGTCCAAGCGCGCCTCGGCCGTCGCCCTGATGTTCACCGGGCTCACCGCGTCGAACGTGCTCGGCGTCCCGTTCGGCACCTTCCTCGGCCAGGCCGCCGGTTGGCGTGCGACGTTCTGGGCGATCGCGGCCATCGGCGTCGTCGCCCTGATCGGCGTGCTCGTCCTCGTCCCCGCGGTCCGCTCCACCGAGGTTCCGTCCCTCGCCCGCGAGCTCGGCGCCTTCCGGTCCGGGCAGGTCTGGCTGTCGCTCGGCATGACCGTGCTCGGCTACGGCGGGATGTTCGGCGCCTTCACCTACATCGCGTACACGCTGACCTCGGTGTCCGGCTTCCCGTCGTCGGCGGTGCCGTGGCTGCTCATCGTGTTCGGCATCGGGCTGTTCGTCGGCAACTTCGCCGGCGGCAAGCTCGCGGCCCGCTCGATCGACCGCACGCTGCTCGTGGTGCTCGTCGTGCTGACCGTGGTGCTCGCGGTGTTCGCCCTCGTCGCGACCTCGCCGGTGCTCACCGTGATCGCCCTCGTGTTGATGGGGGCGTTCGGGTTCGCGACCGTCCCGGCCCTGCAGACGCGGGTGATGCAGTACGCCGACCACGCACCGACCCTGGCGAGCGGGGCGAACATCGCCGCGTTCAACCTCGGCAACGCACTCGGGGCCTGGATCGGCGGCCTGACCATCGCCGCCGGCCTCGGGTACACGTCGCCGATCTGGGCGGGGTCGGGGATCACCCTGGCGGCCGTGGTGCTGACGCTCGTGGCCATGGGCGCGGTGTGTCGGGGGCGTGCGGGTGTACGGACCACGACGACGGGGAGCATCGCGACGGTCTGACGCGGGCGCTTCGGGCGCTAGGAACGACGAAAGCCCGGTCCGATCGGACCGGGCTTCATCGTCGTGCGGAGACGGAGGGATTTGAACCCTCGGTCCCCTCAAAGGGGACTCCACCTTAGCAGGGTGGTGCACTCGGCCGGACTATGCGACGTCTCCAAGCACTCTCGCGAGCGCTGCGACCACCATACAGGAGGACCGCGCCACTCTCGACCCGACGCACACCCGCGCGTGGCACAACCCGTCACACTCGGTCCCCCGAAGTGGGGACACGTGGGGGTTGTCGGGGCGTACCCCACTGCATACCATCATCGGGACGCGGCAATCACGTTCCGGGGCTCGTCCCCGTCGTCGCGACACAGCACCCGACGTCGTTCCCCGTGCGGGCCCGGCGCGCCCGATCGCGTGGCGCCCGGCGGGGAGCGACTTCCCCTGGGGGCGCGGCCCACCACCGCGCCCCCGTTTCCGTGTTCGGGGGCGGGTGCACTGCTGACGTCCGGGCGCGTGAACGCGCGCACGGCCACGGTCGGGCCCACGAAAGCGACACTGTGCCGCCGAGCTCGGCCGTCACAGGTGCCAGGGCGACAGAGTGTCGCGGATGTTCGGCGGCACTCTGTCGCTTTCGCGGAAGGGGCAAAGGGGCGGGAGGCGGCAAGCAAGCGACCGTCCGCCCGCGCCTCAGTACCCGAACGCCTTGGAGCAGGTCTGCTGGTCGGCGGACTGGCCCTCGAGCCCGTCGATGGTCTCGGGCGTCGCCGAGGGGGTGCGCGGCGCAGCGGACGACGGCGCCGCCGGTGTCGCGGGGGTCGCGGGCTCCGGCGCAGCGGCCGGCGACGACGGTGCAGCGGTCGGCTGCTGCGGACTCGGCTGCGTCGGGTTCGTCTTCGTCGGGTTCGTCTCCGACCCGATGCCCGTGCTGTCCGCCCCGAGGGAGAACGACTGGTCAGCCTTGATCTTCGCGAACAGCCGGTCGGCCAGGTACGTGGTCGGCTCGACCTTGCCCTCGTAGACACCGGTGCCGCCCGTGGCGCCCGGGTACTGCACGAAGTTCACCTGCGCCAGCGGCAGGTCGCGCAGCGCCAGGCCCATCTGCACCATCGTCCCGATGTCGTTCAGGCTCTGGGACAGCTGCATGTTCGACGCCGCCGCCCGGGCCAGCTTGTACAGGCGGGCCGGCGAACCGAGGGTGTCGTTCGACTTCACGGTGCGGAGCAGCGACGACAGGAACACCTGCTGGCTCGAGATCCGGCCGAGGTCCGATCCGTCGCCGACCCCGTGCCGCGTGCGCAGGAACGCCAGGGCCTCGTCGCCCTGCAGGGTCGAGGTGCCGGCCGGCAGGTTCAGCCCGGTGTACGAGTCGGTGATCGGCTGGGCGACGCAGACCGGCACGCCGCCGATCGCGTTCGACATCTCGATGACGCCCTTGAAGGACACCGCGGCCGAGTACTGGATGTCGAGGCCGGTCAGCCCGGCGACCGTCTGGGTGACGCAGTTCAGGCCGCCCTCGCCGAACGAGGTGTTGATCGGCTGCGCCGCCATCGCCGGGGCCGTGCCCGTGCCGTCGGTCTTCTTGCAGGCCGGGATCGGCGTGACGAGGTCGCGCGGGATGCTCACCGCGGTCGCGTTGGTGTGGTCGGCCGAGACGTGCAGCAGGATGTTGACGTCGTTGAGGGTCGCATCACGCTCCCCGAAGGCAGCACTCTGCTCGGGGTCGTTGTCGGTGCCGACCACGAGCATGTTGAACCCGCCCTTGAAGGCGCTGATCGGCTTCGCGCCGCCCTTCGCCTGCGGTGCGGGCTGGCCCTGGATCTCGACGCCGTCACCGAGGTCGTCCGTGACCTGCTTCGCCGCGATCGCCGTGACCGAGACCGAACTCACCAGGGCCACTGCGACGACGGCGGAGACCGTCTTGGCAGCGGTCGCGAAGGGGCTCGAGCGCCGCAGACGTCCGTGCCGTGCGATCCCGGACGCTCGGTTCAAGCGGTGGGATCGATCGCGGACGTCGTTCACGGGCACTCCTGTCGTCGGTGGACACGCCGGGGACGGCAACCGGTCAAGGCTGCCACGACGTTGCCTGACGATCCAGTGCGAGGGACACCGGTGACACTCGCTGCTCAGTGCCGCGACCTGCGGATCCACGGCGGTCGGCGCGGACCTGAGCGGATCCGCAGCCGAGGTCGGTTCAGGCCGACACGACCACCCGGAAGCGGTCGGGCAGGGCGATCAGGGCGGACGACAGGTCGAAGAGCGCCGCGGCACAGTCGTCGAGGGCGTCTCGCTCAGCAGCGGCCACGGCCCGCTCGACGATCTCGACCCGTCGTCGCCGGTCGACCACGGCATCGATCCCGTTCGCCAGGGCGACGTCGTCGGTGAAGAACATGTCGAGCACGATGCGCTGCGACAGCAACCAGTCGCCACTGACCGACGACCCGCGGCGCCGCAGGTACCAGGCGCCGAGTTCGACGAAGGCACCGGCCTCGGTCCAGCACTCCCGCAGCCACACCTTGTCGAACCGGTCGTGGTACCCGACGGAGTTCGACGGCGGATCGACGAGCAGAGCCTGGGCGATCCGCAGTCGCTCGATCATCTGGTCGACCGACCACTGCGAGATCACGACACCGACGTAGCGCTGCACGCTGGCCAGCTGCAGGGACTCGAGGGTCACGAGGGCTTCGCGCACCGGTGTGCGCGACACCCGCATGTCCGATGCCAGGGTGTCGAGCCGCAACCGCTGCCCGCGGCGGTACTCCCCCCGCAGGACGTTGTCGAGCAGTCGCAGGAACACCGCGTCGCGCAGCAGGCTGCGGCGCAGGCCGTGGGGATCGAGGCCGCCGGCGCCGGCTCGGATGGGGGTGTGCTCCATCAGCCCAGGCTCACGCACGGACGGCACCCCCGAGGCGAGGGCGGTCGCTGCCGTGGATCGTGGTCGCCGGTGTCGCGCTGTGGAGGAGTGCCATGCAGGCACAGTGACAGCGCTGCGACGGCGGCGCTAAACACTCTGAATACAGAATGTCAGGCCGAAGCCGCAGGGCTCACCTCCGGTCGGACTTCGCGTCCCCGGTGAGCACCGAGAGCGGTTGGGTGACGTCCTCCAGCCCCTTCCGCGCGGCGTCGACCCCGAATATCAAGGCCACCACGCCGCCGCCGATCATCACCGCGGATCCGAGCAGGTACCCCCAGAACAGCGGCTCCCGCGACGAGCCGTCACCGATGAAGGCACCGTAGATCGCCGGCGCGACCGCACCGAAGATCTGCGCCAGGGCGAAGAAGTACGAGATCGCCTGCGACCGCAGCTCGAGCGGGAAGATCTCGCTGACGGTCAGGTAGGCGCTCGACGCACCGGCCGAGGCGAAGAAGAACGAGACGCACCAGAACGCGACCTGCACCGTCGCCGAGATCGCGTCCGCCCGGAAGAGGAACGCGGACGTGGCGAGCACGAGGCCGGAGACCAGGTAGGTCAGGAAGATCATCTGCCGACGACCCCAGGTGTCGAAGAAGCGCCCCAGGATGATCGGGCCGAGCAGGTTGCCGATCGCGAACGGGAAGAAGTAGACCGCCGTCTCCGCCGTCTTCAGACCGAAGAAGTTCGTGAGCACGAGGGCGTAGGTGAAGAAGATCGCGTTGTACAGGAACGCCTGGGTGATCATCATCGTCGCGCCGACGAGCGTGCGGGTCGGGTACTGCTTCAGCAGCACGCGCGCGATGGCCAGGAACCCGACGCGGTCGGTCGGCGTGACCGTCATCGCCTTCGACTGGTCGACCTCCGGCAGGGGCTTGCCGGTCGCCTTCTCCACCGACGCCTCGATGCGGGAGACGGTCGCCTCGGCCTCTTCCTCGCGCCCGTGCGTCATCAGCCACCGCGGACTCTCCGGGATGTGGCGTCGCAGGAAGATGATCGCGATGCCGAGCACCGGGCCGAGGAAGAACCCGATGCGCCAGCCGATGTTCTCGGCGAAGTAGGACGTGTCGAGCAGGTAGATGTTCGCGAACGCGCCGAGCGCGGCACCACCCCAGTACGTGCCGTTGATGGCGATGTCGACGTGCCCGCGGTACTTCGCCGGGATGAGCTCGTCGATCGCCGAGTTGATCGCCGCGTACTCGCCGCCGATGCCCAGCCCCGCGACGAACCGGAAGGCCGCCAGGAACCAGAAGTCCTGCGCGAGGCCCGCGATGCCCGAACCGATCAGGTAGATCGCGAGCGTCAGGATGAACAGCTTGCGCCGCCCCAGCCGGTCGGACATGCGCCCGAACACCAGGGCACCGACGACCTGGCCGACCAGGTAGATCGTGCCGAGGGACGTCACCTGCTGCGTCGACAGGTTCAGGTCCGCCTGGAAACCCGCGTTCGAGACGATCTGGATCTCGAGACCGTCGAGGATCCAGGACACGCCGAGTCCGACGACGACGCTCCAGTGGAACCGGGTCCACGGCAAGCGGTCCATCCTGGCGGGCACCAGGCTCTTGATGGTTGCGTTCGCGCTGCTCACGAGATGGGACCGTACGCCGAGATCGCCGATGTGGTTCAGATGCGGAACGAGCAACCGGGGGCGGAGCCGGATCCCCCTACTTCGAATCCGGCTCCGTCGCCGGGATCTCAATGATCGCAAGTGCGATGGAAACCCACAAGCGGACGGGAGGCGCGGTGCGGGCCCGCCACGGGCCTCCCGTCCGACCCTGGTCGCCGTCGCGAACGCGGCGTAGCGTCGGAGAGGTGACCCGACCTGACATCCGCACGGTCGGCGAGCTCCGCACCTCTGGTCACGTCCAGAAGACGGTCCGCGCCGAGATCCGCGACAACCTGCTCACCGCCCTGCGCCAGGGCACCGATCCGTGGCCCGGCCTGCACGGCTTCGAGACCACCGTCATCCCCCAGCTCGAACGCGCCCTGATCGCCGGGCACGACGTCGTCCTGCTCGGCGAGCGCGGCCAGGGCAAGACCCGCCTGCTCCGCACCCTGCAGGGCCTGCTCGACGAGTGGACGCCGGTCATCACCGGCTCCGAGCTGGGCGAGCACCCGTACGAACCGATCACCACCGCGAGCATCCGGCGCGCCGACGACCTCGGCGACGCCCTGCCGATCAGCTGGCGGCACCGCGACGACCGCTACGTCGAGAAGCTCGCGACACCGGACACGAGCGTCGCCGACCTGATCGGCGACGTCGACCCGATGAAGGTCGCCGAGGGCCGCAGCCTGGGCGACCCGGAGACCATCCACTTCGGACTCGTCCCCCGCGGGCACCGTGGCATCGTCGCGATCAACGAACTGCCCGACCTGGCCGAACGCATCCAGGTCGCGATGCTCAACGTGATGGAGGAGCGCGACGTCCAGATCCGCGGCTACGTGCTGCGGCTGCCGCTCGACGTGCTCGTCGTGGCGAGCGCGAACCCCGAGGACTACACGAACCGCGGCCGGATCATCACGCCGCTGAAGGACCGCTTCGGCGCCGAGATCCGCACGCACTACCCGATCGAGCTCGACGACGAGATCGCCGTCATCCGGCAGGAGGCCCAGCTGACGGCCGAGGTCCCCGACGCCCTGATCGAGATCCTCGCCCGGTTCACCCGCGCACTGCGTGGTTCGAGCGCCGTCGACCAGCGCAGCGGTGTGAGCGCCCGGTTCGCGATCGCCGGTGCCGAGACGGTGTCCGCTGCTGCGGTGCACCGCGCAGCGCGCCAGGGCGAGGACGAGGCGGTCGCGCGGCCGATCGACCTGGAGACTGCGGTGGACGTCCTCGGCGGCAAGATCGAGTTCGAGAACGGCGAAGAGGACCGTGCCGACGAGGTCCTCGAGCACCTGCTCCGCACCGCGACCGCCGAGACCGTGCGCTCCCGGTTCAAGGGCCTCGACTTCGCGGTGCTCGTGGACGCGCTCGACGGCGGCACGATGGTGACCACGGGCGAGCAGGTCAGCGCCCGGGCGTTCCTCGAAGGGCTCCCGTCGATCGGCGAGTCCGACCTGTACGACCAGGTGTGCGACCGGATGGGTGCCACGAACGACGGCGAACGCGCCGGCGCGATCGAGCTCGCCCTCGAGGGCCTGTTCCTGGCCCGGCGCATCAGCAAGGAGTCCGGCGGGGGCGAAGCCGTCTATGGCTAGGCAGAACCGGCGCCTGACGCGCGACACCCGGTACGGCCGGTACACCGACGGCCCCGACCCGCTCGCCGCCCCGGTCGACCTGGCCGAGGCGCTCGACGCCATCGGGCAGGACGTGATGGGCGGCACGTCGCCCGAGCGCGCGATGCGGGAGTTCCTGCGGCGCGGGGGCCGGACGCAGCGCGGTCTCGACGACCTGGCCCGACGGGTGGCCGAGCGCCGCCGTGAGCTGACGAGCAAGAACAACCTCGACGGCACCCTGCAGCAGGTGCGCGAGCTCCTCGACCAGGCGCTGCTCGCCGAGCGGGGGGAGCTCGCCCGCAACGTCGACCTCGACGACGGCGACCGTGCCCTGGCCGAACTGCAGCTCGACAGTCTGTCGCCCTCCCCCGCCGCCGCGGTGCAGGAACTCGGCGACTACGACTGGACGAGCCCGGCCGCGCGGCAGAAGTACGACGAGATCAAGGACCTGCTCGGCCGCGAGGTACTCGACCAGCGCTTCGCCGGCATGAAGCAGGCGCTCGAGGGCGCCACCGACCAGGACCGGGCCGCGGTCAGCGCGATGATGCAGGACCTCAACGCCCTGCTCGAGGCGCACGCCCGCGGCGAGGACACCCAGCAGCAGTTCGACGACTTCATGGACCAGCACGGCGAGTACTTCCCGTCGAACCCCGCGAACGTCGACGAGCTGCTCGACGACCTGGCAGCCCGCGCGGCGGCTGCGCAGCGCATGCGGAACTCGATGACCCAGGAGCAGCGGGACGAACTCGACGCCCTCGCTCAGCAGGCCTTCGGCTCCCCCGACCTGATGGGGCAGCTGTCCCACCTCGACCGTACCCTGCGCGCACTGCGTCCCGGCGAAGACTGGGGCGGATCCGAACGCATCGACGGCGAACAGGGCCTCGGGCTGGGCGACGGCACCGGGGTGTTCCAGGACATCGCGGACCTCGACGCCCTCGCCGACCAGCTCGCCCAGTCCGGACCGGGCTCGGAGCTCGACGACCTGGACCTCGACGCGCTGTCCCGGCAGCTCGGCGACGAGGCTGCGGTCGACGCGAAGACCCTGCAGCGCCTCGAGCAGGCGCTCCGGAACTCCGGGGCGATGCGCCGCGGTGCCGACGGGCAGCTCTGGCTCACCCCGAAGGCGATGCGGCAGCTCGGCAAGAGCCTGCTCAAGGACGTCGCCCAGCGGATGTCCGGTCGTCAGGGCGCACGGGACCTCCGTCGATCGGGCGCCGCGGGCGAGCCCTCGGGGGCGTCGCGGCAGTGGGCGTTCGGCGACACCGAGCCCTGGGACATCCCGCGGACGATCACGAACGCCGTCGTGCGGACGGCGGCCAGCGGGCGGCAGGGAGCCGGCGTGCGCCTGAGCATCGAGGACGTCGAGGTGCAGGAGACCGAGGCCCGCACCCAGGCCTGCGTCGCGCTGCTCGTCGACACGTCGTTCTCGATGGCGATGGAGGACCGCTGGGTGCCGATGAAGCGCACCGCCCTGGCGCTGCACACCCTGGTGTCGACCCGGTTCCGCGGCGACGACCTGCAGCTCATCGCCTTCGGTCGCGAGGCCGAGGTGATGGACGTCGAACAGCTCGTCGGCCTGGACGCGATGTGGGACAAGGGCACGAACCTGCACCACGCCCTGCTGCTCGCCAACCGGCACTTCCGCAAGCACCCCACGGCCCAACCCGTGCTCCTCATCGTCACCGACGGCGAGCCCACGTCGCACCTCGAGCCGAACGGGCAGGTCTGGTTCGACTACCCGCCCGACCCGGTGACGATCGCGCTCACCGTGCGCGAGCTCGAGAACGCCGGACGACTCGGTGCCCAGACGACGTTCTTCCGGCTCGGCGAGGACCCGGGGCTCGCCCGGTTCATCGACGCGATGGCGAAGCGGGTGGACGGCAGCGTCGTGGCGCCGGAGAACGACGACCTCGGGGTCGCCGTGGTCGGCTCGTACCTCGGCTCGCGTCGCGGGGCCGGCGGCGCGCTCTTCCGCGACGACTGGGGGCTCTGAAGCCCACACGAGACGGACTGGAGGCCCGTGGCGACACCGCCACGGGCCTCCCGTCCGTTGTCGGGTGCGTCTAGAACAGCGGCCAGGGCACGGCGGGGCCGTGACCGGGCGGCGGCGGGAAGATCCCGACGGCGCGCAGGGCCGCGCAGCGCGCCCGGAGCGTGTCGATCTCCTCGTCCGTCAGGTGCTCGGCGAGCTCGTCACCGAGACCGCCGCGCAGGGCGTCGGACACCCGGTCGAGGCCCTCGAGCTCGTCCGGCCCGAGCGGCTCCCCGATCCAGCCCCACAGGACCGTCCGGAGCTTGTGCTCGACGTGGAAGGTGAGCCCGTGGTCCACACCGAAGCGGTGGCCGTCGGGCATCGCGAGCACGTGCCCGCCCTTGCGGTCGGCGTTGTTCACGACGACGTCGAAGACGGCCATCCGGCGCAGGGCCTCGGAGTCCTCGTGCACGAGCGTGACGGGCTGGTCGTGTTCGTCGATGGCCTCGAGCACGGGCAGCCAGGGCGAACCGTCCGCCTCGGCGAGCTCCGGCGTCACCAGGTCGACGGCGTCCTGCTCGGGGTCGACGTCCTGCCAGCGCTGCACCATGCCGGGCCCGAACGGACCGTCACCCATCCACGTTGGTGGGACGACACCCCAGCCGAACGCCTCGGAGACCAGGTGGGCGGCGATCTCGCGGCCGGCGAGCGTGCCGTCCGGGAAGTCCCACAGCGGGCGCTCGCCCTCGACGGGCTTGTAGACGACGGTCGCACCGTCGAGTTCCGCGAGGAAGGTGGCGTTGGACGCCTCACGGATGCGCGCCCGGACGGAGAGCGAGCCGTCGCTCATGCGTCGCCGGGCGGACGACCGGCGGCGACGACCTCGCGCGTGCGCTCGACGAAGGCCCGGGCGGTGCCGACCGGGATCTTCACCTGGAACAGCTCGGCGGGCTCGGGGATCTCGACGACGGCTTCGATCTCGATGCCGTCCTCGCTCTCCTCGGACACGATCTCGACCTCGTCGTCGATCGGGTACGCCTCGATGACGACCTGCGCGGTGGACGGGTCGAAGCCCAGGCTCAGGGCTCCGGCGCGGAACTCGGCCTCGACGGGCTGGTCGAGCGGCTCCGGGTCGCGGAGTTCGACGGGCACCGACGGCGGCACACTGAAGCGGTTGTCGTCGACGGTCGCCACCTCGTCGAGGAGCTCGTCGATCTTGTCGGCGAGCACGGCGGTCTGCTCCTTCTCGAGCGCGACGCTGGTGACGCGCCGACCGGAGCGGGCCTGGATGTAGAAGGCGCGCTCACCCGGACGGCCGATGGTGCCGACGACGAGGCGGTCCGGCCAGTCGAAGCCGTGGACGATGGTGGGCATACCCGCATTGTAGGAGCGCTCGGCTCCGGCCGTTCAGGGTCCGGCAGGTCCCACGGGCGCGTCGGGCGCCGGACGCCCGGTGCCGGTGTGCGCATCGGGTTCCGGATGGCCCGCGCCGCCGCCGACCGCGGCGTCCCCGCTGGGTGCCGGGGCGGTGCGCAGCCAGGACAGATCGCCCGACTCGGTGTTCGTCGCGACGACCTCCGGGCGGTGCTCGCCGTAGCGCACGACGGACACCGAGGCCGGCCCGACGCCGATGCGCTGGAACAGGTCCAGGTGCATGCCGAACGCGTCGGCGAGGACGCTCTTGATGATGTCGCCGTGGCTCACCGCGACCCAGACGGCGCCGGGTCCGTGCTCCGCCTCGACCTCGGCGTCGATGCGCCGGACGGCCGCGACGGCCCGGGACTGCATCGTCTGCATGGACTCACCGCCGGGGAACACGACGGCGCTCGGGTTCGCCTGCACCGTGCGCCAGAGGGGCTCCTTCGCCAGGTCGGCGAGCTTCCGGCCCTGCCACTGCCCGTAGTCGGCCTCGGTGATGGCCCGCTCGATCAGCGAGGCGGGTGGCCCGGCCGGCCGGTCGGTCTGTCGGTCCAGGATCGCGCGGGCGGTCTGCCGGCAGCGCTCGAGCGGACTCGACACCACGGCGACGACGGGCACCGCGGCGATGCGCTCCGCGGTCCGCTCGGCCTGGGTGCGGCCGACGGCGTCGAGTCGCACGCCGGCGGTGCGTCCGGCGAGGACGCCGGTGGCGTTCGCGGTGGTGCGTCCGTGACGGACGAGGAGGACGGTCGCCATGTGCCCGATCCTAGGCGCGGGACGCGGTCGCCCTTGACGGGCCGCCCGGGGACCGATCAGATGGGGGCATGGCCGGGCGGCATCGACTCGCACTCTTCGCCACGTCGACGGTGACCGGGTTCGGGATCGCGACGTGGATCACCCGGACGCCCGCGATCCGCGACGAGCTCGGAGCCTCGATCGAGGCGATGGGCCTCGTCCTGCTCGGGCTGTCGATCGGGTCGATGATCGGGATCCTCGGCGCCGGGGCACTGGTGCGACGGACCGGCAACCGCCCGCTGATCCTGCTCGGGGGCGCGCTGCCCGTCGTCGGCATGGTGCTCGTCGCGCTGCTCGCCCCGGCGCAGGTCGCCGCCGGGGTCTGGGCTGGGCTGTTCCTGATCGGCTTCGGGGCGGGCGTCGCCGAGATCGGGCTGAACGTCGAGGCCGCCGCGGTCGAACGGCAGATCGGGCGACCGGTCGTGCCGGTGCTGCACGCGTGCTTCAGCCTCGGCAGCGTGGTCGGTGGGGTCGTCGGCATCGCCATGACGGCGGCGGGGACCCCGGTCCGGGTGCACCTGCTCGTCGGCGCCGCGGTGATGGCCGCGCTGGCGGTGTTCGCGGCGCTGAACCTGCGGCCGGTGCCCCGTGACGCACCGGCAGATGTGCCTGCCGTTGCCCGCGGCACCCGTCGGGGAGCCCGCCGCTCCGTCCTCACCGTGCAGCTCGCCATGATCGCCGTCATCACGCTGGCGATGGCCTTCGCCGAGGGTGCCGCGAGCGATTGGCTCCCGCTGCTGATGACCACCGACCACGACGCCCCCGAGTCCGTCGGGTCCCTCGTGTTCACCGGGTTCGCCCTCGCCATGCTCATCGGTCGCGCGGCCGGCACCCCGCTCGTCGCCCGGTTCGGACGCGCCCCGGTCGTCCGGGTCTGCGCAGCCGTCGGTGCGGTGGGGGTCCTGCTCGTCGTGCTGTCACCGAGTCCGATCGTCACCGCGGCGGCCGCCGGCGTCTGGGGGCTCGGCATCGCCCTCGGGTTCCCGCTGTCGATCTCCGCCGCGGGCGACCACCCCACCGACGGCGACCGCCGGGTGTCGGTGGTGGCCACCGCCGGGTACATCGCGTTCCTGGTGGGGCCGCCGCTGCTCGGCTTCGTCGGGGAGCACCTCGGCCTGCAGACGGCGATGCTCGTGCCCCTCGTCCTGCTGGTCGCCGCGTTCCTGGTCGCCCCGGCGACGCGGGGACAGGACACCGGTCGGACGATCGAGCCGTCGGAACCGGCGCGGCGGCCGTCCGGTCGGTAGCGTCTCCGGCATGCCGTTCTTCCGCGACGCTCCGCGCCCGACCACACCAGCCCCGCCGTCCAGGGTCCAGGCCGCGTGGTCCGACTCCGCCGGGCACTTCGCGACCCGGTGCCTGCAGCTCATCATCGTCGTGGTGGTCGTCGCCGGCGTCGTCTGGGCGAGCAACATCCTGAGCGTCGTCACGATCCCGGTGCTCCTCGCGCTCATCATCGCGTCGGCCATGCACCCGGTGGTGTCGTGGCTCCGCAAGCACCGGGTGCCGTCGGTGGTGGCCACCCTCGCGGTGCTCATCGGCGTCCTCGCGGTCCTCGGCCTGCTCGGCTGGCTCATCGTCGTCGCGGTCGAGAACCAGTGGGCACAGCTGCAGAAGTCGGCAGTCGACGGGTTCCAGCAACTGCAGGAGTTCGCGAAGAACCTGCCGTTCTCGATCTCGGACAAGCAGATCGACGACGCGGTCGCGTCGGCGTCCGACTTCGTCACGAGCGCGCAGTTCGGCTCCGGTGCCCTCGCTGGTGCCTCGGCCACCGCGAACTTCCTGACCGGGCTCGTCCTGATGATCGTCGTCTTGTTCTTCTTCCTGAAGGACGGCCCGAGCATCTGGGAGTTCCTGCTCCGGCCCTTCACCGGTGAGCGCTACGCCCGAGCACGCCGCGTCGGCGACCGGGTCGTCTCGACCCTCGGCGGGTACGTCCGCGGCACCGCCACCGTCGCGGCCGTCGACGCGATCGGCATCGGTGTCAGCATCGCGATCGTCGGCGTGCCCCTCGCCCTGCCGCTGGCCGTCATCGTGTTCATCACCGCGTTCATCCCGATCGTCGGTGCGACCGCCGCCGGCATCCTGGCCGCCCTGGTCGCGCTCGTGGCCCTCGGCCCGGTGCAGGCGCTCATCGTGATCGGCATCGTCATCGTCGTGAACCAGCTCGAGGGCAACTTCCTGCAGCCGGTCCTGATGGGGCGCACCCTCAAGCTGCACGGCCTCGTCATCCTGATCGGGCTGACCGCCGGCACCGTCCTCGCCGGCATCACCGGCGCGATCATCTCGGTGCCGCTGATCGCCGCCGCCTGGGGCGCGATCCTGGTGTGGGACGGCCCGAACACCCCGGCCCGTCCGTGGCGGAAGAAGCGCAACGAGGACGTCACCGCGCACGAGCTGCCGCAGGGCTGATCCGCAGCGCCGATGGGCAGGGCGCGTTGCGGACATCCGCTTCGCGCAACGGCCTTCCACCCAGCAGGATGGAGGAGTGCTCGTCTCCATCGTCTACATGAGCCGTGCCGTCGTCCCCTTCGACGACCAGGCCATGGCGGTGCTGCTCGCGGAGTCCCGGCTGCGCAACGAAGCGCTCGGGGTCTCCGGGCTCCTGCTCGCCAAGGGCGGCCGGTTCATGCAGCTGCTCGAGGGGCCGGCGTGGAGCGTGCAGGACCGGTACGACGTCATCGCGAAGGACCGACGGCACGGTGAGGTGAAGTCACTCGTGCGCGAGGAGATCGAGCGCCGACGGTTCGACGGCTGGTCGATGGCCTACCGTGCGCTCGACGACTCGGACCTCCGGTCCGAAGCGGGCTTCAGTCCCTTCCTGTCCGGCACGATGGACTTCCCGCGCTCGTTCGACCGGACGAGTGCTGCCTGGCTGCTGAAGTGGTTCCGCGACCGCGAGCTGCACGACCTCTGATCCGACCCCGCACGCCGTCGCCGTCGCCGGATCAGCCTTCGCCGAACGCGTCCTCGACGACGTCGAGCAGCCGGTCGCGGTGCTTCGGGTCCGCCGTCGCCGCGATCACCACGCGCCACATCGTCGCCACGGCCGGCATCAGGTCGGTGCGCCGCGTCCGGACGTCGGACACGAGCTGCACGCCCGTGAAGTAGGGCACCACCGTCGACCCGAGCTGCTCAGCGGTCAGGTCCGTCCGGAGTTCCCCGCTCGCGACCGCCAACCGGAACACGTCGACGATCCCGCCGATCCACTGCTCGTAGAAGCTCAGCGTCGCGGTCTGGAACTCGCCGCGCTCCAGCGACAGCCGGATCCCGGCCCGCACGATCGGGTCGGTCCGGAGCAGGTCGGCGATGCCGTGCGACGCCCCGATCAGCGCGGCGACCGGCGAGCTGTCGGTGTGGCTGACGACGTCGAAGGTGCGGGCGTTCTGCTCGCCGATGACGCCGAGCGCCAGGGCGAGCTTCGTCGGGAAGTGGAAGTGCAGCGTTCCCTGCGAGACGCCCGCCGCGCGGGCGATGCCCGCGATCGTCGCGCCGGCGAAGCCGACGCGGTCGAACTCCTCCGCCGCGGCCACCAGGATCTGCTCACGTCGTTCCACGGGACCAGTCTCACAGTCTGGAGGCACGGGGCGGGCCCGCACCGTGCCTCCAGACCGAGGGGTGGTGCGGCTCAGGCCGCGTGCCGGCAGTCCGAGGGTGGTGCGGCTCAGGCCGCGTGCCGGCCGAGCGTGATGCGCTCCTCGGGCAGGTCCTGCAGGTCGCGCCCACGGAACCAGCGGAGCAGCCAGTCGGCGGGCGTGCCCGCCACCCCGGTCGGCAGACCGGTGCGGTCGCTGAGGAAGGTACTGAACCCGGGCTCGTCACGGAGCTCGTCCCCGGTCGGGCTGCCGAACGCCATCGCCCAGCCGTCGAACCGACGCGTGCTGATGGACTCACGCGACAGCGACTTCACGCCGGTGTGCCGCGGGTCGCGCTCGATCGCGGCGAAACGGTCCTCGACGCTCCAGACCGGACCCTCGAGCACCTGCATGAAACGGCCGCCCTTGGCGAGCAGGAGCCCGGAGACGCCGAGCGCGTGGTTGCGGAGCCGCGCCTCACGCAGCATGGCGACCAGCTGGTCGTCGGTCAGGTCGTCGACGGCGACGGACATGTAGACGAGGGAGGTGAGGGAAGTCATCCCCTGCAGTCTGGGTCGTGGTCGGCGGCACGGTCAACGCGTCGTCCGCACACCGCACCGGACGGTGCGGCATGCGGACGACGGGCGGGGTGTCGGGTGTCGGGTTTCCCGTCTCGGGTTTCGGGTTTCGGGTTTCGGGTTTCGGGTTTCGATCAGGTGAGGGCGAGCAGGTTGTTGACCTGTTCGTTGACCCCGGTCAGCGTCGAGATCGGCTTGCCGTTCGCGTAGACGTCGTCGAAGGCGGGCTGCAGCAGGGCCTGCACGTCGGCGGGGTTCTTCGTGACCGGGAACAGGAACGTGGTGTCCTCCTCGACCTGCCGGGTGAACGCCGAGACGTCGAGCCCGCGCTTCCGGAACGACGCCACGGCAGCCTCGGTACCCGCGGGACGGGCGGGGAACACGATCCCGCTCTCACCGACGATCCGCTGCGCCTCGTCGCTGCCCAGGAACGCCACCCACTTCGCGGCGGCCTCGGGGTCCTTCGCCTGCTTCGTGATCGAGTCGCCGAGCCCGTTGAACATCGACGCACGGTGACCCGACGGCCCGATCGGGGTCGGAGCGACCGCGACGTCGAGGTCCTCCATGCCGAGGTAGGAACCGATCATCCACGAGCCGTTGAACGACAGCGCGCACTTGCCGGCGCCGAGCTGGACCTCGGGCCCGGTCGTGGTGGAGAACACCCCGTACTTCGCCATGTAGCCCTTCTCGGCCAGCCGGTAGTACCAGGCGAGGGTGTCCTGCACGACCCGCTCGTCGTAGCGGAACCTGTCGCCCCACGGGTTCTCGTTCGTGTAGAACCAGTCGACCGATCCGGTGAACGGGGACCACTGGGTCTGGCCGAAGCCGTCACCGCCCGAGCCGTTCGACGAGATGCCGTAGACGGCGACGTCGTCCTTGTCGAAGCCGTCCTCGTCGCCGCGCCGGCCCTTCGAGTCGACGGTCAGCCGCGCGAGCATCCGTTCGAACGTGCCGCCGTCCCCAGGGTTCCACTCGAGCGACCCGAGTTCCTCGGCGGAGACCCCGGCCTTCGCCATCGCCTTCCGGTCGTAGAACATCGCGACGGTGTCCCAGTCCTTCGGCGAGCCGTAGCGGTGGCCGTCCTGGCCCTTCCACAGTTCGGCGAGCCCGGACTGGTAGTCGTCGTCCCGGATGCCCTTCGTGGCGTCGAGTTCGTCGAGCTTGTAGAGCACGTCGAGGTCGGCGTACTGCGGGAACTTCGTCAGGTGGTCGGTGAAGACGTCGGGCGCGGTGCCGGCGATGAAGCCCGCGGTGAGCTTGGTCCAGTAGTCGTTCCACCCGAGCTGGGTGATCTTCACGGTGATGTCCGGGTTCGCGCGGTGGAACGCGTCGGCGACGGCCTGGTACGCGGGCTGCTGGTTGGCGTCCCAGAGCCAGTAGCTCACGGTGCGCACACCCGATCGGTTCGTTGTGCGGCGACCTGGCGACGAGCAGGCGGCGAGCGCGCCGAGGGCCAGGGCGGAGGCGCCGCCGGCGAAGAGCGTGCGGCGGGTCAGTTGGTTCGTCATGGTGTTCGTCCTGTCCGACAGCCGGGTCACTTGATCCCGGAGAAGCCGATGGAGTTGACGATCCGCTTGGCGAAGACGCCGAACAGCAGGATCATCGGGAGCGCCGCCACCAGGGTCGCGGCCATGAGCCCGGCCCAGTCGGTGCCGGACTGCGGGGTCTGCGACTTGAAGACGCCGAGCGCGACGGTCAGCACCCGCGAGCTGTCGGTGTACGACACCATGAGCGGCCAGAAGTAGTCGTTCCAGCTCGTGATGTACGTCAGCACGGCGAGGGTGGCGATCGGGGCCGCCGCCATCGGGATGACGAGCCGGAAGAACACGCGGACCTTGCCGGCACCGTCGATGAGCGCCGCCTCTTCGACCTCCTTCGAGATGCCGAGGAAGAACTGCCGCAGGAAGAACACCGCGAACGGGGTCATGAACATCGTCGGCAGGGCGATGCCGAGCAGGTTGTCGACGAGCCCGAGCTGCTTGATGAGGGTGAAGTTCGGCAGCAGCGTGAAGATCGCCGGGACCATCAGCCCGGCCAGGAACACCCCGAACACCTTGTCGCGACCGGGCCAGCGCAGCCGGGCGAAGGCGTAGGCGGCCGCTGCCGAGAAGAACACCTGGCCGACGGTGACGAGCGTCGACACCAGGATCGAGTTGAGCAGGTACCGCCAGAAGTTCAGCGCGGCGCCGGAGCCGCCCTGCGCCAACGCCTCTTCGGTGGACTGCAGGCCGAAGACCCGCTCGAACCCGCCCAGGCTGAAGCCGACGGGCAGCAGCGAGGTGGGGTCGGAGTTGATCGCGGTGTTCGACGACAGCGCGGTGCGCAGGATCCAGTAGAACGGGAACAGGGTGACGACGATGACGAGGATCATCGCGACCCAGGCGAGCACCCGGCCGAGCGACGGGCGACGACGGTGGCCTGCGCCCATCCGCGGCAGGCGGGACGTGGTGACGGAACGGGTGAGTGTCGTGGTCATGGCGCTTCCGTTCAGTCCAGGTCGGACTCACCCGAGCGGGTGAGGCGGTACTGGATGATCGTGATGATGCTGAGGACGATGAGGAGCGCGACCGAGACCGCGGACGCGTAGCCGAACTGGAACCGGCCGAACGCCAGGTTGTAGATGTAGTTCTGCACGACGTTCGTGGCGTTCGCGGGGCCGCCCTGCGTGGTGACGGCGACGGTGTCGAACACCTGGAACGACCCGATCACGGTGATGATCAGCACCAGGGACAGGATCGGGCGGAGCAGCGGCACCGTGATGCGCCAGAACATCTTCCACTCGCTCGCACCGTCGATGCGTCCGGCCTCGTACACGGTCTCGGGCAGCGACTGCAGGCCGGCGAAGATGAGCAGTGCCGTGTAGCCGACGTGCCGCCAGACGTTGATGAGCGCGATCGAGGGGATGCCCCAGACGTCGCTCTGCAGGAACGGGATGCGGTCGAGCCCGAGTGCGGCGAGCATCTCGTTGCCGATGCCGAGCTGGGTGTCGAGGATCCAGAGCCAGACCAGGGCGGCGACGACGTTCGACACCAGGTACGGCGCGAGCACGATGCCGCGCACGAAGGTCGACTTGGTCAGCCGGTGCATCATCACGGCGATGAACAGCGCGACGACGGTCTGGATGACGATGTTGATGAGGACGTACTCGACCGTCACCACCATCGAGTGCCAGAAGATCGAGTCCTGCACCAGGCGGGCGTAGTTCTGCAGGCCGGTGAACTCAGGCTCGGTGAGCAGGTTGTACGAGGTGAAGCTCAGGTAGATGCCCCGCACGGTCGGCCAGGCGAGGAACACCGCGAACCCGACGGCTGCCGGGGCGATGAAGACGAGCGCGAGCCACAGGTCGTTCCTGGGTCGGCGCCGTGGTGCGGTGGTGCGGGCACGGGCGAGGTCGGCGGACCGACTCCTCCGTCTCGTGCTGGCGGTCGTCAAGGGTGACGACACAGGGCTCTCGGTTGCCATCGCGACTCCTTCGTCTGCGGTGGACTGACGTGCAGCAGTCCGTGAGCCGGGAATCTACACGTGGGGACCACTGCTGGCAAGAGGCTCTTTCCGGGCTGTCGACAGGGGTTGTCACGTGTAGACAGTGTGTGTCAGGATGGCGCTCGATCGCATCGGAGCGACCCGCTCGGCGACGCATCCCACACCCTGGAAAGGTCACTGATGATCTCTGTCGGAATGGTCGGCGCGGGCCAGTTCGCCCCCCAGTTCGCCAAGCTGTTCAAGCTGCACCCCGACGTGGACCGGGTCTACGTCACGGACCTCGTCGGCGAGCGCGCGTCCGAACTCGTCGAGACGCAGCACCTCGACGGCACGTTCCCGGACTTCGACGCCGTCCTCGCCTCGGACGTCGACGCCGTCGCGATCTTCACGCAGCGCTGGACCCACGGCCCGCTCGTGGTCAAGGCCCTGCGCGCCGGCAAGCACGTGTACTCCGCCGTGCCGATGGCGATCTCCGTCGACGAGATCCGCGACATCATCCAGGCGGTCCGCGAGACCGGCCTGACCTACATGATGGGCGAGACGAGCTACTACAACCCCGCGACGGTGTTCGCCCGCAAGCAGGTCGCCGCCGGCGCCTTCGGCCGCGTGTTCTACGCCGAGGGCGACTACGTGCACGACATGGACCTCGGCTTCTACGCCGCGTACCAGTACAGCGGCGGCGACGAGTGGAAGCGCACCGCCAGCTACCCGCCCATGCTCTACCCGACGCACTCGGTCGGTGGGGTCCTCGGCGCGATCCCCGGGCACGCGGTCAGCGTCAGCTGCATCGGTGTCAAGGACGACCGCGGCGACGGCGTCTTCGACAAGGACGTCAGCCAGTTCGACAACGACTTCTCGAACGCCACCGCCCTGTTCGAGCTCGACAACGGCGGGGTCATGCGCATCAACGAGATGCGTCGCGTCGGCTACCCGTCGCACATCCGTGAGTCGCGCTTCCGCTACTTCGGCACCGAGGCCAGCTTCGAGCAGCTCGCGAAGACCAGCGTCTGGCAGGACAAGGAGGACTCGTACGACATCAGCGACAAGATCGACACGCAGGCGACGATGTCCCTCGACGACCCGCGCCTGGCCGACGTCGACCCGTCCCTGCGCGACGCGTTCGTCTCCGGCTACGCCGAGGTGCACGACACCGACCGTCTGCCCGCCGAGTACGACGGTGTGCCGACCGGGCACGAGGGCAGCCACCAGTTCCTCGCCGACGACTTCGTCCGCGCCGTCGTCGACCGGACCCTGCCGCCGGTGAACGCCTGGACCGCCGCGCGCTTCACCCTGCCGGGCATCATCGCCCACCAGTCCGCGCTGCAGGGTGGCGCCCGCCTCGACGTGCCGGACTTCGGTGACGCCCCGGAGACGACGAGCGCTGCGACGACGAGCGCACCGACGTCAGCAGGCAGCACGTCGTCGGCTACGATCGCGTCCGAGTAACACGTGTCGTTCGGGTGCCGGTCCGTCGTGGGCCGGCACCCGAACGACGCTCCCGGACCCGACGAAGGTGGCACCCGTGACCGTCCCGACGAACCCCAGGGCGGTCACCCGTGCGGACGTCGCCCGCTACGCCGGGGTCAGCACCTCCGTCGTCAGCTACGTCGTGCACGACGGACCGCGTCCCGTGGCCGCCGCGACCGCCGCCCGGGTGCGCGAGGCCATCCGCGTCCTCGGCTACCGCCCGAACGCGAGCGCCCAGGCCCTGCGCACCGGCTCGTCGAAGATGCTCGGCCTGATCGTGCCCGAGCTCGACAACCCGTTCTGGTCCGAGCTCGCCGTCGCCGTCACCCACGCCGCCGCCGCACGCGGCTACGACGTCCTGCTCGCCAACAGCGACGGTGACGCCGCCCAGGAGCGCGAGCGGCTCCGCAGCCTGTCCGCGCGCCAGGTCGACGGCATCATCGTGACGAGCATCATGACACACCCGGACCTGTCGACCGTCACCGACCCCGGCCTGCCGATGGTCCTGCTCAACACGTTCTTCGAGGTCCCCGAGTACGCCAGCATCGGTGTCGACGCCCTGCGTGGCGCCCTCGACGGCACGCAGCACCTGGTCGAGCACGGCTACCGCTCGATCGGCCTCGTGATGGGGCACACCGGCTCGATGGAGCTCCGCGAGCAGGGCTGGATGCGGGCCCTGCGCCAGGCCGACCTGCCCGACGGGCCCATCGTCCGCACCGACTTCACCCGGCGCGGTGGCTACGAGGCCGGCCTCCGCATGTTCGCCGACGAGACCGGACCCCGAGCCGTCTTCGTCAGCTCCGACATGCAGGCGATCGGCGTCATGCGCGCACTGTGGGAACTCGGTCTGCGCGTCCCCGAGGACGTCGCGATCGTGTCGTTCGACGGCGCGGCCGAGGCGGACTACACGAACCCGCAGCTCACCACGGTCCGGCAGCCGATCGAGACGATGGCGGTCGCCGCGGTCGACCGCGTGCTCGGCCTCGACGCCGACAACCAGTGGCACCGCGACCTGGTCCCCGCCGAGTTGGTCCTCGGCGCGAGTTGCGGGTGCGACGTGCGTCGCTGACCGGACGGGAGACGCGGGGCGGGGCCGCCACGGGCCTCCTGTCCGCCAGCCGGTCGCGTTCAGGACGCGGGCTCCATGACGGCGCGGAGGCGCGCGGTCGGGATGCGCTCCTGCGCATCCACGGTCACGGCGGCAGCCTCGACCGCCTCGCCGGTCTCCGCGTCGACGAAGCGCAGGTCCGACGCCCGCTCGGACGGGCGGTACCGGTCGGCCCAGCCGCCGAGGGCGAGCAGCACGAGCGACAGGTCGCGGCCGGCGTCGGTCAGGACGTACTCCTCGCGGGCACGTGCCCCCTCGGGCTTGTAGGTCGTGCGCTCGAGCACTCCCCCGTCGACGAGTGAGGCCAGCCGTGCGGTCAGGACCTCGCGCGGGATGCCGAGGCTCTGCTGGAACTGACTGAAGCGGGTCGAGCCACCGACGGCGTCGCGGACGATCATGAGCGTCCACTTCTCGCCGAGGACGTCGAGGGAGCGTGCGATGGGGCAGCGCTCGTCGCCGCCGAGGATGCCGAGCATGTCTTCATCCTAGCTGGGTTCGATTTCCGGACACAACGTGCTAGGTTCGGTTTCCGTACTCAACTTCTCTCGTCTGGAGCGCTCATGACCGACCTCACCAACGCCGTCGTCCTCGTCACCGGAGCGAACGGCGGCCTCGGCGCCGAGTTCGTCCGCCAGGCCCTGGAGCGTGGTGCCACCAAGGTGTACGCGACCGCCCGCAACCCTCGCACCTGGGACGACGAGCGCATCGTCCCGCTCGCCCTCGACGTCACGAGCCAGGAGAGCGTCGACGCCGCGGCCCGCACCGCCGCCGACGTGACCGTCGTCGTGAACAACGCCGGGATCGCCGGCTCCGACCCGCTCGTCGACGTCTCCGTCGAAGAGGTCGAGCGCATCTTCGCCACCAACGTCTTCGGTGCACTCCGCGTCGCCAAGGCCTTCGCCCCCTCGATCGCCAACGGTGCGCTGATCGACGTGCACTCCGCCCTGAGCTGGGTCGCCCTCGCCGGCGCGTACTCGGCGTCGAAGGCCGCGTTCTGGTCGATCACGAACTCCCTGCGTCTCGAGCTCGCACCCCAGGGCACCCAGGTCGTCGGCGCCCACCTCGGCTACACCGACACCGGCATGATCGCCGACCTCGACGTCGAGAAGTCCGACCCCGCCGACATCGTCCGGTCGATCTGGGACGCGGTCGAGGCCGGCGAGCACGAGGTCCTCGCCGACCAGGTCAGCCGCGACGTCCGTGCCGGCCTGAGCGCCCCGCTCACCGCGCTCTACCCGATGCTCGCCAGCGCCTGAGGCCGGTTCTCGTCGGGACGGTGACGGTTCTGGTTCACGAACACCCGGGTTCCTGAACCAGAACCGTCACCCGCCCCGATCGCGTCAGCCACCCGCGCCGCGGTCGGTGATCCGACGGTTCGTGGCGGTGATGGCGGCGCACTCGTCGTCGGACAGGCCACCGGCGTGGAGGATCCGGCTCAGCACCTCGCTCTTGCGCTCGATGTAGTCGTCGATGTCCTCGGCCTCGGTGGCTGCCCGGCGTTTCACGGCGGCGTACTCGTCGCGCAGCATCGGGTCCGCACGCAGCACGTCGCGGACGGCCAGGTGGTTCCGCAGCGCGAGCGACCCGGCCGCGACGACGTAGGTGTTGGTCGGGGCGAACCGCTCCGGTGCCCGGAACGCCTGCCTGTCCGGGACGCCGAGTTCACCGCGCGGCTCGAAGCCGATCGCCGCCATCGCCGCCACTGCAGCCGGGACGTCGGCAGCGTCCACCACGACGTCGACGTCGAGCACGGGCTTCGCCGCCAGGCCCGGCACGGACGTGCTGCCCACGTGCTCGATGCTCCGGAACGGCACGTCGGCGCCGTCGAGCGCGGCGGCGTACGCGTCGTGGAGCTGCCGGAACCGCTCGGGCCAGGACGACCGGTACTCGACGACCTCGATCACGGGGCCGGCGTCGGCGCGAGGAGCTGGAACATGACGTGGTCGCGCCAGACCCCGTTGATCTTGATGTACTCCGGCGCGAAGCCGTACCGGGTGAAGCCCGCCGACTCGAGCGCGCGCTGCGAGCCGACGTTCTCGGGCAGGGTCTCAGCCTGCACGCGGTGCAGACGGAGCACGTCGAACGCGTGATCGGCCGCCGCGCGGACAGCGCGGGACGCGTGGCCCTGTCGCGTGCGGTCGGCGCGGATCCAGTACCCCATCGCGCACGACTGCAGGGCGCCGCGGACGACGCCGCTCAGCGTGATGCGGCCGAGGAGTTCCCCGTCGGTCGACTCGATGACGAACGGCACCGCGTTGCCCGCGCGCTGCGTGGCGAGGGCCTGCGTGATGACGTCCCGCTGGCCGGACTCCGTGTAGTACGACGGCGCTCGGGCCGGTTCCCACGCTCGCAGGTGGTCGGCGTTCTCGGTGATGACCGCAGCCAGGACGGCCGCGTCGTCGAGGCGGAGTGGGCGCAACCGTGTGTCCATCGCGGAGGGTGTGGGATTCGAACCCACGAGACATCTCTGCCCACCTGTTTTCAAGACAGGCTCCATCGGCCGCTCGGACAACCCTCCAGTGACGCGACCACGTGGCGAGACGTGATCGCGTCCCGGGAAGTCTACCGGGGCCTCCAGGCAGGGGTGCGCGCGAGCGCGGACTAACGGGGCAGGGAGTCGAGCGCCGCTGCCAAGCCGTCGTCGGTGATGCCACCGGTGAGCTCGTTGCCGGCGTCGACGACGTCGTCGGGGGCCTGGCCCATGACGACCCCGCGACCGGAGGTCGAGGCCCAGCGGAGCATGTCGATGTCGTTGCGGCCGTCGCCCGCGGCGAAGACGCGGGAACGCGGGATGTCGAGCCACTCGCGGACGCGCTCCATCGCGGTGGCCTTCGTCACGCCCTCCGGAGCGATGTCGAGCCACGACGTCCAGCCGACGGAGTACGAGACCTTATGCAGGCCCATCTGCTCGACGATCTGCAGGAAGTCCTCGGTGTCGTGGCCGGGCGAGATGACGACGACGCGGGTGGCCTCGACGCCGAGCAGCTGCTCGAACGGCACGTGCTCACCCTCGACGGTCATCGTGTCGTCGGGGAAGTTGCCGGACAGCAGGAAGTGACCGGTCTCGTCCTCGACGCCGAACGCGGCGTTCTCGAGCGCGCCGTGGATGGTCTGCAGCACCTCGGACGGGTCGAACCGCTCGACGTGTTCGCGCACGTAGGAGCCGTCGGCGCGGCGGGCCAGGATGAGCGCACCGTTCGCGCAGACCAGGTACTTCGGCCGGATGCCGAGGGTCTCGAGCAGGGGCACGGTCATGCCCTCGCTGCGGCCGGTCGAGAGCATGACCTCGTGCCCGGCGGCCTCGGCGTCACGGACTGCCGCCACGACGGCCTCGGTGATGACACCGTCCTCGCGCATGGTGGTGCCGTCGATGTCGAGCGCGACCAGCCAGCGCTTGGTGCGGGCGGGCGCGTCGGTGCCCGCGCCCTGCTCGGTGCCGTCCACGAACCGTCCCTGGGTGCTCATCGGGGCTCGATCACCTCGACGCCACCGAGGTAGGGGCGCAGGACCTCCGGCACGACGACGGAACCGTCGGCCTGCTGGTGCGTCTCGAGGATCGCGACGATCCAGCGGGTGGTGGCGAGGGTGCCGTTCAGTGTGGCGACCGGGGCGGTCTTGCCGCTCTCGGTGCGGTAGCGGATGTCGAGGCGGCGGGCCTGGTACGTCGTGCAGTTCGACGTCGAGGTGAGCTCGCGGAACGTGCCCTGCGTCGGGACCCAGGCCTCGATGTCGTACTTCTTCGCGGCGCTCGTGCCGAGGTCACCGCCGGCGACGTCGATCACGCGGTAGTGCAGCCCGAGGTCCTGCAGCATCTGCTCCTGGTACCCGACGAGCTTCTCGTGCTCGGCCTCGGCCTCGTCAGGGTGCACGTAGGTGAACATCTCGAGCTTGTTGAACTGGTGCACGCGGAGGATGCCGCGGTTGTCCTTGCCCGCCGACCCGGCCTCGCGGCGGTAGCAGGTCGACCAGCCGGCGTAGCGGTGCGCGGTCTTCTCGATGTCGAGGATCTCGTCGGCGTGGAACCCGGCGAGGGCGACCTCGCTCGTGCCGGTCAGGTACAGGTCGTCGGCTTCGAGCCGGTAGACCTCGGCCGCGTGCTCACCGAGGAACCCGGTGCCGGCCATCGTCTCGGGGCGGACGAGCGTCGGGGTGATGAGCGGCTCGAAGCCGGCGGCGATCGCACGGTCGAGGCCGAGCGACATCAGCGCGATCTCGAGCCGGGCGCCCATGCCGCGCAGGAAGTAGAAGCGCGAGCCGGAGACCTTCACGCCGCGCGGGATGTCGATGATGCCGAGGTGCTCACCGAGGTCGGCGTGGTCCTTCGGCTCGAAGTCGAACTCGGGCTTGGTGCCGACGGTGCGGAGCGTGACGAAGTCGTCCTCGCCACCCTCGGGCACGCCGGGGAGCACGACGTTCGGGATGCCGCGGACGACGGTGTTGAAGGTGTCCTCGGCCGCGGTGACGGTGGCCTGGGCCTCCTTCACCTTCGCGGCGAGGGCCTGGGCCTGCTGCACGAGCGCGGCCTTCTCGTCCTTCGGGGCCTTGGCGACGGTCTTGCCGAACGCGTTCTGCTCGGCGCGGAGCGACTCGAACGAGGTGATCGCACTGCGGCGGGCGGAATCAGCGGCGACGGCTTCGTCGACGACGGCCACGGAGGCACCACGCGCCTGCTGTGAAGCCTTGATGACGTCCGGGTTGTCGCGAAGCAGCTGTGGATCGATCACCGCCCCATCCTAGACGGGGCAACCGCACGCAGCCTCGATCGGTAGCGTGGACGTATGTCGACCCCTTCGGAGACCGCGCCCGCGGACCAGGACGCCCTCCCCACCGAGCAGCGGACGGCCGCGGTGGTCTACAACCCGGTCAAGGTCCACCTGCCGACCCTCAAGCGCACGGTGCAGGAACACCAGCAGCAGGCCGGCTGGGCCGAGACCCTGTGGTTCGAGACCTCGGAAGAAGACCCGGGCGGCGGCATGGCCCGCGCGGCGATCGAGGCCGGTGCCGACGTCGTCGCGGCGGCCGGCGGTGACGGCACGGTCCGTGCGGTCGCCGAGGTCGTGCACGAGTCCGGTTCGACCCTGGCGCTGCTGCCGAGCGGCACCGGCAACCTGCTCGCCCGCAACATGAAGCTCCCCCTCGACGACCTGGCCGCGAGCGTCCGGACGATCTTCCACGGCGACGACCGCAAGATCGACTTCGGCATGCTCAAGGTCGAGCGCCCCGGCGGCGAGCGCGAACGCTTCGGCTTCCTGGTGATGGCGGGCCTCGGGCTCGACGCCCGGATGCTCGTGAACACCCGCCCCGAGCTGAAGAAGAAGGTCGGCTGGCTCGCCTACGTCGACTCGCTGTTCCGCTCGGTGCGCGACGCCAACGCGTTCGAGTTCCGCTACCAGCTGGACGACGACGGCAACCACTCGCTCCGGGCGCACTCGCTCATCGTCGGCAACTGCGGCATGCTGCAGGCCGGCGCGATCCTGCTGCCCGACGCCGAGATCGACGACGGGGTGTTCGACATCGCCGTGATGCGTCCCCGCGGGTTCTTCGGCTGGGTGCGGATCGGTGCCCGGGTGTTCTGGGAGAACGGGATCCTGCGGGCGTTCCGTCGGTCGAACCTGGGCAAGACCGCGGTCGGCAAGAAGATCGTCTCGAAGTCGCGCGAGGAACGACCCCTGCGCTACCTGCGCGGGCAGGAGTTCACGGCGCGACTCGAGCGGCCCGACGAGTTCGAGATCGACGGCGACCCGGTGGGCGAGGTCATCGCCTTCCGTTCGCGCATCGACCCGATGGGGCTCTCCGTGCGCGTGCCGGACCCGGCGGACGACCGTCACGGCTCGCGCCAGGTGCCCTGACCCGGGGCAGTTCCGCCGCTACCGCGCCCCGGGCTCGCCCGACACGATCGCGCGCAGCCAGTCCCGCGCCTCGACGAACGCGGCGTCCGAGTAGCGCGCGGGCACCTCGGGGCGGGCACCGTCGGCACGCGGGTACGACCCGAGGAACGTCACGCGCGGGCTGAACCGCCGCAGGCCGAGCAGTGCGTCCGCGACCCGCTCGTCGCGCACGTGCCCGTCGAGGTCGATGACGAACCGGTAGCGGCCGAGCTCGTCACCGATCGGGCGTGACGACAGCAGCCCCATGTTGATGCCCCGCGTCGCGAACTGTTCGAGCATGTCGACCAGGGCGCCGGGGTGGTCGGCGGGCAGCTCGACGATGACGCTGGTCTTGTCGGCGCCGGTCGGTTCGGGCAGCGCCAGGGTCTTCGACACGAGCACGAACCGGGTGACCGCCGAGGCGTTGTCCCCGATGGACGACGCGAGCACGGCGACGTCGTGGTGGTCGGTGATGCCGGGCGGCGCGACAGCGGCGTCGGCGGTGGGGTTCGCCTCGAGCAGGGCGAGGGCCGCAGCGACGTTCGACGACGCCGGGATGTGGCCGTGGCCGGGCAGGTTCGCCTCGAGCCAGTTGTGGGTCTGCGCGTAGGCGACGGGGTGTGCGTTCACGGTGCGGACGTCGTCCAGCGTCGTGCCGGGCCGGGCGACGAGCACGAAGTCGACGGGGACCAGGTACTCCCCCACGATCCGCACGCCGGGGATCCGGGCCAGGGCGTCCTGCGTGGCGCTGACCCCGCCGTCGACGCTGTTCTCGATCGCGATGACGGCCCCGATCGACCGACCGGACATGACGTCGTCCAGGGCCTCACCGACGTTGTTGACGCTCCGCCAGGGCTTGCCGGCGGCGGCCTCGACGAGCTTGAGGGCCGCCTCGGTGAAGGTGCCGGCGGGTCCGAGGTAGGAGTACGTGTCGGACGGCGCGGCGGGGTCGGTCATGCGGCGAGCCTATTGCAGGGACGCGGAGGCCAGGCGGCCTCAGTCCGTCGCCGCACCCGTCAGCCGCTGCTCGCAGATCGCGGTGTCGTCGTCCTCGCGCGGGTAGGTCAGCGCCGCGAACCGCCCCTCGGGGTCCAGCCGTGTCAGGAGCGATGCCGCGATGCCGTCGAGCTGCGCGACCTGCTCGTCGGAGAGCGCGTCGATGACCACCCGGCGGGCGGTGCGGACGTGGTCCGGGGCAGCGTCGACGATGGCTGCGTAGCCGGTGTCGGTCAGGCGGACGTCGGTGGCACGGCGGTCGGAGGTCGACGGGCACCGCGTCACGAGCCCGCGCTTCTCGAGGCGGGACACCACGTGCGACAGCCGCGGCAACGAGGCGTTCGTGGCCGAGGCGAGCGCCGACATCCGCAGGGTCCGGGTGTCGGTCTCGGAGAGCATCGCGATGACCATGTAGTCGAAGTGCGTCAGGTCGGCGTCGCGCTGCAGCTGTTGGTCGAGCGCCGCCGGCAGGAGTTCCATGACCGCGACGAGCTTCATCCACGCGCGCAGCTGCTCGCGGGTGAGCCACGGGGTCTCGTCGGTCATGACCTGATCATACCGAAAGGTTGTCTCTTTAACCAGTGGTGCGCACCGCGGACGAACCGGACGAACCGGACGAGCCCGCCGAACCCGACGAACCGCCAGTCCGACGCGACCGCACCACCCCGATGACGAGCACGACCACCACGACGACGAGCAGCGCCCCCTCGACGAGCAGCAGCCGCGTGCCGTAGTCGAACGGCAGCACGGTGGGGTTCTTCTGCCCGTGGTCCTTGGCAGCGATCTCCGGCAGCACCACCAGGGCGAGCACGCTGCCGAGCACGATCGCCGCCTGCACGACGACGAGCACCCAGGCCCGCAGCGAGCGTCCGGCCCGACGCAGCAGCAGCCCGGCACCGACCACGAACGGGGACAGGACCGCGTCGTGCAGCACCACCGCCGCGAGCAGCCAGACCCCGAGCCCGCCGATGCGGTTCGGCTTGACGGACGTCACGAGCACGTACGCCCCGAACGCGATGACCAGCACACCGATCACCACGAGCACGATCCGCGCGGCCTTCACCGGAGCACCTCGATCTTCTCGATCCACTTGGTCTGCAGCACACCGGGCCGCCCGGGAGCGATGATCCGCGCCGGAAACCCGTGGTCCAGGTCGAGCGTCGCACCGTTCAGCTCGAGGGCGACGAGGGTCGTCGGGTCCTCGGCGTACTCCGGTCCCATGTCCATGATCCGGTAGCCGCCGTGCCGCTCCAGGCTCGTCACGCGCACGTGCGACCCCTGCGGCGCCTGCACGGCGTCGAGCAGGTCGCGCATCCGCACGCCCTTCCAGGTCGCCATCTGACTCCACCCCTCGACGCACGAGATCGGCAGGTCGACCTGCGCGGTGCCGAGTGCGACGAGTTCCGCCCGGACGAACGTCCGGCTCACGTCGTGGCCGACGACGGTGAGCGTCCAGTCGGCGGCGGTCGCGCTGGCGAGCACACCGGCCGCCCGCGCGGTCCGGTTCACCGGCAGTCCGTTCGCGCCGATGCCGCGACCGCGGGCACCGAACACGTTGAACGGTTCCGCGAGCTTCGAGGACTGCCCCGCCGTGAGCGCGACGACGCCGACCGTCGCCGCCGTCACGCCGGCGAAGAACCCGCGTCGGGCGATGCGCTGGCGTCGTCCGGTGGCTGCTTCCGGCGTCAGCCTGGAGGCCCGGCTCGCCTCCCCCGCGTCGGCCGTCGGCTGGGCGGGACTCGGCTCCTCGGACACCTCGCGGGTCTCCGGCGCCGTGTCGGGTCCGGTGGGACGGGGCTCGGCGCCGCCGGGGGCGGCGTCGACGCCGTCGATCCAGCGGAACACGCGGCCCAACAGGCCGGGGGCGGTGGACCCGGTGGTCTCGGAGACCGCAGCGTGCGGGGCGGACGCTGAATGAGCCTCCAGACCGGGTGGGAGCAGTTCACTGCCGGACGCGGGGTCCGCGATGAACCGACCGTGCACGTCGTAGGAGTCGCGCTTCCGCCAGTACCGGGAGATGACCGGCAGCTTGGCGGCGATGTGGATGGCCAGCGAGCCGATGATCACGTAGGCCAGGGCGTTGTGCACCTGGCGGAACGGGAACGGCCACGGGTACCACTGGTACGTGTTGAGCAGGCCGGTGACGACCTGGATGATCGACGCGGACACGAGCACCGCGATCGACAGCCGCTCGAGCAGGTGCAGCACGCCGCGCACCGGCGGCACCTGCACCAGGGCGGGCATGACGGTGTTGAGCTTGGCGAGCAGCAGCGGGATGATCGCGATGCCGGTCGTGATGTGCAGGCCCTGCGTGAACTGGTACAGCTGCGTCGGACGGGTCGGGAACCGCATCCAGCCGAGCGGTTCCTGCAGCAGGTGGCTGTAGATCCCGGTGCCGAAGCAGGTCAGGAAGGCGATGCCGAGCAGACGCCCGAGCACCACCGCCGACCGGGCGTTGCGGTTGGGGGACGCCAGAGCTGCTCGTCCGTCGTGCAGCAGGCGCTGGAGGCCGGATAGCCTCGACGGACCATGAGCAACCGACTGCGTGCCCTCCGACCGTCCCTGGCCGACGGCACCGCCGCCCGGATCGGCACGGTGCTGGCCGTCGTGGGAGTACTCGCCCTGTCGGGCGTCATCGCCGTCGGCGTCACGCATCTGGGGTTCCTCCGATCGGGCCATCGTTCTGCATTCGTTGCGTGGACGCTGATCGCTTGGACCGTCTTCGTGATCGCCGTGCTCGCGGTGCGTTTCGTGCCCGTCCGGTGGATGACCACCATGGTCATCGGCGGAGCGGTGGTGATCGGCATCGCCGCGCTGGTCGGCCCGCCCAACACGAGCACCGACTCCGCTCGGTACGCGTGGGACGGCATCGTCCAGCATGCCGGTGTCTCACCGTACGCGCACACCCCCCAGTCCGCGGCACTGTCCGGTCTCCGACCCGACTGGTTGTTCCCCGACAAGGTGGACGGTACGTGCGATCCGCTGAAGCCCCGGTTCCGTGGGCTCGGCGACGGCGCGGACGGGCACTGCACCGCGATCAACCGGCCGGACGTCACGACGATCTACCCGCCGATGGCGCAGCTGTGGTTCGCCGCGGTGCGGTTCTTCGTGCCGGCGACCGCACAGTACCTGCCGTTCCAGGTCGCCGGGCTGCTCGTGTCGCTCGGTGTGACCGTCGGGCTCGTCCTGGTGCTCCGCCGGATCGGCCGCCCGACCTGGTGGGCGGCGCTCTGGGCCTGGTCGCCGCTCGTCGCGTCCGAGGCGGTCACCAACTCGCACGTCGACGTCGTCGGCGCCGCACTCGCCACGGCCGGGGTCGTGCTCGTCGCGTTCGGCCGGCCGATCTGGGGCGGGATCGCGCTCGGGGCCGCGACCGCGACCAAGCTCATCCCGGCGATCGTGTACCCGCCGTTGCTCGGCCGCGGTCGGGCGTGGTGGGCGATCCCGATCGGCATCGCCGTGTTCGGGCTGCTCTACGTGCCCTACGTGCTGACGACCGGGCTCGACGTGCTCGGGTACCTGCCCGGCTACCTGAGCGAGGAGGGCTACGAGGACGGCTCCCGGTTCGCGCTGGTGTCGCTCGTGGTCAAGGGCGACGCGGCGACCCTGGTGGTGGGGCTCCTGGTGCTGCTGGCGGCGTTCGTGGCGTGGCGGTTGTCCGACCCGGCGCGGCCGTGGTCGGGCGAGGTCCTGATGATCGGCGTGACGTTCCTCGCCGTGACGCCGCGCTACCCCTGGTACGCGCTGCTGCTCATCCCGTTCGTGGTGCTGTCCGGACGGTGGGAGTGGTTGTCGATCGGCCTCGCCATCGCGCTGCGCGGGGTGTGGCCGTCGGCGGACGCCTACCGGTGGTGGTTGCTCGCGGCCGTGGTGGTCATCGTGGTCGTCACGCTCCTGCGCACGGAGCGGGCCGAGTGGCGGCGGTGGTGGGAGCGGCTGACGTTCCGGCGCGTGGAACACGTACGCTGACGACCATGGCACCCGCGATCCTGCTCGGCACGACCGGCTCCGTGGACCCGGCTCCCGCCGGGCTCGTCGACCGCTTCGGGCGTCGCGCCGTCGACCTGCGGGTGTCGCTGACCGAGCGCTGCAACCTGCGCTGCACGTACTGCATGCCCGCGGCCGGGCTGCCGTTCGCCCCCGACGAGGCCCTGATGACGGCGACCGAGATCGAGCGGCTGGTCCGGATCGGCTCGTCGCGGTTCGGCGTCCGCAAGGTCCGGTTCACCGGCGGGGAGCCCATGCTCCGGCACGACCTGGTCGACGTGATCGCCCGGTGCGCCGCGCTGCCCGACGCCCCGGAGCTGTCGCTCACCACGAACGCGATCGGCCTCGCCCACCGCGCCCAGGGCCTGTACGACGCCGGGCTGCGGCGCGTGAACGTGTCGCTCGACACCGTCGACCCCGACGTCTTCACCACCGTGACCCGCAGGCCGTTCCTCGACAAGGTCATCGCCGGGCTGTCGGCCGCGCACGACGCCGGACTCGACATCAAGGTGAACGCAGTGCTGCTGCGCGGGATCAACGACGAGGCCGCCCCGGAGCTCCTCCGCTGGTGCCTGGAGCGAGGCTACGAGCTGCGGTTCATCGAGCAGATGCCCCTGGACCCCGACCACGCGTGGGACCGCACCTCGATGATCACCGCGGCCGAGACCCGCGCGCTGCTGGCGACGTCGTTCGTGCTCACGCCGGACGACGCCCCGCGCGACGGTGCCCCGGCGGAGCGGTACCGCGTGCACGACGCCGTCACCGGGGAGCCGCTCGGCACCGTCGGGATCATCGCGAGCATCACCGAGTCGTTCTGCGCCGACTGCACCCGCACGCGGCTGACCGCCGACGGGCACGTGCGCAGCTGCCTGTTCTCGGACGAGGAGACCGACGTGCTCGGGCCGATGCGCTCCGGGGCGGACGACGACCAGGTCGCCGAGCTCTGGCGGCTCGCGATGTGGGCGAAGCCGCGCGACCACGGTGACGACAGCGACGAGCTCGTGCACCCGACGCGCGGCATGAGCGCGATCGGCGGCTGAGGCATGACCACGATCCGGTTCTTCGCCGCTGCCCGGGCTGCCGTGGGCGTCGACTCGCTGACCACGTCGGGGCCCACCATCGAGGCCGCCCTCGGCGCGATCGACGTCGTGGACGCTGCGCGATGGAGTGCGCTGCGGGAGCGTTGCTCGTACCTGGTCGACGGCGTGACGACGCGTGACCGGGCGACCTCGCTCGACGGGGTCGAGGTCGTCGACGTCATGCCGCCCTTCGCCGGCGGCTGAGTTCGGGGCTGAGCGGTAGTACGCCCGTTCCTTCCCAGAACGCCCGCGATACCTGGCGTTTTCGGGCATACCTGGTGCAAACTTCCGACCAGGTACGCCCGATTCGATCGGGTACGCCCGATCCGACCAGGTACGCCCGATTCGACCCCGCGCCCGCGCGCCCCGCGCCCGTTCCTTCCCAGAACACCCGCGATACCTGGTGCTTCCGGGCATACCTGATGCGAACTTCCGACCAGGTACGCCCGATTCGACCAGGTACGCCCCATTCGAGCCGGTACGCCCGATTCAACCCCGCGCCCGCGCACCCCGCGCCCGTTCCTTCCCAGAACGTCCGCGATACCTGGTGCTTTCGGGCATACCTGATGCGAACTTCCGACCAGGTACGCCCGATTCGACCAGGTACGCCCGGAACGACCTGGCGCAGCCAGCCCAGCCCAGCCCCGCCCGCGCCGAACCAGCCCACCCCGCCCTACGGCGAGACGGACAGCACGATGAACGCCGCGAAGATCACCAGGTGCACCCCGCCCTGCAGCCGCGTGGCACGACCGGGCAGCACGGTGAGCACCGCCGCGACGATGGTCAGCGCGAGCAACACGATCTGCGACGGCCCGAGCCCGAGCAGCAGCGTCCCCGGCATGAACAGTGACGCGACCGCGATCGACGGGATCGTCAGACCGATGGACGCCATCGCGGACCCCATCGCCAGGTTCAGGCTCGTCTGGATCCGGTTCCGTGCGGCGGCCTTCGACGCCGCGATGCCCTCCGGCAGCAGGATGAGCAGCGCGATCACGACACCGACGAAGGACGGCGGGAACCCGACGGCGGCGACCCCGGCCTCGATCGCGGGCGACTCCACCTTGGCGAGCCCGACCACGGCGACGAGCGCGACGACGAGCAGCCCGAGCGACACCATCGTGGTGCGACCCGACGGGCGTGCGGCGTGGGCGTCCTCGGACTCGACGAGGACCCCGCCGGCACGGTTGACCGGCAGGAAGAAGTCGCGGTGCGCCACGGTCTGCGTGACGACGAACAGCCCGTAGAGCACCAGTGACGCGATCGCGACGAACACGAGCTGCGTCCCCGTGAAGGACGCGTCGTCGGTGCCGGTGGTGAACGTCGGCAGCACCAGGGTCAGCACGGCGAGCGCGGCCACCGTCATGGTCGCGGCGCTCGCGCCCTCCTGGTTGAAGCGCACGGTGTTGTGCCGCAGGGTGCCGATCAGGATCGCGAGGCCGACCAGCCCGTTCATCGTGATCATCACCGCCGAGAACACCGTGTCGCGCGCCAGGGTCTCGGCCTGCGCACCGCCCGAGCTCGACAGCGAGATGATGAGGGCGACCTCGATGATCGTCACGGCGACGGCCAGCACGAGCGAGCCGAAGGGTTCCCCCACGCGGTGCGCGACGACCTCGGCGTGGTGGACGGCTGCGAGCACCGTGACCGCGAGCACGACCGCGACGACGACCACCACGGCGGTGCCGAGCCCGTAGCGGCCGTACGAGAACGCGAGCACGACGGCCGCCAGGATCGGCGTGGCCACGGGCCACACCTTGGGGAACCAGGAGGTCATCGGACCATTGTCTCAACCGCGGGGCGCGTAGACCGCCACCTCGGCCGCGGGGACGTCGATGCGCACCGCGTCGCCGGGGGCGATCCCGAGCGCGGTCAGCCGCGCGAGCGTCAGGTCCGCCACCAGGTCACCGGCCCGCACCCGCACCAGTCCGTCGCGCGGTTCGAGCGACGAGACGGTGCGCGCGGCCCCGGCACCGTCCCGCGTCAGCACGGCGGCCGTCGGGTGGAAGGCGGCCAGGGCGGGCCGGCCGGGAGGCACGGCGTGCGCCCCCGACGCCAGCTCACCCCCGCCGTCGATCGCGATCCCACCCCCGGTGGCGGTCCCGCGCACCAGCGCGAGTCCGGAGAACGTCGCGGCGAACGCACTCGTCGGACGACCGAGGACGGCCGCGGGGGTGCCCTGCTCGACCACCCGGCCGCCCTCGAGCACGACGACGCGGTCGGCCAGTGCGACGACCTCGACCGGGTCGTGCGTGACGAGCACCGCGGGCCGGCCGGCGACAGCGGTCCGGAGTGCCGCGCGGACCTCGTCCTGCGCGCCGACGTCGAGCGCCGAGGTCGGTTCGTCGAGCAGCAGCACCGCCGGGTCGGTGGCGAGCGCGCGGGCGATCGCGACGCGTTGCGCCTGTCCACCGGAGAGCGTGCGTGGGTCGCGGGTGGCCAGGTCGGCGACCCCGACGGCGTCGAGCGCGTCGCGGGCGAGCTGCCGGGCCGCGGCGCGACCGGCTCCGGCCGCACGGGGTCCGAAGGCGACGTTCCCGACGACGTCGAGGAACGGGAACAGGTCGGGCCGCTGCGCGACGAGTCCGATCCGGCGACGGTGCGCGGGGACGGTGTGCCGCGGGCTCGAGACGTGCACCCCGTCGAGTTCGATCCGGCCGGCATCGATCGGCAGCAGCCCGGCCAGGGCCTCGAGCACCGTCGACTTGCCCGCACCGTTCGGCCCGATGACGGCCAGGCACTCCCCCGCGCGGACCTCGATCGCGACGTCGACGTCCCGCGACCCGACGACGACGTGCGCGCGGACGCCCACCGCACCCTCGGCCGTCACGCCAGGGCTCCGCGGGTGCGGAACGACGAGGCACCGATGACGACGACGGCCACCACGACGAGCACGACCGCCAGTGCCACCGCGGTGTCCGGGTCGACCTCGCGCTGCAGGTAGACCTCGAGCGGCAGGGTCCGGGTGACCCCCTGCAGGCTGCCGGCGAAGGTCAGGGTGGCCCCGAACTCGCCGAGCGCCCGGGCGAAGCAGAGCACGAGCCCCGAGACGATGCCGGGCAGGACCCGCGGCGTCGTGACGGTCAGGAAGGTCCGGGTGGGTCCGGCGCCCAGGGTCGCGGCGACCCGCTCGTAGCGGTCGCCCTCGACGCGGAGCGCCCCCTCGACCGAGGACACCAGGAACGGCATCGCGACGAAGGTCTGCGCGATGACGACCGCCGTCGTGGTGAAGGCGATGTGCAGGCCGTGGTCGTCGAGGAACGCCCCGACCACCCCGAGCCGACCGAAGGCCGCGAGCAGCGCGAGGCCGCCGACCACCGGGGGCAGCACGAGCGGCAGGAGCACGACGGCCCGGGCGACGCCGACCCAGCGCGACCGTGACCGCGCGAACAGCACGGCGAGCGGGTACCCGAGGACGAACGCGACGCCCGTGGCCGCGAGCGCCGTGCCGAGGCTGAGCCCGAGCGCGGTCAGTGACGCGGTGGAGGTCACGAGCCCGACGAACGACGACCAGTCCACCCGGCCGAGCATCGCGAGCACGGGCACGACGACGAACAGCCCGCCGAGCACCGCGGGCAGCGGGAGCCACCACGCGACCGGCGGCCGTCCGTCAGCGCGCGGAGCCACGGGTCAGGGCTTCCCGAAGCCCGCGTCGGCGAACACGCGCTGTCCGGCGGCGGAGCGGACGTACTCCGAGAACGCCTGCGCGAGCGCCGGGTCTTGGGATTCCCGGAGCACGCCGATCGGGTACGTGTTGACGGCCTTGCCCGACTCGTCGAACGGGACGCCGTCGACCTTGCCGCCGGCCCCTCGGACGTCCGTCACGTAGACGAGTCCGGCGTCAGCCTGACCGGACTCGACCTTGCCGAGCACGTCGGTGACGGACTGCTCCTCGCTGACCGGCTCGAGATCCACGCCCGATGCGGACTCGACCTTCGCCGTCGCGGCACCGCACGGCACCGGGGCGGCGCACGTGACGAGCTGGACGCCCGGAGCCGTCAGGTCGTCGAGGTTCGCGATGCCCTTCGGGTTGCCCGGTGCGACGGCGATCTCGAGGACGTTCGTCGCGAAGTCCCGCGGCGAACCGCTCGCCAGGTCGGTCGACGACAGCTTCGCCATGTTCGCTTCGTCGGCGGACGCGAACACGTCGGCGGGGGCGCCGTTCTGGATCTGGGTGACGAGGTCGCTCGAGCCGGCGAACGAGAACCGGATCGAGGCGCCGGGGTTCGCGGTCTCGAACTGCTTGCCCAGGGTCGTGAAGGTCTGCTGCAGGGACGCCGCCGCGAACACGGTGATCGAACCGGTCGGCCCCTCGGTGTCGGAACCCGCCGAGGCCGATGCCCCCGAGCCCGTGTCCGGAGCCGTGCACGCAGCGAGCCCGAGCGCGACGGTGGCGGCGAGGGCCAGCGCCGCGAACGGCCGGAGGCGGATCATCGTTCGTCCTCGTGCCGGGCGGGCGCCTCGACCGCGACCATCGTGGCCTTGACGGACGCCACCGCGACGGACCCGACCTCGAGCCCCAGGTCACGGACGGCCTCGGCACTCATCAGGGACACCACGCGGTGCGGGCCGCACTGCAGCTCGACCTGCGCCATCACGGTGTCGACGACCAGGTCGGTGACGATCCCGACGAAGCGGTTGCGCGCCGAGCTCTTCACCGCGGACCCCGGGTCGGTCAGCTCGGAGCTGCGTTCCCGTGCGTACGCGGCGACCTCGCGCCCGTCGACCACGGCTCGCCCCGCGTCGTCCGTGGCACGGGTGAAGGTGCCGCCGTCGACGAGCCGACGAACGGTGTCGTCACTGATCCCGAGGAAGGCCGCAGCGTCCCGTACCCGCAGTTGCGTCATGATCCACCGATCCTATCCGCGGATGCGGCGACAGGGGCGGTGGAGGTGACCGGGCTGGGTCAGGACCGGTGCTCGATCGCCACGGGCAGCCCCTCGCGACGCCAGGCCTCGAAGCCGCCGTCGAGGACCGTCACGCGCCTCCCGGCCGGTTGCCGCGCCGCCCACGCGTCCGCACGGGGTCCGCGCGCGCAGTAGACGACGACCTCGTCCACACCGGTGTCGTCGGTGACGGCACCGGCGACCACGCCGGCCGCCCGTTCCTCGTCGGTCCGGACGTCGACGACGACCAGCGGGTCCGACGGGTCCGCCACCCTGGCGGCCAGGGCGGACGGCGCGATGCGCGGCGTCGCGGAGGCACCAGGGGCAGGCGCCGGTCGACGCGAGGCGGGCCCGCGGCGGACGGGGCTCTCGGTCCAGCGCCACCGGCGGGCGTCGACGGTCAGGACGCGTCCGAGCAGCGGGTCGCCGCTGCCGGTGACCAACGCGAAGACCTGTCCCGCCATCACCGCACCGACCGCGCCGCACAGGGCGGGGACCACGCCGTCGAGGGCGCACGAGCCCTCGTCGGGCAGCGCGTCGGGGTGCAGGTCGTGGAAGTCGACGCCGTCCCGCCCGGCGTCGCGGAAGACACTGACCTGCCCGTCGTGGCCGAGCACGGTGCCCCACACGAACGGCACGCCCGCTGCGGCGCAGGCGTCCGAGACGGCCCGGGTGACCACGACCGAGTCGGCGGCGTCGACCACGACGTCGTGTCCGGCGACCAGGTCCGGCGTGAACGAGCCGACCACGGCGACCGCGTCGAGTTCCGGGTCGACGGCGACGGCCCGGGCGACCGCGACCTGCGCCTTCGGCGAGCCGACGTCCGCGGCGGTGAAGAGCGTCTGCCTGGCCAGGTTCGAGGCGTCGACCACGTCGGGGTCGACCACCGTGAGCCGACCGATCCCGGCGAGGTACGCGACCACCGGCGCACCGAGCCCGCCGGCCCCGACGACGAGGATGCGCGATGTGGCCAGGCGTCGCAGCCCGGTGACCCCGACGTCGGCGAGCGCGGCGGTCCGCGATCCGAGCTGCGTCCGCCCCGGGGAGAGCGCGGCGGCGGGGGCGACGAGGGGTTCCATCCCGTCATTCTGGCCCGTCGCACCGAACTCCTGCATGTGAGAGTTCAGCGCCCGGACGCGGCGGATCCCCAGAGCAGATCGGTACGGTCGCGGGCGTGAGTTCCCCGCGCACCGGTACCGTCCCGGTCCGACGCACGACGTCGGACACGTCGGTGCGCTCGCGCTCGCTGGGGCTCGTCGTGGCGGCTGTCCGAGCCCTCGCACGGACCCCCGAGATCACCGTCGGCGCGCTCGGCGTCGTCGTCGCGGCGGCCTTCAGCTGGGTGCCGTCGGTCTGGTACGACGAGGCCGCGACCATCGCGAGCGCACAGCGCAGCTGGCCGGCGCTCTGGGCCGAACTGCAGAACGTCGACGCCGTCCACGGCCTGTACTACGCCGTGATGCACGTCTGGTTCACGCTCGTCGGGTACTCGCCGTTCACGCTGCGGTTCCCGAGCGCGCTGGCCATCGGGGTCTCCGCCGGCCTCGTCGTCGCGCTCGGCCGTCGTCTCGGCGGGGTGCGGCTGGGCGTTGTCTCCGGGATCGTGTTCCTGGTGCTGCCGCGCGTCGCCTGGGCCGGCACCGAGGGGCGCCCGTACGCCACCGTCACGACGTTCGCCGTCGCGCTGACCCTCGTGGGGATCACCGCGGTCCGGCGCACCCGGACCGGGCACCACGCGACCCGGTGGTGGGTCGTCTACGGCCTGCTCGCCGTGGTGGCCGTGCTGTTCAACGTCTACCTGGCCCTGGCCGTCGTCGCGCACGGGGTCGTGCTCCTCTGGACCGCCGTCGCGGACCGTGCCGCACGTCGCGACGCCGTGCTCTCGCAGCGCAGCGGTCCGGTGGTCGCGCCGATGGTCGACCGCGCCGCGTTCGTGCGCTGGGGCGTCGCCGCCGTCGGGGCCGCGCTCGTGGTGTCGCCGTTCATCGTCCTCGCGGCAGGGCAGGCCAAGCAGGTCGGCTGGATCACCGGCGTCGGGTGGGCCACCGTGCGCCAGGTCGTCGCGACCGCCTGGTTCGGTGCCGTCTGGCCGTACGCGGTGCTCGGGTGGGCGCTGATGATCGTCGGCGTCGTGCTCGCCGTCCGGGCCACCCGACGCCCCTCCCCCGCCGCCCGTGACCTGCTGCGGATGCAGGCCGTGCGCGTCGCCGTCCCCCTGACGATCCTGCCCACCGCACTGCTCGTCGGCGCGACCGCGGCCGGGGAGCACCTGTACTCCCCGAAGTACGCCAGCCTGAGCCTGCCGTTCGTCGCGCTGCTCATCGGCCTGGCGATCACGGCGATCCGACCCCGGCGGTGGCTGGCGCTCGCGGTCGTCGGGATGCTGCTCGTGTCGGCACCGACGAGCACGATCGTCCGGCTGCCCCACGCCAAGCAGGACTCGCACTGGGCGAACGCGGCGGCGATCATCGAGCGCGAGCGGGACCGGCGCACCGACCAGAACGAGGGCGTCGTCTTCGGCAGCGTCTGGGAGCACCCGGGCACCACCGCGCAGGTCATCGCCGACTCCTACCCCGAGGCCTTCACCGGGATGCGCGACCTCGCCGTCGCCGAGACCGGTGCCGAACGCGGGCAGCTCTGGAACGTCAACGGGGACATCGCGACGACGGTGCCCGAGCGGATCTCGGGCATCGACACCGTGTGGTTCGTCGGCGGCAAGTCACGGAACATCCGCCCGCAGGTCACCGACACGCTCGTGGCCGAGGGGTTCCACGTCGTGCGCTACTGGCACACCGGCACGGTCATCCTCTGGAAGTACAGCCGCTGACGGTGGCGGTCCCGCCGCTGACGGTGGCGGCACATCCGCCGACGGCTGTGCCGGGGCGTCGGGTCAGTGCACCACGCGGGCACCGTGCACCGGACCGGTGGCCCGGAGTGCGACGAGGCCGGCGGCGCTGAGCTCGACCTGCAGTTCGAGCGCGGCGTCACGGTCACCGACCAGGAACGCCACGGTCGGTCCGCTGCCGGACACCAGGCCGGCCAGGGCACCGGACTTCTCACCGAGCTCCAGCGTCGCCGCGAGCCGGGGCTGCAGGCGCATGGCCGGTGCCTGCAGGTCGTTGTGCACACAGTCGGCGAGCAGGTCGGGGTCACCCGCGCGCAGGGCCTGCAGGACGTTGGCCTCGACCACGGGGTGCGACGGCGCCGGGGAGATGTCGGCGCGGTACCGCTCCCGGTGCTCGTCGAGCGCACGGTAGACGGCGGGGGTGCTCAGCCCGTCGTCGCTCAGGGCGAGGACCCAGTGGAACTCGCCCTTGGCCAGCGCCGGGCTCAGCTCGTCGCCGCGACCGGTACCGACGGCGGTGCCGCCGGCGAAGGCGAACGGCACGTCGGCGCCGAGCTGTGCGGCGAGCCGGAGCAGCTCTTCGCGACCGAGCGCGGTGCCCCAGAGCGTGTCGACGGCGAGCAGGGTCGCCGCGGCGTCCGCGGAGCCACCGCCCATGCCGCCGGCGACGGGCACCTGCTTGTCGATGGTCAGCCGCACGCCGCCGCGGTGTCCGGCCGCGTCGGCCACGAGCCGGGCCGCACGGATGGCGAGATTCGACTCGTCGACCGGCACGGTGCTCGTGTCGATCGGCCCGGTGAAGGTGACCGAGAAGTCGTCGGCGGCCTCGGCGGTGACGTCCTCGTACAGGGACACCGCCTGGTACGCCGTGGCGACGTCGTGGTAGCCGTCGTCCTGCAGCGCCCCGACGGACAGGAACACGTTGATCTTGCCGGGGGCGCGCGTCCGCACGCGGGTCGGTGCGGCCAACGTGGTCATGCGCCCAACCTATCCCGCTGCGGCTGCCGTGAACCCCCGCGCCAGGTCCGCGGTGATGTCGTCGATGTGCTCGAGGCCGATCGACAGGCGGATGAGGCCGTCCCCCACCCCGGCGGCCGCTCGCTCGGCCGAGGTCATCTGCACGTGGGTGGTCGATGCCGGGTGCACGACGAGCGAGCGGACGTCACCGAGGTTCGAGACGTGGTCGAACAGCTCGAGCGCCGCCACGAACCGTCGGCCCGCGGCGACCCCACCGGCCAGGTCGAACGACAGCACGGCCGACGGTCCCTTCGGCACGTAGCGCTGCTGCAGGTGGTGCCACGGCGAGGCCGGCAGGCCCGCGTAGTGCACGTGCTCGACCTGGTCGTGTGCGTCGAGCCAGCTCGCCACAGTGGCGGCGTTCGACACGTGCCGGTCCATGCGGAGCGACAGCGTCTGGATGCCCTGCAGCACCAGGAACGCGTTGAACGGTGCGATCGCGGGCCCGAGGTCGGCGGACAGCTTCGAGCGGGTGCGCTGGATGAACGCCCGCCGCCCGAACTTCTCGGCGAAGTTCGTGTTCGCGAACCCGGACTGCTCGGTCGAGGCCAGCTGCGGGTAGGCGTCGGCGTGCGCGGCCCAGTCGAAGTTCCCGCTGTCGACGATGAGCCCGGCGATGGCGCTGCCGTGTCCGGCCAGGTACTTCGTCGCGGAGTGCACGACGATGTCGGCGCCGTGCTCGATCGGGCGCACCAGGTACGGCGTCGCGATGGTGTTGTCGACGATGAGCGGCACACCGGCCTCGTGTGCGACCCCGGCCACCCCGGCGAAGTCCAGGACGTCCCCGCGGGGGTTCGGGATGGACTCGCCGAAGAACGCCTTCGTCTCCGGGCGCACCGCCGCCGCCCACTCGGACAGGTCGGTCGGGTCCTGCACGAACGTGAAGGTGATGCCGAGGTCCCGCAGGGTCGACGCGAACAGCGTGTAGGTCGCGCCGTACAGCGAGGCGCTCGACACCACGTGGTCACCGGCGCGTGCGACACCGAGCACGGCCAGCGACGTCGCCGCCTGCCCGGACGCGAGCGCCAGCGCACCGATCCCGCCCTCGAGGTCGGCGATCCGGCGTTCGAGGGCTGCCGCTGACGGGTTGTTCACCCGCGTGTAGGTGTGGCCGGGAGCGTCGAGCATGAAGCGCGCGGCGGCGTCCTCACCCGACGGGTAGACGTACGCGGCGCTCTGCGCGATCGGCGGCACGTTCGCGCCCCACCCCGGGTCGGCCTTGAAGCCGGCGCGGATCTGGCGGGTCTCGAACGCCCAGCCGTCCTCGGCGTTGGTCGGCGTGGCACCCATCAGGACTGCGCCCCGACCGACTGCCGGACGAGCGGGATGACCTGCTCGCCGAACCGGTCCATCTCCTCGAGCTGCGGCGAGAACTGCAGCAGGAGCGTGTCGACCCCGGCGTCCTCGAACTCCCGGATGCGGTCGGCCACCTGCGACGGCGTGCCCACGAACCCGGGGCGCAGGCCGCGGTTCGACACCGAGTAGTCCTCGAGCGAGGGCACGTGCTCGAGCTGCGACTTCGAGATGAAGTCCTGGTACGACTCGTACGCCTTGCCGTGCTGCACGTCGGTGATCCGGGCGAGCTCGGCCTGCGCCTCTTCCTCGGTCTCGCGCACGATGACGTACGCGGCCATGCCGAACGCCTCGAACGGCGGCAGACCGGCGTCGACGCGGCGCTGCTTCATCTCGTCGATCTTCGCGCGGAGCTCCTCGACCGTGCCGCCGTGCGTGACGTAGGCGTCGGCGTACCCGGTGATCGCAGCTTTGCCGGCCTCGCTCTCCCCACCGGCGTAGATGCGCGGCGTCACGCGGGGCTTCGGCTCGAGGTGCGCGTTCTCGATGTCGTAGTACTCGCCCGAGAACGAGTACGGGGTCTCGCGCCACAGGCCCTTCATGACCTCGACGAACTCCGCGGTGCGCTTGTACCGGTCGTCGTGCTCCGAGAAGATCCCGCCGTACTGCTTCGCCTCCTCCGCCCACCAGGCGCTCACGACGTTGAAGGTGAACCGGCCGCACGAGATGTCGTCGATCGTCGCCGCCTGCTTCGCCGTCACCGCGGGCAGGTGGTACCCGGGACGCATCGCCGCCATGATCTCCAGGCGCTCGGTCGTCGCCGCGATCGCCGCCGCGAGCGACCACGCCTCGAGCGAGGGCGCCGCCGTGCCCTTGATGTCGTTGAGGTTGAGCTCCGGCACGAGCGTCAGGTCGAAGCCGATCCGCTCGGCGCGCTGCGCCAGGCGCTTCACGTAGTCGAAGGTGACCGGCATGTTCTCGTTGTCGACGTTGCGCAGCCAGCCGCCGAAGAGCGGGGTCCAGTATCCGAATCGCACGTGGGTTCCTTGGGGGTGTGGGAAAGGCGGACTGGAGGCCCGTGGCGGGCCCGCCACGGGCCTCCAGTCCGGTGGTTCTTGCGTTCTCAGGCCGTGAGCTGCGCCGCGTACTCCGCTGCCAGCAGGCCACCGAGGTACTTCGCGATGGAGCGCGGGCCGGAGGCCGGCGCGGACTCCTCGACCGCGGGGTTGTAGTTCGTGTTCGTGTTGATGTCGTAGACGACGGTGCGGCCGTCCGTCGTCTCCATGAACTCGACGCCCGCGATGGTGACGCGCTGGTCGGCGAGGAACGTGCGGAGCTGCTGGACCAGCGGGTGCTCGGCGGTGATCTCGGTCCGGACGGCGAACGCCGGGGGCGCACCGGCGGTCTCGGTGCCGGGCACGTCGCAAACGGCACCCGCGATGACCTGCGGCACCTCGCACGCGTCGGCGGGGCAGAGCTCGAAGCTGCCGGCGCTGGTGTCGACGCGGACCGCGTACACGAACTCGCCACCGACGAACTCGACGCGGGTGATGAAGGGCTCGCGCGCCGTCAGGTACTCCTGCAGCAGGGTGATGCCGTCGACCGGGGCCTCGAACTCGGGGCTGTCGACGTAGGCGTCGAACTCGGCGAGCGAGTCGAACCGCCGCACGCCCAGGCCCTTGCCGCCCTGGTTGTGCTTCGTGATGAAGGGGACGTCCTGCCCGTCGGTGAAGGTGCGGGCGGCGTCCTTGAGCGTCGTCGTGCCGAACACGGCGGTCGTGCGCGGCACGTCGAACCCGGCCTGCTGCAGGAGCCCGTGCTGGGCGACCTTCGACACCTCGAGCTCGAGCACGTGGCTGCCGCCGACGACCTGGCGGCCGGCACGCTCGAGCCAGCCGAGGATCGCCCGGGTGTACTCCTTGCTGTGCTCGTGGCCGCGGGTGTGGGAGCTCGCGGACATGCGGCTCCAGTAGACGCCGGGTGCCGGCTCGGCCGCGAGGTCGATCTGCCCCTCGGTCAGCAGGATCTCCTCGACCGGGACGCCCTCGGCCTCGAAGGCGGCGGCGAGCGGGGGGAACCACTCGGGGTTCTCGTGGATGACGTACACGTGCGGAGTGCTCACGCCCCCACCCTAGGCACGGTATACCGCACGCGCCCAAGTGTGTGACGTGGCGTTGCTTCTCGGGGGGGGCGGGGCGGGCGGGTCGCACGGTGCGCGCTTGTCCGGTCGGTGCGAGGTTGGTCGCTCGGTGACGGGCTGTAGGGCGGCACCAAGCGGTCAACGGCGCACGGGCTGACCAACCGCGCACCGTGCGGGGTCGACCAACCTCGCACGAGCCGAGCGAACTCGCACCGTGCGACGCGTCAGCCGGCGAAGGTCTGCTGTCCGACGACGCCGAGGAGCTCGAGCTTCTGCGCGTCCTCCGATCCTGGAGGCGCGGTGAAGAGCAGCAGGGCCTGCGCCTGGTCGTCGGTGTGCAGCACCTGGCAGTCGACGGTGATGCGGCCGAGCTCTGGCTGCACGATCGTCTTGTTGTCCGACCAGCGCGTGGCCACCTCGTGCTTGGCCCAGAGGTCGCGGAACTCGGCACTCCGCGTCTGCAACTCGGCGATGAGTTCCGTCGCCCGGCGGTCACCCGGACCCGCGAGCCCGACAGCCGCGCGGAGCGATGCGACCACCACACGGCCCAGCCGCTCGTGCTGCTCGGGTGCGTACTTCGTGAGCTCCTCACCCGTCACGAACCACCGCCACGCCTGGTACCGGCGGTTGCCCGGCAAGCCGACCGAGCTGGTGAGGAGCGCCGCCGCGAGCCGGTTCTCGACCAGGGTCTCGCCCAGGTGACTGACGACGATCGCCGGGGTGTCCTCGAGCCGGTCCAGAACCCGCAGGATCGCCGGATCGACGTGGTCGGCGCGGTGCATCCGGGTCGGGGCGTTCTGCCCGGACAGGTGGAACAGGTGGTCGCGCTCGTCGAGGCTGCACCGCAGGGCCCGGGCGATCGCGGCGATCATCTGCTCGGACGGCTGCGGTCCGCGCTGCTGCTCGAGTCGCGTGTAGTAGTCGACGGACATGCCGGCGAGGGCAGCGACCTCTTCGCGGCGGAGCCCCGGGGTCCGGCGTCGTGGACCCTGCCCGAGACCGACGTCCTCGGGGCGCAGCAGCTCGCGGCGACGGCGGAGGAAGTCGGCGAGCGCGGCACGGTCCATGGGTCGATTGTCGTCCGCCTCCGGCCCGGGTGCCAGGGATCGCCGATCCCCCGATGACCGCGCTCTGGTTGCGACCCTGCCCACGGAGCATCGTGGTCGCCATGGACATCACGAACTCCACCGTCTTCATCCCCGGCGCGACCTCGGGCATCGGTCTCGCGCTCGCCCAGCGCCTGCAGGCCGCCGGCAGCACCGTCGTCATCGGCGGCCGCCGCCAGGCGCTCCTCGACTCCCTCGCCGCCGAGCACGGCTTCGGCACCGTGCAGATCGACGTCGCCGACGCGGCGTCCATCGAAGCCGCCGCCACCTCGGTGCTCGAGGCGTACCCGTCGCTCGATGCCCTCATCACCATGTCCGGGATCATGCGCGACGAGGACCTCCGCGACCCCGAGCACATCCACGACGCCCTCGAGCTCGTCCAGACGAACCTGGTCGGCACGATCCGCCTCATCGACGCGTTCCTGCCGCACCTGCTCGCCCAGCCCTCGGCCACCCTGATGACCGTCACCTCCGGTCTCGCGTTCGTCCCGCTCACCGCATCACCGACGTACAGCGCGACGAAGGCCGGTGTGCACGCCTACACGCAGGCCCTCCGTCAGCAGCTCGTGGGGTCGTCGCTCGAGGTGCTCGAGCTCGCCCCGCCGGCCGTCATGACCGACCTGATGGGCGGCGCCGACTTCGGCGGGATGCCGCTCGACGCCTTCGCCGACGAGGTCATGGCGCTCATCGAGTCCGGCGCTGCCCCGGAGATCCTGGTGCAGAACGTGCACCCGCTGCGCTTCGCCGAGCGGAACGGCAACCACCAGCAGATCCTCGAGATGATGGCGTCCCGCGAGCACTGACCCGGGTGCCTCGAATGGTGCGAGGTTCCGTGTTCCGTGCGAGGCACTTCGGCTCGCACGGACCACGGAACCTCGCACCATCGCGGTCAGCTGGCCCGCAGGCGACGCGCCAGCTGCGCACCCGGCGCCAGGCGTGAGAAGGACTACTCCGCGGCCGCCAGGACCGTCCGCCCGAGCCGCACGAAGTCGTCCACACCGATCGCCTCGCCGCGGGCGGTCGGGTCGATGCCCGCCGCCGTCAGGACCTCGGACGCGTGCGCACTGCCGCCGAGCACCCCGGACAGGCTCTGCCGCAGCATCTTGCGCCGCTGCTGGAACGCCGCGTCCACCAGCGTGAACACCCGAGACCGCAGGAGCTCGTCGCCCGGGGGCTCGTGCCGGTCGAACGCCACCAGGACGCTGTCGACGTTCGGCACCGGCCAGAAGACCTGACGGCTGACCAACCCGGCGGTGCTCCACGACCCGTACCAGGCGGCCTTGACGCTCGGCGAACCGTAGACCTTGCTGCCCGGACCGGCGGCGAGCCGGTACCCGACCTCGGCCTGCACCATGACGAGCGACCGCTCGATCGACGGGAAGGTCGCGAGCAGGTGCAGCAGCACGGGCACGGAGATGTTGTACGGCAGGTTCGCGACGAGGTGCGTCGGCTCGACGTCGAGATCCGCGGCGGCGACGGTCATGGCGTCCTGCTGCACGACCGTCAGCCTGGCGTCCGGCTGCATCGACGACACCGTCGACGGGAGCTTGGCGGCCAGGCGCTTGTCGATCTCGACCGCGGTGACGGGCGCGCCGGTCTCGGTGAGCCCGAGCGTCAACGACCCGAGCCCCGGGCCGATCTCGAGCACCCGTGCCGACGGGGTCACACCGGCGACGGACACGATCCGCCGCACGGTGTTGGCGTCGTGCACGAAGTTCTGCCCGAGCTTCTTCGTCGGGGTGACGTCGAGTTGGGCCGCGAGCTCCCGGATCTCCGCCGGGCCGAGCAGGGCACCCACGACTACTCCTCCACCGTCACGGGCTCGGCGTCCCACGCGCCGTAGACGAGCTCGGTGTTCGAGGCGATCTGGGCCGCGAGCATCGAGGCGTCCGTGCCGAGTGTCTCCGCCATCGACCGCAGGGTGAGCGGGATGAGGTACGGCGCGTTCGGGCGGCCACGGAACGGGGTGGGCGTCAGGAACGGTGCGTCGGTCTCGATCATGATCAGGTGCCGCGGGGCGACGACCAGGGCTTCACGCAGCAGTGCGGCGTTCTTGAACGTCACGGTGCCGGCGAACGACATGTACCAGCCGCGCTCGGCGCAGAGCCGGGCGAGGTCCGGCCCGCCGGAGAAGCAGTGGAAGACGGTGCGTTCCGGGGCACCCACGCGGTCGAGGACCTCGACCACGGCGTCGTGCGCGTCGCGGTCGTGGATCGTCAGCGCGAGGTCGTGCTCCTTCGCGATGCGGATGTGCTCCTCGAACGAACGGACCTGGGCGTCACGGCCGTCCTCGCCGGTGCGGAAGAAGTCGAGGCCGGTCTCACCGATCGCCCGGACCCGCGGCAGCGCGGCGAGCCGTTCGATGCCGGCGAGGTGCTCGTCGAGCAGCCCCTGTTCCTGCAGCACGGGCGCTTCGTTCGGGTGCAGCGCGACGGCCGCGAGGACCCGGGGCTCCCGGGCGGCGATCGACGCGGACCACTCCGAGGTGGCGAGGTCGGTGCCGACCTGCACGACACCGCGCACGCCGACGCTCGAGGCACGGTCGAGGTGCTCGCGGTACTCGAGCGGACCGTCACCCCCGTCGCCGACACCGTCGGCGATCTCCATGTGGGTGTGGTTGTCGTACACCGGCACGACGAGCGCCTGCGGCAGCGGCGGGTACGTCAGGTCGCGCTTCGAGCCACCGGACGCCCCATCACCGCGGGACCGGACGTGCGACTCGGCGTCGGTCACTCGGAGACCTGCTCGATCCGGGGGAACAGCCCGCTCTCGAGCGGCACCACGTGCGACGCTCCCTGCCACTCGAACGCGCGGTCGACCCGCTGCTCGGCGACGGATCCGCCAGCGCCGATCGAGGCCCAGAGCTTCTCGGTCGCCTTCGGCATGACCGGGGACAGCAGGACGGTGACGGTGCCGAGGCCGCGGAGCGCGGTGGTCAGGACCGTGCCGAGGCGCTCGCGGTTGGCGTCGTCCTTCGCCAGGGCCCACGGCGCCTGCTCGGTGATGTACCCGTTCAGGGCGTCGACGAGCTCCCACACGATGGCGATCGCCTCGTGCGGGGCGAAGGCCGCGATGGCGGCGTCGGCACGCTCGGTGACCGAGACGGCCAGGGCTTCGATCGCCTGGTCGGACTCGGTGAGCGCGCCGCGCTCCGGGACCTCGCCGTCGCAGTACTTCTGCAGCATCGCGACCAGGCGGGACGCCAGGTTGCCGTAGCCGTTCGCGAGCTCGGCCTGGTAGCGCGCCGAGATGTCTTCCCAGCTGAAGTTGCCGTCCTGCCCGAAGGTGATGGCGCGCAGGAAGTAGTAGCGGAAGGCGTCGGACCCGAACGTGTCGGTGATCTCGGACGGCGCGATGCCGGTCAGCTTCGACTTGGACATCTTCTCGCCGCCGACGAGCAGCCAGCCGTGGCCGAAGACGCGCTCCGGCACGGGCAGCCCAGCGGCCATGAGCATCGCCGGCCAGATGACGGCGTGGAAGCGGGCGATGTCCTTGCCGACGATGTGCACGCTCGGCCAGAGGCGCTTGAAGGCCTCGTCGTCGTCGGTGCCGTAGCCGAGCGCCGTGACGTAGTTGAGCAGGGCGTCGAACCACACGTACAGCACGTGGTCGCTGTCCCACGGGATCTTGATGCCCCAGTCGAAGCTGGAACGCGAGATCGACAGGTCGCGGAGCCCCTGCTTGACGAACGAGATGATCTCGTTGCGGACGCTCTCGGGCTGGATGAACAGCGGGTTCGACTCGTACAGGTCGAGCAGGCGCTGCTCGAAGTCGGACATCCGGAAGAAGTAGTTGCGCTCGGCCAGCACCTCGACCGGGATCGAGTGGATCGCGCAGACCTGCTGACCCTCGTACGCACCGGTGCCGGCGACCAGGTCGCTCGGCTGCTTGTACTCCTCGCAGCCCACGCAGTAGAAGCCCTCGAACTCGCCGGCGTAGATGAAGCCGTCGTCGTACAGCTTCTGCAGGAACGCCGTCACGCCGCGCTCGTGCCGTTCGTCGGTGGTGCGGATGAAGTCGTCGTTCGCGACGTCGACCGTGTCGAGCAGTGGCTTCCAGGCGTCGTTGACCAGCCGGTCGGCCCATTCCTTGGGCGAGACGTCGTTCGCCGAGGCGGTGCGCAGGATCTTCTGCCCGTGCTCGTCGGTGCCGGTGAGCAGCCAGGTGTCGTCACCGCGCTGCCGGTGCCAGCGCGCGAGGAAGTCCGCGGCGACCTCGGTGTAGGCGTGCCCGATGTGGGGCACGTCGTTCACGTAGAAGATCGGCGTGGTGATGCTGAACGAGGACCCGGCGGACATGCGGACCATCCTACGGGCGCACCGAACCCTGATGACGCGTGCGGCGGTGGACTGTGGAGAACCGGGTCCTGGAGGCCCGTGACGGGCCCGCCCCGCGCCTCCAGACCGGCGGATGCGAACGTGACGAGCCCCGCTCAGCGCGCCGCGAGCGCCCCTTCGTAGAGGTCCCGCTTCGACAGCCCGGTCGCGTCCGCGACCGCCGCGGCGGCCTCCTTCATGCGCATGCCGGCGGCCACCCGCTCGAGCACCAGGCGCACGCCGTCGTCGAGCGTGGCTTCTTCGGTGGCCTCCGCGGCGCCGGCGACGACGATGCAGATCTCGCCCCGCACCCCTTCGGACGCCCACGCGACGAGTTCGTCCAGCGGCCCGCGACGGACCTCTTCGTACAGCTTCGTGAGCTCACGGCAGACCGCGGCGCGTCGGTCGTCCCCGAACCCGACGGCCATGTCCGCCAGGGTCTCGGCCAGCCGGTGCGGCGACTCGAAGAACACCATCGTCCGCTGCTCCCCCGCCAGCGCCTGGAACGCCCGACGGCGCTCCCCGGCCTTGCGGGTCGGGAACCCCTCGAACGTGAAGCGGTCGGTGGGCAGCCCGGACACGGCGAGCGCCATGAGCACGGCCGACGGCCCGGGCAGGGCGGTGACGGTGACCCCGGCGGCCGCGGCGGCCTCGACGAGGGGGAAGCCGGGGTCGCTGATCGCGGGCATGCCGGCGTCGGTCAGGACGACGACGTCCTCGTCGCGGGCGAGCTCGACGACCTCGGACGCCTTCGCCCGCTCGTTGTGCTCGTGCAGGGCGATGAGCCGCGGACGGTTCTCGATGCCGAGGGCGCGCATCAGGTGGATGGCGGTCCTGGTGTCCTCCGCCGCGACGACCGTGGCGTTGGAGAGGGTCTCGACGAGACGGCGCGAGGCGTCCCCGAGGTTGCCGATGGGCGTTGCTGCGAGGACGATCACGCACCCATTGTCCCCGCACCGCGACGTCGGCGCGGCCCCGGGGCGGCCCGGGGCAGCCGCGTCGGCGCGAGCAGCCCCGTCGCAGCGGGGACATGTGGTCGATCCGTAGGATGCTCAGCGATGACCAGCGAGCTGACCGACGACCGCACGGCCGTGCCCGACGGGCCGGTCGGCTCGCGCCTGGACGACTGGTGGGGGCGGGTGCTCTCCACGTCGCAGCGCGTCGCCGTGTGGCGGTGGACGGGTCCGCTCGCGGTGACGCTCCTCGCCGCCGTGCTGCGGTTGGTGAACCTCGGCAACCCGCACTCGCTCGTGTTCGACGAGACGTACTACGTCAAGGACGGCTGGTCGATCGTGCACCTCGGGTACGAGGGCACCTGGCCCGCGAACCCGAGCGGTGACGGCGCTCCGACGACCGACGACCGGTTCGTCCGCGGTGAGACGGACGTCTTCACGAGTGCCGCGGAGTTCATCGCGCACCCGCCGCTCGGCAAGTACCTCATCGGCCTCGGGATGCTGCTGTTCGGGGCGGACAACTCGTTCGGCTGGCGCTTCACGGTGGCCGTGCTCGGCATCGCGACGGTGTTCCTCACCGCGGTGATCGCCCGGTCGCTGTTCCGTTCGACGATGATCGGCACGCTCGCCGGCTTCCTGCTCGCGATCGACGGGCAGGCGATCGTGATGTCGCGGGTGACGCTCCTCGACGGCATCCTGACCTTCTTCGTCATCCTCGGCTTCGGGGCGCTGCTGCTCGACCGCCGGCAGAGCCAACGGCGGCTCGACGAGTGGGTCGCCGCCCGCGCCGCCGCGGGCCGGACCACCCTGTGGGGGCCGGTGTTCTGGTGGCGCCCGTGGTTGTTCGCGATGGGCCTGGCACTCGGGCTGGCGGCGGCGACGAAGTGGTCGGGGATGTACTTCCTGGCGTTCTTCGCGGTGTACTCCGTGCTGAGCGACATGATGATGCGCCGCCGCGCCGGGGTGGAGTTCTGGTCGTCGAGCGCGCTGCTGCAGCAGGCACCGGTGTCGTTCCTGCTGACCGTGCCGATCGCCGCGGTGACCTACGTGGCGTCGTGGACCGGCTGGTTCGTCTCGAAGGACGGATGGGACCGCAACTGGCTGTCCTCGGGCGGCGACCGCTGGACCGGGCTGCTCGCCTGGGTGCCGGACAGCCTGCAGAACTGGTGGCACTACCAGTCGGAGATCTACGCCTTCAACATCGGGCTGCACACCCCGCACTCGTACCAGGCGAACCCGCTGCTCTGGCTCGTGATGCAGCGCCCCACGTCGATGTTCTACGTCGGCACGGACGCCGGGCAGGACGGCTGCTGGGCGAACCGCTGCGGCGAGGCGATCACCGGCATCGCGAACCCGTTCATCTGGTACGCCTCGGTCATCGCGACGGTGGCGCTGCTCGTGCTCTGGGTCCTGCGTCGGAAGTGGGAGTACGGCTTCGTCCTGCTCGGCGTCGCGGCGGGGTACCTGCCCTGGCTGATGTACGTCGACCGGACGGTGTTCCAGTTCTACACGATCGCCTTCGAGCCCTACATGGTGATGGCGCTGGCCGCCGCGATCGGGTTGGTGCTCGGCAGGCGGAGCGACGAACGGTCCCGCAGGTCGCGGGCGATCCTGTGGGTCGGCGTGTACCTGGGCGTCGTCGTGCTGGCCTCGGTCTACTGGTACCCGATGTGGACGGCGATGCAGGTGCCGTGGGACTTCGTCCGGTCGCACTACTGGATCCCCAGCTGGTTGTAGCCGGTCTGGAAGGCTGGCAGGTCCGGCCGGTCCGGTCGCGCTCGTCGCGCTGGGCGCTCTGGTGGCGACCACAGCCGGACTGGAGGCCCGTGGCGGCGCCGCCATGGGCCTCCCGTCCGTCCGTGGTCAGGACTGCGCGTGCAGCGCGCGCTCGATCGACTCGCGGTCCAGCGGGTCGCCGAGCATCGGCGCAGTGTCGTCCGTGCCCGGCAGGACGCCCTGGATCAGGAGCTCCGCGTAGCGGCGCCAGGCGTCCGGGTCGTGTTCGCGGGTGGCGTCGGCGACCGCACCGACCATCGCGGTGAGCATCGGCAGGTCCCGGTAGTCGAAGCCGGGGCGGACGACGCCGGCGGTCTCGGCACGGCCGATGATCGCGGCGACCTGGCGTTCGAGCCGGTCGCGCTCCTGCACGATGGACGGACGGGCCTTGCCGGCACGGACGATGGCGTCGGCGAGGGCACGGTCGCGTGCACGGAACGCGAAGACGCCCATCAGGTACACCCGGAGCGCCTCACGCGGGTCGGACACGTCCGCGGCGCGCGCTGCGGCGTCGTTCATCGCCTCGAACTTGGTGGCGAGCAGCGCCTCGATCAGGGAGTCCTTGTCGGCGAACCGTCGGTAGACGGTGCCGACCCCGACGCCGGCCTCGTGCGCGATGTCGTTCAACGTGACGGAGAGCCCGCGCTCGGCGAAGCACTTGCGCGCCGTCTGCAGGATCAGCTCGCGGTTGCGCGCAGCGTCGGCGCGCAGCGGTCGCTCGAGGTCGGACACGGAGTCGGTGGTGCTCACGATCCGACCGTAGTTGCACTTTCTGGGAACAAGTGGATGCCCTCCTTCCGTTTCGGTCTACACTGACGACAAACGGATGCCTGGCATCCGGTTTCGTCACCACCACATCTCGGGAGTGCCCGACGGCGCGCACCTCCACCCCACCCTCCAACCTTCTCGAAGGAGGCTGCCGTGACGGCAGAACACACCGTGCCGACCCCCACCGGGACAGCACCCACCGGGACAGCACCCACGACTCCGGGCACCACCCCCGCCAAGAGCAACCACCGCTGGATCGCCCTGGCGGTCATCGCCCTCGCACAGCTGATGGTCGTGCTCGACGCGACCATCGTGAACATCGCCCTGCCCTCGGCCCAGGCCGACCTGGACTTCGGCACCGACCAGCGACAGTGGATCGTCACCGCGTACTCGCTGGCGTTCGGCTCGCTGCTGCTGCTCGGCGGTCGTCTCGGCGACCTGTTCGGCCGCAAGAACACCTTCATCATCGGGCTGGTCGGCTTCGCCGTCGCCTCGGTGCTCGGTGGCCTGGCCGACTCGTTCGGCCTGCTCGTCGCGGCCCGCGCGCTGCAGGGTGTCTTCGGCGCACTGCTCGCCCCGTCCGCACTCGGCATGCTGACCACCACGTTCCGCGACCCCAAGGAACGCGGTCGCGCGTTCGGCATCTTCGGGTCCATCGCCGGCTCGGGTGCGGCCATCGGCCTGCTGCTCGGCGGCGTGCTGACCGAGTACGCCTCGTGGCGCTGGTGCCTCTACGTCAACGTCGTCTTCGCCGTGCTCGGCGTGATCGGCGCCCTCGTCTTCATGGAGAAGCCGCCGAAGGTCGAGCGTCCGCGCATCGACGTCCTCGGGGTCATCACCATCACGCTCGGGCTCGTCGGGGTCGTCTACGGCTTCTCGAACGCCGAGACGAACGGCTGGGACTCCCCCGTCACGATCGCCATGCTCGCCGGCGGTGTCGTGCTGATCGCCGCGTTCGTGTTCATCGAGACCCGCGTCGCCCACCCGCTGCTGCCCCTGCGCGTCGTGCTCGACCGTGACCGCGGCGGCTCGTTCATCGCGATCGGCCTGGTCGCGATCGGCATGTTCGGCATCTTCCTGTTCCTGACCTACTACCTGGAGCAGACCCTCGGCTTCAGCTCGCTGCAGACGGGTCTCGCGTTCCTGCCGATGCCGCTGTCGATCATGATCTCGGCGACGCAGATCGGTGGCCGCCTGCTGCCGCGCGTCGGGCCGAAGGTGCTCATCTTCGCCGGTGGCCTGGTCGCCGCCACCGGGCTCCTCCTGCTGCTCCGCACCGACCTGGACAGCTCCTACGCGGGCACCGTCCTGCCGGCGCTGATCGTCATCGGCCTCGGCATGGGCACGATCTTCTCGTCCGCGATGAACACCGCGACGACCGGGGTCGCCCGGGCCGACGCCGGTGTGGCCTCGGCGACGGTCAACACCATGCAGCAGATCGGTGGCTCGATCGGTACGGCGCTGCTGTCGACGATCTTCGCGGACGTCGTGTCGAACAGCCTGTCCGGGCTGACCGCCGCGCCGACCAAGCTGCAGCAGGCCCAGGCCACGCTCGACGGGTACCACGTGGCGTTCGGCATCTCGGCCGGCGTGCTCGTGCTCGTCGCCCTGGCCGGCGGACTGCTCATCAACCGGCAGTCGGTGCGGGTCGAGCGGCTCGCACGTGCCGGGTCCGCCACGACCGGGAGCATCCCCGCCGCAGCGCACTGACGCTGGCGGTTCGCTGCGCGTCTTCGGCCCGTTCCGGTTCTGCCGGGGCGGGCCGTCGTGCGTGTGGGTGGGGGGCGGCGACACCCGTTCCACGACGATCCACCTGTCGAACGACGCGTGCATCGTCGATCGATGCGCACGCACTCGGTGCCTGCGGTTGCGCCGTGTGTCCACGACTCTGGCCCACGTCAGGGGTGCGGATTATGGTGTGCGACATGGCCCCCGTCCTGACCTCACCACTCGTGTCGACGCAGTGGCTCGCAGACCACCTCGGTGCTGACGAGCTCGTCGTGCTCGACGCCTCGGTGCACACGGTCGGGGCCGGGTTCGACACGAGCTGGCTCCCCGGTCGGGACGCCCACGAGCAGCGCGGCCACGTGCCCGGCGCCCGCTTCGCCGACCTGATCGACGACTTCTCCGCCGCCGACGCCGACGTCCCGTTCACCCGCCCCGGTGCCGAGCGCTTCGAGGTCGCCGCGGCACAGCTCGGCGTGACGAACACCTCGACCGTGGTGGTCTACGACGACAGCGTCGGCGAGTGGTCGGCACGCCTGTGGTGGATCTTCCGTTCGTTCGGCTTCGACTCGGTCGCGGTGCTCGACGGTGGCTTCACGAAGTGGCGCGACGAGGGCCGCCCGGTCCGCGTGGGCGCACTCCACACTCGCGCGACGCCGTCCGACCCCGATGCCGGTGCGTTCCTGGCCGGCGAAGAACGTGCGCTCTGGGCCGACCACGATCGCGTCACCCGTGCGGTCTCCGGCGAAGAGCCGGCATCCCTGGTGTTCGCCGCGCCCTGGGCGGCCCTCGGCGACGACCACCCGCCGATCGTGCCGGGCAGCACCTCGATCACGGCGGACACCCTGGTGGACCCCGAGACGAACGCGTACCTGCGCGGCGCCGAGCTCGAGCGGGCCTTCGCCGCGGTGATCGGTGCCGACGAGATCGTCACGTACTGCGGGGTGGGCAGCGCCGCGTGCGTCGACGCCCTCGCCCTGACGGTGCTCGGACACGACCGGGTGAAGGTCTACGACGGTTCGCTGGCCGACTGGTGGCGGCACGAGCAGCTCGCCTCCTGACGGAACCGATCGCGGAACGACGGCCGCGCCCGGCCGACGGCCGAGCACCGACAGCCGAGGACCGACGGCCCCGCCGCACTACCGTTGCACCATGAGCACCAGACGCGCGGTCATCCTCGGCGGCACCGGCGGGATCGGCTCGGCCGTCGCACGAGAGCTCCTCGACGCCTCGGGCAGGGGCGGCGACGACTGGCAGGTGGACGTCCTCGCACGCCGAGGCGGCCCCGCAGCGGACGCGCTGACCGCTTCCGGCGCCACGTTCACGCCCGGTGACCGCCGCGACCGGTCCGTCCTGCGCGACCTGCTCCGCCCCGGAGCCGACCTGCTCGTCGACACCGTCGGCCTGACCCGCGACGACGCCCAGCAGCTCCTGCCGTTCCTCGACGACGTCGGCTCGACGGTCTTCGTCTCGTCCAGGTCGGTGTACGCCGACGAGCAGGGACGGCACGCGAACTCGCTCGACAAGCCGGTGTTCGGCGGCGCGGTCACCGAGATCCAGCCCACCGTCACCGCCGGCGACGGGGACCCGACGAGTCGTGACGGCTACGGCGCCGCGAAGGTGGCCGCCGAGCAGGTCCTGCTCGACCACGGTGCTCCGGTCACGGTGCTCCGCCCGTCCAAGGTGTACGGCGTCGGCATCGGCCGCCCGCGGGAGTGGTTCGTCGTCCGCCGTGTGCTCGACGGCCGGGAGCGCATCCTGCTCGCCGACCACGGCCGCGGCGTCGACCACACGACGGCGGCGAGCGGCATCGGTTCGCTCGTCCGACTCGTCGCGGACGCGCCGGACCGCCGGATCCTCAACGTCGCGGATGCCTCGGCCCCGACCGCGCTCGAGATCGTGCGGACGATCGGCGGACACCTGGACCACCGGTTCGACGAGGTCCTGCTCGACGAGGACGCGCCCGCGTTCGTGGGTGGCACGCCGTGGTCGTCACGACCGCCGTTCGTCCTCGACACCACGGCGGCACGCGCCCTCGGGTGGGAACCACCGGAGTTCGCGACCGCCGTCGCCCCCGAACTCGATTGGCTGGTCGAGACCGCCCACGCGACGCCCGCCGACGGCGACGTCCCGTGGGCCGACGACCCGTTCTGGGAGCACATGTTCGACTACGGTCCCGAGGACGCCGCACTCGCACTCCTCTCCCTCAACCTGGGCTGACACGGTGCCCCGGTCCGAGGTCCTGTTCATCGGCGGGCGCTCCGGCGTGGGCAAGTCCACGGCAGCCGAGGCGCTGCACGACCTGCTCGTCGCGGCGGACGTCCGGCACGCGGTGATCGAGGGCGACCTGCTCGACCTCGCGCACCCGGCACCGCACGTCGAACACCCCGAGGCGCGCCTCGCCGAGCGGAACCTCGCCGCGATCTGGGCCGGCTACCGGGCGATCGCGCACCACCGGCTCGTCTACACGAACACCGTGTCCGTGCTCGAGCACGAGCGCCTCGCTGCGGCGATGGGCGACGATCCGCTGGTGCGCGTCGTCCTGCTCCGCGCATCCGACGGCGCGACCGCCGACCGGCTCGCACGACGAGCGGGTGGCGCGGTCCCGCAGGCGCAGCTCGCGCACAGCACGCGGACGGCCGGGAGGCTCGACTCGGCCACCGCGGACACGGTCACCCGGGTGGACACCGACGGCCAGAGCCCCGCCCAGGTGGCCGCACGGCTCGCGTCGATCACGGGGTGGCTCGAGCGCTGATCTCCCCGCACGGCCTGTGCAGAGTGGGCGTTCCGTCCACAGTTGTCCCCGGGCCGTGGTCCGCCCAGTCGGGGGCGGGCACGCTGGAGCCATGAACGACAACCGCCTCGGCACCTCGGTCAGCCCCTACCTGCGTCTGCACGCCGACAACCCGGTGGACTGGCGCGAGTGGGGTCCCGAGGCGTTCGCCGAAGCGCGCGAGCGCGGGGTCCCGGTGCTGGTGTCCGTCGGGTACGCCACGTGCCACTGGTGCCACGTCATGGCGCGTGAGAGCTTCGCCGACCCGGAGATCGGCGAACTGCTCCGGCGGGACTTCGTGTCGGTGAAGGTCGACCGCGAAGAACGGCCGGACGTCGACGCGAGCCTGATGGCCTCGGCGAGTGCGTTCACGCAGCAGCTCGGCTGGCCACTGACGACGTTCCTGACGCCCGACGGCCACGTCTTCTTCGCGGGGACGTACTTCCCGCCCACTCCCGTCGGGCAGGTCCCGGCGTTCCGGCAGATCCTGGCCGCGGTGCTCGACGCCTGGACCGAGCGTCGGCACGAGGTCGACGCGAACGCGTCGGCCATCGCGACGGCGATCCGGCAGGGTGCCATGGCGGACGCGACCGCTCGCTCGGGCGAGGGCGGTGCCGGAGCCGACCCGGGCCTCCCGTCCGTCGATGCTATCCGGGCCGTCACGGACCAGCTGTCGCAGGCAGAGGACACCACCTACGGCGGTTTCGGCGGCGCGCCGAAGTTCCCGAGCACACCGTTGCTCGAGTTCCTCGCCGACGCGGCGGCCGACGGCGACGCTGAGGCCGACGGGCTGCTCGACCGGTCGTTGCACGCGATCCGCGCGTCCGAGCTGACGGATGCCGACGGCGGCGTCTTCCGGTACGCCACCAAGCGCGACTGGAGCGTGCCGCACTACGAACGGATGCTCTACGACAACGCGGGGCTGCTCGCGGTCGCGGGTGCCGAGCAGGCCCGCGGCATCGCCGACTTCCTCCGGGACACCCTGCGCCGTGCCGACGGGGCCTTCGTCGCCGCGCAGGACAGCGAGTCGACCATCGACGGCCGTCGGGTCGAGGGCGAGTGGTACCGCCGGCCGATCGCCGAGCGCGCCCAGCTCGACCCGCCACCGCTGGACGACCAGGTGCTCACGGGCTGGAACGGCCTGGCGATCCGGGGGCTCGCGATCGCCGGCGCACGGCACGGCGACCCGGAACTCGTCGCGCTATCGCGGGGCGCGGCCGACGCGGTCCTCGCCGCCCACGTGCGGGACGGCCACGTGACGGTGCGGTCCAGCACACCGCGCGGGGCGTCCTCTGCTCCGGCCACCGTGGAGGACGTCGGACTGCTCGCCGAGGGGCTGCTCGAACTGGCTCTGGTGACGGGCGAGGTCTCCTACGCGACCGTCGCACGTTCGCTCGTCGACGACGGCCTGGCCGAGCGCTTCGACGTCGACCCGGTGCTGGCCGCAGCGGGGACCGCCACGGGCGAACGGCCGCAGACGGCGATGCGGTCCGGCACCGTGGCGCTGGCGTCGGCCGCCGCGACGCTCGGGGCGCTGACGGGCGACGAGGCACTGCGGGTCGCCGCGGCGCGACTCATCGCCGACCGCGCCCGCACCGGGACCGAGCGACCCCTCGGTCACGCGGATGCCCTCGGTGTCGCCCTCGCCCTGCAACGGCCGTCGCGCGAGATCGTCGTCGTCACGAGCGGCACCGACGACCCGATGCGGGCCGTGGCACACCGTGCTCGGCGCCCCGGTACGGTCGTCGCCACCACCACGCCGGAGCAGGCACGCGACTGGGCCGAGGCGGGGTTCTCGGTGTTCGAGGGACGCGACGTGCTCGACCCTGCCGCGTACGTCTGCCACGACCGGGTGTGCGAACTGCCGTCCCGGTCGGCGGACGCCCTGACCCAGCAGATCGCCTGACGCCCCTCCTGCCCGGCGCGCCTGTATCCTGGAATGCTCATGTCTTCTCCGCTGCCCGTCATCACGTACCCGCCCGAACTGCCGGTCTCGCAGCGGCGGGACGACATCGCGGCTGCCATCCGTGACAACCAGGTGGTCATCGTCGCCGGGGCCACCGGCTCGGGCAAGACGACGCAGCTGCCGAAGATCTGCCTCGAGCTCGGTCGTGAGCACATCGGGCACACCCAGCCCCGCCGGATCGCGGCGCGGACCATCGCCGAACGTGTGGCGGAAGAACTGGGCGGCGGGGAGCTCGGCGGGCTCGTCGGCTACCAGGTCCGTTTCACCGACAAGGTGAGCTCCGAGACCCGCGTGAAGCTGATGACCGACGGAATCCTGCTGAACGAGATCCACTTCGACCGCGACCTGAAGCGGTACGACACGATCATCATCGACGAGGCGCACGAGCGGTCCCTGACGATCGACTTCCTGCTGGGTTACCTGAAGCGGCTGCTCCCCCGTCGCCCCGACCTGAAGCTCATCATCACGAGTGCGACGATCGACCCGGAGTCGTTCTCGAAGCACTTCGACGACGCCCCCATCATCGAGGTGTCCGGCCGCACCTACCCGGTCGAGATCCGGTACCGCCCCCTCGTCGCCGAAGACCAGGACGACGACGCCGACGACGAGTCGGACTCCCGCACCGGTGACAGCGGCAACGCAGCCGACGACCGCGACACCCTGCAGGGCATCACCGACGCCCTCGACGAGCTGGCGCAGGAGGACCCGGGCGACGTGCTCGTGTTCCTGTCCGGCGAGAACGAGATCCGCGACGCGCAGGACGCGATCGAGGGCAAGCGCTACCCGGGTACCGAGGTCCTGCCGCTGTACGGCCGCCTGTCCGCCGCCGACCAGCACCGGGTCTTCGAGCGCCGGCACACCCCGGGCATCCGCCGTCGTGTCGTCCTCGCCACGAACGTCGCCGAGACCTCACTGACCGTGCCCGGCATCAAGTACGTGATCGACACCGGGACGGCACGCATCTCGCGGTACTCCCCGCGGGCCAAGGTGCAGCGGCTGCCGATCGAGGCGATCTCGCAGGCCAGCGCCAGTCAGCGCTCCGGTCGAGCGGGCCGCACGAGTGCCGGCATCGCGATCCGGCTCTACTCCGAAGACGACTTCGGCCGGCGCCCCGAGTACACCGACCCCGAGATCCTCCGCACGAACCTCGCCGCGGTGATCCTGCAGATGATCTCGCTCGGCTTCGGGGACATCGAGTCGTTCCCGTTCCTGCAACCGCCGGACAGCCGGGGCGTGAAGGACGGCCTCGACCTGCTCCGCGAGCTCCGCGCCGTCGACAAGGACGGCCGCATCACCAAGTCCGGGCGACAGCTGACCCGGCTGCCGATCGACCCCCGGCTCGGTCGGATGGTGCTCGAGGCCGGGCGGCAGGGTGTCGGACGCGAGGTCATCGCCATCGTCAGCGCCCTGAGCATCCAGGACCCCCGCGAGCGCCCCCTCGAGAAGCGCGCGCACGCCGACCAGCTGCACGCCCGGTTCGCCGACCCGACGAGTGACTTCCTGACCCTGCTGAACCTCTGGAACCACATCGAGGAGCAGCAGGAGGAACTGTCGTCGAGCGCGTTCCGCCGACTGTGCAAGGCCGAGTTCCTGAACTACCTGCGCATCCGCGAGTGGCAGGACCTGTACCGGCAGCTCTCCCGTGCCGCGAAGCAGGTCGACGTCCGAGTCGGGCAGGCCCGCTCCGACGACGGCGACGCCGTGCACCGCGCGCTGCTCTCCGGACTCCTCAGCCAGATCGGGCTGCGCGACCGCGAGAAGCGCGACTACCTGGGCTCGCGGAACACCCGGTTCGTGGTGTTCCCGGGCAGCGTGCTCGCGAAGAAGCAGCCGGACGCCGTGATGGCCGCCGAACTCGTCGAGACGAGCCGGCTGTTCGCCCGGACCGTCGGCCGGATCGACCCCGCCTGGGTGGAGCCGCTCGCCGGTGACCTGCTCAAGCGCACCTACGGCGAGCCGCACTGGGAGAAGAAGCAGGGGGCGGTCGTCGCCCACGAGCGGGTGACCCTGTTCGGCGTCCCGATCGTGCAGCGCCGCCGCGTGCAGTACTCGCGGATCGACCCGGAACACTCCCGCGAGCTCTTCATCCGGCACGCCCTGGTCGAGGGTGAGTGGGAATCGCAGCAGGCCTTCGACCGCGCCAACCGGAAGCTCCGCAAGGAACTCGAGCAGCTCGAGGAACGCACCCGCCGCCGGGACATCCTGCTCGACGACGAGAACGTCTACGAGTTCTACGACGCCCGCATCCCTGCCGACGTCGCCACGACCCGCGACTTCGAGGGGTGGTGGCGCACCACTCGCCGTGAGCAGCCGGACCTGCTCACGATGCGCCGGTCGGACCTGCTGGACGAATCAGCGGCCGAGGCCGCCGAGGACGACGTCGAGTACCCGACCCAGTGGCGGAGCGGCGACCAGCGTCTCGCCATCCAGTACCGCTTCGAGCCCGGCGCACAGGACGACGGCGTCAGCGTGCAGGTCCCCCTCGCGCTCCTGCCCCGGATGCGTGAAGAGGGCTTCGACTGGCAGGTGCGCGGCCTCCGCAAGGAACTCGTCACCGCGCTCATCAAGTCGCTGCCGAAGCAGATCCGCAAGAACGTCGTGCCGGCAGCCGACTGGGCCGAGAAGATCGTCGCCGAGCTGCCCGACGACGCCCCGACCGAGCCGACGGAGTCGTTCCGCGCCACCCTCGCCAAGGCGATCCAGCGCATGACCTACGTCCCGGTCTCCGAGTCCGACTTCGACCTGTCCCGCGTCCCCGCGCACCTGCTGCCGACGTGGGCCGTGGTCGACGAGCGTGGTCGCCGGGTCGAGACCGGCAAGGACCTGTCGGCCCTGCAGACCAAGCTCAAGGACCGGACCCAGCAGAGCGTCGCCTCCGCCACGGCGAAGGGCGCGGGACGGACCGGAGGCGCGGCTCGCGTCGCTTCCGCCGGTGCCGGTCGTCCGCTGGAACAGTCCGGACTCACCGCCTGGCCCGACCAGGACCTCCCGCAGACCCTCGACACCAAGCAGGCCGGCGGCGTCATCCGCGCGTACCCGTCCCTGGTCGAGGAAGGCACGGGTCCGAAGGCGACCGTCGGGGTGCAGTTGCTCGCCACCCCGTCCGACCGCGTCGTCCGGATGCCTGCCGGGGTCCGCCGTCTGGTGATGCACGCGGTGCCGTCGCCCGTGTCGTACATCCAGTCGCACCTGACCGCGCAGGAGAAGCTCGCGCTCGCCGCCAGCCCCTACCCGTCGACCGCCGCGCTGTTCGACGACGTCCTGGCCGCCGTGGTCGACGCCGTCATCCGTCGGGCCCACCCGGACGGCCTCGTCTTCACGAAGGCCGAGTTCGAGTCGGTCCGCGATGCGGTGTCGGCCTCCGTCGTCGACACGATGTTCACCGCCGTGTCCGAGGTCGCGGCGGTCCTGGCAGCGCAGCGCTCCGCCGAACGGGCACTCAAGCAGGCGAACTCGATGTCGCTGCTCGCCGCCCTCAGCGACATGCGGCAGCAGATGGAGCGCCTGGTGTTCCCCGGGTTCGTCGCCGTCGCAGGGCTCGACCGGCTGCGCCGCATCCGCGTGTACCTGCAGGGCATCGAGGCGCGCGTGCAGAAGCTGCTGCAGAACCCCGGGCGAGACGCGACCTGGATGCGCGAGGTCACCGTGGCGACCGACCGCTACACCGATGCCGGCGGCACCTTCCCGCCCGCGGTCGGGGCGCACCCGGAGCTCGTGCACGCGCGGTGGATGCTCGAGGAGTTCCGGCTCAGTCTGTTCGCGCAGGAACTCGGGACCGCTGAGACCGTCTCGTTGCAGCGGATCACGAAGGCCCTGACCGCCGCACGCTGATGGGTCTACCGTGTCGGCCATGATCGGCACACTCGACGTCGTCGTCCTGGACTGCCCGGACACCCGCGCCCTCGCCCGCTTCTACGCCGAGCTGCTCGGCGGGGAGATCGTCGGCTTCGACGAGGACTGGGCGGAGCTCGCCCTCCCGTTCACCGACCACCGTCCGATCCTGGCGTTCCAGCAGGTCGACGACTACCGGGCGCCGGAGTGGCCCGGCCAGGCGGTGCCGCAGCAGAGCCACCTCGACGTGAAGGTCGACGACCTCGATGACGGCGAGGCCGCGGTGCTCGCGATCGGTGCGACGGCGACGGGGTCGGGCACGGAGACGTTCCGCGTCTACCTCGACCCCGCGGGGCACCCGTTCTGCCTCATCCGGCCGTCGGACTGACCGGTTCGGTCGCCAGGCCCTCGACCACGGTGACGTTCGGCAGTGCGGTGAGTGCTGCGCCGGGCAGGAACAGCTTCGCGGCGCGGCGCCCGGCGCCGATGACGACCTCGGGGGCGTCGAGGACGCGCGCGTCGATGTAGAGCGGCCACGACGACGGCAGTCCGATCGGGGTGATGCCGCCGTACTCCATGCCGGTCAGCTCGACCGCTTCGTCCATCGGGGCGAAGCTCGCCTTCCGGACGTCGAGCAGTTGCTTCACGACCCGGTTCACGTCGAGCTTCGTCGATGCGAGGACGACGCAGGCGGCGTAGCGGACCTCGTCGCCGCGCTTCCCTGCGACGACGATGCAGTTGGCACCGCCGGCGAGCGGGTAGCCGTACGCCTCCGAGAACGCGGCCGTGTCGGCGAGGTCCGCGTCGATCGGGGCCCCCTCGATCTTCATGACGACCTCGGTCGGCAACGCGACGAGGGCTTCGGCGACGGGGATCGCGAGGAATCCGGTAGCGACCAGGGCGGGAACACGTTCGAGCGTCGGCATGGCTCCACCGTAGGGAAGCGATCCCGCACGAGGGTGGAGCCATGACCGAACTCCGGGCGATCGACGTCGACCAGTGGCCCCGCCGGGAGCACTTCGAGCACTACCGGCACCGCGTGCCGTGCGCGTACGAGGTGACCGTCGAACTCGACGTCACCGCCTTCGTCGAGCGCGTCCGAGCGACCGGCCGTCGGACCTACGCGTCGCAGCTCTGGGCGATCGCGACCGTGGTGAACCGGCACGACGAGTTCCGGATGCAGCTGCTGGACGACGGCTCCCCCGCCGTGTGGGACTGCGTCCACCCGATGTTCACCGTGTTCCACCCGGACACCGAGACGTTCTCCGCCCTGGTCGTGCCGTACGACGACGACTTCGGCACGTTCCACGACGCTGCGGTGTCGACGATGACGGAGTACCGCGACGACACCCGGATGTTCCCCCAGGACGACCGGCCCGGCAACGTGTTCGACGTCTCGACCCTGCCGGGAGCACCGTTCACCGGCTTCTCGCTCCAGGTGCGCGACGGCTGGGACCACCTGCTGCCGATCATCACGCTCGGCGGGTACCGGACCGCTGGTCACCGGACGCTGCTGCCGCTGGCGCTGCAGGTCAACCACGCGGCTGCCGACGGCTTCCACACGACCCGGCTGCTGCGCGAGCTCGAGGAGCTGTTCGCCGATCCCTCGTGGCTCAGGTCCTGAGTTCGGTCCGGCGGGGCTTCAGGCGGTCAGGTGCGTCCGTTGCCGGTACCCACTCGCACGTGAAGGTCCCGCGGTAGCCGAACAAGAACCCGAACAGCGCGTTGCGCACCTCGAGGTCGACGTGGAACGACTCGTCCTCGTCGGACCAGTACTCGTGCAGCGTCGCCCGGCCGCTGAAGAGCATCGGGAACCGGAAGGCGATCGGCCCCTCGTAGAAGCGCTGGGCGTCCGAGGTGAGCACCAGCCCACCCCGGTCGTCGACGACGAGGTCGAGGTCCACCGCCAGGTGCTGGTGCGAACCGAGGTAGTCCAGCACCCGCCCACCGACGAGGACCATCGTGGCGTCGAAGCGCGCGGTGCGCCCCGGGCGGGTCGTGTAGGTGCGGACGAAGGTGACGGTCTCGCGTCCGTGAGCGTCCCGGTAGGGGTAGTTCTCGATGGTGAAGGGCACGTCGTCGCCGACGTCGGGGACCAGGATGTTCCGGAGCCGCCCGATCTGCAGGAACGGAACGGTCCACCACGGACCCCGGCGGATGGACGTCATCACCCCGCGCCCGATGCACGCCTCGGCGGCATCCAGGCCGACGCCGAAGCGCCGTTGCATCATCGGGTGCAGCCGGTGGAAGTCTGCGCCGAGCGCCGCTCGGAACACCGAGGTCATCGCTGCTCCGCCGGGTCCGGCAGAACGGCGAGGGTCGCGGGCGCGTCGCGCAGGTGGTCGCCTCGTCGGGTGCCCCCACGCGGTGCTCGTGACGACCGGGAGGCCCGTGGCCGGTCCCGGCGCCACACCTGCAGCACACTCGCCAACTGCCAGGTCTCGGGGTCGCCGCCGCCTTCCAGCCAGACGCGGAGCCGGTCGAAGCTCCATGCAGTCGCCCAACCGAGCAGCGGCCGGACGACCACGTCGAGTGCTCCCCATCCCGGGTCGTAGTCGTACCCCGTGATGAAACGGGTGCGGCCGTCCTCGGTCGGGACGTACTTCCAGTACCCACGACCGTGTCGGATCGGCGACAGGCGGTCCCGGGTGGAGAAGCGCAGAGCCGACGTCCGTGTGCCGTCCGACCGGAGTCGCTCGCCGAGGCTCACGCCCGTGCCGTGGACGTCGTGCACGGCGGACCGTCGGACGTACGTGAAGCGGGCTGCTCCGTCGGCGTCGGCCGGTTCCGGGACGATCTCGGAGAACCGGACGTCCCACCGCACGTGCTGGCGCGGGTCCTGCGTCGCTTCCCAGACCCGCTCGACGTCCGCGTCGATGATCGTCTCGACGTAGATGCCCCGGTTGCCCACACCCCGAGCGTAGGACACCACTGGCAACCGGGTCCCGCTGGCGCACCCCGCCGTCCCACCGCATCTCCTACGCTGACCCCATGACGTCGCAGTCGGACTCCCCCGCCCGCAAACGCATCGGGCTCGTCGGCGCGGGCGGCATCTCCGTCGCCCACCTGCCCGGGCTGCTCCGCCTGGGCGACGTGGTGGTGCACGCTCGCGAGGGCGCCCACGAACTCGTCGCCGCGTTCACCGACACCGCCCGGGCCGAGGGCAGCACGATCACCGTCGCCGACAGCCTCGACGAGCTCCTCGCCGCGGTCGACGTCGTCGACGTGGTGGTCCCGACGCACGCCCACGCCGAGGTCGTCCGTGCGGCGATCGCGGCCGGCAAGGACGTCGTCTCCGAGAAGCCCCTGGCCCGGACCGACGCGGACGCGGCGGACCTGGCGGCCCGCGCTGCGGACGCAGGCGTGCAGCTCTACCCGGCCCAGGTGGTGCGCTGGTTCCCTGCGTACGCGCGCCTGCAGGAGGCCGCGACCACGGGCCTCCTGGGCGACCTGGCGGTGTTGCGGTTCTCGCGGTCCGGTGCCTTCCCCACCCACGTCCCCTGGTTCGGCGACCGCGCCCTGTCGGGCGGGATCGTGATGGACCAGATGATCCACGACCTGGACATCGCACGCTGGGTGGCGGGCGAGGTGACCCGGGTGTCGGCGGTGAGCGTCCGCGCGGGTTCCGAGGCGGAGCCGGTCGAGGCGGCGCACGTCCTGCTCACGCACGAGTCGGGCGCGATCAGCCACGTCGCCGGACTGTGGGGGCCGCAGCACCTCGCCTTCACGACCGAGTACTCGGTGACGGGGACGCTCGGCAGCCTGTCGCACTCGTCCCGGGCCGAGGAGGACACCCGGAGTGACCTGGCGGCACCGGCTTCCGTGGACGGTTTCCTGCCGGCGGTGGACCCGGCGGACGATCCGTACGCGCTGGAGCTCGCCGACTTCCTCGCCGCGTTCGACGGTGGTGCACCGCCCCGGGTGACCGTGGACGACGGGGTCGCCGCGGTGCGGATCGCGAACGCGGCGATCGCCTCGATCGAGTCCGGCCAGCCGGTGGAGGTGTCGCGGTGACGCTCCGGGTCGGGGTGCTCTCCTTCGCCCACACGCACGCCATCAGCTACCTCGGCGCCCTGGCGGCCATGCCCGACGTCGAGGTGCGCGGCACGGACCTGGGCGGGACCTCGACGGGGACGGAACTCGGCGACCTGCGCGGCGCCGAACTGGCACGCGCGCTCGGCGCCGGGTACGCGGACTCCGTCGACGAGCTGCTCGCCTGGAGCCCGGACGCCGTGATCGTCACGAGCGAGAACGCCCGGCACCGCGAGTTCGTCGAGCTCGCGGTGGCAGCGGGGGCACACGTGCTCTGCGAGAAGCCGCTCGCGACCTCGTGGCAGGACGGCCTCGCCATCCGCGAGGCGGTGGACCGCGCCGGGGTGCTGCTCATGATGGCGTTCCCGGTGCGCTTCGCCTCGGCGTTCGACCGGCTGCGCGCGACGCGGGACTCGGGCGCACTCGGCACGGTGTTCTCGGTGCGGGGCGCGAACAACGGCATGCTCCCGCTCGCCCGGGACTGGTTCACCGACGTCCGGCTGAGCGGAGGCGGCGCCCTCGTCGACCACGTCGTGCACGTCGCCGACCTGATCGACGGGCTGACCGGAGCGGCGCCGGTGTCCGTCACCGCCGTCGCCAACCGGGTGCTGCACGCGGACCGCGCGAACGCCGAGACCGCGGGGCTGGTGACCATCACGTACGACGACGGCACGATCGCGGCGATCGACTGCTCGTGGAGCCGACCGGACACGTCGCCGGTGTGGGGTGGGCTGACGCTCGACGTCGCCGGGACGGGCGGCACGGTGTCGGTGGACTTCTTCGGGGCGGCTGCTCGGGGGCTCGAGGCGGTCGGGGGCCGGCCGATCGAACTCCGGTACGGACCCGACCACGACGTGCCGATGCTCCGGATGTTCCTGGCGGCGGTGCGGTCCGGGGAGCAGCCGCAGCCGGACGTCGGGGTCGGACTCCGGACGCTGTCGATCGTACTGGCGGCGCAGGAGTCGGTGCGGACGGGCAGGACGGTGCCGGTGCAGGTCGCGGGCTGAGCGCTGCCCTGCTCCGCACCGCCGCCACCGCCCCGCGCTACGCTCGTCCCGATGCGCGCAACCGTGCGGGACGTGGCCGCCCTCGCCGGGGTGTCCCCGAAGACCGTCTCCAACGTCGTCAACGGCGGCGTGGTCGTGCGCCCGGAGACCCGCGAACGCGTCGAGCGGGCGGTCGCCGAGCTCGACTACGTGCCGAACCTGTCCGCCCGCGGGCTCCGGAACGGCCGCTCCGGCGCGATCGCGTTGACGCTGCCGGAGATGGGCAGCGCCTACTCCGCCGAACTCGCGCAGTCCTTCGTGGAACTCGCCCGCGAACGCGGCTGGGTCGTGCAGCTCGAGCAGACCGGCAACGACCCGGCCCGTGAACGCGAACTGGTCTCCCGTGCCCGGGCACACCTGGTGGACGGGCTGATCCTCAACCCGGTGTCGCTCAGCGCGAGCGTCCTGGCCTCGACCGAGGGGCTGCCGCCGACCGTCGTCATCGGCGAGGTCGAGCCCGAGCACGTCGACCAGGTGCACGTCGACAGCCGCGCGGCGGCCGAGCAGGTCACCGAACACCTCATCGCCCGCGGGCACCGGCGCATCGCGATCGTCGGGGCGTCACCGGAGGGTGCCGCGACGGCGACGAGCGAGCTCCGCGAACGCGGCTACACCGCCGCGCTCGCCGCGGCCGGCATCACGCCCGACCCCTCGCTCCGTGTCCCGCTGCCGTCGTGGACCACGAGTTCCGCGGCGACGACCTTCGCGGCCTGGCTCGACGAGCACCCCTTGCCCGACGCCGTCTTCGCCTTCACCGACTCGATCGCGTTCGGGGTGCTGCACGTCCTCGCCGCCCGCGGTGTCCGGGTGCCCGAGCAGGTCAGCGTCATCGGGTTCGACGACGTCGACGCGGCCGCGTACGCGATCCCGTCGCTCAGCACGGTGTCGTTCGACCGTCGGGCCTTCGCGACGGCGGCGCTCGACCTGCTGACCCGGCGGATCGCGGACCGCAGTGCCGCGCCGGAGACCGTCGTCGTGCCGCACCGGATCGTCGAGCGCGCGAGCGTCGCCGACCGCCCGCGCTGACGCTGCTGCCGCGCCGCTGCCGCTGCGGCCGCCGCGCCGTTTCGCGCTGACCGACACCTCACGCGGCCGCGCGCCCACGAAGTGTCGCTCAGCGCGAAAGACCGCCAGCGCCGCCGCCGCCGGAGCCGCCCCCGCCCGGGTCCGCCGCCGCCGCCAGCACCGCCGACCGCGTCCGCGCATCACCGAGGATCCGGAAGTGCCCACCCACCGGCAGCCGCACGTTCGTCGCCCCCTGGAGCTCACTGCCCTCGGGGATGAGCGTGTCGAACACTCCGTACACCGAGGTGATCCGCGCGTTCGCGTCGAGTTCCCGCGCCAGCCCCGCCAGCACCGGGTCGGCCGCCCGGAACGCCCGCAGGTGCGGCACCGGCGCGAGCCGCGCGTAGACCGACCCCGCGAAGGGCGTCGAGACCGCGACCATCCGGTCGATCCGCTCGTGCTGGTCGAGCTGCGTCATCGCGTACTTGCCGATGAGCCCGCCCTTGCTGTGCGCGAGCACGAGCACGTTCCGCAGGTCCTGTTCCTCGAGGGTCGCGATCACCTCGCGCGCCGAGTCCGGCACGGGCCGCAGGTTGTGCCGCAGGACCGGCAGCACGTGCACCGGGTGCCCCCGGTCGTGCAGTGCGTCCATCAGCGGCCGCATGAAGTGCCAGGTCTCGTAGACGCCGGGGACCACGACGACGGGCTGCCCGGCGCCGGTCCGGTAGTCGTCCGCGGTGGTCGGGCCGAAGCTGCGCACCTGCCAGCGTGCCGCGTACCCCCAGTCGAGTGCGGCCCACCACGCGCGCCGAACCAGCGGGACACGGCCTGGAGGCCCGGATCGCGCCGTCCGCGCCGCCTCCGTCCCCGACGTGGTCGGCCGGGTCATCGCAGCCCCTCCAGGCGCTCGGCGCTGCGGAACGTCTCGAGGAGGCGTGCGAAGGCGTCCGGCTGCCGTTCCTGCACGTGGTGCGGGCCGGCCAGTTCCACGAAGGTGCCGTTCGGCGCAGCGGCCGCGACCCGAGCCGACCAGTCGTGCCGCGCGATCGGGTCCTGGGTGCCGCGGACGACGAGGACGGGCTGCGTCACCTCGGTGATCGTCTGCTCGGTCGGGTAGCGGAGCATCGGCCCGAGCTCACGCGTGTACTGCCGCATGCTCCGCAGGTAGTCGGTGACCAGGACGCCGTTCATCCGGACCCCCTCGACGAACCCGTCGCGACCCAGGTCGAGCGTCTGCAGCGGGAGCGACCGCCGTTCCGCGTTGATCACCGGACCGACGAGCACGATCGCCGCGACGGTCTCCGGGTGGCGCCGGGCGGACTCGACCACGACCTGGGCACCCATCGACTGCCCGACGAGCACCAGGTCGCCGTCGACCAGGTGGCGGACCGCCCGCACGACGACGTCGCCGAGCTCCTCGATGGGCAGCCGCCGACCGGCCGCGGGCAGCCAGCCGAACCCCGGCAGGTCGACGCTGATCGTGCGGTGCTCGGCGGCGACGGCGCGCTGCGACCGTGCGAAGGACCGGTGCGACATCCCGATGCCGTGGACGAACACGACGGTGGGGTCGGTGTCGTCGCGGACCGGCTCTCGCGCCGCCATGGTGTGCAGGCGCACGGGCAACCCGTCGATCCGGACGGTCTCCACAGCAGCGCGCACGAGCCGAGGCTACGCGGCGGTTCGCAGCACCGGGTCAGCCTCGTCATCGGCCGCACACAGCCGGGCCGTGTGCACTCCTGGCATGAGCGACACCACTCCCACCAACGGCCACGAACCGGACGGCTCCGACCCGGCGAACCGGGCGACCACGCCGACCGGCTGGGGCGCCGCCCCGACCCCGACGTCGACCTCCACGCTCGACGCCCCCGGGCCGCAACAGCAGCCGTACCGTGCGGACGCCGGCGCCGGCGCCCCGGGCGGCTGGGACTCCACCGCCCCGAACGGCACCACCCCCTGGTACGGAGCCGCAGCCGGCGCCGCGAGCCCGACCAACCGCCGCAGCACCGGCCCGAAGCCCCCGTGGTTCTGGCCGCTCCTCGCCGTGATCGTCGGACTCGCCGCACTGCTCGTCGGCGGAGGCGTCGGGTTCGCCATCGGCCACGCGATCGGTGCGGACCGGACGCAGTCGACGACGCAGGTGCCCGGCACGAACCGGTTCCCGGGCAACGGCACCGGCCAGGCCCCCGGCAGCACCGACGGCACCGACGGCACCGACGGCACCGGGAGCTGACCGGCGGGTACGATCCGGACCATGCGGAAGACCACTGCCGGTCTGTTCACGTCGGTCGACGGCGTCGTGCAGGACCCCTACGAGTTCCAGTACGACAGCTTCGACGACGAGCTCGGCGCGGCGATGGGTGCCTTCATGGCCCGCACCGACACCGTGCTGCTCGGCCGGAACAGCTACCTCGAGTGGTCCGAGTGGTGGCCCGCCCACCCGGAGGACCCCTTCGGGCAGTGGATCAACCCGATCGAGAAGCACGTGGCCTCCACCACGCTCGGCGACGACCTGACCTGGCAGAACAGCACGCGGATCCCGGGTGACGTCCCCGCGTTCGTGCGCGACCTGCAGCAGCGCGAGGGGGCGGACATCGCCGTGTGCGGCAGTGTCACGCTCGTCCGCAGCCTGCTGTTCGCCGGGGTCCTCGACGAACTGCAGCTCATGATCCACCCGGCGATCGCCGGCCGTGGCCGGCGACTGTTCGAACCGACCGATCCGCCCACGCGCCTGCGTCTGGTCGACAGCACCGTGACGAGCAAGGGGAACGTGCTGAACACCTACGGGCGGTTCGACGCCTGACGGACGCACCACGGGCCTCCCGGCCTCTGCCCGTCATGCGCCCCGGCAAACCGCGCGTACCCTCGTGGGTGACCATCCGCACCCGAGGAACACCGGAGCAAGCATGACCCAGGACACCCGCCCGCACGTCGTCATCGTCGGCGGTGGATTCGCCGGTGTGGCCGCCATGCGGGAGCTCGCCGATGCGCCGGTCCGGGTGACCCTGGTCGACCGCCACGTCTACAACATGTTCCAGCCCCTGATGTACCAGGTGGCGACGGGCGGCCTGAACGCCGGCGACGTGACGTACTTCCTGCGCTCGCTCCGGGCCCGCCAGTCGAACGCCGAGTTCCGTCACGGCCTGCTCACCGGCATCCGCACCGACGAGCGCATCGCCGAGATGTCCGACGGCGAGCACCTGCACTACGACTACCTGATCCTCGCCAACGGCGTGAACACGAGCTACTTCGGCACCCCCGGTGCGTACGAGTACGCGTACTCGATGTACTCCCGCTCGCAGGCACTCCGCATCCGCGACGAGCTGTTCACCCGGCTCGAAGAAGCGGCGGCCAACCAGGGCCCCGACGAGATCCGCATCGTGATCGTCGGTGGCGGTGCGACCGGTGTCGAGATGGCCGGCGCGCTCGCCGAGCTCCGCGACCAGGCACTCGTCGGCGCGTACCCGGAGATCGAACGCGGCAACATCTCGATCACCCTCGTGCACCGCAGCGGCGAGCTCCTCAAGCCGTTCGCCCCGCGCCTGCGCCGGTACGCCGCCAAGGTGCTGCGCAAGCGCGGTGTCGTGCTGCGGCTGAACACCGGCGTCTCCGAGGTCAAGCGCGACGGCGTGATGACCGCGGACGGCGAGTTCATCCCCGCGTCGCAGGTGATCTGGGCGACCGGCGTCGCCGCCCACAAGGAGGTCTCCGGCTGGGGCCTGCCGCAGACCCACGGTGGCCGCATCCAGGTGAACGACGACCTGAGCGTGAAGGGCGCCGAACGGATCTTCTCCGCCGGTGACATCGCCGCGCAGGACGACGCCCTCGCCCAGCTCGCCCAGCCCGCGCTGCAGGGCGGACGGCACTCGGCACGGCAGATCGTGCGCCTGCTCGAGGGCAAGGCCACCGAGCGCTTCAAGTACTTCGACAAGGGCACCATGGCGACGATCGGCACGAACGCCGCGGTCGCCCAGCTGCGCGGCGGGATCACGATGGTCGGCCCGATCGCCTGGCTCGCCTGGGTGTTCGTGCACATCACGAGCCTGCTCGGCGCCGGCAACCGGATGTCGACCCTGACGCACTTCTTCGTCCGCTACGTGTGGTTCATGCGGAAGCGCTCGATCCCGATCGTCGGCGACGTCCGCCCGGTGCGCCCGAACGGCGACCGCGAGCCGGACCCCTGGCAGCTGCAGAAGGCCGAGTAGCCGCGCGCGTTCGCTCGCACGCTCGCTTCGTGAGCAGGAACGGTCGGGTCCGCACGTCGGACCCGACCGTTCCTGCTCACGGTGTGCGTGCGGTGGACGCGGGGCGCGACGGACTGGAGGCGCGGTGCGGGCCGGCCACGGGCCTCCCGGCCGACGCGTGGTGCGCGGGGCTGGCGCCGACGTATGGCCGGAACCGCGGGGGCCGGCCGACGCGGAACGACGTTGTCGCTGTCGTACGACAGCGACATCGTCGCCGCGCGCGCTTCGCAACAGCGCGCGCGTGCAACGAACGACGTTGTCGACGTCGTGCGACGTCGACACTGTCGTTCGGCATCGGCCCTGACGAGCCAGGTGTGCGCCGCTCGTTGAGACTCCTCTTACCCGCGAGGAGGACCCTGGTCGGCGACACGCAACCGAGCAGCGCGGGGAGGGACCATGGCGACGACCACGCTGACACACGCGCCGACGCAGGCGCAGCCACAGCACCACACGGCCGCCCCGGAGCGCTCCGGAGCGGGGACGCAGCAGGCTCCGCCACCCCCGCTGACGCACCGCGCACCCGCGCTCGACGGACTCCGGACCCTCGCCATCCTGGTCGTCGTCCTGTACCACCTGCACGTGCCGCAGTTCGAGGGCGGCTTCATCGGCGTGACGGTGTTCTTCGTGCTGTCCGGCTTCCTCATCACGACGCTGCTGCTCGGCGAACGGCGTCGTACCGGGCGGGTGCGCCTCGGAACGTTCTGGGTGAAGCGGCTGCTCCGCCTCTACCCGGCACTGCTCGCGTTCGTCGTCGTCGGGCTCCTGCTCTGGAACTGGGTCGGTGACTACAAGGGCGCTTCGCTGCAGTCCGGCGAAGCGGCGTTCATCGCGCTGACCTACACGGGCAACCTGTTCCGCGCCTTCTGGGACACCTCGCAGGGCGTGTTCGCGCACACGTGGAGCCTTTCGATGGAGGAGCAGTTCTACCTGGTGTGGCCGCCGGTGCTGGTCCTGCTCGCCGCACTCCGGGTCCGCCGTCGCTGGCTCCTGGCGGGGCTCGGTGTCCTGGTCGTCGGGGCTTCGGCGGCGTCGTGGGCGAGCTACCGCAGCCCGAGCGGCGGTGCCACGCCCGACGTCTACTTCTCGCCCGTGCTCGGGGTCGTGCCGCTCGCGATCGGCTGCGGACTGGCCCTGGTGCTCGACGACGAACGGGTGCGCGTGCGGGCCGCCGGGGTCCTCGGGCACGTGGCGACCTGGCTCGGTCTCGTGCTGGTGGTCGGGGTGCTGCTCTGGATCGACGACGACTGGACGCAGCGCGCGTCGACGTTCGGCATCGTGCTGCCGCTGACCGGTGTGATCGCGGCGGTGGCGATCGGCGGGCTGGTCTCGGTCCGCTCCCCCGTGTCCGCCGCACTGGCGTGGACGCCGGTGTCGTGGTTCGGCCGCCGGGTGTCGTACTCGGCGTACCTCTGGCACCCGCTGGTGATCGCGCTGCTCGGGACCTTCGCGATCGGTCCGTGGGGCACGGTCTGCCTGGTCGGCGCGGTGGCGATCGTGTCGATCGGTGCCGCCTACGCCGTCGAGGTGCCCGTCGAGCGGTTCCGCGCACGGGTCCGTGCGGGTCGCAGTGCGGCAGCGCCCGCGCCCCCGCCCGCGCCCGCGCACGCGCCCGCGCCCGCGCAGCGCATCGAGTGAGCAGAACACGTCGAGTACGGCCCGCTGACCCGACGTCTTCTGCTCACTGAACGCCGCGGCGATCGGTCACCGTAGGCTCGCCCCGTGCCCATCGAACGCGTCGACGTCCTCGTCGTCGGCGGCGGCCCCGTCGGGCTGTTCGTGGCGGCACTCCTGGCGGCGCGGGGCGTCGACGTCCGGGTGTGGGAACGCCGGGACGAGCCGCCGACCGGTTCGCGGGCCATCGGCATCCACCCGCCGTCCCTCGACGCGTTCGCCGCGATCGGCCTGGACACCGCCGTGCTCGCCGAGGCGTCACTGGTGCACGCCGGCGTGGCCCGGAGCCGCGGTCGGACCCTCGGCACCCTGCGCTTCGACCGCGCGTCGCCGACCCACCCGTACGTGGCCACCCTCGACCAGCACCGCACCGAGTCCCTGCTCCGCGACCAGCTCCGGGCCAGCGCACCGAGCGCCCTGCGGACCGGCACCACCCTGACGGCGCTGTCCCGGCACCCCGACCACGTCGACGCCACCGGGACCGGACCGGACGGCGACACCGTGACGGTCCGTGCGGCCTTCGTCGTCGGGGCCGACGGTGCCCGGAGCGCCGTCCGCGACCTGCTCGGCATCGGCACCACCGGGCGCGAGTACCCGGACCGCTACGTGATGGGTGACTTCGCCGATCCCGAGGCGCCGTCGGCTCGGTCGGCCGCCCTGGTCGACGTCGGCCCGGACGGCGTCGTCGAGTCCTTCCCGCTGCCGGGTGCGCGTCGCCGGTACGTCGCCCTGGTGCCGGACGACGACGCGTTCGCCTCGGCCGAGGGCAGCTGGACGGGCACGCCGGACCCCGCGGTCGTCGCACGCCTGGCCGCACTCGTCGCCGAGCGCACCGGTGTCGTCCCCGACCCCGCGACCTGCTCGATGACCAGCGGCTTCCGGGTGCGCCGCCGCACCGCCGACCGCGTGGGCGTCGGCCGAGCCGTGCTCGTCGGGGATGCCGCCCACGAGATCAGTCCGATCGGCGGGCAGGGCATGAACCTGGGGTGGCTCGACGCCGCCGAGCTCGCGCCGCTGCTCGCCGGAGCGGTCCGCACCGGTACGGCCGGGCCGTGGCCGGGCTACGCCGCCCGCCGCCAGGCAGCCGCCCGCCGCGCGGCTCGGCAGGCCGAGGCGAACATGGCACTGGGCCGTCCGCTCGGCCCCGTCACGGCGACCGGCCGGGAGGCGCTGCTCCGGACCGCCCTGTCACTGCCGACCGCGCACGGCCTGGCCCGGCTCTACGCGATGCGCTGGGCCTGACGGCTCGCGTCCGGCGCACCGGCGCACCGGCGCACCGGCGCAGTCGCGCAGTCTGTTCCGCGTCGTCAGGCGACGAGTCGCGCGCCCGCGAAACCGAGCTCGACGACGAGCACGAGGGACGACGCGATGACCAGCCGGAACAGGGTGCGTGAAGCCCGTCCTGCGAGCACCAACCGGACGCCGACGACGGCGAGCACGGCCACCACGACGGCACCGAGGACCGCGAGCACGACGCCGAGGCCCCGCACCGGGTCGTCGCCGAGGACCTGTCCGCCGAGCACCAGCGCTGCAGCGACGACGAGCGAGGCGAACGCGACGATCCCCGCGCCACGGAGCCCGAGCCGGTGCGGGAAGCCCCGCACACCGGTCGCTGCGTCGTCGACCAGGTCGGGCAGCACGTTGGTGCAGTGGATCGCGATGCCGAAGACGGCCCCCGTGGCGATCGCCCACCACGCCGGCAACTGTCCCTCGGGCCCGGCTGCGACGGACACGACGGGCAACAGCCCGAAGGCGACGACGAACGGCACCACCGACCACACCGAACGCTTCAGCCCGGCGTCGTAGGCCCACCCCGCGGCGACGAGCACGAGGTGCGCGACCGCGGCGACCGGCCCCAGGAACAGCGAGAGCACCACGGCGATCCCGGCGGTGGCGTAGGCGGCGGTGCGGACGGTGCCGACGGCGATGAGGCCGCGGGCGACGGGCTTGTCGCTCCGCCCGACGGCCCGGTCGCGGTCCGCGTCGATCCAGTCGTTCGCGAGCCCGATGGACAGCTGCCCGGCGACGACCGTCAGCGCCACCAGCACGACGAGCCACACGGGGTGCCCCACCGCGGCGGCGATCACCGCGGCGAGGACGGTCACGGTGACCGTGGGTCCGGGGTGCGACGACGCGAACAGCAGACGCGCGGTCGACGGGGTACGGCTGGCGGTCACCCGGTCAGCGTACGGATCGCCCCTGCGCGGTCGTGGGGCGGATCACGGAACCGCCGTCACCTCGACGCTGAAGCGGTCGACGAGCTCACGCTTGAGCACCTTGCCGCTCGGGCCGAGCGGCAGCGCATCGAGGACGTGCACCACCCGCGGGTACTTGTACGCGGCGATCTCGGCGGCGACGAAGTCGACCAGGATCTGCGGCTCGACGGTCGCGCCGGCGTGCAGGACCACCGCGGCCTCGACCTCCTGCCCGTGCACCGCGTGCGGCACGCCGAAGACCGCGGCCATCGCGACGTCGGGGTGGGTGGCGAGCACTTCCTCGACCTGCCGCGGGTACACGTTGTAGCCGTTGCGGATGATCATGTCCTTCGTGCGGTCGACGATCGTCAGGTACCCGTCGTCGTCCTTCGTGCCCAGGTCACCGGTGCGGAACCACCCGTCGACGATGGCCTCGGCGGTGTCCTCGGGCCGGTCGAGGTACCCGTTCATCAGGTTGTGGCCGCGGATCACGAGTTCCCCGATCTCGCCGTGCGGCAGCATGACGATCGCGTCGCGGACCTCGGGGTCGGCGATCTCCACGTCGATGCCCCACACCGCGGTGCCGATGGTGCCGGGCCGCGGCGGTTGCCCGACGTGGTTGAAGGTGGCGACCGGCGAGGTCTCGGTCAGCCCGTACCCCTCGTGGATCGGCGCGTCGAAGACCTGCTGGAACCGCTCGAGCACCGCCAGCGGGAGCGAGGCCCCGCCGGAGATCGCGTACCGGAGCGTCGGACGGGCCTCGGACCGGGTCGCGGCGTCGAGCAGCGCCATGTACATCGTCGGGACGCCCATGAAGATGCCGCAGCCGTGCTCGACCATCGCGGCGAGCGCCGTGTCACCGTCGAACTTCGGCAGCATGACGAGCGTCGCGCCGGTCCGGAACCCGGTGTTCATCGTGCAGGTCTGCCCGAACGTGTGGAACAGCGGCAGGGCGCCGAGCAGGACGTCCCCGCGGTGCATGTCGAACGTCGTCATCAGGTTCGTGTTGACCTGTTCGAGCAGCGCGAAGTGCGAGCCCTCGGCACCCTTGGGCTGGCCGGTGGTGCCGCTCGTGTACAGGATCGTGGCGGTGTCGAACGGGTGCCGCGGCACGTAGGTGTCGAGCGGTTCGCTCTGCGCGGCCAGGGCCTCGAGCCGGTCGGGGCCGGACGCGGACCCGTCGTCGGTCGTCGCCGGCGCGAGCACGGTCACGACGTCGACCCCGGCGAGCTCGGCACCGGCGGCGCCCTCGCCGAGCAGCGGGGCAGCACAGACGAGCAGCGTCGCGCCGCTGTCGCGCAGGACGTACTCGATCTCGCGGCGCTTCAGCAGCGCGTGCACGGGCACGGCCACCGCGCCGAGGGCCAGCGTGGCGTAGTAGACGCGGGGGAAGTCCGCGACGTTCGGCACGAGCATCGCCACCTTCGACCCCTCGGTCACGCCCCGCGCGCGGAGTGCCCCGGCGTAGGCCAGGGTCTGCGCCCACAGCTCGGCGTAGGTGGTGCGGACGTCGCCCACGATGACGGCGACGTCGTCCGGGTAGCGTGCCGCCGACTCGGCGAGGATCGCTGCGACCGACGCGGTCGCGCGGGTGGTGTGGGTGTCGTGCATGCCGGTCTCCGTCTTCGTCGACGACCTCGTCGTCGTCACCGCCGATCCTACGGCTCGACCCGGCGGACCGGTCAGGCGGCGGACGCCGCAGGCTCCCGCCGGCGCACGAGCACCCCGGACGCCAGGGCGATCCCGAGCAGGACGACGAGTCCGCCGACGGGCTCGTTCCACCGCACCCGCTCCCCCAGCACGAGCACACCGAGCGCCACGCCGACCACCGGCGTCAGGTACGTGACGGTGGAGGCGCGACCGGCGCCCCACGCCTGCACGAGCCGGGTGTTCCAGGCGTAGGCCAGCCCCGTGCCGACGCAACCGAGCGCGATCATCGCGGCCACGATCCTCCCGTCCAGCTGCACCGGACCGGTCGCGATGACGGGCGCGACCAGCAGGAGCATCCCGGAGGCCAGCGTCAGCTGGACCGTCGCCAGCGTGACCGGGTCGTACGCGCTCGCCACCGCGACCCGGCGCAGGTAGGCGAGCCCGATGCCGTAGGACGCGGTCATGCCGAGCAGCGCGACCTGTCCCGGCACGCTCGCCAGGACATCCGGGTCGGTCAGCACGTCCCACGGGCCGACCAGTACGAGCACCCCGACGATGCCGAGCACGATCCCGAGCACCTGCCGTCCGCGCAGCCGTTCGGACGGCACGAGCACCGCGAGCGCGGCCAGCGTCATGATCGGCGTCGTCGCGTTGTAGATGCTCGCGAGCCCGGACGGCACCGTCTGCTCCGCCCACGCCATCAGCGACGACGGCACCGCGTTGAGGAAGACCGCGACGACCGCCAGGTGCGCCCAGGTCCGCGGCTCCCGGGGCCACCGGCGACGGGTCGCCAGGAGCACCACGACCAGCGTGACCCCACCGAGCACGGTCCGCACGGTGGCGACCTGCTGCGGGGCGAGACCGTCGAGTCCGATCTTCGCGAAGAGGAAGCTCGATCCCCAGGTCAGTGCGACGAGGGCGTAGAGGAGGGCGTTCACGTGGCCTAGTGTCGGACCACCGGGTGACATGCGGCAAACGCATGTCGCTCATGCCGACATGAGGAGGACGCATGACCGTCTCGGTCCAGCAACTGCGCGCGTTCGTCGCCACGCTCGACACCGGGTCCTTCACCGCAGCGGCCGCAGCGCTGGGCGTCGGGCAGTCCGCGGTGTCCCACGCCGTCGCCGGGCTCGAACGCGAGGTCGGCGGCCCCGTGGTGCGCCGCGGCACGGTCGCCGCCGCCACACCGCTGGGCGACCGCCTGCTGGCCCACGCCCGCAGCGTGCTCGCCTCGGTCGAAGCCCTGGAGGCGGTGGTCCGGCCCGCCACGGCGCGCGGCACCGTGCGCCTCGCCGCCGTCCCCACCGTCTGCCAGGGCCTGCTGCCGCGGCTCCGCGAGCTGTGGGCGGTGACCCTGCCGGACGTCGACGTGCAGGTCTACGAGGGGGACGACGACGAGATGCCGGAGTGGCTCGAGGCCGGCACCGTCGACGCCGCCGTGCTCGTCGACCCGTCGCCGGTGCCCGACGGCGGCGTGGTCGTGGCGCGGGACGAGATGGCCGCCGTGATCCGCCGCGACCATCCCCTCGCCGAGCTGCCCGCGCTCACCCTCGACGACCTGCACGAGGACGGTCTGGTGGCGGGCGGCGGTGGCTGCGAGTACCAGATCCAGAAGCTCCACGAGCTCGACGGCCGCCCGTTCCGGTACGCCCACCGGGTGCGGGAGATGAGCACGATGTTCGGGATGATCCAGCGGGGCGAGGGCGTGTCGATCGTGCCGACCCTGGGCCGCGGGATGCTGCCGCCCGACCTCGTGATGATCCCGATGGCCCGGCGGCTCGAACGGACCCTGGTGCTGAGCGGGCCGTCGTCCCGTGCGTGGCACCCGTTGGCGCGGGCCCTGGTCGACGCGGTCTGAGACGGACGCCCCCTGGTCAGGCTGCTCCGGCAGCTCCGACCTTCGGCGGATCCGCTCGTCCCGACGGCTCCCTAGGCTCGGGGCATGACCTCGACCACGCTCCCCGCCGTGCCGCTCGGGCAGCGTGTGTGGTCCCAGACCTGGCGTGTCGCCGTCGCGGCCCTGACCGGGCTGCTCACCGCGGGGCTCGTGTGGCCGACGATGGACACCCGTGGGTGGAGCGACCTGCACGTCGGCGCACTGATCCTCGGCGACGTGGGTGCCGGTCTGGCCGCCCTCGTCCTCCTGCCGTTCCGGCACCGGGCACCGTTGCTGATCACGGTCGTCATCGCTGCCCTCAGCTCGGTGTCGACGTTGGCGGTCGGAGCGGCCGCAATCGCCACGGTGTCGCTCGCCACCCGGCGCCGGGCTGTCGAGCTCGCCGTCGCCGGTGCGGTGCTGCTCGGTGCCACGGTGCTCTACGACGTCGTCCTGGCGCCCCCGGCCGACGACATGCCGCTCTGGCAAATCTTGATCGCGGGCGTCGTCGGCATCGCCCTGCTCGTGGTCATCGGCATCGCGATCGGGCAGCGCCGGGCGCTCCTGCTGTCGCTGCGTGAGCGGGCCGCCCTGCTCGAACGCGACCAGCAGCTGCGCGAGGACCGTGCCCGCGAGCAGGAGCGCGCCCACATCGCCCGCGAGATGCACGACGTCCTGGGCCACCGGCTGTCCCTGGTCGCGCTGCACGCCGGCGCGCTCGAGTACCGCGGCCCGGGGCTCACCCCCGACGAGACCGCCGCGGCGGCCGGGGTCGTACGGGCCGAGGCGCACTCCGCGCTGACCGACCTGCGCGACGTCCTCGGGGTGTTGCGCGACCCCGCGGCGACCGGCGGCGACGAGGTGACCGGCACCGCGCCTCCGCAGCCGACGCTCGTCGACCTGCCTGACCTGCTCGACCAGGCGCGTTCCGGCGGTGCGACCGTCCGGGCGCGCGTCGACACCGACGGCGCAGCAGTGCCGACGGCAGTCGGCCGGCACGCCTACCGGATCGTGCAGGAATCGCTGACGAACGCCCGTCGGCACGCCCCCGGACAACCCGTCGACGTGGTGGTCGAGACCGTCCCCGGTCCCGGGGTCCGGGTGGTGGTGTCGAACACGCTGACCGACGGACCTGCGCACGCGGACGCGTCCGGGAAGACCGCCGGGCACGGCCTGCGCGGGCTCGCCGAACGCGCCCGGCTCGTCGGCGGGAGCTTCCGCGCCGGCAGCGACGACGGACGCGTGCACGTGGTCGAGGCGGTGCTGCCGTGGACTCCGTGACCGCTCCCGTCCGCGTCGTCCTGGTCGACGACGACCAGCTCGTGCGCGTCGGGCTCCGCATGCTGCTCAGCGGCGACGACGGCCTGGTGGTGGTGGGCGAAGCGGGCGACGGGCTCGAGGCCGAAGGCGTCATCGCGTCGACCGCGCCCGACGTCGTGCTCATGGACATCCGGATGCCCCGGTGCGACGGGCTCGTCGCCACCGAACGCGAACTGCGCCGCCGACCCGACCTGGCCGTCCTGGTGCTGACGACCTTCGAGGGGGACGACCTCGTGCTCGGAGCACTGCAGGCCGGCGCCCGTGGGTTCCTGCTCAAGGACACCCCGCCGCACGAACTCGTGCAGGCCGTGCGGACCGTGGCGGCCGGGCGCTCGATCCTGTCCCCGTCCGTGCTCGACCGGGTCATCGCGTTCGCGGCCGGATCCCGCTCGGGCCAGGCGGCCGGTGGTCCGGGCGGCGCACCGGCAGGGCCACCGGTCGATGCCGCTGCGGACGACACCGAGGCCCGCCGGCTGCTCGCCCTGCTGACCGAGCGGGAGCGGGAGGTCGCACTCGCCGTGGCGAACGGGGCGTCCAACGCGCAGATCGCCGCCGACCTGTACGTGGGCCTGGCCACCGTGAAGACGCACGTCGGGCACGTGTACGAGAAGTTCGGCGTCGAGAACCGGGTGCAGCTGGCACTCGTGGTGCACGCGGCCCGGCGGGGAGAACCGACCGGGTGACCGGGTGACCGGGTCGCCGGGTCGCCGGGTGATCGTCGGCTGAACGGTCGACGGTGCCCCATCGGCAGGATGGACCGATGGCCGAGACGCACGTGAAGACGTTCACCACCGCGGACGAAGCGGCAGCCGAAGCCGCCGGACTCGCCTGGCTCGCCGAGGCCGAGGACACCGGCGGCACCCGCATCGCCCGCGTGCTCGGGCGCCCGACCCCGACCGTGCTCGACCTCGAGCTGATCTCCGACGGCTCCCCCACCGCCGCCCAGGCGGAGCGGTTCGGCCGCTCCCTCGCGCACACGCACGCCGCCGGCGCCGACCACTGGGGTGCACCGCCCGCCGGCTGGACCCGCGGTGCGGCGCTGCGGATGGGCCGCTCGCGCACGCCGTTCGTCGCGGCCGATCGGGCACCGGCGACCTGGGGTGAGTTCTTCGCCGAGTACCGCATCCGCGACTTCGTCCGCCGCATCGTCGACGCCGGCGGGTTCGACCACGCCGAGGCCGCCGTGTTCGAGCGGGTCGCCGCACGCGTGCAGGACGGCACACTCGGGTCGCCGCAGCCCGCGCTCGTCGGGGACCGACCCGCACGCCTGCACGGTGACCTGTGGGCCGGCAACGTCCTCTGGCCGACGGACTCGTCCGAACCGACCGGCGCCGTGCTCATCGACCCGATCGCCCACGGCGGGCACGCGGAGACCGACCTGGCACTGCTCGGACTGTTCGGGCTGCCCCGGCTCGAGACGGTGCTCGCCGCCTACGACCGGGAGTCACGGCTGGCCGACGGCTGGCAGGAGCGCGTCGAACTCCACCAGCTCGCGCCGCTGCTGCTGCACGTGTTCCTGTTCGGCGGCTCGTACTCCGGAGCAGCACTCCGGGCAGCGCGGCGGTACGCCTGACCCCTCGCACCGTGCGGCTTCGCTCACCCCGTGCGAGGTTGCCCGCCCCGGTGCCGGCGTCGCACCGTGCGGCCTCGCTCAACCCGTGCGGGGTTGCCCGCCCCGTGCAGCGCTACAACCGCGCACCGAGCAGGCGACGCCGCACGGACCGAACGACAGCGCACCGTGCGCCGCGCCACCGCCCGCCGGCCAACCGCGCACCGTGCGTCCTTAGCCCGCACATAGCCGGCGCAGTGCAGCAGTCGGGGAACGCCCCGGATGCTCATCGACATGACCACGTACCCGATACCCGTGACCGACCGACGCGACCCCGCGCGCAGTGCCGCCCGGGATCGGCCCCGCCCGCCCCTCGCCCGGCTGTTCCTCGGCGAGCGCGAGGACGCCCGCTGGCTCCGGCCGGCGTTCTGGGCGCTCCTGGCCGTGACCGCCGTGGTGTACATGTGGGATCTCAGCGTCTCCGGGTACGCCAACAGCTTCTACGCCGCCGCTGTGCAGGCCGGCACGAAGTCGTGGGAGGCGTTCTTCTTCGGCTCCCTCGACTCATCGAACTTCATCACGGTCGACAAACCACCCGCCTCGCTGTGGGTGATGGTGCTCTCGGCCCGGCTGTTCGGCTTCTCGAGCTTCAGCCTGCTGCTCCCCCAGGCGCTGATGGCCGTCGGCTCCGTCGCCCTGGTCTGGGGCACGGTCCGGCGCACCCTGGCCCGACTCGGTGCCACCACCGCGAACGTCGGCGCGCTGCTCGCGGGCTTCGTCGTGGCAGCGACCCCGGCGGCGGCGCTGATGTTCCGCTTCGACAACCCGGACGCCCTGCTCGTCCTGCTGATGACCGCCGGGGCGTACTGCACGGTGCGGGCGCTGCCGAAGGGCAGCTGGAAGTGGATCGCGCTCGCCGGGGTCGCCCTCGGGTTCGCGTTCCTGACGAAGATGCTGCAGGGCCTGCTCGTCCTGCCCGCCTTCGGCCTCGTCTACCTGTTCGCCGCCCGCACCGGCTGGGGCCGACGGGTGATCGGTCTGCTCGTCGCCGCCGGTTCCCTCGTGGTGGCCGCGGGCTGGTGGGTCGTCGCCGTGTGGCTCTGGCCCGCCGAGTCCCGCCCCTACATCGGCGGCTCGACGAACAACACCGTGCTCGACCTGGTGTTCGGCTACAACGGCCTCGGCCGGATCTTCGGAGGCTCGGGCAACGGCGGCGGAGGCGGCGGCACGACCGGCGGCACCGCCGGCGGCTCGTTCGGCGGCTCGACCGGCCTGAACCGCCTGTTCTCGTCCGAGATGGGGCTCGAGATCTCGTGGCTCCTGCCCGCGGCGCTCATCGCCCTGGTCGTCGGGCTGGTCGTCGTCGGCCGTCGGCACCTGGCCGATCCCGCACGCGCCGGACTGGTCCTCTGGGGTGGCTGGCTCCTGGTCACCGGACTCGTGTTCTCGTACATGTCGGGCACGATCCACCCGTACTACACGGTCGCCCTCGCCCCGGCCATCGCCGGACTCGTCGGTACCGGCGGCGCCCTGCTCTGGCACGCACGAGCCCGCTTCGTCGGCCGCCTCGGCCTCGCTGCGATGATCGGTGTCACCGCGTTCTGGGGCTGGTGCCTGCTCAACGAGAACCCGACCTGGCTGCCGTGGCTGCGCTGGGTGATGCTCGCCGGCGGGCTGCTGTCCGCGGCACTGATCGTCATCGGCAGCGTGCCGTCGCTGCGCCGGCTCGTCACGGTCGGCGTCCTCGCCGGCACCCTGTTCGGCCTGTCCGGCACCACCGCCTACGCCCTCGCCACGACGACCGTCGCGCACTCCGGTTCGATCCCGAGCGTCGGTCCGGCGGGCAGCAGCTCCGGTGGGATGGGCGGCGGTACCGGTGGCTTCCCGGGAGGCACGGGCGGACCGGGTGGGTCGACCTCCGGCTCCGACGACGGCGGCTCCGACAGCACGTCCGACTCCCAGCAGGGTCCCGGCGGGACCCCGCCGGAAGGCGCGTCCGGCGAGGCGCCGGAGATGCCGGACGGCACGTCCGGTACGGCGCCGGGCAGTGGGCAGGACGGCACGGACGACGCGACCTCCGAGGGCGGGTCGGGGACGAGCCTCCAGGCCGGGGGTGGTGGCGAAGGTGCGTCGACCTCGTCCGCCCTGCAGGAGCTGCTCGAGGCATCCGACGCGAAGTGGGCGGCCGCGGTCAACGGATCGCAGTCGGCCGCGCAGCTCGAACTCGACACCGACACCGCCGTGATGGCGATCGGCGGCTGGTCGAGCGACCCGGCACCGACGCTCGCGCAGTTCAAGGCCTACGTCGCCGACGGCGACATCGGGTACTACGTGTCGTCCGGCTCCGGCGGCGGCATGGGCGGCGGCTCGTCGACCGCGTCGGCGATCCAGGAGTGGGTCGCAGCGAACTACGAGTCGACGACCGTCGGCGGCCAGACCGTCTACGACCTGAGCAGCACGGAGTGACCGGCGACGAGGGCGCGGTGGATAGGCTCCGGGACATGCCCGGCACCCCGCTGCAGCGCACCGACGGCTCCCCCGTCCGCGCCCTCGTCGTCGACGACGAGCACGCCCTGGCCGAGGCCGTCGCCCTGGCGTTCGCGGGCGACGGATGGGCCGTGCGGTCGGTGCACCGCGGGCGCGACGTGCTGTTCGCGGCCCGGGAGTTCCAGCCCGACGTGATCGTGCTCGACGTGATGCTGCCGGACATCGACGGGTTCGAGGTGCTCGAACGGCTCCGCGACGCCCGCGACGGCGTCCGGGTGCTGTTCCTCACCGCACGCGACGCCCCCGAGGACCGGCTCGCCGGGCTGACCGGCGGCGGCGACGACTACCTGACCAAGCCCTTCGGCATCGAGGAGCTGCTCGTCCGTTCCCGGATCCTGGCGCGTACCTCGGCCCGGGTCGCCGCGGCCGGGGCGAGCGCCGAGGTCGTGGTCGGGGACCTCCGGCTCGACGAGGACGCCCGCTCGGTCAGCCGTGCCGGGGACCCGATCGAGCTCACGCCGACCGAGTACGAGCTACTGCGGCACCTGGCCCGGAACGCCAGGCGGGTGCTGTCCCGCGAGCAGCTGCTGGCGAGCGTCTGGGGCATGGACTTCGGCACGTCGTCGAACCTGGTGGACATGTACGTGTCGTACCTGCGGAAGAAGCTCGACGCCGGACGTGAGCCGATGCTGCAGACCGTCCGTGGGGCGGGGTACGTGCTCCGGCCGGCGACGTGAGCCGCCCCGGGCGCACCGGGCGTGTGCCGTCGTTGCGCTGGCGGATCGTGGCGGCGATGGCCCTGCTGCTCGTGGCGACGAACGTCGTCGTGGGGGCGGTGACCGTCGTCGCGTTCCGGGGGTACCTGGTCGACCGGCTCGACGCGGAGCTGTCGACGGCGGCGATGCGGACCGTCGGCGGACGGGACGGGGCGGAACCGCCGCCGGGGGCTTCCGGGCCGCCGCCGGGGTCGTCGTCGTCGTCCTCGTCCTCGTCCTCGTCGTCCTCGTCCTCGTCCTCGTCCTCGTCGGACGATCTGCCGGATCCCGACAACGCCTTCATCGGTGCGCCGGGGCAGTCTGCGGGCACGGTCATCGCCATCGTCCGCGACGGCGACGTGGTGCTCGGTGGCTACACCGACGGGGACGGTGACCAGCGCCGCCTGACCGCGGCGCAGCAGCGGACGCTCGCAGCGGTCCAGACCGGCGACGACCCCGTGACGGTCGAACTCGGCGCACTCGGCGACTACCGGGTGCAGGCGGTCAGCGACGACGGCGACGTGTTCGTCACCGCGCTCCCCCTCGGCGACCTCGACGCCGCGATCGCTCGACTGCTGCTCGTCATCGGGGTCGTCACGGTGCTCGGACTCGCCGTCGCCGCGTGGGCCCTCACCGTGCTCGTCAGTCGATCGCTCCGTCCACTCGAACGCGTCGCCGCGGTGGCGTCCGGCGTGACCGCACTCGACCTGGAACGCGGCGACCCGGACATCCCCGTGCGCGTCTCCGACGCCGACCTGCGCGCCAACCGCGAGGTCGAGCAGGTCGGCGGTGCGCTGAACCGGCTGCTCGGTCACGTCGCCCGGGCGCTCACCGTCCGTCGTGACGCCGAGGCCGGCATGCGGACGTTCGTCGCCGATGCCTCGCACGAGCTGCGGACCCCGATCGCCACCGTCCGGGCGTACGCCGAGCTGTCGGAGCGGACCTCCGACCTGGACGCCGTGCACCGCAACGTCGACCGGATCGGACGCGAGGCCGTCCGGATGGGCGACCTCGTCGACGAGCTGCTGCTGCTCGCACGGCTCGACGCCTCGGCCCTGGCGTCGGGGGCGGCGGCGGCGCAGGTCGTCCGCGAGCCGGTCGACCTGACGTCGCTCGTCGTCGACGCCACGATGGACGCCCGCGCGACGGCGCCGGACCACCGGTGGACGCTGCAGATCGTGGACGACCAGCCGGTGCTCGTGGCCGGTGACGAGGTGCAGCTCCGACGGGTGGTCACGAACCTGTTGACCAACGCCCGGACGCACACGCCGCCGGGGACTGCCGTCGTGGTGTCGTTGCAGTCGGTGCCCGGGTCGGGGTCGGCGTCTGCGTCTGCGTCTGCGTCGGACGGTGCCGTCGTCCGCTTCGTCGTCGCGAACGACGGGCCGCCGATCCACGCCGAGTCACTGCCGACCCTGTTCGACCGGTTCACCCGGGGTGAGGCCTCGCGCTCACGGGAGCACGGCACGAGCGGTCTCGGGCTGGCGATCGTGCGGGCCGTCGTCATGGCGCACGGCGGCAGCGTGCGGGTCGCGTCCGAGCCCGGGCGGACCGCGTTCACCGTGGACCTGCCGCCCTCGGGCGCTTCGTGAGCAGAAGACGTCGGGTGCCGCGACCGCACTCGACATCTCTTGCTCACCGAGTGCCGTCCCGGTCGCATACTGGTCGGAGAACGCCGGACGAGGAGGCACCGTGACGAACGCGTACGACAAACTCCCGGGCCGCCCGGACCCCACCGACCTGGTGGTCGAGGTCCCGGCGTTCGAGGACGACCGCCCCCAGCCCGAGCCCGCACCGCCCGCCGCGGCGCCGGAGCTCGTGGCCGCGACCGAGTTCGCGCGCTCCTCGCACGCACCGCCCACGATCCGCCGGACGCAGATGCGGGCGGGCGCCTGGATCGCGGGCGTCCCGATCGCGGCGCTCGTGGTCGTCGCGATCGTGCAGATCCTGCTGCCCCGCTGACCGAGAGCGTCACTGGCCGGGGCGCTCGGACGCGTTCTCACGCGCTCAGCGACACCTCACGCACAGACGACGGCGTGAGGTGTCGCTGAGCACGAAACCCGAGCGTCGTCCGGATCGTCAGACGATCGACCAACGTCGAGACTCAACGCGTGCATCCGCGTCGGAGCGCACGCAGGCTGGGTCCTGTCCGAGCAAGACGACCCGAACGGGTCACCACTGCAGAGATGGGAAACACGATCATGAACTCGTTCAAGCGCAAGTCCGTGAAGCTCCTCGCCGGCACCGCCCTCGGCGGCGCCGTCATCGCCGGGGCGTTCGTCGCAGCCCCCGCGCAGGCCGCCGAGCCGGCGCCGCCCAGCACCTCGTCGTCCGTCGGCGGCAGCGTCAACGTCAACCTCGACCCGGTCGCGATCGTCAACGCGATCAAGGACGCGGTCAACGACCAGAGCGACCGCGGCGGTGCCGTGCAGGCGGCGCTCGACGTCGGCTACTGGAACGCCGGCAACCCCGACCGCCTCACCGTCGCGGTGGTCAACAAGAACCAGGACATCACCGTCGAGGGCGACGTCGCGGACGCCCAGTCGATCGACATCAAGGGTGGCAACTACGTCATCTACTGGTTCAAGGGCCCCGGCAAGGTCACCAACAACGGTGACGGCGGCTGGCTGAACTGGGGTGTGTTCGGCAACATCGAGCGCATCGACAACGTCATCCACGTCAACGGCGGCTGACTCCTCCGTTCGTCGGCGACGCCCCCTGGGACCTCGGTCTCAGGGGGCGTCGCCATTCGACCGCGCCGCTTCGATCGCCGACGGCCGGTTGCGTGCAGCCAGCATGAAGTCCCGCCGAGACCGGATCCAGCCCCGGACGAAGGCGACCGACACCAGCGCCGTCCGGTTCGGCGCGTTCCAGGACTTCATCAGCCGGCCGAGGTGCCAGGCGACGGCCTGTCGGCTGTAGGCGGTCTCCTTGGCGATGGCGTCGTTCGACAGCCCACGGGCGGCGAGCGCCAGCATCCGTTCCTCGGTCTCGTCCAGGCCGGGCGCCGATGCCACCAGGTCGATGTCGTCGGTGCCGAGTGCTGTCGTCGGGTCCGCTGACGCCCCTCCGCGGTGCTGCGCCCAGGCCTCCGCCCAGCACGAGCCGAGTTCGTGCGCCACGAGTGATGCCCGGCTCATCGCGAGCATCGTCCGGCCGGCGTGGTCGATCGTCGTCGCGTGCTCGCGGGTGGCCGTGTGCATGACGAGGGCGAAGACACGGATCGCGGGCAGGGCGCCGCGGAGCACGACCGAGACGTCGACCTGCGGGTCGTCGGCGCTGGCGGCTGCGACCTCGCGGAGCCGCACCAGGCACTCCGGGTCGAGCGGCTCCCCACGCTCGACCGCGCGCAGTGCCGCGGGGAGCACGAGCGGGACGATCTGCTCGTACCGACGCCGGAGCCAGTCGTGCCCGTCGGATCGGATGCCGTGCAACGGTGGCGCGAGCAGCAGCTCCGTGAACTCCGGGCACCGCTCGTCGAGCGCCAGCCCCAGCCGCTCCCCGGGGAGCAGCACGGCCGTCCGTCGTGCGTCGTCGCGCTCGGTCGTCATCGTGCGTCGAACGTATCCGGACAACAGGTGTCGTGTCCGCTGCGTTCACGTGGTGTTCGTTCTTACCCGGGCCACAGCGCCCTGCCTCGGCCCCCGTAGCCCCGCTGCCGAGCATGAGCGCCATGACGGAGACGAACCAGCCCCTCGACATCGACATCGTCGTCCCCTGCTACAACGAGCAGGACACGCTCGCCGCCCACGTGCGACGGCTCCACGCCTTCTGCCGGACGTCGTTGCACCACTCGTGGCGCATCACGATCGCGGACAACGCCTCGAACGACGACACCGCCCGGATCGCCGACGACCTCGCCGCGATGCTCCCCGGCGTGCATGCGGTGCACCTGCCCGAGAAGGGCCGGGGCCGCGCGCTCAAGGAGGTCTGGGCGGCATCGCCGGCGGCCGTGCTCGTCTACGTGGACGAGGACCTGTCCACCGACCTCGCCGCGCTCGAACCACTCGTGGCACCCCTGCTGTCGGGGCACTCGGACCTGGCGATCGGCACCCGGCTCGCCGGTTCGTCGCGCGTGGTGCGCGGCAGCAAGCGGGAGTTCATCTCGCGCTCCTACAACCTGCTGCTCCGGACGACGATGGGGGTGTCGTTCTCGGACGCGCAGTGCGGGTTCAAGGCGGTCACGAAGGCCGCCGCCGACCACCTGCTGCCGTTGTGCGAGGACGATGCCTGGTTCTTCGACACCGAGCTGCTCGTGCTGGCCGAGCACGCGGGACTCCGCATCCACGAGGTCCCTGTCGACTGGGTCGACGACGTCAACTCCTCGGTGCACATCGCGTCGACCGCGACCGAGGACCTGAAGGGCATGTGGCGGGTGTCGAGGAACATCGCCACCGGGCGGGTGCCGATCAGCACGGTCTACGCGGCGATCGGTCGGCAGCCGTTCACCCCACCGAGCGTGGGGTTCCTGGGGCAGGTCCTGCGGTTCGGGGCGATCGGGGTGCTCTCGACCCTGGCGTTCGCTGCCCTGTACGCCCTGTTCCGGCCGGCGATCGGCGCCCAGACCGCGGACTTCCTCGCGCTGCTGGTCACGGCGATCGGCAACACCGCACTGAACCGGCGGTTCACGTTCGGGGTGCGGGGCCGTGCGGGAGCGGGTTGGCACCACGTGCAGGGTCTGGTCGTGTTCGGCATCGCCTGGGCCATCACGTCGGGGTCGCTCGTGGTGTTGCACGCGTCGGTGCCGGGAGCCTCGCACGGTGCGGAGATCGCGGTGCTGACGGCAGCCAACCTGGTTGCGACCGGCGTGCGGTTCGTGTTGTTCAAGGCGTGGGTGTTCCGTGGGCGCCGACGCCCGGAGCTCATCCGCCCCGGCACCACCCCGGCGGCCGACGCGAGCACGGCGGTCACGGAGCCGATCGCAGTGAGCGACCGAACCGGCGAGCGAGCAGCCTGACACCGTGCCGGGTTACCCACCCGGTGCAGGGTTGCACGGCGCCCGCGGCACGCCGCACCGTGTGGCGTCGGCCATCCCGTGCGAGGTTGCACGCTCCGTGCGGCGCTACGAACTCGCACCGAGCGTGCAACCTCGCACCAGCCGAACAGACCCGCACGGTGCGACACCATCACACGCACACCACCCGTGTTGCACGGTCGGTATACCAAGCCGTAGCATCGCCCTACCGCACCACCACCCCACAGGGCCCGACTGCCACCATCGGTCTGCCCGCGGCGAGCGCTCCATCGATGCAGCCCGCGCCGTCCGCTGCCGGCAACGCCCCACTGGACCCGCACGTGAACCCCACCTCTTTCGGTCTCTACGACCCTGCCCGCGAATCGAGCGATTGCGGCGTCGGTTTCATCACCCGTCTCGACGGGACGCCGAGCCACGACGTCATCCGCAAGGGCGACGAAGCGCTGTGCTCCATCCCGCACCGCGGCGGCAAGTCCGCCGAGGGTGTCGGTGACGGCGCAGGCGTCAGCATCGACCTGTCGGTGGAGTTCTTCAGCGCCATCACCGGCGAGCAGCTGCGCGCCGGGCACTTCGGCGTCGCGAACTGCTTCGTGCCGAGCAGCGACGGAGCGGACGGCACCGACGAGCGCGCCCGCGCCGAGCAGACCGTCACGGACGCGATCACGGCCGAGGGCTTCGAGCTGCTGCTGGTCCGTGACGTCCCGGTGGACCACTCCGTCGCGCGCCCCGAGGCCGAGCAGTACCAGCTGCCGATCGTGCAGTGGGTCTTCCGTGCTCCGTCCGACTGGGACCGCACCGAGGTCGACGCCGCCGCGAACCGCGCCCTGCTCGCCATCGAGGCGGTCTCCTACGCCCAGGCAGCCGCCGAGCGCGCCGAGCACGCCGCCCTGTACCCGCTGTCGCTCAGCGCCCGGACCCAGATCCTGAAGGGCCGGCTGAACTCCGGCGAGGTGATCGGGTACTTCACCGACCTGCGCGACCCCCGGCACTCGGTGCGAACGCTGTACTTCCACACCCGGTTCTCGACGAACACCGAGCCGCACCCGACGATGGCGCAGCCGTTCCGCCTGATGGCGCACAACGGCGAGCTGAACACCGACCGCAAGAACCGGCTGTCGGACGAGGCGCTCGCGCGGGCCCGCACCCGGAGCATCGTGCGTCCGCCCGGGCAGTCGGACTCGAGCCGACTCGACCAGACACTGCAGAGCCGCGTGTTCGACGACGGGCTCGAGATCGTCGAGGCCGTGGTCTCGCTCATGCCGCCGGCGTGGGAGAACGACCGCACCCTGACCCCGGACGTCCGGGACATGCTCGAGTACTTCTCGCTGTACGAGGAGAAGAACGACGGCCCCGCCGCCGTGATCTTCAGCGACGGCGACGTCGTCGGCGCCCGCCTGGACCGGCTGGGCCTGCGCCCGCTGCGCACCGTCGAGACGGCCGAGTACCTGATGGTGTCGTCCGAGGCCGGCCAGGTCGAGTTCGACGCCGACGAGGTCGTGCACCGAGGCCGCATCGAGGCCGGCGGCATGCTCGTCGTCGACCACCGCACCGGCACCCGCATGCGCACCGGCGAGGTGCTGCACATGCTCGCGGCCCGCCGTGACTACGGCACCCTGCTCGACGCCGCCCGCGTGAACCTGGACGACGTGCCCGCTCCGGACTACGAGCGCACGACGTCCACCCTGGGCTACGACGGCGACCTGTCGCTCGCGGGCCGGTACGTGGCGTACTCGCTGAACCAGGAGAGCTTCCGGTTCATGCTCGACCCGATGCTGCAGAACGGGTCGGAGCGCATCTCGGCGATGGGCTACGGCAACGCGATCAACGCCCTGAGCGACACCGAGGGCGGCATGGCGAAGTACTTCTCGCAGCGCTTCGCCCAGGTGACGAACCCGCCGCTCGACTCGATCCGCGAGGCCGACGGGATGTCGATGCGCGTGGCACTCGGCGCGAAGCCGGACGGCACGGGCACCACGGGGCGTCAGCTCGTCGTGCAGTCGCCGATCCTCGGGCACCTCGACATGGTGCGCCTGCGCGAGCAGGACATCGTGCCGCTCGAGCGCTTCGACATGCTCTACGTGCCGGTGCCCGCCGACGAGCACGCCAACGCCGACGCGATGCGCGGCGCGCTGGACGCCCTGTGCGACGCGATCGAGGCGTTCGCGGCGCGCGGTGGCGGGATCGCGGTCGTGACCGACCGCGAGGTGTCGTCGACCCATGCGCCCCTCCCCGTGATCCTGGCGGTGGCCGCCGTCAACCAGCGGCTCATCGAGACCGGTCTGCGCCTGCGGGTGTCCGTCGTCGCGGAGAGCGGTCAGCTGCCATCGTCACACCACGTCGCGACCGCGCTGGGCTTCGGTGCCGCCGCTGTGTACAGCTTGAGCGCTCGGCTGCGTGCGGAGGAGAAGTACCCCGCCGCACCCGCACCCGCCGGTGAGCTGACCGCGACCGACCTGGCGCTCAAGCAGTTCCGCAAGGCCGCCGAGAAGGCCCTGGCGAAGACCATGGGCCGCGTCGGCCTGTGCACGGCCGAGAGCTACATCGGCGGCGAGTTCTTCGAGCCGAACTACCTCGACACCGGCGATGACGTGCTCGCGCGGATCTTCCCGCACATGCAGGCCCCGGTCGGCGGCGTCGGCTTCGCGCGCATCGCCCAGGCGGCGACGGACTGGCACGAGCGTGCCCGCTCGGTGGCGTCCGAGGGCCAGGTCCCGCTGCTCGGCCTGTTCAAGGAACGCTCCGACGGCGCCGGCCACTCGTTCGGCGTCGCGAGCGTCCGCGGGTTCGGCGGCATGACCGAGGAGCGCCCGGCCTTCGAACGCTCCGGCGACTCCGACGCGCTGCGCCTGCTCACGCTCGGCCAGCTCGACGACTCGTTCGGCATCACCGACGCCGCGTACCGGAACACCGGGTACGACCGGCTGAGCGACGCAGAGATCGACGCGCACCGCATCACGCCGGGCTACGTCACGTTCCTGCAGACGACCCACGACGAGCGGTCCCGCCGCCCCGCCGCGCTCCGCGACGTGCTCGCGCTGCCCGCGGACGTCACCGGCATCGACACGGCCGAGGACTTCGCGCGCGAGCTCGGCCGCTTCTCGACGAGCGGCAACGCCAGCGTCACCGTCCGCGGGCTCTCCGGCTCGCGTCCGTCGGACGACCAGGACCTGCCGGGAGGCACGGAGCGGTTCCGCCTGGAGCTCACGTCGACGGGGACCACGGGTGCACTGCGCCACGCGGCCCTGGCGGATGGCCTCGCGCTGCTCCACCCCGGACAGATCGACGTCGACGCCGTCGACGACACCGGGGTGACGCTCCGCGCCACCGGTGCGGCCGTCGCCCTGCTCGCGCTGCTGCAGAGCGCCCCGGCGAGCGTCGAGCTCGACGAGGTGCAGCCGGCCCACGAGATCACCCGGACCCTGGCGTCCGGTGCGATGAGCCACGGCGCGCTCGTCGCCACCGCCCACGAGGCCGTCGCACACGGCACGAACATGGTCGGCGGCATGTCGAACAGCGGTGAGGGCGGCGAGCACCACTCCCGCTACGGCACCATCCGCGGCTCCCGCATCAAGCAGTTCGCCTCGGGCCGGTTCGGCATCTGGGCCGGCTACCTCGCCGACCCCATGCTCGAGGAGCTCGAGATCAAGATCGGCCAGGGCGCGAAGCCCGGCGAGGGTGGCCAGCTGCCCGCACCCAAGGTCACGGTGGACATCGCCGCGGCCCGCGGTGGCACGCCCGGTGTCGAGCTGATCTCGCCGCCGCCGCACCACGACACGTACTCGATCGAGGACCTCGCGCAGCTCATCCACGACTGCAAGGCCGCCCGCGTCCGGGTGATCGTGAAGCTCGTCTCCTCCGAGGGCATCGGCACCATCGCGGTCGGCGTCGCGAAGGCCGGCGCCGACGTGATCAACGTGGCGGGCAACACCGGCGGCACCGGCGCCGCGGCCGTCACCAGCCTGAAGTACGCCGGCCGTTCCGCGGAGATCGGCGTCGCCGAGGTGCACCAGGCCCTGGTCGCGAACGGCCTGCGCCAGAAGGTCACGCTCCGCTGCTCGGGTGCGCACCAGACCGGCAGCGACGTCGTCACGAGCGCCCTGCTCGGCGGCGACAGCTTCGAGTTCGGCACGACCGCGCTCATGATGCTCGGCTGCGTGATGGCGAAGAACTGCAACGTGAAGTGCCCGGCGGGCCTGACCACGAACGCCGAGGCGTTCGAGGGCGACCCCCGCGCGCTCGCGCAGTACCTGCTCAACATCGCCCACGACGTGCGGCAGATCCTGGCCCGGCTCGGCCTGCGCTCCCTGCGCGAGGCCCGCGGCCGGACCGACCTGCTGCAGCTCCTGGACCACCCGGCGAGCGTCGGCCGGCTCGACGCCCGTGCCCTGCTCGCCCAGGTGCCCGAGAAGGTCGTCGCGGACCCGGAGTACCTGGAGAAGGACTTCCACACCGACGACGCCCTGCTCGAGCGCGTCCGCACCGCCCTCGTCGACCACGCGCAGGAGCACGTGCTCGTGCACGGCGTGCTGCTCGGCAACGCCGACAAGTCGGTCGGCGGCCAGCTCGGCATCGACCTCGAGCGCCTGCTCAACCACGAGCTCCGCGCCGAGGACGTGCAGGGGCTGCCCGCCGTGACGACGGACGACCGCGGACGCCGCCGGCTGGTGGACGGTGCGGTCACGATCCGCACGCAGGGCTCGGCCGGGCAGTCCTACGGCGTCTTCAACAACGACGGCGTCGTGCTCGAGCACACCGGCACCGCGAACGACGGCGTCGGCAAGAGCCAGAGCGGCGGACGGATCATCGTCCGCGCCCCCGGTGGCGGCAGCGCCGCACAGGGCGGCAACGTGCTGGTCGGCAACTTCGCGCTGTTCGGGGCCACCGGCGGCCGCACCTTCGTCGAGGGCGAGGCCGGCGACCGGTTCGCCGTCCGCAACTCCGGCGCGACCGCCGTCGTCGAGGGCGTGGGCGACTTCGGCTGCGAGTACATGACCGGTGGCGCCGTGTTCAACCTCGGCGCGTTCGGCAAGGGCCTCGGCAACGGCATGTCCGGTGGGTTCCTGTACCAGTACGACCCCTCCGGCCAGGTCGCCGAGCGTGCCAGCACGGACTCGCTCCTGGTGTTCCCGGTCACCGACACCGAGCGCGGTGCGTTCCACGAGGCCGCCGCCCGCCTGCTGCTCGAGTGGCACCTCGAGGCGACCGGTTCGGCCCTGGCCGAGCGGCTGCTCGCCGAGTGGGACACCGCCCGCGCGCACGTGTACGTCGGCATGCCGCGTGCCCTGCTGCTCACGCAGGACGCCGGCGAGATCCTCGCGGCGGCGACCCGGCCCGAGCTCCTCGACGAGCTCGCGACCTCGATCGCCACCGACAAGCTCCGCGCGTTCAAGCTCGACTACCGCGACCAGCGCACGGTGCTCGACGGCCGTGCCCCGGCACTCGGCGACCAGGGCGAGGACATGTTCTCGCTGCTGTCGTCGTACACGGTGCTCGGGGTCGCCCAGGACGTCGCCCTCGAGCGCGTCCCGGGTGCGTTCGGCACCGCCGACCCGCGGGTCGCCGAGGCCGTCAAGAACCTCGTGCTCACCGAGGACTTCTCCGTCAAGCAGCGCGTCGTGAAGTACCTGCGCGGCACGCTCGACCGGTTCGCCGACGACCAGCTCGCCACGCTCATCGCGATCAAGCGGCTCGACGACTACAAGCGCGCGCTCACGCAGCGGAACAACCGCAGCATGGACGCACCGGGCACCACGGGGTGGATCATGCACCAGAACGCCAAGAACGACGGCCGCGTCCGCGAGGCCCGCTTCGACGAGCTGCTCGCCACCGCGGCGCTCGAGGACATCGCCCGCCGTGCACCGCAGGCGCCGACCGAGGCGGTGACCGCGTGAGCCTGCTCCCCCCGACCGGGTCGCTGATCCCCGTCGACGCACCGTTCTCGGCCGCCCAGGAGTCCTGGCTCGCCGGGTTCATCGCGGGCATCGCCGCCGCCGGGAAGAAGGTCGCGGCCAGCGCGCCCACGACGACGATCGACGTGCTCTTCGGCACCCAGACCGGCAACGCCGAGTTCCTGGCCGACGAGCTCGTCGCCGGCGCGAAGGCCCGCGGACTCGGCGGTCGTGCCAGTGCGCTCGACGCCGTCACCCCCGAGCAGCTCGCCGAGATGTCGCACGTGCTCGTCGTCACCTCGACCTACGGCGAGGGTGAGATGCCCGACAACGCCGGGCTGTTCTGGGACGCGGTCCAGGCGAGCACCGTGCCGCGGCTCGAGGGGCTGCAGTACGCCGTCCTGGGCCTCGGCGACACGAGCTACGACGAGTTCTGCCAGGCCGGCAAGCTCCTCGACACCCGGTTCGAGCAGCTCGGCGCGACCCGGATCCACGACCGTGTCGACTGCGACGTCGACTTCGAGGACCCGGCTGCACTGTGGACCGCGGCGGTCCTCGACCGCCTCGCCGCCGAGGCCGGCGCGACGGCTGCACCCGGCGCGACCACGGGCGGTGGTGCCGGCGACGGTGCCGCCGCGACCGGCGGGGCGGGCGCGAGCCGTGCCTCCCGGCCGGGGTCGCAGTGGAACAAGCGCAACCCGTACCCGTCACGCCTGGTCGAGAACCGGCTGCTCTCCTCGCCGCGCAGCGCGAAGGAGATCCGGCACTACGAGTTCGACCTCGGCGACTCGGGCATCGAGTACGCGGCCGGCGACGCCCTGGCGGTCGTGCCCGTGAACGACGAGGTCTTCGTGGCGGACCTGCTCGAGCAGGTCGGCGCGAACGGCGGCGAGGCGTTCGACGGCCGGCCGATCACCGAGGTCCTGCGGACCGACCGTGAGATCCGGACGCCCTCGAAGGACCTCATCGCCGACCTGGTGCAGCGCGCGCCGTCGAGTGAACTCGCGGCCGTCGTGGCGCACGGCGACAAGCACGAGCTGGACCGCTGGCTCTGGGGACGCGACGTCCTCGACCTGCTCCGCGACGCCGGCCCGGCCGCTCCGGGGCTCGACGAGCTGCTGCCGAACCTGCGGCCGCTGCAGGCGCGCCAGTACTCGATCTCGTCGAGCCCGCTGGCGCACCCGGACCGCATCCACCTGACCATCGCGTCGGTGCGCTACGGCGACCCGCACCGGATGTACGCCGGCGTCGCGTCGACGTTCCTGGCCGACCGGGTCGACCCGGACGGCACCGTCGACGTCTACCTGCAGCCGAACGCGTCGTTCGGGGTGCCGGCGGACGAGTCGGCCCCGATGATCATGATCGGGCCGGGCACCGGTGTCGCGCCCTTCCGCGGGTTCCTGCACGAGCGCGCGGTGTCCGGGGCGACGGGGCGCAACTGGCTGTTCTTCGGTGACCAGCACCGGGACACCGACTTCGTGTACCGGGACGAGCTCACCGAGCTGCAGGAACAGGGCGTGCTCGACCGCCTCGACCTGGCGTTCTCGCGCGACCAGGCCGAGAAGGTCTACGTGCAGACACGGATGCTCGAGCGGTCGGCGGAGCTGTTCGCCTGGCTCGAGGACGGCGGCCACGTGTACGTGTGCGGGGACGCCTCACGCATGGCGAAGGACGTCGAGGCCGCGCTGCTCCAGGTCATCCGGACAGGACGCGGGCGCGGCGAGGACGACGCGCAGGCGTACCTGGCCGACATGCGTCGCGCGAAGCGGTACGTGCGCGACGTCTACTGAGCCGCGTGCAGCTCTGATGAGTCCGCCCCGGCCACGGAACCCGAATCCGATGGCCGGGGCGGTCCCGGAGGAGCGCCGGTCGATGGGGGCGGACCGGCGGGCCCTGCAGCGCGACGCACGCATCACCGACGCGTGGCGTCGGTGACCCGAGCAGGGAGTCCCCTGATCCGGGACTCACGTCCCTCGCTCGTCTCGGTCACCGGTGGTTGGTCGGCACCGGACTCGCTGTGCGTCACGGGCTGTTCGGGTTCCCCTCCTGCCGCGGACACTGCCAGCACCGGCGCCCTAGCAGGCTGGTGCGGGGGGACGACAGCGAACCGCGGTACGGAAACCGTACGAGGTGCGGAGTTCGAGCGGAACCCGTTGACCCGGATCAGCGCGTTGTGCTACCACTCGGTGTCCCGGATGCGTCGTCCGCGTCGCCGGGTGCCACCGCCCGCGACCACGCCGAGTCGGCCGCCGTGCTGGTGTCCGCCGGCTCCGGCGTCAGCACGAGCCCCGACCCCGAGGTGGCCGAGGCGTAGAGGTCCTCGAGCCAGCTGCGGTTGATCGACGGCACCCGGCTGCCGGTGAACTTGAAGTGCAGGCTCACGTTGGGGTGCAGCCAGATCGTGCTGCGACCGTTGCCGTGGACGACGTCGTCCTTCCACGAGAACGCGAAGCGGTGGTCACGCCGGAGCATGTTGACGATGACGATCTGCAGGTGCGTGAGCGCGCGGTCGTCGATCCGCAGGTCGAGCGGTCGGCCGTCGTAGATGAGCTGCCCCATGGCTCCTTCTACTCCTGCGCTCCGGTGTGCGCGAGGCCGGACGCCCAGTTCGTGATGGTGCGGTCGAACCAGACGGCGTCGACGTTGCGCTCCCAGGCGTGCTCGGCCGGCTCGCTGACCGCCAGTGTCACGGTGCCGGGGTGGGCATCGGCGAACTCCTGACTGGCCGAGAACGGCACCGTGGTGTCGCCGGTGGAGTGGATGAGCAGGGTCGGGGGCAGCTGCCGGGGTGCGCGCAACCAGGACAGCGCACGCACGTCGACCGGCGACCGCAGCCCCACCGTCCGGCAGAGGACCGGCGTCCCCATCGCCCCGAGGGCAGCACGCACCACGAAGCCCGGCAGTCCCGCGCGGCGGGCCTGGGACCGGACGGTGACGGCCCAGTCCAGTGCCGGGGCGACGAGCACGATCCCGGCCAGGCGGTCGCGGTGCGCCGAGCGGGCGAGCAGCTCGTGCGTGATCGTCGCGCCCATCGACCACCCCACGATGACGAGCCGTTCGGCGCCGTTCGCGACGGCGTGGTCGAGGGCCACTTCGACGTCCGCCCACTCGCGGGCTCCGAGGTGTGAGGCCCGGCCCTCCCACGGCGCCTCGCCGTCGCCGCGGAACGACGGGACGATCGAGGTCCAGCCGAGTTCGAGCGCCGCGGGGACGGTCCGGAGCGCGGTGACCCGGGTCGTCCGGATCCCGTGGACGTGGACAGCCCAGGTGCGGGCGGCCACGGTGTCGGCACCCCGGGCAGCCATGGAGTCGGCACCGAGGGCAGCCGGGCGGCCCGGGCGGGCAGCGCCGTCCGGCCCCGGCCGCACCACCCACGCCGGCGCCGGCCCCACCGGCGTCGGCAGCGACACCTCGGACCAGTCGACCTCCATCGCCGCCGGGTCCGGGTGCACGTGTCCGCTCCACCGCACCCGCGACGACACCGCGCCGGTCGTCCGGACCACGGCCCGGCGCACGAACCCGGCGGCTTCGTCGACCTCGATCACCGGCCCGACGGTGGTGTGCCCCGGCCCGTCGTGCCACAGCCCGTACTCCCCCGGTCGCACGGTGTCGTCGGTGATCGGCAGCCGGACGGAGTCCGCGTCGGACTCGAGCACGGGCGTCCACCGGTCGCCACCGGGCAGCACGATCCTGCCGACGACCTTCCGCAGGACGACCAGGACCACCAGGCCGACCAGGCACACCGCCGCCAGCACCACGAGCGCTCCGAGCACCCACCACACGATCGTCACGCCGTCATCCTCCGAGGCTCCGGGTCAGGGTCCGTTCCGCCGACCGCACCTGCGCGAGTTCGGCGTCGTCGAGGGTCCGTCCCTGCACCTCGGCGTCGCGGATCGCGATCACCAGGTCGTAGGTCCGGGCCTGCGGGTCCCCCGGCCGCTCGACCGCCCGCACGGCGTGCCGACGGGCGATGCGGCGCAGGCGCCGGTGGTGCCCGCGGTGTCGCAGGTCACGGCCCCACCGCCGGAACGTCAGCGAGGCCATCGCCACGACGATGAGCACGATGCCGAGGTAGAACGGCGGGTCGAAGGACAGGCGCAGGCCGTCCCGCACCCCGGCCGGGAAGAGTCCGAAGTGGTCGGCGGTGAGCGAGGCGACCTCGTCGACGCTCGCCACGACGACCAGGGCGAGCCCGACGCGGAACACCACGAGCGCCACCGGGTTCTGCAGCACGCCACGGCGCAGGGTCGTCGCGGCGATCAGTCCCACGCTCACCATGTAGACCGTCCCGTAGAGCCACATCGGGGTCTGCTCGATCTCGCGCACGATGAAGTGGAAGTCGGTCCCGCCGCGCTCCTCGACCAGCAGGAACGGCACCGTGAACGCCACGACCACGACCAGCAGCGCCACCGGCCTGGCGAGCACCGGGCGCTCCGGCAGGTCGTCGGTGCTCGCGCGCAGCATCAGCCAGAACGCGACGGTCGCGCAGACGTTCTGCACCAGGTTGATGAGGTTCGAACCGCCCAGGGCACCGTCGAGCACCGGCTGCGGCACGACGCTGCCGAGGGTCAGGAGCCCCAGCGCCCCGACGCCGGTGGCGCCCCAGGCCGCCCGACCACGGGGGTTCCGCAGCACGTACGGCGTGCGGGCGAGGAAGATCAGCGCCGCGAACCAGAAGGCCGCGGCGTGCAGGACGGCCATCAGCCGTAGGCCCGCTCGTCCGCGCCCGTGGCCCCGGCGAGCAGGACCGTCGCGAGCTCGTAGGCGAACCGTTCGGCAAAGTGCTCGTCGTCGTCGGAGATGCTCACGAGCCCGGAGTCGGCGTCGAGCGCGCGACGGCAGACGTGGCCCCCGGCGGCGAACTCGGCGACGGACGACGCGGTCGGTGTGCCGACGTCGCCGTGCACCAGGTGCCCGAGCTCGTGCAGCACGCAGTGCATGCGGTAGAGCGGCGGTGCGTCGGCCGGCACGAGCACCAGGTTCTCGTGCTCGAACTGCGACACGAGCGCGGTGAGCGGACCCCAGCTCGGCCCGTCGACGTCGACGACGCGCGTGGGCTTGCCGACCATCCGACCGACGCCGGTCACCACGTCGGACAGCTGCGGCGCACGGGGCAGGGTGGCGACGAGGGCACGGACGGCACCGGACGCACCCAGCTGCTCCGCCATCGCCCCTCCGATCTTCGCGGCAAGACTACCGGCAGGTCCCCCTTGTGGACGAGACCAGCCGGACGTAACCTACAACCAAATGGTTGTACGAATTGAACTGTCCGACGCCGAGGTCGACCGGGTGTTCCACGCACTGGCCGACGCGACCCGTCGTGACATCGTCCGGCGCACACTCGTCGGGTCGTCGTCCGTGAGCGAGCTCGCGGACGCCTACTCGATGTCGTTCGCCGCCGTCCAGAAGCACGTCGCCGTCCTCGAAGGAGCCGGACTCGTGAGCAAGGAGGCCCGCGGCCGCACCCGCATCGTGCGCGCCGAGCCGGAGCAGCTCGACCGGATCCGTGATCTCCTCGACGCCTACGGCCGCCTCTGGCACAGCCGGATGGACCGCCTCGGCGACGTGCTCGACGGCGACGCGTCCGGACACCCAGCACCAGACGACACCCGACGACACCAGGAGCGATGATGCCCACCACGTCCGTCCACACCGATCCCGACACCCTCTCGATGACCCTCGTCGCCGAGTTCCCCGTCCCCGTCGAACGCCTCTGGGCCGCCTTCGCCGACCCGCGCCAGCTCGAGCGGTTCTGGGGACCGCCCGGGTTCCCCGCGACCTTCACGACGTTCGACCTGCGCCCCGGCGGCCGTGCCGACTACCGGATGACGTCCCCGCAGGGCGAGCGGTTCCACGCCGTCTGGCAGGTCACCGAGGTCGACGAGCCCCGTCGCATCGTCTTCCGCGACCTGTTCACCGACCCCCAGGGCACCGTCGATGAGTCACTCCCCGCGGGCGAGACCGTGTTGTCGTTCGGCCCGGCCGACGACGGCTCGCGGGTCACCGTGGTGTCCTCGTTCGCCTCGGCCGCCGACCTCGACGCGATGCTCCAGATGGGCATGCTCGAGGGCTACCAGCAGGCGTTCGGCCAGCTCGACCGGGTGCTCGCCGACCTGCGCGAGTGGGCCCTCGGTGCGGGCACCGAGACCGAGGTCCTCGACGACACCCACGTCCGGATCACCCGGGCGTTCGCGGCGCCGCGGCACCTGCTCTGGCGGGCACACACCGAGCCCGACCTGGTGCGCCGGTGGCTGCTCGGCCCCGACGGGTGGGAGATGACGGTGTACGAGAACGACCTGACCCCGGGCGGCGCGTTCCGGCAGGCCTGGGCGCCGACGGGTGACACCGAGGGCGAGGCCTTCGGGTTCGAGGGCGAGAACCTCGTCGTCGAACCCGAACGCCGGATGGTGTCGACCGAACGCATGACCGGGGCGCCCTTCCCGCCGAACACGAACGACCTGCAGTTCGACGAGGCCGACGGCGTCACGCTCATGACGCTGCTCGTCACCTACCCGGACCGGGAGCAGCGGGACATGATCCTCGCGACCGGCATGACGGAGGGCATGGAGGCCAGCTACCAGCGGCTGGAGCGCGAGGTCCTGTCCGCAGCGTGACCGGCAGACGGACGGGAGGCCCGTGGCGGCGCCGCCACGGGCCTCCCGTCCGTCCCGAGCAAGCGACAGATCCCGGCGCACGATCCGGGTCCGGTCCCCGAGAGCGACAGATCCCCGCGGATGTTCCGCGGGGATCTGTCGCTCTCGCGAGGGGCTGGTGGGCGCAGGCCGGCTACTCCGGCTGCGCCGACGCCTCGTAGTGCCGCGCGCCGCCGCGCACGCCCGCGAAGCGGAACGGCGCGGTCGTGACGCGCGGACGCTCGACGTCCTCGCTGGTGGCGGCACCCGCGGCGTGCAGCGCGCGGTACGCGTCGACCGTCAGCGGGACCCGCGCCTCGAGCAGCGACCGCACGCGACCAGCACGGCGGTGCTCGCGGTAGTCGGGCCGGACGGTGCCGGTGATGAGCTCACCGACGCTGCCCGAGCCGTAGCTGAACAGGCCGAGCCGCTCCCCCGCCAGGTCGTCGTCCAGGTCGAGCAGTGCTGCGAGCCCGATCCAGAGCGACGCCGTGTAGGTGTTGCCGGTCTGCCGGTTGTAGGTGAACCCGATCGCCAGGTCGGCCTCGTCGAACGGCGCGCCGACGTGCTGGGTGAGCTTGCGGTGCGCCTTGATCGCCATCTTCGTGAAGGGCTGGTGGTGCACGAACCGGGCGATGTCGTCGTACGCGGGGCCGCCCTGTTCCGCCAGGTCGTCCCAGGCACCGACGAACGCGTTGACGTACGCGCTCACCGAGAGTCGACCGTCGACCAGCGCGGTGGAGCGGTCGTTCGGGCGCCAGAAGTCGTCGACGTCCGCCGTGTAGACGCCCGCCGCCGGCTCGATCTCGATCAGGTCGGGGTCGGCGGACACCAGGATCGCGGCGGCACCGGCACCCTGGGTCGGCTCGGCCGGGGTGTCGACGTCGTACCGGGCGACGTCGGCGGCGATGACGAGCACCCGCTCGTGCGGGGCGCGCGCGACGATGCCGAGTGCGAGCTGCACCGCGGCCATCCCGCCGTAGCAGGCCTGCTTCAGCTCGACCACGCGGACGGCCTTCGGCAGCCCGAGCAGGCCGTGCACGTACACGCCGGCGGCCTTCGACTGGTCGACGCCGGACTCGGTGGCGAACAGCACCGTGCGGATGCCCTCGACGCCGTGCCGGTCGATGAGCTCCTTCGCGGCAGCGGCGCCCATCGTGACGATGTCCTCGTCGGGCGCGGGCACGCTGAAGGCGTCCTGCCCGATGCCGACGTGGTACTTCGCCGGGTCGACGCCGAGCCGCTCGGCCAGGTCGTCGAGCTCGAGCACGTGGTGCCCGGTCGCGATCGCGATGTCGTGGATGCCGACGCCGGTCATGCGGCACCCCCTGCGGGCTTCGTGCCGCGGCGTTCCATGGCGACGTGGGCGGCCATCAGCTCACCCGGGTTGGTCTGTGCGGCGAGGAGCGAGAGCTCCCCGCACAGGACGGTCGCGGCGCACAGGGCGGCGAGGCGGCGGGCGTTCCCGCCCGGCTCGCGGTCCTCGCGGCAGCCGAGGCGCACCAGGGCGTCCTCGACGACGGGCAGGTCCCCGCCCTTGCCGTTGCCGACCGTGCCGACGATCAGGTGCGGCAGCGAGGTCGCGAAGTACAGGTCGCCGTCGCGGTCCTCGGCGCTCGTGATGCCCTGCGAGCCCTCGACGATGTTGGCGGCGTCCTGCCCGGTGGCCAGGTAGAAGCCGAGCAGCATGTTCGCGTAGTGCGCGTTCGCCGAGCGGATGGCCCCGGCGATCGTCGACCCGATCAGGTTCTTCGCGATGTTCAGCTCGACGATGCGCGCGGTGCTCGACCGCAGGCGCTTCTCGACGACCTCGCCGGGGATCACGATCTCGGCGATGGTGTTGCGGCCGCGGCCACGGATGCCGTTCACCGCGGTGGCCTTCTTGTCGGTGCAGAAGTTGCCCGAGACCGAGACGTACCGCAGGCCCGGCTGCCAGTCCAGGATCGCCGGCAGCAGCTTGTCCGCCGCCTGCGTGACCATGTTGTGGCCGGAGGCGTCGCCGGTGGTGAACGCGAAGCGCAGGAACAGCAGGTCCCCGACGATCTCCGGGTGCACCTCGATGAGCTTGGCGAAGCGGCTCTGTCCGGACACGATCGCGGCGAGCTCGTCCTGGCGCGCGAGGATCTGCCCCGCGGCGACGTGGGCTGCTGCTGCGCTGTCGGCACGGACCACGACGGAGCGGGTCATGCGCTCGTCGACGACGGTCGCGACGATGCCGTCCTCGACCATCCGCGAGATGCGGGCGCCGCGGCCGACGGACGGCCAGAGCGGCGACTCGTAGGTGGCGAGGGGGACCTCGTGCTCCCCCTGCACGGCGTTGCCGCTGACGCGGATCGGGCCGACCCACTTGGTGGGGATCGGTGTGAGCAGGTCACTCATCGAGGGCTCCTTCTGGTGCTCGCACCGCGACGCTGAGGTGTCTGATGTCGTGCGCCTCCCAGGCGCGGTGGATGCCGGCGGGGTCGGTGTCTGCCGGGACGAGCGCGATGCCGCAGTCGCCGCCGCCGGCACCGGACGGCTTCGCCGCCCCGCCCGCCGCCTCGACGACGTCGCACAGGGTCGCGAGACGCTCGGTCTCGATCTTCGACCCGACCGAGTCGCCGAGACGCTGCAGCAGCCCACGGGCGCGTCGGAGGGCACCGAGCGTGCGCTCGGCGTCGCCGGTCTGGAGGCCCGTGGTCAGGTCGTCGACGGCGCTGCGGCTCTCGTCGAGGAACGCCTGGTACCCGCCGTTGCGGTGCCGACGCACCACGTCGACGAGCTTCGTGGTGGACGCGGGCGAGCCGGTCCAGCCGACGAGCAGCTGCAGGTTCTCGGGAGCGGGCAGCCGCTGGACGTCGAAGCCGTCCCACGCGTCGGCGTCCGTCAGGATCGCGGACACGGCGTGGTCGCCGAGCATCGCGGCGAGGCGCTCGCGGTCGGGGGCGCTGTAGCGCAGCCAGCCGCCGAACGTGCTCGCGGCGAGGTCGCCGCCGGAGGCCCGGGGGTTCACCCGGATGGTGGCGAGCAGCGCGACCTGGAAACGCTGACGCTGCGTCAGGCCGATGCCGTAGAAGCGGTCGAGGGCACCGACCGTGGCGACGGTGACCGCGGCCGAGGACCCGAGTCCGAACTTCCGGCCGCTGGCGTCGTCGAGCTGGCTCTCGATGCGCAGGTCGTGGAACCGCGGGGCGATGCCGTGCTCGGTGCGGAGCTTCTCGACCAGGTCGATCGTGGCCATCACGTAGTCGTAGGGGTGGTGCTCACGGTCGAGCGCCAGGCCGTCCTCGGCACGGGTCCACGTGAGCGGCAGGTGCCCGTACTCCTCGGAGTGCACGCTGCCCGCGCCGTGCCCCTCGCGCACCTTCGCCGTGATGGCGCGGTCGAGGGCGATCAGGACGGACGGCTGGCCCGGCTCGACGACGGCGTACTCGCCGGCGACGAACAGCTTGCCGTGTGCACGGAACTCGATCACTGCGCGGACTCCTTCTGGTCGGGATTGCTCCCGGTCTCTTCGGAGCGGAGCACCCGCGCGGCAGGTCCGGTGCCGGACTCGATGACGTCCCCCAGCGACGCGAGCGCCCCGGCGACGGCCGCCCGGTCCTGCGGCTTCGTGAGCACGACGACGTTCGGGCCCGCGTCGGCCGTGGCGTAGGCCTCGGTGCCGCCGGCACGCAGCTCGGCGACGGCGTCGAACACGGCGACGCTGCGGGCGTTGAGGTAGCGGATCGGCGGGAACGCGCCCTCGATCGTCGCGTGCATCCGGAGCGCGTTGCTCTCGGTGATCTCGCCGATGCGGGTGAAGTCGCCGGCCGCGCAGGCCGTGAGCATGTCGCCGACGGTCTCGGTCGTCGAGGTCACCCAGGCCGGGTAGAAGGGCGACGTCGCGATGGTGCGGCGCATGGCCTCGCGCGACCCGATCGGCTTCGGGCCGGCGTCGATCGTGACCACGACCATCGCCATCGGCGGGGCCGGGATCGGCTCGGCGAAGGAGCCCTGGTCGTCGCCGGCGTGCCAGACGGCGACACCGCCGGGGATCGAGCGCGTGGCCGAGCCGGAACCGCGACGTGCCAGACGGGACAGGTCGCGCGGCGACAGGTCGAGGCCGTAGGCCGCGGCGGCGGCGGTCGCCAGGGCGGCGAAGCCGGACGCGCTCGAGGCCAGCCCGGCACCGGTCGGGACGGTGTTCTCGGACACCACCGACGCCCGCTCGGACGACCCCGCGAGCTCGCGCACCAGGTCGAGGAACTGCTGCACGCGCACCAGGGCACCGTCGTCGACGACGTGACCGTTCAGCGTGAACGCGTCACGCGCCTCCCGGCCGTCACCCGACCCGCCGCCCAACGTGACGGTGGTCGTCGTCGGGAACACGTCGAGCCCCATCGAGACGCTGCCCGTGGCGGGCAGCGCGAGCTGCGCGTCCGCCTTCCCCCAGTACTTGACGAGGGCGATGTTGGGGTGCGCGACGGCGGTGGCTGTCAGCAAGCGCGGGCTCCGATCGTGGTGGTCCAGGTGGCTGCGGCCCCTGCGCCGCGGAGTGCGGCCGCGATGCGGTCCGCGTGGTCGTCGTCCGCGGCGAGCGCGAGGACGCACCCGCCCCGCCCGCCGCCGGTGAGCTTCGCGCCGAGGGCGTCCGCAGCACGTGCGGCGTCGACGAGCCGGTCCAGGTCGTCACTCGACACGTCGAGTGTGCTGAGCAGGTCGTGCGCGGCGTCCATGGTGGCACCCAGAGCCTGGGCATCGCCGTCCTCGAGTGTCCCCCGTGCCCGACGGGCGAGCGCACCGATCCGGTCGATCACGGCACCGACACCGACCGGGTCCTGGTCGTGGCGGGCGCGGACGGCCGAGACGGCCTCGCGGGTGTGCCCGGGGACGCCGGTGTCCGCGACGACGAAGGTGAACCGGGCGCCGAGCGTGACGGGTTCGATGTGCCCGCCCTCGAACCAGACCGGCGCGGACGCGACGACGCCCCGGGCGTCGAGGCCGGACGGTCGGCCGTGGGCGACGCGTTCGCACTCCTGGATGAGCTCGTGGTGGGTCTCGACGTCGAGGGTCTCGCCCAGGGCGTCGGCGACGGCGGCGGTCACGGCGGCGGCGACCGCGGCGCTCGAGCCCATGCCGCGGGCGGTCGGGACCTCGCTGTCGACCCGGACGTGGAAGTGGCGGTCGGTGACCCCGAAGTGGCGCAGGGTCGCGGTGACGGCGGTGACGGTCGGCATCACGGCCGCGGGTGCGAGGTCGAGGGGGCCGGTGTGCACGGTTGACTGCAGGCTGTGACCGGGCTGCTCGGCGTCGGCGGCGACCGGGGTGACCGTCGCCACGACCCGTGCGTCGAGCACCGGCAGGACGAGAGCGGGTGCGCCGTAGACCACGGCGTGCTCACCGATCAGGATCGTCTTGCCGTGGGACGACGCCGATCCGTTGCCGGGGGTCGTGGTGGTGTCGAGGTCGCTGCTGCTCATCTTGGGTCACGTCAGCCTAACCGTCCGGGTCGTCGGCGTGTTCGTCAGCTGGGCATCCGCTGCATCGAGTTGTGCACAACTTGGTTGCGTGACAGTGTGGACACATGCCCGTGACCGACGAGATGGTGTGCTTCTCCCTCTACGCGGCGTCCCGCGCCACCACGCAGGCGTACCGCTCGATGCTCGAACCCTGGGGTCTGACGTACCCGCAGTACCTGGTGCTCGTGACCCTGTGGGTCGAGGGCGACCAGACCGTCTCGAGCCTCGGGGAACACCTGCAGCTCGACTCCGGCACCCTCTCGCCACTGCTCCGCCGCATGGAGCAGAGCGACCTGGTCCGCCGCGAGCGCCGCAGCACCGACGAGCGCGTCGTCACGGTGACCGTCGGTGACCGCGGCCGCGAACTGCGGTCCGAGCTGAGCGGCATCCCCGCGCGCATCGCCGCCGGGATGGGCCTGGCCGACGAACGTGCCGCCGCCGAGCTCATCGCGACGCTGCACCGGCTGACCGAGACGATGCACGCGGCGGCCGACCCCGAGCACGACGCCGCTGGCGCTGACGCCGGCGCCGTTTCGCGCTGAGCGACACCCCGCGGCCACGTGTGCCCGTGAACTGTCGCTGAGCGCGAGAGCACGCCGCACACCCCCGAACTTCACGATCCGCCCCACAAGGAAGGAACCCCATGGAAACCCTCTACACCGCCGAGGCCCTGGCCACCGGCGAAGGCCGCAACGGTCACGTCGCCACGAGCGACGGCACGGTCGAGTTCGACCTCGCCATCCCGAAGGAGATGGGTGGCTCCGGCAACGGCGCCAACCCCGAGCAGCTCTTCGCCGCCGGCTACGCCGCCTGCTTCCACTCCGCACTGCAGGGCGTCGCCCGCAGCCAGAAGGTGAAGATCACCGACTCGTCCGTCGGCGGTCGCGTGTCGATCGGCCCGAACGGCAACGGTGGCTACCAGCTCGCCGTCATGCTCGAGGTCGTCATCCCCGGCCTGGAGCACGACCAGGCCCAGGCCCTCGCCGACGCGGCCCACCAGGTCTGCCCGTACTCGAACGCGACCCGCGGCAACATCGACGTCACCATCGTCGTCTCGGAGGACTGACCCATGAGCACCACCACCCCCACCACCATGCGCGCCGTCGTCCACGAGACGTTCGCCGAGCCCGCCGACGTCCTCGAGGTGCAGGAGCGCCCCGTCCCGACGCCCGGCGCCGGCGAGGTCCTCGTCCGCACGGTCCTCTCCCCCATCCACAACCACGACCTGTGGACCGTCCGCGGCACCTACGGCTTCAAGCCGGAGCTCCCCGCCGCCTCGGGCACCGAGGCACTCGGCGTCGTCGAGGCCCTCGGCGAGGGCGTCACGAACCTGCAGGTCGGCCAGCGCGTCGCCGGCGGCGCCTTCGGCGTCTGGGCCGAGTACTACACCGCCAACGCCGCCGGGCTCGTCCCGGTGCCGGACGCGATGACCGACGAGGCCGCCGCCCAGCTCGTCTCGATGCCGTTCAGCGCCATCAGCCTGCTGCACTCGCTCGACCTACACGAGGGCGACTGGATCATCCAGAACGCCGCCAACGGTGCGGTCGGACGCATGGTCGCCCAGCTCGGCGCCGCCCGTGGCATCAACGTGATCGGACTCGTCCGTCGCGCCGCCGGTGTCGACGAGCTCCGCGAGCAGGGCATCGAGCGCATCGTCGCCACCGACGCCGACGACTGGCAGGACCAGGTCGCCGCGATCACCGGTGGCGCCCCGATCATCGCGGGCGTCGAGTCGGTCGGCGGCAAGGCCGCCGGCGACATCGCCTCCGTGCTGGGCGAGAACGCCACCCTCGTCGTCTTCGGCGCGATGGCGTCGCCGACGCTCGAGATCCCGTCGGGCAAGGTCATCTTCGGCCAGCTCACCGTGAAGGGCTTCTGGGGCTCCGTCGTCAGCAAGACGATGCCGGCCGAGACGAAGGGGCAGCTCTTCGGTGAGCTCATCACCCGCGTGCTCGACGGCTCGCTGACGCTCCCCGTCGCCGAGACCTTCGCCTTCGAGCAGGTCCGCGACGCCGTGCGCGCCAGCGACACCGCCGGCCGAGTCGGCAAGGTGCTCCTGCGCCCGTAGCGCGACCACAGAACGGACGGGAGGCCCGGTGCCAGCTGGCACCGGGCCTCCCGTCTGTTCACTGGTCCGTCACATGGCCTCCTTGATGCCCCGACGCACCAGCCACGCGTTCACGGGGTAGGAGCAGACGAACCCGGCCACCATCGCCAGCTGCATCGCCACCCAGAACTCCGGCGAGAAGACGCTCGCGCGCCCGCCGACGAATGCCGGGAACACGACCAGCTGCCACACCGCCATCAGGCCGTACATGCCGACCTGCCACGCGATGATCGACAGCGTGTCGGCCTTGAGCGCGGCGACGAGCCCGGCCCGGACGCCGAGGCCCCGCATCGGCGCGATGGCGAAGTACTGGAACGCGATGCCGAGCACGAACGCGATGACGAAGTCGACGATCCACCCGGCGAACATCCGATCCTGGTAGAGCGTGCCCAGTCCGACGACCACCCCGAGCGCCGGGAACGCCGCGAGCCCGAACTCGCCGATCAGGTCGCCGAGGGCGCAGCCGGCCCCGCAGTGGCTCGTGTCGATCGCGGTGCCCGCCCACCGTCCGTGGCCGGGCGCCGAGGCCCGCCCTCGACGCAGGTAGAAGACGAGCCACACGACGCTGCCGAACAGCATCGTGAGCGGCCACACGAACGCCATGACGCGCATGTGCGGCGGCCGACGCACCACGTCGACCGCCACGAACACGGCACAGCCCACGGCGACCACGAGCAGCGCCGAGCACACCACGTTCAGGGCGACCGGGAAGTCCTGCAGCACCAGTTCCGTCACGCCTCCATGCAATCAACCGGGCGGCGACCGTGGATCCAGTGAGCAGAAGACGTCGGGTGCCCTGGGGCGACCCGACGTCTTCTGCGCACTCGGTGCAGCGTGGTGCGGACTAGCGGCGCGACGCCTTCACGGGGACGGTGAAGATGTTGCCGGTGGTGACGCCCTCTTCGACCTCTTCGAGGGTGCGACCGCGGCTCTCCGGCACGAACTTCCAGATGAAGAGCAGTGCCAGCAGCCCGACGACCCCGAAGCCGAAGAAGGTTCCGGTGATGCCGGTCGCGGCGACGATCGTCGGGAAGTACAGCCCGAGGAACGCGTTCGCGATCCAGAGGCAGAACACCGAGATGCCCATGCCGAGCGCACGGATCTGGGTCGGGAAGATCTCCGACAGGACGACCCACACGGCGATGTTGAGGAAGGTCTGCATCGAGCCGACGAACGCGACGACCAGGAACAGGATGACCCACGGGCGGGCCGGGTTGCCCTCGGGCAGCGCCACCGACGCGATGCCGATGAGGAAGTGGCAGATCGTCGTCAGCGTGAACCCGAGGATCAGCGTCGTGCGGCGGTTGATCTTCTCCATGTTGTACAGCGCGATGACGCCACCGACCACGGCGATGACGCCGGGGGCGATGTTCGCGATGAGGGCAGCCGACGCCTGGAACCCGGACTCGATGAGCACGGTCTGGCCGTAGTACATGATCGAGTTGATGCCGGTGAGCTGCTGCGCGACGCCGAGCCCGGCGCCGATGAGCACGATGCGGATGAGCCACTTGTTCCCGCGCAGCGTGTGCCAGCCGCTGACGCGCTCGACCTTCGCTTCGAGGTCGTTGCTCCGCTTGATGTCGTCGAGCTCGGCGCGGGCCCGATCGGTGGTCCGGACCTGCTCGAGGACCGAGAGCGCCTCGTCGTAGCGGTCCTTCGACGCGAGCCAGCGCGGCGACTCCGGCACCCGGAGCATGCCGACGAACAGCGCGATCGCGGGGAGCGCACAGACGGCCAGCATGACGCGCCACACGCCGTTGCCCTCACCCCAGATGTTGCCGATGAAGGCGTTGACCACGAACGCGGCGAGCTGACCGATCACGATCATGAGCTCGTTGCGACCGGACAGGGACCCGCGGATCTCGTACGGCGCGAGTTCGGCGAGGAACACCGGGACCACCGTGGAGGCGCCACCCACCGCGAGGCCGAGGAGCACACGACCGATGACGATGACCTCGAACGTCGGCGCGAACACGCAGATCAGCGTGCCGACGAAGAACGTGACGGCGAGCAGGATGATCGTCTTGCGGCGACCCCAGCCGTCGGCGATGCGGCCGCCGAGCATGGCGCCGATCGCGGCACCGAAGAGCAGCGAGCTGGTGACGACACCCTCGGTGAAGTTCGTGAGGCCGAGCTCCGCCTTCATCGGGTTCAGGGCACCGTTGATGACACCGGTGTCGTACCCGAAGAGCAACCCGCCGAACGTGGCGACGAGGGCCAGCACACCGAGTCGTCGGCGGTGCGGCCCGGTCCCCAACGGGGGCAGTGCGACAGTCGGGGCTGTCGGTTTGATGTCGACCATTCGGTGACTCCTTCGTCGGTGATCGCGCGTCAGTGCGTGGACCGATCGTAACCCGAATCCATGTCCTGTCAATTGGACATTCTGTCGTCAGGTCGTTTGGATCGGTCCACAGAAGGCCTGATGAGGACGGGAGCGGTCCAATCTGTGGGTCGGGCTCAGCGCTCGTCGTCGACGGGGCCGTCGCCCAGGACGTCCCCCAACGAAGCCATGTCGGCGCCGTGGTCGGTGTAGCGGCGCACGGTCCGTCGGGCGGCGGCACTCGCGGCGCCGGACAGGGCGGGGTTGCGTCGGGCGGCGTCGGCGACGCGTCCGGCGTGCCCCGCGGTGGAGAGCAGCACGTTGGCCAGGGCTCGGGCGTCGCCGCGCTCGGGGACCCCGGTCACGGTCCACGCCGTGCGGACCTGGGCGTCGGGAGTGACGCCACGGCGGGTGCCCATCCGGTGCCAGTCCGACAGCACGCCCTCGGTGCGCGAGGCGGCGCGGTCTGCCTCTCCCGCGCGACGGCGTGCGGCGTCACGGGCATCGGACTCGGTGTCCGAGCCCTCGACCGTGTCGTACCGGTCGGTGAGCCCGTCGGCCCGGCGCCGGACGCTGTCGGCACGTTCACGCGCTGCGACGTCGTCACCACCGGCCGCTGCGATGCGGGCGGCGTGCGCGGCGGCAGCCGCGGCGAGGATCTCCGAACGCTCCATGCCCTCGACCGTAGCCGCTCCGACCGACACCATCTCGCCCCCTCGGCGGCTGGACTGCGTCCCGGGACACAGTCCGCCGGCGACGACGACCGTGTGTTCGCCATCGCGTTACCCTCGAGCTGAGGGGGCATCATGAAACGGACCGGCGGAATCGCCATCGTGCTGGCGGCCGGCGTGGTGCTGTCCGGCTGCTCGCTGCTGCGGGGACCGGACGGTGCCCTGCCCGCTCCCGCCTCCCCACCCGCGTCGAGCCCGACCGCGAGCGAGACCCCGACCGCGACCCCGGACGGCGAGTCGGCATCGGACCTGATCGAGGCCTCGGCGAACCCGCGCACACCGACCCCGGTGCCGACGGAGGCCGCCGCACCCGCACCGACGCTGACACCGATCCCCGCCGGGACCGTCCTGGCGCAGGGGGACGTGGCCTCGCCGAAGGGCAGCGTGCACTTCCACTTCCGGGTGGTCGCGGACGGCGACGACACCTTCACCGCGCAGTACTCCGGGATCACCTCGACGCTGCCGGTGCCGATCGGCGTCGCATTGTTCGACCTGCCCCGTGCGGTGGGCGACGGGCTCACCTACCCCGGTGTCGGTGACCGGACCCTCGGCGGTCCGACCAGCACAGCGGCCGCGGTCGACGTCCCGTTGGACGGATCCGGGGTCGACCCGTCACACCTCGGCACCCTCGTGACCTACTCCGCCGCGGCGCCCGGACAGGACGTCCCCGTCGAGATCTCCGCCGGCAAGGTCCTCGCGGTGTCCACCGTGCGGTGGTCCGTCCCCGCCCGGCAGACGAACGTGCACCCGAAGGACGCCGGACGACGGGCGAACGCGACCGGGACCGTCACCGCGACCACGGCCGCCGGCGCGCCGAGGTCCTACGGCGTCGCACCGGACGACCTGATCGGGGACGTCGCGGCGCGGTTCGGCATCACCGTCCGCGACCTGGTCTGGCTCAACGAGGGCGTCCAGGTGTTCGGCGAGGACCAGCACCTGTACGAGGGCACGTCCCTCAACCTCGACCCGCTCGCCCGCTGAGCCGGCGGCCCGGCGCCGAGCCCCGCGGCGTCGCAGCGGGCCCTCGCGAAAGCGACACTTCTCCGCGGAAGATCGGCGCGCATCTGTCGCTTTCGCAGGCCTGACGGCGGCCCGTCGGGCGCAACTGTCGCTTTGGCAGTGCCCGACACGACGGACGGGAGGCCCGTGGCGGATCCGCCACGGGCCTCCCGTCCGTCAGGTGGGGGCGTGCGTTACTTCCGCAGCTCCAGGTACTTCGCGATGAGCGCCTTGGTCGACGGGTCCTGCGCGTCGAGCGCGGCCTGGTCGCCCTCGACGGCCGGCGTGACCTGCAGCGCCAGCTGCTTGCCGAGCTCCACACCCCACTGGTCGAACGAGTCGATGCCCCAGATCGTGCCCTCGGTGAACACGATGTGCTCGTACAGGGCGATGAGCTGGCCGAGGACGCTCGGGGTGAGCTCCGGCGCGATGATCGACGTGGTCGGCTTGTTGCCCGGGAACGTGCGCGCCGCGACGATGCCCTCGTCGGTGGTGCCCTCGGCGCGGACCTCGTCGGCGCTCTTGCCGAACGCGAGCGCCTTGGTCTGCGCGAAGAAGTTCGCCAGGAACAGCGTGTGCACGTCGGTGCCGGGCGCGACACCCTTGCCGTCGCCGGTCTCGTCCTTGAGCGGACGGGCCGGGTTGGCGACCGTGATGAAGTCGGCCGGGATCAGGCGGGTGCCCTGGTGGATGAGCTGGTAGAACGCGTGCTGGCCGTTCGTGCCGGGCTCACCCCAGAAGACCTCGCCGGTCTCGGTGGTGACGGGCGAGCCGTCCCAGCGGACGCGCTTGCCGTTCGACTCCATGGTGAGCTGCTGCAGGTACGCGGCGAAGCGGTGCAGGTACTGCGTGTACGGCAGGACCGCGTGGCTCTGCGCACCGAGGAAGTTCGTGTACCAGACGTTGAGCAGGCCCATCAGGACGGGGACGTTCTGCTCGAGCGGCGTGGTGCGGACGTGCTCGTCGATGGCGTGGAAGCCGGCGAGGAACTGCTCCCAGTTCTCCTTGCCGATCGCGATGACGACGCTCGTGCCGATGGCCGAGTCGACCGAGTAGCGGCCGCCCACCCAGTCCCAGAAGCCGAAGGCGTTCTCGGGGTCGATACCGAACGCCTCGACCTTGTCGAGCGCGGTGGAGACGGCGACGAAGTGCTTGGCGACGGCGTTCTTCTTCTCGTCGTCGGCGGCGTCGGTCAGGCCGAGCTTCTCCCACAGCCACTGGCGGGCGAGGCGCGCGTTCGTCAGGGTCTCGAGCGTGCCGAAGGTCTTCGACGCGACGATGAAGAGCGTGGTCTCGGGGTCCAGGTCCGCGGTCTTCTCGTAGATGTCCGCCGGGTCGATGTTCGAGACGAAGCGGGCCTCGAGGCCGGGCTGGACGTAGGGCTTGAGTGCCTCGTAGACCATGACCGGGCCGAGGTCGGAGCCACCGATGCCGATGTTGACGACGGTCTCGATGCGCTTGCCGGTGACACCGGTCCAGGCGCCGCTGCGGACCTGCTCGGCGAAGCCGTAGACCTTGTCGAGCGTGGCGTGCACGTCGACGTCGACGTCCTGGCCGTCGACGGTCAGGGGCGCCGCCGGCACGAGGCCCTCGGTCGCCTTCGGGCGGCGGAGCGCGGTGTGCAGCACGGCGCGGTCCTCGGTGACGTTGATGTGCTCACCGGCGAGCATCGCCTGGAAGCGTTCGGCGACGCCGGTGTCCTTCGCGACCTGCAGCAGCGCGGCGAGGATCTCGTCGGTCACCAGGCCCTTGGACAGGTCGACGGTCAGGTCGGCCGCCTGGAAGGTGTACTGCTCGGCACGACCGGGGTCGCTGTCGAACCACCCTCGCAGGTCCGGGGTGAAGCCGGCAGCGATGCTGTCGAGCTTCTTCCAGCCTTCGGTCGATGTGGGGTCGACGGGAGCGGATTCGGTCACTTCGGTCCTCCTGGGGATCACGTTCAAGACGTACAGCCCGCGGGTCACGCAGCGCTGCGTCGCGGACCGTCTTCGAGCGTAGTGCGCTCCGGCGGGTGGTGCGCACAGTCGGCCGGGAGGCGCGGCTCGCGTTCGCTGCGCGCGTCACGCCTCCCGGCCGGTCGCGTTCAGGGCCGCGGTCGGCTCGCCGGGTTCACGGCTGCGCCGCGAAGCGACGCAACCGCAGGCTGTTCGTCACGACGAAGACCGACGAGAACGCCATCGCCGCACCCGCGAGCACCGGGTTGAGCAGCCCCGCCATCGCGAGCGGGATCGCCGCGACGTTGTACGCGAACGCCCAGAACAGGTTGCCCTTGATGACGCCGAGCGTCGCGCGCGACAGCCGGATGGCGTCGGCCACCACGGTGAGCCGACCGCTGACGACCGTGATGTCGCTCGCGGCGATGGCCGCGTCGGTGCCGGCCCCCATGGCGATGCCGAGGTCGGCCGCGGCCAGTGCGGCGGCGTCGTTCACGCCGTCGCCGACCATCGCGACGCTCCGCCCCTCGGACTGCAGCCGGCGGACGGTCTCGAGCTTCGACGCCGGGGTCGCGCGGGCGTGCACCTCGTCGATGCCGACGCTCGCGGCGACCGCACGTGCGGCACCGTCGTTGTCGCCGGTGAGCAGGACCGGGTGCAGGCCGAGCGCCCGGAAGCGGGCGATCGCGTCGGCGGCCTCGGGCTTCACGGTGTCGCCGACGACGACCACGCCGAGGGCGGTGCCGTTCCGGGCGACGACGACCGCCGTGCCCCCGTCGACCTCGGCACGGTCGACGGCGTCGGACAGCACCGTTGGCAGGGTGATCGACCACGAGTCGGCGAGCCAGCGGGTCGTGCCGACCAGGACGACGTCGCCGTCCACGACGGCCTGCACACCGGCGCCGGCGGTGGCGGTGAACTGCTCGGCCTGGGGCAGGCCGGCGCCCCGGGCACGGGCCGCGGTGGTCACAGCGCGGGCGACGGGGTGTTCGGAGCCGTCCTCGACCGCTGCGGCGAGGCGCAGGACGACGTCCTCGGTCTCGTCGACGGCGGTGACCGACCGCAGGGTCATCGACCCCGTGGTGACGGTGCCGGTCTTGTCGAGCACGACGGTGTCGACGCCGCGGGTGCGCTCGAGCACCTGCGGACCGCCGATCAGGATGCCGAGCTGGGAGCCGCGACCGGTGCCGACCAGCAGCGCGGTGGGCGTGGCGAGCCCGAGGGCGCACGGGCAGGCGATGATCAGGGTGGCGACGGCCGCGGTGAAGGCCGCGGTGACCGAGCCGCCGAACACGAGCCAGCCGACGAAGGCCAGCACGGCGAGCACGATGACGATCGGCACGAAGACCCCGGACACGCGGTCGGCCAGACGCTGCACCTCGGCCTTGCCGGTCTGGGCGTCCTCGACCAGGCGACCCATCCGGGCGAGCTCGGTGTCGGCGCCGACACGCGTGATCGCGACGACGAGCCGCCCGCCGACGTTGATCGTGGCACCGGTGACCCGGTCGCCCGGGCCGACCTCGACCGGCACGGACTCGCCGGTGAGCATGCTGAGGTCGACGGCCGAGGAGCCGTCCTGCACCAGGCCGTCGCTCGGGATCCGCTCGCCGGGTCGCACCACGACGACGTCGCCGACGACGAGGGACGAGGTCGGCACGCGGTGTTCCGCGCCGTCGCGCAGGACGGTGGCGTCCTTCGCACCGAGTTCGAGCAGTGCCCGGAGTGCGGCACCGGACTGTGTCTTCGCGCGGGCCTCCATGTACCGGCCGGCGAGGATGAACACCGTCACGGCCGCCGCGACCTCGAGGTACAGGTCGGTGGCCTCGGGGTCCGTGGCGAACCACGAGAACGTCATGTGCATGCCGGTCGTGCCGGCGTCGCCGAAGAACAGGGCGTACAGCGACCACCCGAAGGCAGCGAGGACGCCGACGCTCACCAGGGTGTCCATGGTGGCGGCACCGTGCCGGGCGTTGACCCACGCGGCACGGTGGAACGGGAGCGCACCCCAGACGGCGACGGGCGCCGCGAGCGTCAGGGCGAGCCACTGCCAGTTCGGGAACTGCAGGGCCGGCACCATCGAGAGCACCACGACGGGCACCGCGAGCACGGCGGACACGACCAGGCGTCGGCGCAGCGGGCCGGTCGGGTCCTCGTCGACCGCGGGGTCGGCGTCAGCAGCGGCGGGTGGGGCCGGCACCGTGGCGCCGTAGCCGGCCGACTCCACCGCGGCGATCAGCGCCTCGGGGTCGGCGGTGCCGTCCGCGGCGACCTGCACCTGCGCCTTCTCGGTGGCGTAGTTGACGGTGGCGGTGACCCCGGGCAGCTTGCCGAGCTTCCGCTCGATGCGGTTCGCGCACGAGGCGCAGGTCATCCCGGTGATGTCGAGTTCGACGGCGCGGTCGGTCACGAGCGCACGACCTCGTACCCCGCCTCGGCGACGGCGGCGCGGAGGGCGTCCGCGTCGACGGGTGCCGCCGAGCTGACGGTGACCTCGGACGATCCGCCGGGGACGAGTCGGACGTCGACGCCCGACACTCCGTCGACCTCGGTGAGTTCCTCGGTGACGCTCATCACGCAGTGGTCACAGGTCATGCCCTCGACGAGCAGCGTTTCGGTGGTCATGGTGTCTCCTTCTCGGTGGTGGGTCGTCAGGGTCAGGAGCGGACGAGCCGGGCGATCGCCTGGCTGGCCTCGCGCACCTTCTCGTCGGCGGCGTCCCCGCCCTCGGCGACGGCCTCGGCGACGCAGTGCGCCAGGTGGTCCTCGAGCAGCGACAGCGCGACGCGTTCGAGCGCCCGGTTCGCCGCCGAGATCTGGGTCAGGACGTCGATGCAGTACGTCTCGTCCTCGACCATCCGCGCGATGCCGCGCACCTGCCCCTCGGCGCGACGGAGTCGCTTGAGCAGGTCGTCCTTGTCGCCGATGTACCCGACGTGTTCGTGCATGTCCGCCTCCACCGTTCTCAATACGGTACCCCCCTAGGGTATTCCGATCTCGTCCGCGCGCAACCGGTGGCATGATCAGCGCATGGACCCCTCGACGACGAACGGATTCCGCCGGCTGCGGTTCTCCGACGGCGAGGGTTCCGACTACTCCGAGATCTTCGCGGCCGAGTACGGCGGCTCGGACTTCGCCTCCGAGACCTTCGCCACCGACGACACCCGGTACGAGTACACGGTCGTGGGCGACGACGACCTGTCGCTGCGCACCATGCGGGCCGAGGGCGGTCGGCGGGGCGGGGTCATCGGCGTGCGGGACGACCACGTGGTGTTCTGGCTGACCAAGGGCCGGCTCGAGATGCACTTCGCCGACCGCACCCGCGTCGTCGAGCCGGGCAGCCCGTACATCGCCTCGGCGTCCGAGGCCTACCGGTTCGAGTCCGACGGCACCGTCTACAACGGCGTGCACGTGTCCGACCGGTTCCTGCGGAGCGTCGGCCGCGACCTCGGCTACCGCCTGCCCGACGGCCCACTGCTGTTCGACCAGCAGGACGAGGTCGTCGCCCGGCGCGAACCCCTGCGGCACCTGATCCGTGAACTCGGGCCGGCCCTGGTCGACGACCGCGTGCTCGGACCGATGCGGACCGCGCTGAACCGCCGGCTGGCCGTCGTCATCCTCGACACGTTCCCGATCCGGAACCGCGGTGACGACGTCCCCGTGGCGAACCGGCTCCGCGACGCGATCCGCTTCATCGAGCTGCACGCCGCCGAACGCCCCTCGGTCCCCACGGTCGCCGCCGCGTGCGGACTGAGCCAGCGTGGGCTGCAGGACGTCTTCGCCCGGACGCTCGACACCACCCCGCACCGGTTCCTCCGCGACCACCGTCTGGACCGGGTGCGCGAGGAGCTGCTCCGCGCGGACCGTGGTGGCCCGGTCGCCCCGGCGGACTGCCCGCTCGTGTCCTCCGGCATCGCCGCGATCGCCCGCCGCTGGGGCTTCACCAACCCGGGCCGGTTCGCCGAGACCTACCGCGACCGGTTCGGCGAGGACCCCGCCGTGACGAAACGCGCGTCGCTGGCCGCGCAGCCGGAGGCCGGCAAGGCGTCGTGGCGTGTCCGTCGTGCGGTGTCGTACATCGAGCAGCACCTCGACGACCCGCTCACGCTCGACGACATCGCGGCCGCTGCAGGGGTGCTCCCCAGACGGCTGCAGCAGCTCTTCCGCGAGGAGCGCGGCGAGTCCCCGATGGCCTGTGTGCGTGCCATGCGGGCCGCTGCCGAGCGCAACGGCGCGGCCGGAATCGGCTGAACGGCCGGACGGAACACCCCGGGGGTACACCCACATCCCCGGTTTTCCGGGGATCCCTGGACATCACCCGAATCCGAGAAGTCGTATGTGACGAATCTCTTCCACAGCCCGTCTCATCCGTGAACAGCAACCGCTGGGAACGCCCGGCGGGTCAACGGAAGGAACGAACATGGCTGACACCATCACCCCCACCCCGGCCACCACGGCGACCCGTGCCACCTCGCACGCCGGCACCAGCGGCGTCACCGGCAAGACCGTCATCGACGACACCGTCGTGTCGAAGGTCGCCGGCATCGCCGCCCGCGAGGTCAACGGCGTGCACTCCCTCGGCAACGGCGCGGCCCGTGCCATCGGCGCCATCCGCGACGCCATCGGCCAGCGTGACTTCGGTCAGGGCGTCAAGGTCGAGGTCGGCGAGAAGCAGGTCGCCGCGGACATCGTGATCGTCGCCGAGTACCCGGTGTCGCTCCAGCAGGTCGCCGACGGCGTCCGTGCCGGTGTCGCCCGCGCCCTCGAGCAGATCGTCGGCATGGAGGTCGCCGAGGTCAACGTGACCGTCCAGGACGTCTACATCCCGGGTGACGACGACGACAACGAGGACGAGAAGAAGGAAGCCCGAGTCGCATGAGCAACACGCTGATCGGCGCCCTCATCGGCGCAGTCCTCGCCGTCGTGGCACTGCAGTTCGGGTTCTGGGGCTTCGTGCTCGTGATCGTGTTCGGTGCGATCGGGGCCCTCGTGGCCGCACTCGCCACCGGTCGCATCGACCGCGGCGCCCTGACCGACGTGCTGACCGGACGCCGGAGCTCCCGGTGAACGCCGGCCCGGACGTCCCGGGCCGCGTCGAGATCACCGCACGCGCGCTCACCTCGCTGGCGCGGGCCGTCGCAGCCGAAGGGCTCGGCGCCCCCGCCAAGCGGGTGCGCGTCGGACTCGGCGACGCGTCGGGAGCGCTGTCGCTCGACATCACCGGGCCGATCGCCGCGAGCGACGACATCGTCTCCGGGTCGATCCGGATCGCGGACCAGGTCAAGGGCCGCGTGAGCGACCTGACCGGGCGCCGCGTCGGCAGTGCCCACATCGAACTCACCGGGATCGTGCGTGAGCACGAGTCCCGTGCCCGCTAGGAGGCCATCATGAGCAACGGTTCCGTCGAACGACGCATCCGTCGTCGGAGCGTGCACCGCTCCCGCTCCACAGCAGTGGCGGTGGCACTCGTGGTGCTCGCCCTGGTGGCCGCCTGGATCGGCACCGAGGCGGTGCTCAGCGCCATCGGACGCCCGCCGCTGGTCGCCGACCCCCAGACCGTGGTCGACACGGCGCTCCGTCCGGACGCCGCGTTCGTCACCGTCGTCGAGGTCATCGCGGGTGTGCTCGTCGTCCTCGGCGTCGTGCTGGTCGTCCTGGCGCTCAAGCCCGGCCGCCAGCACCGATCGGTCGTCGAGCACGAGCGTGGTGCGGTCGTCATCGACGCCCGCATCGTCGCCTCCACCGCGGCGAACGCTGCCGGCATGGCGGCCGGTGTCCCCGAGGGGAACGCCTCCGCCACCGCCCGTGGCCGTTCCACCGAGGTCCGCATCGTCCCCGTCACGGGTGTGCCGGTCGACGAGGCGCGCGTCCGCGCCGCCGTCGTGGAGCGCCTGAGCGGTCTCGACGAGCGCTTCGGCCGACGCGTCCGCGTCCGGGTCGAGGAGAAGGGAACCCTCGCATGACCAAGAGCAACCGGACCCTCAACCGGATCATCCTGTTCGTCCTCGGCCTCGTCGCCGTGGTCGTCGGGATCGCGATGGGCGCGGGTGTGCTGCCTGCCGTCCAGGACGCCGTCAAGCCGTACGTCGACCTCCCCCGCAGCCTCGACGTCCCAGCGTCCGCGCTGTGGATCGTCGCCGGGGCCGCGGCCCTCGTGGTCGTCCTGTCGCTCGTGTGGGTGTTCACCCGCGGTGGTGGCGGCACGTCCGTCGCCGTCCGGGAGCACTCGGGCGACGATGCGGTCACCGTCAACGTCGCACTCGTCCGGGACGTCCTCGAGCACGAACTCGCGGGTGTCCGCGACGTGGTCGGGTCACGTGTCGACACCTACCTCGTCCGCCGGCAGCGCGCCGCCCGGATCCGTGTCGCGGTCCGCCGCGGCGGGGACGCCGTCAGCGTGCTCGACGCCGTCGACCGAGCCGTCGCGGTCCTCGACCGCACCCTCGGCCGTCCGGTCCCGGTGCTCGTGCACCTGACCGGCGGTACCCGCTCCGCGCTCGCGAAGTCGACCCGCGTCCACTGACACCCGTCAGCCGGACGTACCCCGGGCCTCCCGGCCCACCACCACACCACCGGGCGCACGCCCACCCACGAAAGGACCCGTCATGGGACTCGACGACAAGATCAAGAACGCCGCTCAGGACCTCGCCGGCAAGGCGAAGGAAGCCGTCGGCAACCTGACCAACGACGACTCGAAGGTCGCCGAAGGCAAGAAGGACCAGGCCGCCGCGAGCGCGAAGCAGACCGGCGAGGACGTCAAGGACGTCTTCAAGAAGTAGGTCGCAACGACCGCATCGGGGCACCCGTCGAACGGGTGCCCCGATGCGTCCCCGCGCAGATCCCGAACGAGGAGGAACCATGCAGCACGACCCCCATGCGAACACGCAGGTCACCGAGGTGACCCTGCCCGCAGCACTGACGGAGCCGCTGCCCGACGACGCGAGCACCGCGACGATCGTCGCGCGCACCGCGGCGGAGACCGCGCTCGGCGTGCCCGGCGTGCACCACCTCGGCGGGATCGCCGCCCGTGCCGCCGACCAGCTGCGGAAGCAGCTCGGCCGTTCGGCGGGCACCACCGGCGTGCAGGTCGACGAACAGGACGGCGTGCTCACCGTGCAGGTCGCCGTCGTCGTCAGCTACCCGCACCCGGTGCTGGCCGTCGCCGCCGAGGTCAGGCAGCAGGTCACCGCAGCGACGCGGCAGCTGTCCGACCTCCGCACCTCGGTCGACGTGCGCGTCCTCGACGTACACGGACCGTTCGACGACGAGCAGTCCCCGCTCGGCCGGGCCGCCGAGCAGGCGACCGACGCGGTCAAGCAGGCGGCCGAGTCGACCGGCGACGCCGTCAAGCGGGCCGCCGAGACCACCGCGGACGCGACCAAGCGCGCCGCGACGGCCACGGCGGACGCGACGAAGCAGGCAGCGTCCGCCACCGCCGACGCCACCAAGCGCGCTGCCGACGCCACCGCCGACACCACGAAGCGTGCCGTCGACACCGCCGCCGAGACGAGCGAGCGTCTGCGTGACGCCGCCTCGGAGTCGCTCGCCCGGGCATCCGAGCAGGCCGCCGACGCGGCATCGTCTGCGAAGGACGCCGCCGAGCAGGCCCGCGACGTCGTCGTCGACACAGCCGGCACGACCCGCGACCGGGCCGCCGACGCTGCCGATGCCGCGGCGGACGCGGCCGACGACGCAGCCGTCGCCGCCGATGCGGCAGCGGATGCCGCCACGGCTCCCCGTCACCGGGACCAGCCGTGACCACCGCCTGGTCCGGAGGGCGCCGGTCCCGCGACCGGCGTCCCCGACCCCGCGGCGTCTGGATCGCCGGCGGCATCGGGGTCTTCCTCGTCCTCGCCGTCGCGGTCGGCGGCTTCCTGCCGCTGGTCGGGTTCCTCGGCGGGGTCACCGCCACCACCGCCGGCCTCGTGCCGTTCCCGTTCGTCCGCGTCACCCTGATCGCCCTGCTCGGTGCGGTCGTGGTGCTCGCCCTGCTCCTGCTCGCCCTGACCCGCCGGCACACCGCCACCGCGACGACCGCCGTGGTGCTCGCCGTCCTGGTGAGCCTGGCGGTCACCCTGGTCCCCGTCGTCCTGGTCGCCGTCGGCTCCGCCGACCGCGCGGGCGACGTCTGGCCGATCGTCACCGAGCTCTGGACCCGCTTCACCGGCTGACGTCGTGCACACGGTCCCGGCCTGGAGGCCCGCCCC